>NZ_CALIXW010000050.1 GCF_938046015.1 uncultured Porphyromonas sp. | reverse complement strand
AGTACCTGACGGTATATACCTTCAGCACAGAGAACTGGTCTCGCCCTCAGGAGGAGGTGGATGCCCTGATGAGCATCCTCGTCTCAGCCATCCACGCCGAGACGCCCCAGCTCATCGCCGAGGGTGTACGCATGCGCGCCATAGGTGACCTCTCTCGCCTGCCACAGCAGGCTCAAGACTCGCTGGCCGAGAGCATCGAGCTGACCAAAGACGGGCAGCAGATCACCCTCATCCTAGCGCTCAGCTACTCCTCGCGAGACGAGATCCGCCGCGCCTCCCAGCGCCTCGCCGCTGAGGCTGCCGCTGGTCGCCTCCGTCCCGAGGAGATCACCGAGGAGCTCATCAGCAGCTACCTCGACACGGCGGAGTACCCCGACCCCGACTTAGTGATCCGGACGGGCGGCGAGGAGCGCATCAGCAACTACCTGCTCTGGCAGTCCGCCTACTCCGAGCTCTACTTCTCTGAGACCTACTGGCCAGACTTCGGCCAGGAGGCCCTCGACGAGGCCCTCGCAGCCTATGCGAGCCGCGAACGCCGCTTCGGTAAGACAAGCGAACAAATACAACTCGAGGACTAGCCTAGGGGCTAGCTCGACCGACGATAATACGACTCTATGCACAAGAGACTCCCTGCACTCCTCCTAGGCTGTCTACTCACGGCAGGTGCGGCGACCGCTGCACCGCGTGCCCCACGCACCCTCGTAGTCAGCGCTCCACAGGCTGTTGCAGACTCCGTCCTCGCCCCACGTATCTCCTACGAGCACCCCGTGACCAAGACCATCGCAGAGGTCAAGATCACGGGCTCGACAAGCTATGACGACTTCGTCCTGGCGAACCTCTCGGGGCTCAACGTCGGGGACGAGATCCAGATCCCTGGCGCTGCCCTGACCTCGGCGGTCAACCGCTACCTCCAGGCGGGCTACTTCTCCAATGCACGCATCCTCGTGACAAAGTACGTCGGCAACAAGGTCTACCTGGAGATCCAGCTGACCGAGCGCCCTCGCATCAACGAGGTCAACTTCACGGGCATCTCCAAGAGCGACCGTGAGGAGCTGGAGAAGCGCACCGGCCTACGCAAGGGCGTACAGGTCTCCCCCAACGTGCTCAACCGCACCCGCCAGCTCGTCAAGAAGTACTACGACGAGAAGGGCTACCGCGACATGCGCCTGGACATAGAGCAGACCGACACCGAGGGACAGCCTGGCTACGTAGATCTCACGATCGACATCGACCGCAGTGGCAAGACCAAGGTGCGCAACATCTACTTCGATGGCAACCTAGCGCTGACGCCCCACCAGCTACGTATGGCTCTGAGCAAGACCAATGAGGGCTTCTCCCTAAGCGGAGGGCGCGCACTGTCCTCCCTCCTGAAGATCTTCAGTCAAAAGAAGTTCGTCGACGCCGACTACAAGCAGGACCTGCAGAACCTCATCAAGAAGTACCAGTCCTACGGCTACCGCGACGCCGAGCTCCTCTCCGATAGCATCGTCCCCGTCCCAGGCGAGCGCAAGGTGGACATCTACCTGCGCCTGAGCGAAGGGCAGAAGTACTATATCAAGGATGTACGCTTCGTCGGGAACACCAAGTACCCCAGCCAGGTGCTGGAGCAGGTCCTCGGCATCCGCCCAGGCGACGTCTACGACCAGAAGCGCCTAGAGAGCCGCCTCTCCACCGATGAGGACGCTGTGAGCAACCTCTACTATAATAATGGCTACATCTTCGCAGGCGTAGACCCCGTCGAGACCAACATCGAGGGCGACTCCGTATCGCTCGACATCCGCATCTCCGAGGGACCTCAGGCCACCATCGACAAGGTTAAGATCCGTGGTAATGATATCGTCTACGAGGACGTCGTACGCCGCGAGCTCTACACCAAGCCCGGTATGCTCTTCAGCCGCGAGGACCTGATGAACTCCTTCCGCATGCTCAATCAGCTCGGGCACTTCGACGCGGAGAAGTCCATCCCCAAGCCCGTACCCAACCCCCAGGCTGGGACGGTAGACATCGAGTACGACCTGACGCCCAAGAGCAATGACCAGCTGAACCTCTCCATCGGCTGGAGCCAAACGGGGATCATCGGCTCGGTGGGCTTCACCTTCACCAACTTCTCGATCGAGAACCTCTTCCGCCCGAGCATGTACCGAGGGATCATCCCGCAGGGCGATGGGCAGAAGCTCTCCATCACGGGGCAGACCAATGCGCGCTACTACAACCAGCTGAGCGTCTCCTTCAGTGACCCCTGGTTCGGCAAGAAGCGCCCCAACCTCCTCTCGGTAAGTGCCTTCTACTCCCGCACCACGGCCATCGACCAGCGCTACTACTCAGGGCAGCTGCAGAACTCGGGCTACGGCTATGGCTACAACAATCCCTACAACTACTACGGTGGGGGCTATGGCCGAGGCTACGGCTACGGTGGCTATGGCTATGGCAGCGACTATGGCTACGGCAATAGCTCGACGCTCTACGAGAACGCCTACGACTCCGACCGCAGCCTCAGCCTCATCGGCTTCTCGGTCGCCAATGGACGCCGACTGAACTGGCCCGACAACTGGTTCCAGCTCACCGCCTCCCTCAACTACACCCACTACCGCCTCAACAACTGGTCGTACAACACCTTCGAGAACTTCCACCACGGCTCGGCCAACGACATCAACCTCGAGCTGCGCATCGACCGCAACTCCGTGGACAACCCCGTCTACACGCGCCGCGGATCCGAGTTCTCCCTCTCGGTGAGCCTCACGCCCCCCTACTCCCTCTTTGACAAGAAGGACTACTCCGACCCCAACCTGCCGTCGGCCGACCGCTACCGCTTCATCGAGTACCACAAGTGGAAGTACTCTGGCAAGCTCTTCATCCCGCTGATGAACCCCACGACCGTCAAGCGCACGCCCGTCCTGATGGCGCGCATGGAAGGGGGCATCATCAACAGCTACAACAAGTATAAGAGATCGCCCTTCGGGACGTTCTATATGGGTGGCGACATGATGTCGGGTTCGATGAGCTATATGAACGAGACCATCGGCCTACGCGGCTACAAGAACGGCTCGATCGCTGGGGCGAACTACGACTACGCCTACAGCTACATGAAGGCTGCCCTCGAGCTCCGCTACCCGCTGATCTTCGAGCAGAGCACCACCGTATGGGTGCTGGCCTTCGCCGAGGCGGGGAATGCCTGGCGCGACATCAGCCGCTACAATCCCTTTGACCTCAAGCGCTCGGCAGGCCTCGGCGTACGCGTCATGATGCCTATGATCGGCCTCCTCGGGCTCGACTGGGGCTATGGCTTCGACCGCCCTACAGGCTACCAGGAGCGCGGCGGCAGCAATATCCACTTCGTCCTCGGGCGTGACCTCTAGGCCCCCTGGGATCATTACCTCACCGCTAATAACTCGTATCAGCAATGAAGAAGATGCTCTTCCTCCTCTGCCTGATGTGCATGGGAGTATTCAGCGCCGCAGCGCAGAGGCTCGCCCTCGTCGATATGGACTACATCCTCAAGAAGGATCCCGCCTACGAGCTGATGAACAAGCAGCTCGAGGAGCTCTCCAAGCGCTGGCAGAGCGAGGTCTCTGCTCTGGAGACCAAGGCACAGGCTGCCTACAAGAGCTACCAGACGGACATCGCCTTCCTCTCTGCCGAGCAGAAGAAAGCTCGCGAGGAGGCCATCGTCTCGGCCGAGAAGCAGGCCTACGAACTGAAGCGCCGCTACTTCGGTCCCGAGGGTGAGCTCGTCAAGCGCCGCGAGACGCAGATGAAGCCTATCCAGGACAAGGTATGGCAGGCGATGAAGACGCTGGCACGCACGCAGGGCTACCAGCTCATCATCGACCGTACCAGCTCCAAGATCGTCTACGCAGACCCCAGCCTCGACATCAGCGACACGCTCGCCGCTCAGCTCGGCCTGCGCTAGCCCAAAGCCCTACTAAGATTCAACCACAAATAACGTAATAGACAAGCTACAATGAAGAAGTTTCTGATTTCTCTCCTCCTCATGCTCCCACTCAGCTTCGCAGCACACGCCCAGCAGAAGATCGGTATCGTCAATACCGCTGCTGTCATGGAGGCACTGCCTGATGTCAAGGCTGCTACGACCCGTGTACAGGAGCTCGCCAAGAGCTTCGACGCTGAGATCAAGCGCATGCAGGACGAGTTCAGAGCTAAGGCCGAAGCCTACCAGAAGGAAGAGGCTACCATGTCTGACCTGATCAAGAAGAAGCGCCAGCAGGAGCTCCAGGAGATGGATGCCCGCACGCAGAACAGCTACCAGACGATGCAGGAAGAGCTCCAGAAGGAGCAGGAGAAGCTCATGGCTCCTATCCGCACCAAGGTAACCAACGCCATCAACAAGGTATGCGAAGCTCAGGGCTGCGCCTACATCTTTGAGTCCAGCGTCCTGCTGGCCACGGGCAGCACCGCGCTCGACCTGACGCAGGCCGTCAAGGACGCCCTCGGCATCAAGGCTGGTGCCGCTGCTGCTAAGCCCGCCCCTGCGGTGGCTGCGCCTGCTAAGCCCGCTGCCAAGAAGTAAGGCCACGAGCCCAGCCTACACCCTAGGCTAAGCTAAAAGGAGCGCCCCCCGAAGCCATCGTGCTTC
>NZ_CALIXW010000049.1 GCF_938046015.1 uncultured Porphyromonas sp. | reverse complement strand
AAAGCCGCTCGCCCCATCGATCACTCGAGATCGATGGGGCGAGCGGCTTTCTTGTGGGGCGGCAGCGGGTGGCGTGCGTGGGCTAGGCGACTAGCTGCGGCGGCAGCGGATGAGGACGGCTTCGCCCGTGGAGAGGGTAGTGCCTAGGAGGGCGTAGGTGTCGTGCTCGGCAGCCTTGAGGCGACGACGCAGTTCGTCGGCAGAGAGGGGGAAGTTGCGGCAGATGATTTGCGCGGCGAGGCGCTCCTTCGCTAGACGTCTGAGGAGGGAGGAGCTGAAGAGCAGCACTTCGTCCACCTCATAGCGGCGCCCAGGGAAGTGGGGGTAGGCTTCGTCCGAGGTGTAGAGGTGCGAACTGACATGCAGCGGCTCGAGGCCGTAGCGCGCGGCGAGGCTCTTGTACAGACCCGCCTTCATCAGCGCGGCGTGCGGTAGGTAGAGCCAGCGGCCTAGCTCAGTGGCGTAGCGTGCGGTGAGAGCTTCCTCCTCGGCAAAGGCGCGCTCGAAGCGGAGACTTTGCTCCTGCCCTCCTCCGAGGAGGCTTACCACAAGGGGTACGTCTTGGTATGAGGAGGGGGAGGGGGCAGCCAGGTCTATGGAGAGCAACAGCTCCTTGACCTCGCTCTGCACGGCCACGACGTGCAGCTCCTTCGTCTCGGGCACGGAGCGGAGCGTGTGCTTGAGGTCGAGCATGGGGGAGACCTTGACCAGCAGGCGCGGCAGAGGCAGCCCTAGGGCGCTGTAGCGCTCGCGGATGCGGGGCAGGAGGCCGAGGAGGTCGGGCTCGCAGTCCTCGAGGGCGTAGACACGGCGCTGGCGGTCGCCCTGCTCGCGGCGGGCGGGGTCGAGGTAGATGAGGGTGGGCTGATGGCGCTCGAGCAGCTCGTCCAGCAGCTCCGTGGAGCGCCCTTCGTAGATCGTGATGGGGCGGTCGGGGAGGAGGAGGGGGAGGTTGTAGCGTGCGGCGGCCACTAGCTGGGGCTGCTGCTCGACGTAGACGCCCGCGTGGGCTACCGCCGCAAGGGCGCTGAAGTCCACGCCCAGTCCGCCCGTCATGTCTAGGAGGTGATCCTCTCGGCGGACAAAGCGCTGCTTGTACTCAGCGGCCAGCTGGCTGGAGCACTGCTCTAGGGCAAGGGAAGAGGGGATATAGGCAAGGACAAGCTGCCACGAGGGGAGCTTGTCCTTGACGAGGCGCTGCTGCGCCAGTTGCTGCTGTAGCCACAGGCGCTCGGCCTGCGGGAGCTTCCCGAGGCGCTGCTCGGGCTTGGGGTGCTGGAGCAGCTGTCGGAGCTCATCCTGGAGGGCTGCGAGCTCCTCGAGGCTAGGCGGCTGCGTCATCCTTGGAGAGGGTGCTGCGGAGCCAGAAGTAGCCGATGAGGCCCGAGGCGATGGTGCCTGCGAAGATCCCGAGCTTGGCCTCATTGAGCAGGGAGACGAGGTCGGGGGCGTCGTAGGATAGGTTGGCGATGAAGAGCGAGACCGTGAAGCCGATGCCTCCGAGCACGGAGAGCGGCAGCAGGCGGTGGACGGTCAGCCCCTCGGGGAGGCTACACATACGCAGCTTGATAGCCAGCCAGGTGAAGAGGCTGATCCCAATGGCCTTACCGGGGAAGAGGCCGAGGAAGATCGCCGCAGGAATCCCTAGCAGCGCTTCGGGAGAGAAGCCACCGAAGGCAACGCCCGCGTTGACGAAGGCGAAGAGCGGCAGGATGAAGTAGTTGACGCAAGGGGCGATGGCGTGCTCCAGCGTCTGCACGGGGCTGATGGCACGGGCGGTAGTGGTGCGTATCTTCTGTATGCTCTCCAGCTGCTCATGGGAGAGGACGAGGGCGCCCTTGGACTCGACGGCCTTGGTGGAGAGGTGGCTGGTCAGTTCGCTCAGGCGCTCCGAGAGGTGCCCGATATGCACCTTGGTCCCTGCGGGGAGGCAGAGGGCGGTCAGCACGCCAGCGATGGTGGGATGTATACCCGAGTGGAGGAAGAGGGCCCACACGGCTACCCCGATGATGAGGTAAGGCTCGAGGGTGTGGATACGGGCGCGTCCCAGCAGCAGGATCAGCCCCAGCAGAGCGATGCCTATGGCTAGGGGGAGCCACGATACATGGGTGCTGTAGAAGATGGCGATGACGATGATGCCGCCGATGTCATCCACTACCGCGAGCGCTGCGAGGAAGATGCGCAGGCTCTTCGGCACGCGCTCTCCTAGCGATGCCAGTACTGCCAGAGCAAAGGCGATGTCCGTGGCCATAGGGATCGCCGCCCCCATGCTCTCGGGCTGCTGGTGGCAGATGACGAAGAAGAAGAGGACGGGTACGATCATCCCTCCGAAGGCGGCGATGATGGGTAGCAGGGCCTTCTTGGGCGAGGACAGCTCCCCGACGAGGAGCTCCTGCTTGATCTCCAGCCCGACGAGAAAGAAGAAGATCGCCATCAGCGCATCGTTCACCACCTGGCTCACCGTCATCGTGTGCCCCGAGTGGGCAAAGAGCTCGATGCCGCCTACCGATACATATACGGGGAAGTTGAGGAAGGCGTTGTAGAGGTCACTAGCGCTGGTATTGGCGATGATGACCGCTGCGATCGTCGCGATGAAGAGGAGGATGGTGGGGTTAGGACGTAGCCTGAGCAGGCGCCGCACGAGCTTCTTAGGGGTGGTCGTAGTGGCCATTGCGTAAGGGTATAGCTGCTAGAGATGTAACTATGATGTGTCGTGAGATGATACTATAGGGATAGTGTCCCGGAGCTCCGCTCCAGTCCTATCCATAGTGCAAAGTTACTGATTATTGACGGGCTTACCAGCTCTCGCCGGTCGAATAGCCGTGCTTGTCCCACTTGACATCCTTCAGTAGGCTGCTCTTGACCCCGATATTGATGCTGTAGCTGCGGTAGGGGCCGAAGGGGATGGCATTGGCTGAGAGGCTCCAGCAGTGCATGTCGCGGCTGATGCCTATGGTCATGTTGGCGATCTTCTTAGCGATGAAGTCGTAGCTGGCGTTGAAGTTGAAGGACCAGTTCTTCGTCGGCTGGATGCTGCCCGAGAACATCAGGCTGTGCGTCAGCCCGTAGTTGAAGTCATCGCGCACGGGGTCGAAGCTCGTCCGCGCTAGGTTCACCCCGTAGGAGAAGGACAGCGTCCAGGGGATTGAGAGCTTGAGGTAGCCATCGGCGTCGTACTCGCCCTCGTCGCTCTGCGACCCGTAGAAGCTCGTCTTCTTCTGCCCGCCCTGACGTGCGGCCTGGTCCGCTAGCGAGCTCTCCTGCCCGTCGGGGCGAGGTCCGTTGAGCTCGTGACCGGTGCTGTCAGCCTGCTCCTTGCCCTTCTTGTCCTTGTCGCTCTTCTTGCCCGAGAAGAAGGCGCGCAGCTTGTCGAAGGTCTGGTTGCTCAGGCTGTAGCTGAAGGACGTCCCCGTGCTGCGTAGCCCGCCGAGGCGCTTGCCCCAGAAGGGACGGATCTTGTCGATGCGGTACTCACGCACCACGCCATTGGCGTCGGTGGTATGGCCGTAGAGGTAGGGGTCGAAGGAGCCGCCGAAGTTGAGGTTGATGCTCTGCGAGAGGCGTATGTTGATGTTCGCATTGATGTCCGCCAGGCGGAAGGAGTCGGCGGCGAGGTTATAGCTCGAGCTCAGCGAGAGATTCTCGATGAGGCTGATCTTCTTGGTGGTCTCGGTGCTGTCGCTCTGGCTCTTGACCTTCATCTCCAGGTTGTTGTCCACGCCGAAGGTGATGAGGGCGGCGCGTCCCTGCCCTGGCCCGCCGAAGAGGTGCCCGTCGGAGTAGCGCGAGTAGCGCTCCTCGCGAGGGAGGCCCTGCTTGTCCGTATAGCTCAGCGTCTCGTAGAAGCCCCACATGGGTGCGCCGAAGTCGGGGGTGAAGCTCACCCCGATGCGCGGCGTCATGCGGTGGCGTATCATCTGCACCTTGTCCCCTAGGAGGCTCCAGGGCTTGAAGAAGCCGTAGAGCGTGGTGCTGAGGTTGGCCGAGGTGTTGAAGTCATAGGCGCGGCGGAAGCCGTAGTCACGCTCCCAGACGGTGCGGTCCAGGTCCGGGTCGTAGACCTTGTGCGAGCTGTAGCTGTACCAGCGCTCGGTGTAGTTGGCCCCGAGGGTCAGGTCAATGTAGTCGAGGAGCTTGTAGGAGGCGGAGATGGGGATATTGTGGCTCATCCCGTTCTGCCAGTCGCGAGTGAGGCTACTCCTGAAGAGGCGGTTCTCCTTGGTGGAGATGCTATTGCGCAGCTGTCCCGAGTAGCTGATGCTGATCTTCTCGTACCAGCGCTCTGCCCCCACGCGCTGCTTGCGGCGGAAGGGGTAGATACGGTTCATGCTGATGGACACATTCGGCAGGCTCATCGTGACCATGGAGTCGGCGGAGGTCTGCGTCGCATCGATGCTGGCGGAGAGGCGCCAGGGGGTGCCCGTGAAGGTGCGGCTGTAGTTGATGGACGAGTTCTTGGTATTCTGCCCCGCCACCATGGGGTTGTAGAGCGTCGAGAGCGAATTGTGGTTGTAGCTGCTGGTCGAGTAGTTGACGCTGGCTGAGAAGCTCTGCTCGGGGTTGGCCTTGGGGTCCTGTGTGTGCGTCCAGCTGATGCGGAAGTCCTTGCTCTGGCTGAAGTCCCCCGCTACGTCGCGGTCACCCGTCTTGGTCGTGAGGTAGCTCATGTTGAAGCTCCCGTTGTAGCGGTAGCGCTTGCGGTAGTTGGAGCGCGCATTGACGCCCCAGCTGCCCAGCGAATACCAGTCCCCCGTCACCGACAGGTCTACATAGTCATTGAAGGCAAAGTAATAGCCGCCCTCGCGGAGGTAGAAGCCGCGGCTGCTCTCCTCCCCGTACTTGGGCATGACGATGCCCGAGGAGTAGGTCTTATTGAAGGGGAAGAAGCCGAAGGGTAGGCCTATGGGCATGGGCACATCCGCCAGGACGAGGTAGCTCGGGCCTGCGACGACGTTCTTCTGTGGGCGGGCCTTGGCGCGCGTCAGCTGGAAGTAGAAGTGCGGGTGCTCGTGGTTATCGCAGGTGCTATAGCGTCCGCCCTCCATGAAGAGGCAGTTATTGCTCACCAGCTTGGTGCGCTCGGCCGTGATGTAGCCCTCGCCCTGCTGCGTCACGGCGCCCGTGATGTAGCCCTTGCTGGTCTTGAAGTTGTAGTTCAGGCTCTTGGCCTCGTAGCTCTCGCCCCCGTCGCGGAACTTTGGGTAGGCGCTGGCCTTGCCCGTGCTGTCGATGATGTAGTGGGCGAAGACGAGGTTGCTGTCGAGGTTCATGCGCATGAAGCGCGCGTCCATCCCCTTGTCCTTGTAGTCTATGCTACTCTCTCCGAAGAGGTAGGTGAGGCTCTGCCCGAGCAGTACCATAGAGTCCTGCGCCTTGTAGGCGATGATGTCGTCGAAGGTCTCCTTGCTACGGCGACGGCGCTCAGCGGCGATGCTGTCGGCCCGAGCGGCGCTATCCAGCGCGGCAGGGCGAACCGTCTGCAGGCTGTCCCCCGCTCGGCTGGCGAGGCTGTCGCCAGGTTTGCTAGCGGAGCGAAGGCTGCCGCTGAGGCTATCTAGAGCGCGTGTGCTGGAGTCGGGGATGAAGGCGGAGAGCTGGCGTAGGGTACTGAGGCTGTCGCCGACGCGTCGGGATGCACTGTCTCGGACCAAAGCCTGGGCGGCCTTGGTCTTCGCTCGAGGTGCTCTATGTCGGGAGGCGCAGGCTGCCAGCAGCAGGAGGCTGCAAAGGCACAGCGCTAGGCGCCCGCTTCGGTCTATACGTCTACGCATCTATAGCAGGAACGCAGCGAGGGGCGCTATCGGTGTGCCTCGCTTGGGAGGCCTACCGAGCTCGCAGCTCACTGCAGGCGCAAAGATACGACATTCTCCCCGCCTATAGGGGGCGGGCAGAGGGATATCCCGCCCGATGGCTGCTTCCTCTTTGTCTGCTTCGCTAGGGCTGAGGGTCGCCCCTGTAGGGCTCTGTCCTTATTTATCCAATCCTCCCCCAGGGTTTGGTCGCCCTTTCAGGGCTACGCACCCTGGGCTTTGGAAGGGTTGCCCCGCTGGGGCTTGCTTCGCCGTTGGTGCCCTATAGGGTTGGGGTGGCCGTAGATTGTTTTGTGTCTAGGCAGAGGGATATCCCGCACTGTGGCTACTTCCTCTTTGTCCGCTTCGCTAGGGCTGAGGGTCGCCCCTGTAGGGCTCTGTCCTTATTTATCCAATCCTACCCCAGGGTTTGGTCGCCCTTTCAGGGCTACGCACCCTGGGCTTTGGAGGGGTCGCCCCGCTGGGGCTCGCTCTGCCGTTGGTGCCCTATAGGCTTGGGGTGGCCGTAGATTGTTTTGTGTCTTGGCAGAGGGATATCCTGCACTGTGGCTGCTTCCTCTTTGCTTGCTGTGCGATGGCTAAGGATCGCCCCTGTAGGGCTCTTGATCTTTTTGTGGTGGGCTTACCCAGGGTTTGGTCGCCCTTTTAGGGCTACGCACCCTGGGCTTTGAAGGGATTGCCCCGCTGGGGCTTGCGTGGCCGCCGCTCGCCGATAGGTGCGGGGTGTCCGTGGATTATTTGTGTCGTGGCAGAAGGATACCCCGTACTGTTGCCACTTCCTCTTTGCTTGCTGTGCGATGGCTAAGGATCGCCCCTGCAGGGCTCTTGTCTTTTTGCGATGGGCTAACCCAGGGTGCGTAGCCCTGAAAGGGCGACCAAACCCTGGGGTAGGATTGGGTAAATAAGGACAGAGCCCTACAGGGGCGACCCTTAACGTCTGTGGGCGGCTGCGCTGGGGGCTATCCGTCGGGAGGGGAGCGAAGGGGCGGCTCAAGGTGAGCGGCTAGGGAGGGGGCGGCTGAGGGATATCCATCAGCCGCCTGAGGGACGTCCATCAGCGCACTCACGGATAGCCCTCGGCGCCGTGAAGGATATCTATAAAAAGCGCTCCCCCCACGGTGAGGCGTGCGGCCTCTCCGTGGGGGGAGCGAGTAGAGGTGGCTTAGAAGCGCAGCCCGAGGTCTAGGCCGAAGGTGCGGGGCACACTCAGCTGGGCATAGTTGCTCCCCATCAGTCGGTAGGAGAAGATCTGGTAGCTGCGGTCGAGGAGGTTATTGGCCCAGAGGGCGAGGCTGAGGCGGCCATGCTCTGCCCCGAGGCGTGCCCGTAGCGTGGTCTGCATGGGCTCGCGGTACTGATTGGCTTCGTCCCAGTAGATGGCGCCGACACCCGAGGCTTCGGCCTCCCAGAAGAGGCGTAGCCCACGCGCTACCTCCTCACTATAGGCGAGCATAGCGCTGAAGCTATGCTGTGGGATGAAGGGGACGCGCTTGTCCTTGATCCCAGCGCCCGCCGTCTCGGTAAAGCGTGCATCGGTATAGTTGTAGCTGATCTGTGCGGTCAGAGGGGCAAAGATCCGCTGCGAGGCGCTGAGCTCGAGCCCAAGGGCCTGGGAGGCACCCGCATTACCCACCACACGGCCCGCACCGCTGGCGACGAAGCGCGTGAGCTGTAGGTCGTGCACCTGCTGCAGGTAGGCCGAGAGCTCGAGGCGTGTGCCGGTCTCGGGGCGCTCGTAGCGGCCGCCTAGCTCGTAGCTCCAGCTGGTCTCGGGGCTGTAGGTGGTGCGTGCAGGGATCGTGGAGCGGTCGAAGGGCTGGGAGCCCGAGCCAGGACTCTTGGCCATACCATCCTGCAGCTGTACCTGGGCGATGAGCTCAGAGAAGCCCTGCTCATTGAATCCGCCTGCCTTAGCCCCGCGTGTGACGGTGGCGAAGGCCTGGAGTCCCTCTAGGGGTGTCCACTGTAGGGCGAACTTCGGGAGCAGCTGCCAGCTCTCGCTTTGCTGCCTGCCCTCGAGGCTCCCCGCAGGGAGCGTGATGGAGAGCGGGCCGCGAGGCGTCGTGATCTGCAGCGGCATAGGATAGCCCCCGATGCGGTAGTCCAGCTGGTGATGCTCGTAGTCCAGGCGCAGCCCTGCCGTCAGCGTCAGCTGGGGCAGCAGGCGCAGGGCGCTCTCGTGGTAGAGGGCGATCCCCCATTCGGGCTGCTCGAAGGAGTTGGTATTCACCACGCCGCGCCGCTGGGGATCGACGTAGCTGAGGTCAGGCATACGCTGGGCAGCCTTAGGGTTGGTACGCGCTAGGGCGGCCTTCATGCCGCGGATGGCGCCGTTGATCTGCCCACTGATCCCTGGGTAGGAGAAGTGTACGGGCGCCTCCAGCTGCTTGGGGTCGTAGTAGCCGAAGAGGCCCAGCGTCCAGCGGTAGCGTGCCTCCTGTTCTGCACGGCTACGTAGGATCAGCTCCTGCGTCAGGCCGTGCTCGCGCAGCCCCTGCTGCACGTGGTAGAGGTCGGTGGCTGTCTTGTCCATATCCATCTCCGTCTGGTCCCAGAGGTATTGGTAGCCCGTGGCCGACTGCAGCTGCATGCGCTCCCACTGGTAGCTCAGGAGGTAGCGTAGCGCTAGCGAACGGCGGCCGTAGGTCTCGGGGGCATCGCTGCTGAGTGGGGCGACCTTGCCCTCGGGGCTCACCTGGCGGTAGGGGAAGGCTCCCTGATCTACGTAGTCGCCCGTCGCGCTGAGGGCCATCTGTAGTCGCTCGCTGGGGCGGTACTCCAGCTTGAGAAAGCCCGTGAGGCTGCGGAGGCTATCCTGCGCACGCCCTGTGGTGACGTTGTCGAAGTAGCCGCGGCGGGTCGTCCCGATGAGCCCATAGCTGAGTCCCCAGCTCTGACCGAGGCGTAGGCTCTGCTCGAGGCTCGCGCGGTAGAGGCCGTGGCTGCCCATCGTCAGGCGCAGCTCACCGCCTGGACGCTCGAAGGCCGAGCGCGTGTAGTAGTTGATGATCCCCGACTGGGCATTGCGTCCGTAGAGCGTCCCCTGAGGGCCGCGCAGGACTTCGATGCCCGAGATGGCGGGGAGCTCGAGGTTGAAGCCCGCCTTGTTCAGCACGGGCACACCGTCGATATAGAGGCCTATGGTCTGACCGACGCTGCGCGCTCCGCTCCCGCGGAGGTAGATGGCAGCACTGCGGCGCGAGCCATAGTCGGGGATGAAGAGGCTGGGGACGCGGCTCGTCAGGTCGGTGAGCTGCTGCACGCGGTAGCGCTTCAGCTCCTTGCGGCTGAGCCAGCTCTGCGCTGCGGGCTGTAGGCCCGTAAGCGCGGTGGGGCGCTGGGGGATGTAGGCGCTGACGACGACTTCGTCCAGCTGATGAGCGGCGAGGGTATCTATTCCTTCGGCGGCGAGGCTGAGGGGGAGGGCGGTGAGGCCAAGGGTGAGCAGCGACCATAGAGGCAGCTGCCTAGCGTAAGCTTGGGACATCTATAGATCTTGTTAAGTGCTTTGTAATCGATAGCTAGCGACTGCTAGCGGCGCAAAGGTAAGGCAGCACGCGCCCTGCGTCCATAAAGGGGCGCCCACAAGGGCAAATTCGCCCCATTATAGTCCGAGCCTCTTCCTAATCGCCCGCCAAGTAGTACGCCTCCGCCCTAGCCCCACGCTGACGAGGCCATCACTGAGGTGCACGGCCTGTCCTTAGGGCTCCTCCCCGTACTGCCCCAGCCAGCTGCGTTTCTTCCCCCTCACCTTGGCTCCTTGCTACGTCACAGAGGTGCCCGCCCCATAGCCATAGAAAAGGACCGCCCTCGACAGCTCTGCAGCTCGTGGCTGCGCTGTCGAGGGCGGTCCCTCAGAGACTCCCCAGCTCGGGGAGCCGTAGCGGATGATGCTAGAAGTGGCGCTCTACAGGCTCTACCTCGGGCAGCTGGAAGTCGACGAAGCAGAGGCCAGCCAGTGCCGTCCCGTAGCGCTTCTCGATCGTGATGCCCTCGGTGACGAAGTTCAGCTCACCTAGGTAGTAGTGCGCGTAGGTCTTCTGGTGCAGGTCGTTGATCACGCGGATCAGACGTGCCTCCAGCTCCTCGATACGGTAGCGACCGCTTACCTCGCAGACGAGTCCCCCGACCTTCTTGTCGAAGTTCTCATCGGCATACATCCAGGCGTAGACGACACCCGCGGAGACGAACTCGTCCTGCTGACCGTGCGATACGGCGAGGATGGTCTTCAGCTCGGAGCCAAAGGGCGGCAGGTCGATCTCGTCCATCGATGCGATGTGTGCCGTGGCGGGCAGCACCGAGGAGTAGACCATGATGTTGAAGTCCGAGATCCCAGCGTCGTGCAGCGCCATGTGGTAGGAGCCTGCGTGCAGCTCGAGATCGGATTCGCCGCTACCCTTCGTGATGAAGAAGGTGTGGGGGATGAGATTCCCTACGTACTTGCTCATTTACTTTGTCGTACTGTTCTATTGTGGTTATGATACTTGTCTTGTGCTCTTGCTCCACCTGTCTGCCACAGCTCTGCTGGTCGTGGGGGAGACGAGACGAGCATACAAAGGTACATTATTTCTACCTAAGCAGATACACGCGCCACAGTGCTAGGAGCCGATGCGGTGATACTGCTGGGCGAAGGGGAGACGGAAGCGGCCGCCCTCGGGGCGCTCCGTGCTGCGGTAGCCGCAGGCGATGAGCATCGTCAGCTCACTGCCGCACTCCAGCCCCAGCAGCCGCGCCACACGGCGGCTGTCGTAGCCCTCCAGGGGGCAGGTGTCGTAGCCCTCCTCGCTCATCCCGAGCAGGAAGCTCTGGACCACCAGGGCGCAGCTCTTGTGCAGGACCGTCCGCATGGCGGCCTCTGTCGTCTCGCGAGGAACGGGCCGCACGAGGCCGACGAGCGAGAAGAGGGCTCGGCGAAGCTGTCCCCACAGCCCCCAGCCGCGGCGGTAGAGGAGCGGGATGAGCTTGCCGTAGTAGTTCTCCTGCAGCGCTAGGTACTTCGGCCACTTATCCTCGGGGAAGTGGCGGGGGAGGTCCTCACGCTGGAAGGCCAGCACCGCCTCGGCATGGGCACGCCAGCGCTGCGGGGTGATAGCGAAGGCCACGAGCTGGCTGGCCGTACGGACGGCACTCTGGTCGAAGCACGCAGGCGCCAGCCGCGCGATGAGCTCAGGGTCGGTGATGTGGTAGCACTCCCAGAGCTGCATGTTGGAGCTGGTAGGGGCGAGCGCAGCCTCCTCGAGGCGGCGACGTACGCGCTCGCTGTCGAGCTGGCGCTCAGTGTCGAAGTAGCGCACCGCGCGGCGGTGCTGGAGTAGGTCGTGAAGCATAGGGGAGGATGGCGCTGTGGTGCGCTGGGGGAAGGAGCTTGGACTAGGGTAGGGGCGCTAACGAGGCAGCCCCCTGCTCTGCCGCTGGGCAGGGCTAGGGGGCTGTGTATGCTCTTGGGGGGCTGCGGCCTTGGGCTTAGCTCGGGATGCGCAGGGTGCGCCCGACGCTGAGCTTAGACTTGGTGCTCATCCCGTTCTTACCGGTGAGCTGCTTGACCGAGATCCCGTAGTGCGCAGCGATGGAGCTGAGCGTCTCACCCTTCTTGATACGGTGGGTGCGGAACTGGTCCTCGTTGGCCTTGCTGCTCTTCTTAGGGCGGGCCACGACGCTCGCCATGGCGCGAGAGCGTGGCGTGCGGTAGGCGCCCTTGACGAAGGCGAAGACGTCGAAGCGGGGGACGCCTGCCTGGAAGTCAAAGAGGTCAGAGGGATCGATGGGTACGCCCATGAAGCGGGCTTCGAAGTGCAGGTGGGGGCCTGTGCTGCGCCCCGTGCTGCCGCCGAGGCCGATGGGATCCCCGGCGCGGACGACGGTACCCTCACGGACGATGGAGCGGCTCATGTGGCCGTAGACAGTCTCTAGGCCGTTGGGGTGGCGGATCACGACGTAGTTGCCGTAGCCCCCAGGCTCGTAGCTCTTGACGCGTACCTTGCCAGAGAAGGCGGCGCGTACGGTGTCACCCGTACTGAGCTTGAGGTCGGTGCCGTAGTGCATACGGCCGAAGCTGTGGCGGTAGCCGTAGCTCGAGGTGATCTGACGGGTGTCAATCGGCATCACGAACTCCTGTAGGTCGATGTCCTGACGGTCAGGGATGTTCACCGACATACCCGCGAAGGGATTGACGTAGCTGCCCCAGGAGTCTTCTCCGTAGAGCTCTGATGCGGGGGCCTCTAGGTTGAGCTCCTCCTTTGCCTGTCGCAGGGCAGACGCTCGGCGCTGCTTCTCTGTCTTCAGGCGGTTCTTGATCTCGAGGCGGTCGGCAAGCAACAGATGTTCACCCCCAGTGGTGGTGTGCTGCTGCCCGGCTGCTGTGCGCGTCTCCTTGCGAGGTGCCTGAGTCTGTGCCGAGAGGCTGCCTGCAGTCCAGGAGCTCACGGTCGTAGCCATCAGACACAGAGACGCGCATAGCAGGCGTCTTTGGTTTCTTGTCATACCAGCTTTAGATACGTTAATACTATCATTTGCTTGGGGCGCGTCCCCAGGCAAGTCCCTGGTGTAGTCAGCAGGGAATCGAAGACAAAGATAATCAATTACATACAAACGGAGCTCCTGCACAGAGATGCCGCTAGTGTGCAGCTGATAGCCTTTCATCTAGGGATTACAAGGATCTAACGCCCTTGCCTCGCCCTTTAGTGTGGCCTTGCTCGGAGGATACCTCCGAAGGGCTCTGGGGGGTGCTCCCCCCTTGCCTCATAGCCCTTCGCCCCTTGGTGTGGAGGAGAGGAGTAAAGCCCTCAGCGCGTGCTCATCAGCCCTCTAGCAAAGTGCCGCCCAGGGTGGCCGCAGCCTCTCCGGGGTGGGGCTAGGAGGCGGGGCTGTCCTTGCGGTACTCGGCGGGCGTGACGCCGTAGTACCGCTTGAAGGCGTGGTAGAAGCTCGAGTCGTGCTCGAAGCCGCAGCGCTCGGCGATGTCCTCGATGGTGAGCTCGGGCGTCGACTCCAGCAGCTCCTTGGCACGCAGCATCTTATGATTGAGGATATAGGCCGTCGGGGGATAGCCTGTGAGGGCTACGAGCTTGCGGTGCAGCTGGCGGGGGCTCATGCAGAGCTGCTCGGCTAGCGTGTTGACCTCGATGTGCCGCTTATTGCTGAGGGCGTGCTGGATGAAGTCGTCGGTCTTGCTGAGGAAGCGCAGCTCGGCTTCGGAGAGCTGGATGAGCGGGGCCTTGCTGTCGCTCGGGGCCTCGGAGAGCCGCTGGCGCAGGCAGCGGTGCCGCTCTAGCTGGCGCTCGACCAGCGCACGTAGCTCATCGCTATTGAAGGGCTTGGCCAGATAGGCATCCGCCCCGACCTCGAAGCCTCGGATACGCTCCTTGTCGCTGATCTTGGCCGTGACGACGATGATGGGGATGTGGTCGGTGATGGGATTGGTACGTATCTGCTGGCAGAGCTCGAAGCCGTCCAGCTCGGGCATCATGAGGTCGGTGATGATGAGGTCGGGCATCAGCTCCAGAGCGCGCTCCACGCCCTGACGGCCGTCCGAGGCGTAGTAGATGCTGTAGCGCTGGCAGAGCAGCGAGCCCATGTAGTGCGCCACGTCGGGGTTGTCCTCGACGATGAGGATACGGCAGTCCTCGTCCTTGGGCGGTGTCTCGGCGTGGAGCTCGAGGTCGAGCGGTACGGCCTGTCCCATGGAGGGCAGCGGTGGGCGGTTCTCGTGACGTATGGGGATCCGGATGACGAAGCGCGTCCCCACCCCCAGCTGGCTCTTGACCTCGATCTGTCCGCCCACGGCGTCGAGGATCTGCCGCACCAGTGCCAGCCCGACCCCCGAGCCGAGCTTGCGGGACTGGCCATCGGCCTGGAAGAAGGGCTCGAAGATATGCTCCAGCGCCTCGGGGGCGATCCCGATGCCGCTGTCGGCGACCTCGAGGACGAACTTACCCGCCTGCTGCCCCGACCTGACCCGCACCCAGCCACCCTCGGGGGTGAACTTGAGGGCATTCGATAGGAGGTTATTCATCACCTTGTCCAGATAGTCGGGGACGAAGTCCATCTCCATGCGCCCGGGGCCCTCGTAGCTCAGGGCGATATGGCGGCTCTCGGCGAAGTCGCGGTAGGTCTCGACGATCATTGTCAGCCGTGCGGAGATGTCGCCGCTGTACCAGTCGGAGTCGCCGACGGCGGACTTGGTGCGTGCGATGTCCAGCAGCTGGTTGATGAGGTTCAGCAGGCTCTTGCCCTGACGCTCGATGAGCTGCACCTTGTCGCGCAGCTCAGGGCTGCAGTCGGGCCCCTGCTGCAGGTCGTGGCTGAGGCCAAGGATGAGGGTCAGCGGCGTGCGGAATTCGTGGGTGATGTTGGTGAAGAAGGACTCCCGCAGCGCGGACATCTGCTTCAGCGTACGGTGGTTGCGGGCGCGCAGCTTCTGTATATAGAGGAGGACGAGCATGACAGCCACCAGGATGATGAGTGTGAGCAGGAAGATGCCGAAGCCGATCTCCCACTTGGTCTTCTCCTGGCGCAGCTTGCGCTGGACGGCGTCCATCTGCTGGCGCTGACGGCTGCGCTCGATGTTGATGCTGGCATTCTGTATGCGGTTGATCTTCTCGATGCTGATGACGCTGTCCTGCAGGGCGTCGGCCTGCTCCTTGCTCGCTAGGGCTTGCTGGTAGAGGCCGCGGCGGCTGTAGTATTTATGGTATAGGGCGTAGATCTCCGCTAGATGCTCGTTGGAGTGGATACGCTCGGCTATGGCCTTGGCCTGGGCGAGGTAGTCCTCCACGCGGGCGTTATCCTCGAGGCGGTTGTGGATGCCTGCCAGCGCGATGAGGGAGGAGAGGGCGTGCCACTCGTCCTTGGAGGCCTTCATCAGCTCGTAGGCCGTCTCGTACTCCTTGACGGCGCGGGGGTAGTCCTTGGCCCGCTCGTAGAGGGTGCCGTAGTGGGTATGGCAGAGCGAGATGCCCAGCTGGTTGCCGATCTCGCGGTTGAGCTGCATGGAGCGGCGGTAGTAGCGCCAGGCGGAGTCGACCTTGCCCTGCCGCTCGAAGATCGCCCCGAGGTTGGCGTAGTTGATGGCCTGTCCCAGCGCGCTCCCCAGCTGCTGCTCGCCCGCTAGCACCAGGCGTAGCACCTGCTCGGCCTGCTGGTAGTTGCCGAAGGTCATGTAGATGTTCCCCAGTCCGTTGAGCGCCACGACGCGGTTCTTGCGTGCCTGGAAGGTGGTGTCGCTGTGCTCTTCGCTCAGGTTGCGCGCCTTGTAGTGGTACTCCTGCGCCACGTCCAGGACGCCCATGCGGCGGTAGTCGGTGCCGATGTCATTGAGCACCTGCACCCACTCGAGGGTATCGCCTAGGGCTTCGACGAGCTTCAGCGCCTGGCTGTGCTGGTGTAGGGCCTCCTCGAAGCGGCTCTCATTGCGCAGCATGCGCCCCCATTCCTTGAGCGCAAGGATACTACCCAGCCGATTGCCCTTGTGCTCGAAGGCCTCGTGCAGCTGTATGAGCGTGGGGATATCCTTAGCGGCCTTGACGAGGCTGTCGACGCGTCGCCGCTCCTCGGGGGCGGGGGCGGCTTTGTGCTTCTGACAGGCTCCGAGGGTGAGGAGGCAGCCGAGGAGGCCAAGCCCCGCATAGAGGCTGCGGAGGTGGGAGGCTAAGGGAGGGGCTGTCGTACGGCTCCGTGCAGGACTCTGGCGCATGTGGGTGGCGCAGTGTCGCATAGTCTGTAGCGTCTTCGTGGGGCGTACACGGATCCCGCTCTATCCCGAGGGGAGAGAGGATAGTGCGCATCCCTGGGGTGGATACTGGTTTGCTTCTTATAGCCTTGATGCTGTGGGCAGAGGTGCGTATGTATACTGCAAAGATGAAAATTCTTTGGGTGCTACCCAAATCCTCCCCCGAGCCCCCCGTCCTACCACGTATTGGGCCTTCGCTCGCCCCCTCAGTCCAGGCCCTCCCTATATATAATAAGGTAGAAGAAGCCCCGCCTAAGGCCGTATGCCCACCCACGCTAAGGGCAGGCCTTGCTAAGGGATATCCCTCGCGCCGCTGAGGGATAGCCCTCACGTGCGGCACGGACGTCCCTCAGCGCGCTGAGCGATATCCCTCAGAGGCCTCCCCCCTTAGTTTGCAGCTTCGGGAGAGCTAGGAGGGGGGAGAGTTGAGGGATAAGAGGGGGAAAATTGGGAGATAAGGTAGGAATTCTATGTAGTGTACTGTGGAGTAGTGCTTTAGGGTAGTCGTGTCCGAACGGATGTCCGATTGGAACAGGCTGGATGTCCGATTGGAACAGGCTGGATGTCCGATTGGGACAGTCGGCGCGGGGCGGACGCGGGCGAACTTGTCCGATAGGAGCATATTTCTGTCCGCTTGGCCTATAACAAGGGGCTGAGGCCTGCTCTACCTTTGCAGTAGACCAAGGAGCTCCCCGCCGCAGGGCTTGCCCCGAGGTCCCCAGCCGAAGGTCGGGCAGGAGGAGGGAATGTGGGTCCTCCTGCCCGCACCCGAAGCTCCAAAGCGGCACTACATTAACAAGAATATCTCACCTACCTAATCTAAACGAAACGATCATGAGCAGTTTAACGTCCTTTGCCCCGCGACACAGCGCGCGGCTGCTGCGCACAGGCTTGATCGCCCTCCTGGGAGCAACGCCCCTCGTGAGCTCCCAGGCACAGACTCGGGAGCAGCAGCTGACCGAGCCGTCCAAGGGCTACAATGCCGAGGTACGACGTGGCAGCTGGAGCATCTCCGCCGAGGGCGGTACCTCCTGGGCTACCGAGGTCTGGTACCCCACCCTGAACCAGCGTCGCAGCTATGAGCTAGCCCCCGCCGTCGGCGGAGGCATCGACTACACCATCCGCCCCTGGATACGTGTCGGCGGCGAATACCTCTGGTCGCGCTACCGCCGTGAGCAGCGCGTCTCCAGCCTAGATGCCAAGACCATGCCCATCAAGGTCTACGGCAACTACCTGATGAACTTCCACAACGCCAAGCTCGGCCTCGGGCTGAACTTCATGGAGCTCTGGCCACGCCGCGGCGCCCAGTGGCTCAATCTCTGGCTCGGCACGGGCCTCGGCTACTCGATGGCCAGCGGCAACGAGTATGCCTTCCTGCTGAACAACACCCTCACGCAGGGCGGCAAGACCATCCCTCTGGTGAGCGGCACCAGCGTCAGCAATGAGTCCTCCGTCGTCTTCTCGGGCGGCGTGCGCACGACCAACCGCGCCGAGAGCTTCGAGACGCTCTACCTGCCCGCCTCGCTGCATCTGGAGGCCGACGTCAGCCGCCAGTTCAGCCTCGGCCTGAAGGGTGAGCTCGACTGGCTCCTCAATCGTAAGGGCATCGCTCCGCGTAGCCTCGTCTTCGCGCTTGCCACCGTCCGCTACAACTTCGTCCGTAGCGCCGCCTGCGCCCTACGCAGCCGCTACGAGGGCGAGCTCTCCACGCTCAACGACAAGCTCAACGCCCTACAGCGCAAGCTCCGCGACGCTGAGGCACGTGCCGAGGACGAGGCTGCACGCCGCGCCCAGGCCGAGGCGCGTCAGGCCGAGCTCGAGGCTCAGGCTAAGGGCGGCGCCGAGCTGCCTGCCCTCGCCCCGCACTTCGTCCAGTTCGACCACGACAGCTACACCATCGGCCGTATAGAGCTGGAGCGTCTGCGCGCCTTCGCCCGCTCAGCCCGTGGGCATCAGCTAGAGCTCCTAGCCGAGGCCAGCACCCCCGGCTCCGAGGCCTACAACCAGCAGCTCTCCAGCCGTCGCCTGCAGCAGGTAGCCCAGGCGCTCATCGCTGAGGGCTTTGCCGCCGAGGACCTCGACCCGCAGATCGCCATCGGTGAGGAGAAGGGCAAGCCTGCCGCCGAAGGCCGTCGCGTCACCATCACCATCAAGGTCAAGAAGTAGTACCATCCCCCCTTAAATGCACATCAGATCATGAAACGGATATTCCTACCCCTCGTAGGGCTAGCGCTGCTGCTTGCCCCCGCGACCTTCTCATCCTGTAAGGAGGATGCACCTAAGGTCAGTCACACGACCTCGGTCACCGTAACCAATGACTTCAGCAAGGTCGTCGAAGCCATCAACCAAGGCACCCTCAAGAGCGAGGCTGCCATCAAGAAGCTGACTGAGGCACTGGACAAGATGCATGCCGACCAGGCTACCAAGCTCCAGGCCATTAGCGATATCCTCGGCGACGTCAATAAGACGCTGGAGACGAAGCTCGCTGCCATCGAGAGCGCCATCAGTAGCCAGACGCTGAGCCTCGAGGGCAAGCTCGACATCCTCGCCGAGGCCATCAAGAAGCACCTCCTCAAGCAAGAGGAGCTGACGGGCAAGATCACCGAGGCCATCGACAAGCTCGGCGGTACGCTCGCCGAGAAGCTCAAGCAGATCACCGACGCCATTACCAGCACGGCCAAGACCACGCAGGAGAAGCTCGACCTCCTCATGGGCCTCATCAACACGCAGAGCGTCCCGCTGAGCGACAAGCTCGATGCCATCGCTAAGGCCATCGGTGGGCTGAAGGAGTCCAGCGCCAAGCAGCTCGAGGCCCTCGGCACGACGCTCACCAAGCTCAAGGAGGCTGCCGAGGCCAGTGGCACCACGCAGGCCTCCGTCCTCAAGCAGCTCGAGGCGCTCGTCGCCAAGGCCGCTGAGCTGCAGGAAGAGGTAAAGCAGGGTAAGTCGAGTGCCGCACTCGCCGTGGCCGCCATCCTCAAGCAGCTCGAGGAGATCAAGGCTAAGATCGGCA
>NZ_CALIXW010000048.1 GCF_938046015.1 uncultured Porphyromonas sp. | reverse complement strand
AAGAAGGAGCAAGATGGATTGATCGTTTTATTATAGACCTGCCCACAAATAAGATTGGACAAGATCCTTATCCAACAGCCCTACGCATCATCAACTGGATGAAATTTATATGCCTGAATTCAGACTCTATCCCCGAGAAGAGAAGACTTGACTGGGAGTCCTCCTTACGAGCTCAGGTTAATTTGCTAACACGAAAGCTTGAATACCATCTACTGGCGAATCACTTGCTAGAGGATATTTGCGCTTTATTCATCGCGTCAGTATATCTCTCCGACGAAACTTTAGGCAAGAAAGCTAGCAAGCTATTGAAGCGAGAGCTTCAAGCACAAATTCTCCCCGACGGCGCACACTATGAGCAGGCCCCTATGTATCATTGTATCCTGCTAGATCGGATCTTGGACTGCTATAACTTCGCCTCTGCTAATGTCGATAGACTAAGCGATAAATCGGTCTTAGAGACACTACGCGAAGTCTTAGTAGCTATGCTAGGTCATCTTGACTCAATCGTATATAGAGATGGATCTATCCCCCTAGTCAATGACTCAGCCTATGGTATAGCTTTGCCCTATAAGGGACTATGTACTTATGCTAAAAATCTGGGAATAGAGTGGGACTCTATTCCCCTCGGAGCGTCTGGATACAGATGGCTACGAAACGAAAGCCTGGAAGCCCTAGTAGATGTGGGGAACATTATGGCTACATACCAACCAGGGCATACCCATGCAGATAGTCTGAGCTACGAGTTGCGCATACAGGGCCAACCACTAGTCATAGACACGGGGATCTCTACCTATGACAAGACTCCAAGAAGAGAATATGAGCGAAGCACAAGAGCTCACAATACGGTGGTCATTGATGGGCGTAGTTCAAGTCAGACCTGGGGGGGATTCCGCGTAGGGAGAAGAGCTAAAACCACGCTATTACTGGATACAGGAAGTCGAATCCGAGCTCGACACGATGGTTATGGTAAGTCTTGCATACATGAAAGGGAGTTTGCTTTGATGAAAAACGGCCTGAAGGTTCGAGATTCTATTCCGCACAATCATGCAGTAAGTCTGCTACACCTAGCACCCGGTATCAGAGTCCTATCTGCTAGCTTGACAGAGGTGTACATCTCGACTGGTGCGATCATCAAAATTAGTGGAGCCACAGAAGTTCGGGTAGCAGAAGACTATATCAGCAGATATTATAATCGTAAGGAGCAAGTCTTTGTAATTGAGTTGTTCTTCTCCAAGGACATTGAATACTACATACGGATAAGTTAATGAAGATCTTATTCTTAACAGACAACTTTCCTCCAGAGGTTAATGCCCCAGCTGTGAGGACTTATGAACATTGCTGCGAATGGGTACGGCTAGGAGCAGAGGTTACGGTGGTAACGTGTGCGCCCAACTTCCCTCAAGGGAAGGTATACAAAGGCTATAGGAATAGCTTGTATAGCAAAGAGGAGATGCAGGGTATTAAGGTCGTACGCGTATGGACCTACATTACCGCAAATGAAGGGTTCTTCAAGAGAATACTCGACTTCATCAGTTTTTCTATCTCGTCTTTCCTTGCGGGGCTATTTCTCGAAGCAGATGTCATAGTCGCAACCTCACCCCAGTTTTTCACCGCTTTGTCAGGGCGAACCCTTTCCTTCTTCAAAAGGAAGCCTTGGGTTATGGAGGTAAGAGACCTATGGCCAGAGAGCGTCAAGGCTGTTGGTGCAGCGAAGGCGGGTGCAGCATTACGATATTTCGAACGCGAAGAAATGTGGTGCTACAAGTCAGCGAAGAAGCTGATCGTAGTCACAGATACTTTTAAGAAGAAAATCACAGCGAGAGGGATCTCTCCTGATAAAATCACAGTCATAAAGAACGGCATTGACCGTAGCGAATTCTACCCTCGACCTAAAGATCAGGCACTCATCGAGGAGCTAGGGCTATCGGGCAAAGTCATTCTAGGATACATCGGGACACACGGGATGGCTCATAAGCTAGATTTTATCCTGCAATGTGCGCACAGTCTCAGAGGGACGAAGTATCATTTTTTACTGATCGGAGCAGGAGCCGACAAAGAGAGGCTGCTAAAGCTGAAAGAGGAGCTCGGCTGCACCAATGTCACGATGCTGGACCCAGTTCCCAAGGCTGAGGTCTATCGCTATATCTCCATCCTCGACATTGCTCTTATCAATCTGAAGAAATCAGACCTATTTACCTCCGTCATCCCTTCCAAAATCTTTGAGAACGCGGCAATGTCCATTCCTATTCTAATGGGAGTCGAGGGGGAGGCTAAAGCCCTCGTGGAGCAATATCATGCAGGCGCATGCTTTGAGCCCGAGAATGAATCAGACTTTATGGCTAAGTTGCAAGCCCTTGACAACCCTCAGTTGTATCAGGAGCTGCAGGAGGGAGGGATCCGCTTAGCCGAGCAGTACGACAGAAAAGCTCTTGCTAAGAGCATGTATGAAGAACTTAAGCAAGTAGTGCTATGAAGAAGGTGATGCTAGTCTTTGGGACGAGACCCGAAGCGATCAAGATGGCTCCGCTGGTGAAGGAATTCCAGGCGAGAGTGAGTGAATTTGAGACCATCGTCTGCGTGACGGGGCAGCACAAAGAGATGCTAGAGCAGGTGCTTAGTCTCTTCGAGATCACGCCGGACTATGACCTAGCGATCATGAGGGAGAAGCAAGACCTCTATGACGTGACGAGTCTTGTCCTGCTGGGACTGCGTGATGTCCTCGAGGAGGTGAAGCCCGACATCGTGCTGGTGCATGGCGATACGGCTACGAGCACGGCGGCGGCCCTCGCTGCCTTCTACCAGAAGATCCCCGTGGGGCACGTGGAGGCGGGGCTGCGTACGCACAACATCTACAGCCCTTGGCCGGAGGAGATGAACCGCCAGCTCACGGGACGTATGGCGACCTATCACTTCGCCCCCACAGAGCTGAGCCGACAGAATCTACTGGCCGAAGGCGTCAGCGATGAGCACATCCTCGTGACGGGCAATACCGTCATCGATGCCCTGCACCAGGTCGTGAAGCGAGTCAAGAGTGATGCCGCGCTGCAGCAGCAGGTAGCCGAGGACCTCCTCAAGGCTGGGTACGACGTGACCCGCCTCGACCAAGGCCGCCGACTGGTACTAATCACGGGGCACCGCAGAGAGAACTTCGGCGAAGGCTTCCTGCACATCTGCCGCGCGATCAAGACGCTGAGCGAACGCTTCCCCGAGGTCGATTTCGTCTACCCCATGCACCTCAATCCGAACGTACGCAAGCCCATCCACGAAGTCTTTGGAGAAGACTTGAAGGGCTTCAGCAACCTCTTCTTCATCGAGCCACTCGAGTACCTGCAGTTCGTCTCCCTGATGGAGCGCTCGACCCTCGTACTCACCGACAGCGGCGGCATCCAGGAGGAAGCACCTGGCCTGGGTAAGCCCGTCCTCGTCATGCGCGATACCACCGAGCGCCCCGAGGCGGTGGAGGCTGGCACCGTCCAGCTCGTCGGCACCGACTACGACCGTATCGTTGGCGGCGTCGAGACCCTGCTGACCGACGAGGCCGCCTACAGCCAGATGAGCCGTGCCAACAATCCCTACGGCGACGGCAAGGCCTGCGGACGCATTGCGGATCGCCTGAAGTAACACGCCGCTCCTCCCCTCGTGGGACAAGCCCCCTCAAGCAAAGGGCTGCGCTAGACATTGGTTCTGGCGCAGCCCTTCTTCGTATCAGGACTTCACTAAGGGCTCTACGCTGCACGGCGATCGACCTAGCTGGAGGAAGCTCCCTCTAGCTGAAGGCTGGGCCGAGCTCCTTCGGCTACACCCTAGGAAGTCCCGCCCATACCTTGGCCTAAGCCCCGCCTACTGAACTGTCTCCCCTCCTGCTCCAGGAGGGGACAGAGAGGCCCCAGCATAGCTTAGGCATCAGGGATCGAGCTCTTGAGGGATATCAGTTAGCGCGCTGAGGGACGTCCATCACGAGCGTAAGGGATATCAGTGAAGGAGGCTGAGGGATAGCCCTCGCGGAGCCAGCTGCAGGCAGACAGCTGGCTCCGCCCCTTCTCTTCGCTGGTCAGGAGAGCCTAGGGCAAGCCCTCTCTCCTTCCCACCTAACACACGCTGGAGGCAGGCGAAGGATTCCTTTGCCTATACTTAGCCTCCTAGCTACAGCGGGCTAGGGGCACAAGCCAAGATTCCTTAGCCCCGAGGCTCCCCTTAGGCTAGGCGAAGCACCTCCCGCTTGGCAGTGCTTGGTAACCCAAGTCCTCCCGTAGTCGCTCGTAGCAGCGGACGCTCCCCCTCCTTAGCCTAAAGCCCCTTCGGCCAAAACGTATACGTTTCACGGCCAAAACGTATACGTTTCGCGCCCCAGACGTATACGTTTTGCAGTCAAGACGTATACGTTTTCAGCTCCAAAGGTATACGTCTCGCTCCCTATAGGTATACCTTCGGCTCAGCGAAGCTATGCCTTTAGGCTCGGAAGCTCAGGCTCTAGGGCAAGGCGAGCAGGCGGGGAGCTTAGACCAAAGAGTAAGCGCAGGCAGCTAAGCAGGGCGGCTAAGCTCACGATAGGCTTCGCTTCCCTAGGCCCAAGGCCTCCGATCAGGAGCACACAGCAGAGGGCAGGCTTTGACCGCGATGCTCCTCCGGCTCTTGCACTTAGGAGGCTCGTGCGCAGCTTGCATATACAAGATTCTCGCCTTACCTTTGCGGCCAAGGGCGGCCAAGATAGGGGTCGGCTTGGCCAAGGATTCACCTCCTCGCACAAGCTCTCCTAAGCCACGCGCCGCCGAGCACTTATGACCATAGAGACTGGAGACTTAGCAAGTAGCATCCCCTGGAGCGCAAGCACACGCGTGCAGCCTTGGGCAGAGCCCGAGCAGGTCCCTAGTACCCCTTCTACTAAACATCCCAAGCTATGAATATCGCGATCGTTGGTACTGGCTACGTAGGGCTCGTCACGGGCACGTGCTTCGCTGAGATGGGTGTCGACGTGACCTGCGTCGACGTCGATTCAGCGAAGATCGAGGCCCTAAGGCAGGGCTGCATCCCTATCTACGAGCCCGGGCTCGAGGAGATGGTGCTGCGCAATGTCGAGGCTGGACGCCTGCACTTCACCACTGAGCTCACCAGCTGCCTGCAGGACGTAGAGGTCGTCTTCTCCGCCGTCGGCACGCCGCCCGACGAAGATGGGGCGGCCGACCTGCGCTACGTCCTTGAGGTCGCCCGCACCTTCGGCCAGCACATCAATCGCTACACCATCCTCGTGACCAAGTCCACCGTGCCGGTGGGTACGGCGCAGCGTGTCAAAGAGGTCATCCAAGAGGAGCTAGCCCGCCGCGGCGTGGCCGTCCCCTTCGACGTCGCCTCCAACCCCGAGTTCCTCAAGGAGGGGGCTGCCATCCGCGACTTCATGTCCCCCGACCGCGTGGTGATCGGCACCGAGAGCCCGCGCGTGGAGAAGATCATGAGCCGTCTGTACAAGCCCTTCCTCCTGCAGCGCGAGCGTATCATCTTCACCGACATCGCTTCGGCTGAGATGATCAAGTACGCCTCCAATGCCATGCTCGCCACGCGCATCTCCTTCATGAACGATATCGCCAACCTCTGCGAACTCGTCGGGGCGGATGTCAACATGGTACGCCGCGGCATCGGCAGCGACACACGCATCGGGCGCAAGTTCCTCTACCCAGGCTGCGGCTACGGCGGCTCATGCTTCCCGAAGGACGTCAAGGCGCTCATCCAGACGGCCCAGCGCGCAGGCTACCCCATGGAAGTGCTCCAGGCGGTGGATCGGGTGAACGAGCGGCAGAAGGGGATCCTCTTCGAGAAGCTCCTGCAGCACTTCGACGGCGATCTCAAGGGGCGTGTGGTGGCGCTCTGGGGGCTGTCCTTCAAGCCCGAGACCGACGACATGCGCGAGGCACCTGCCCTCGTGCTCATCGAGCGCCTCCTGGAGGCGGGCTGCCGTGTGCAGGTCTACGACCCGATCGCTATGGACGAAGCGTGCCGCCGCCTGGGCGATCGCGTCAGCTACTGCCGTGATATGTACGAGGCCGCTGTCGATGCCGACGCGCTGATGCTCGTGACCGAGTGGAAGGAGTTCCGCCTGCCGAGCTTCAACGTCCTCAAGCGCACCATGCGCACGCCCCTCATCCTCGACGGGCGCAATATCTACGACAAGGAGCAGCTGCAGGAGCAGGGCTTCGTCTACTACAAGATCGGCTAAGGGCACTCCCCTACTTAGCACGCGACTAAGCAAAAGCGCTGTACGCATGGCTCGCTCTCTGGAGCGGCACGCGTACAGCGCTTGTGCTTTATCCCTGAGCCTAGTCTCGCGACAGCCGCATGCTTAGACAGCGACGACAAAGAGCAAGCCCCACGATAGCGAGGAGGTCCTCCTATCGTGGGGCTTGCTTTGTCGTGCCTTCGCTCTGGGCTAAGCCGAGGCGGGGCGAAGGGGAAGGCCTACTTATCGGTAGGGATCTCCTTGAGGACCTCGAGGAGGTGACGCCACCAGAGGTCTACCGTCTTGATCTCGATGCGCTCAGCGGGCGAATGGACGTCGCGCAGCGTGGGGCCGAAGGAGACCATATCGAGGTCGGGATAGACGTCGAGGATCAGGCCGCACTCCAGACCAGCGTGGATCGCCTTGACCGCTGCTTCCTTGCCGAAGAGCTTGCGATAGGCATCCGCCGAAGCCTTGAGGATAGCCGACTCGGGGTTGGGCTTCCAGCCTGGATAAGCGTCGGTGAGGGCTACCTGAGCTCCGCCGAGCTCGAAGGCCGAAGCGACCATCTCGCTCGCGCTGTCGCGGAGGCTCGTCGTAGAGCTGCGCTGGCTCGTCGTGACGACGATCTTACCGTCGCGCTGCTTGATGGAGGCGAGGTTGTTGGACGTCTCTACCAGGTCCTCCATCTCGTGGCTCATACCCAGGACGCCGTGGGGGCAAGCGTAGAGCGAGCGCACCAGGCCGTACTTGGTCTTATCGTCGATGACCTGGCTGGGGGCAGCAGCCTCCGTGAGCTCGAGGCGTACCTTAGGATCGACGCGCTTGAGCTCGGCCTGGACGTTCTTGAAGAGCGTCTCGAGGAGCTGCTCAGCCTTAGCCTTGTCCTCGGGACGTACACCGATGAGGGCGTGTGCCTCGCGAGGGATGGCGTTGTGGAGGTTCCCCCCAGCGATCTCGGCCAGCGACCAGCTACCCAGCTCGCGCTCTAGGCTATAGAGGTAGCGGGTGAGGATCTTATTGGCGTTACCGAGACCGCAGTGGATCTCGCCGCCCGAGTGACCACCCTTGAGGCCAGAGACCGCAGCGCGCAGCCATACGAGGCCTGCAGGAGCGGGCTGCCACTGAGGGCTGAAGGTGGCCTCAAGCCCCTTACCACCAGCACAGCCGATGAAGAGTTCGCCCTCGTCCTCGCTGTCGAGGTTGATGAGGATCTTACCGGTGAGGAAGCCTGGCTTGAGTTCGAAGGCACCCGTCATACCCGTCTCTTCGTCTACGGTGAAGAGGGCTTCGATGGGGCCATGCTCTAGGTCCTTGGAGGCGAGCAGCGCCAGCTGAGCCGCGCAGCCGATCCCGTTGTCCGCACCGAGGGTAGTACCATCGGCGTGCAGCCACTCCCCGTCGATGATCGTACGGATAGGATCGTTGTCGAAGTCATGCTGCGTACCAGCGTTCTTCTCACAGACCATGTCGACATGGCTCTGGAGGATGACCTTGACGCGATCTTCGTATCCTGGGGTGGCGGGCTTGATCATGACGATGTTCCCGACATGATCCTTCTTATACTCGATGCCATGCTCCTTGGCGAACTTCTCCAGATAAGCAATGATCTTACCTTCCTTCTTCGAGGGGCGGGGGACTTGTGTGATCTCATGGAAGTACTTCCATACGATCTTGGGGTTCAGTTCTGTAATCTCCATTGTACTTACTGTTATGTATTAATGATGTGTACGTGTCACAGACTAGAGGACGGCTGGGCGGAGACGCCCAGGCTACGGGCAGAGGTGGGCTACGCTAGGTAGCACAAAAACTCGTAACTTTGTCCACAACAAATATAAAGATAATATAGTAAACTAATGATGGCACTCATCCTCGTCTCACTCCTCATCGTTGCGATCGCTGTGCTCCTACTCTCGGTACGTATCATCCTACAGCGAGGAGGGCGCTTCCCCAACACCCACGTCGGGGGGAGCAAGGCGATGCAGGCACGCGGCATCTCCTGCCACACCTCGCAGCACAAGGAGGCCCAGCAGCACCGCTCGCTCGCCGAGCGCGTCGCCCAGCAGGACTAGACCCCTGATCCCATACGCAACAGAATTAATCCCAGATACATCACTTATGACAAAGAAAAGTCTCGTAGGCTTTGCTTCGCTTACGCTAGCGCTGGCCTCCGTCCTCAGCCTCCCCTCGTGTAAGGATAAGGCGCAGAAGTCCGCTCCTGCCACCGCCGCCGAGGTACAGGCTACTGGTCTACCCATCGCCCTAGTCCGTATGGACTCGGTCACCTCCCAGTACAAGTACGCCCAGGAGGTCAAGGCCGCACTGGAGAAGGATGCCCAGGAGCATCAGATGCGCCTACAGAGCAAGGGGGCTGCCCTACAGAAGGCCGCGGCTGACTTCGAGCGCCGCATGCGTATCAACGCCTTCGTCTCAGCCGAAGCACAGCAGAGCGAGCAGCAGAAGCTCATCCGCATGCAGCAGGAGGGAGAGGCCCTCGGCGCCCAGCTCTCCCAGCAGCTGGCGATGAAGCAGCAGCTCATGCTCGAGGATATGATGAAGGAGCTACGTGCCCAGCTCAAGGAGTACAACAAGGATGGCCGCTACAAGCTCGTCCTCACGCAGGTGGGGGATAACGTGCTCTACGCCGAGGAGGCGCTGGACATCACCGACGACTTCATCAAGTACCTCAACGAGCACTACACCGCAGGCAAGGCTACCGCTGCCAAGGCTGACTCTACGAGCAAGAAGTAAGACAGACACGCCCACGAGCGTCCACGAGCTGCCTCGCAGCTCAACCTGAGATAAAGGATAAGCCCAGGCTACCAGCTGGTAGCCTGGGCTTATCCTTTATTGCTTGATGCAGCCGCACACTTGGCGCGGAGCTTTGCCTCTATAGGGCGGGGGTGACTAGACGCATCAGCGCCGAGACGTGAGGCTAGTCCTCCTTGGGCGCGGCGCCGTACTCCATCAGGTAGGCCTTGATGAAGCCATCGATCTCGCCGTCCATCACGGCCGTGACGTTGGAGGTCTGGTAGCCCGTGCGGTGATCCTTGACGCGGCGGTCATCGAAGACGTAGCTGCGGATCTGCGCCCCCCACTCGATTTTCTTCTTCCCTGCCTCGACCTCCGCCTGAGCCCTACGACGACGCTCCAGCTCCTTGTCGTAGAGCTGCGAGCGCAGCAGGCGCAGCGCGTTCTCTCTATTGTCCGTCTGGCTGCGCGTCTCGGTATTCTCGATGATCAGCTCCTCCTCTACGCCCGTCTCGGGGTCGGTGTAGCGGTAGCGCAGGCGGACGCCCGTCTCGACCTTATTGACATTCTGCCCCCCTGCACCACTGGAGCGGAAGGTGTCCCAGCTCATCAGGGCGGGGTTGACCTCCACCTCGATGCTGTCATCCACTAGCGGCACGACAAAGACGGAGGCGAAGCTGGTCATACGCTTGCCCTGCGCGTTGTAGGGCGAGATACGCACCAGGCGATGCACGCCCGTCTCACTCTTGAGGAAGCCATAGGCCTGATCGCCCTCGACCTGCATGGTCATAGTCTTGATCCCCGCCTCGTCGCCGTCCTGCCAGTTGGTGATGGTGGTCTTGTAGCCCTGCCTATCGCACCAGCGGCTGTACATACGTGCCAGCATCGAGGCCCAATCCTGGCTCTCGGTACCACCAGCTCCGGCATTGATCTTGAGCACAGCGCCGAGGCTGTCCTCCTCCGAGCGGAGCATATTCTTCAGCTCGACCTCTTCCAGGAGGGCTACGGCGGAGGCGTAGGCCGCATCGACCTCCTCCTCAGTGGTGATCTCCTCACGGTAGTACTCCAGGGCGAGGCTCACCTCGTCGACGAGGCGCTCTACCTCGTCGTAGTAGCCTATCCAGCGGCGCAGCTCGCCTACACGGCGCATCTGCACCTCGGCACGACTACGATCCTCCCAGAAGGCAGGGTCGGCCGTGCGTAGCTCTTCTTCCTCGAGCTCTATACGTCGACTATCGATGTCAAAGGTACCTCCTCAGCGCGAGCTTGCGCTCCAGCAGGTCATTGAGCTGGTCTGTCGTTATCATACGTCTGTAATGTATGGGGTGGGTAAAGTAGTTATCTATTAGGTAAGGAGCGAAGTCCTACACTGAGCGCAAAGATACGACAGCCCTCCGAAAGAGCCGCCGAAGCCCTGTCCCCCGAAGCCCCCACAGGAGGGGCAAGCACCTCCGATCCCACCCAGCCTAAGCTCCTAGCTAAGGGGGAGCGAGCAAAGTAATATAATAATTGGCGCTGATGGACGTCAGTCAGCGCGCTGACTGACGTCCATCAGGAGCAAAAGTGATATAACAAATCCCGTCGAGGCTCTGCTGTGAGTGCGCTGAGAGACTATTGGGATGCCGCTGAGGGACTGGTGGGAGCACGCCGATCGGCCGCCGTCCGCCTCCTCCTACACGAGAAGAGGCAAGGCTGAGGCCGTCTAATCTGCTTGATGAGCCTGCACCACAAGCTAGCCGATAGGATAGCTTCGACGAGCGGAGAGCCTTCGCCGCGTGGGCTGCATGCGGGCTGCTCCTTCCCAAGGAGAAAGGGACAGGACTCATCCATCTTAGACCAAAGGAAAGCGCGCGCTGCCCCCCAGCAGGCGGGGAGCTGGGGCTGAAGCTGATCGCAGAGGGAGGTAAGCTATTTTTCCGTATTTTAGCGGTATATATTATGCCTTATTATAGCCTCATCCCAAGGGGCAGATGACAAGAATGCAAGACAAGGACGACCAGCAGCAAGGCTGGCTAAAGGACAAGCTCAACCGCTGCAAACGATGGCTCTACCGCCACCGCACGGCACTCATCCTCCTCCCTGGGCCGCTCATCGTGGTCTGGATCCTAGGCACCTCCAATAAGTATAGCATCGGCGCATACATCGAGCATCGCGCTCGCATGCAGCAGGTACAGCAGAGCTATCAGTACTACCAAGAGCGCTACCGCAGCGATAGTCTGCGCCTCAATGATGTGCGTACCAGCGTGGAGCATATCGAACATATCGCCCGCGAACAGTATTATATGCGTACCCCCGGTGAGGAGATCTTCCTCATCACCCCACAGGCCGAGCTCGCCGACACCACGGCACACTAGCCCGACTAAGTATAGTACCCGAGGGCGCTAGCCTCATACCCGTCAATGAACATCAAGTATAAGTATCTCTACATCGTCAGCCTACTGCTGCTCCTCTCGGGGGCGGCCCTGCAGCTGACGGGGCACTTCGTCTTCGACCTGTGCTATGCACTGGGGGCGGCAGGCTACCTAGCCTACTACTTCGTGGCACCCGAGCGCGGCGCGCCCCAAGTCGTACGCCGCGTCGCCCGCATGGGCGTCTTCTCGGGCCTGCTCTTCGGGCTGTCGGCCGTCGCTCGCTTTGGGGTCTTCGATGCCTATGGGCAGAACGCCTGGCTCCTCTTCCTCGCCCTCGGCCTGGTCTATATGATCTACGGCAATGTCTTGCTCTACCTAGATGAAAAGAAGCATGGAAAAAAGAACTAAGCCCCAGCCCCCCGCAGGCCCTGAGCGCATCAGCGTACCTGGCAGCCGCGGCAAGAGCCTCCTGCGCCTACGTGTCAGTGAGGATACGACCCTCCTCCCCTTCCTCCTGCAGGCCCTGAGCGACAAGAGCCGCACCACCGTAAAGCAGCTCCTACACGACCGCTTCATCGCCATCGGCAACGAGCCGACGACACAGTTCGACGCGCCGCTCAAGGCAGGGGACATCGTCCAGGTACACCCCGCGCCTCTACCCAAGCAGCTCCACCACACGCAGCTCAACGTCCTCTATCAGGATGAGTGGCTGGTCGTCGTGTACAAGGATGCAGGCCTCCCCACGGTAGCCAGCGGCGAGGAGAAGGACAAGACGGTGCTACGCCTACTGTCGGAGCACCTCAAGAGCTTCAACCCCCTAGCGAAGGTCTACCACGTCAACCGCCTGGACAAGGACTCGGCGGGCATCGTCGTCTTCGCCAAGAGCAAGGAGCTGCAGCAGGAGCTGAGCGAGCACTGGGGCCGCTACGTCCGCAGCCAGCACTTCACCGCTGTCGTCGAGGGGCAGCTGAGCCCCGAGCATGGCACCCTGACGCCGCCCGCTCCTCAGGAGGACACCAAGGGCAAGAAGGGCCTTCGGACCAAGAAGCGCACCAAGGGCTCGGACGAGGGGCAGCTCAGCCAGGCAGGCCTCGCCAGCTACCGCGTCCTCAGCGCCAGTCCCGAGCGCAGCCTCGTGAGTATCGAGCTCCTGAAGGGGCGCAACAACAAGCTACGCCGCCAGTTCGCCGCCCTACGCTGTCCCATCGTCGGCGACTGGCGTAGCGGTTCGACCGAGTCCGAGCTGGGGCGTGTAGCCCTCGAGGGGACACACCTCACGCTCACGCACCCTGTGACGCGCGAGCTGCTGGACTTCCGTCGCCCCATTCCCCCACTCTTCCGCAAGCTCTTGCGCTCCCTCGGCCGCCTCGACAGCCCCAAGGGCAAGCGTTCCGCCAAGCCTAGCCCCAGCAGAGCTAGCTCCAGCAAGGAACCTTCGACCAAAGGCGCCCCGAGCAAAGCTCGCAGATAATACACATCACTCAAGGAGATAGACAGCGATGAACATCCTATCCGCACAGCGTCTAGCCCGCAGGCTAGCCACCACCCTACTGCTCCCCCTAGCGCTCCTCCTGACGAGCCTAAGAGGCCAGGCACAGATCGCACGCGACGCCGTCAGCTGGTCGTACTCTGTAGAGAACAAGTCCCCCACGGAGAAGGTCATCGTCTTCACAGCCAAGCTCAAGGGCGACTGGCACCTCTACGGCACCGAGCTCCCCAGCGGCGGCCCCACGCCTACGACCCTCATCGTGGACAAGATCGCCGGGGCCCAGCTAGTCGGGAAGCTCATGCCGAGCCGCGAGCCTATAGAGAAGCACGATCCGAACTTCGACATGCTGCTCCGCTTCTACGCTGGAGAGGTGAGCTTCCGCCAGACCCTACGCATCACCGACCCCAAGGTCTTCGCCTTCTCAGGGGCTATGCGCTATATGGCCTGCAATGACGACCAGTGCCTCCCACCAGCGAACTGGACCTTCGACATCCCCGTCAAGGAGCTTGGCAAGCTAGCCGCTGCCAAGTCTGGCGCCAACTCCTCCCAGGCAGGGGGCACGAGCAAGGGACGCAAGTAACACACAGCTAAACGATAATACACACACAGATGAAGATCACATCCTCACGCCATCTAGCCCGCCGGCTAGGTGTCCTGCTCCTGCCTCTAGCCCTGCTCCTGACGAGCCTCGGGGCCAAGGCACAGATCATACGCGACGCCGTCAGCTGGTCGCACTCTGTAGAGGATAAGTCCCCGACGGAGAAGGTCATCGTCTTCTCGGCAACCATCAAGGGAGACTGGCACCTCTATGGCACCGATCTCCCCAGCGGGGGGCCCACCCCTACGAGCCTCATCGTAGACAAGATCGCGGGCGCCCAGCTCGTGGGCAAGCTCACGGCCAGCAAGAAGCCCATCGAGAAGCATGACCCGAACTTCGACATGATGCTGCGCTTCTACTCGGGCCAGGTGAGCTTCCGCCAGACCCTACGCATCACCGACCCTAAGGCCTTTGCCTTCTCGGGGGCCATCCGCTATATGGTCTGCAATGACGAGCAGTGCCTCCCGCCCACCAACTGGGACTTCACGATCGCCCTCAAGGAGCTAGGCAAGGTCGCCGCGGCCCCCGCAGCCGAACAGACCGAGGCTAAGGCCGAGGTCGCACCTACCGCTGAGGCCGCCCAGCCCCTCACAGCAGACAGCGTCCAGCAGGCTGCCGACAGCGCCGCTGTAGCCCCCGCCGAGCCCTCTGATGCCGCTAGCGCCCTCTGGACGCCCGTCATCTCCGAGCTCAAGGCCTATGGAGACCGCGCCCTCAGTGGGGCGGACTCGGGGCTGCTGATGCTCTTCTTCGCTGGTTTCGTAGGGGGACTCGTCGCCCTAGTGACGCCCTGCGTCTGGCCTATGATCCCCATGACGGTGAGCTTCTTCCTCAAGCGCAGCAAGGACCGCAAGAAGGGGATACGCGACGCCGCCATCTACGGGCTGGCGATCATCGTCATCTATCTGGCGCTCGGCCTCTCGGTGTCGGCGCTCTTCGGTGCTGATGCGCTGAACAACCTAGCGACCAATGCCTACTTCAACATCTTCTTCTTCCTGCTGCTGGTGGTCTTCGCGGCGTCCTTCTTCGGCGCCTTCGAGATCGTCCTACCTGCCTCCTGGACGACGAAGATGGACCAGAAGGCCGACAGCGCTACGGGGCTGGTGAGCATCTTCTTCATGGCCTTCACGCTCGCGCTGGTCTCCTTCTCCTGCACGGGTCCCATCATCGGGACGCTGCTGGTACAGGCTGCCACCTCGAGCTCGGGCTTCCTAGCGCCAGCTGTGGGGATGTTCGGCTTCGCCCTCGCCCTTGCCCTGCCCTTCACCCTCTTCGCCATCTTCCCAGGGCTGCTGCAGTCCATGCCTAAAAGCGGCGGCTGGATGAACTCCGTCAAGGTCGTCCTAGCCTTCATCGAGCTGGCGCTGGCACTGAAGTTCCTCTCCATCGCAGACCTCGCCTACGGCTGGCACATCCTCGACCGCGAGGTCTTCCTCTCGCTCTGGATCGTCATCTTCATCCTGCTCGGGCTCTATCTGCTGGGCAAGCTCCGCTTCCCGCATGACTCGCCCCAGGAGAAGACCCCTATCCCTGCCCTCTTCCTGGCCATCGTATCCTTGAGCTTCGCTGTCTACATGATGCCTGGGCTCATCGGAGCTCCGCTGCGTGCGATCAGCGCCTTCGCCCCGCCGCTCAAGACGCAGGACCTCAACCTGTACAAGAATGAGGTGCACGCCCAGTTCGACGACTACGAGACGGGTATGGCCTACGCCCGCCAGGTGGGCAAGCCCGTCATCATCGACTTCTCAGGCTACGGCTGCGTGAACTGCCGCAAGATGGAGGCCTCCGTCTGGATCGACGCTGAGGTCAAGAAGCTGCTCGAGCAGGACTACGTACTGATCACGCTGATGGTCGACGACAAGAAGCCACTCGCCGAGCCTATGGTCGTCCAGGAGGATGGCCATGAGGTCAAGCTCCGCACCATCGGGGATAAGTGGAGCTACCTGCAGCGCGTGAAGTTTGGCGCCAATGCCCAGCCCTTCTACGTCCTGCTGGATCACCAGGGCAAGCCGCTGGCCCCCTCGCGTGCCTACGACGAGGACGTGCCTGCCTATATCTCCTTCCTCAAGGGCGGCCTCAGTGAGTTCGCCAGTCGCACCAAGTAAAGAAGCCAGCTAAAGGAATATGGCACACACGAGAGAAGAGAAGCTCGCCGCGCTCAGCCGCGTCCTCGACGTGCTGGAGCGCCTGCGTGTGGACTGCCCCTGGGATAGGGAGCAGACCATCGAGAGCCTCCGCACCAACACCATCGAGGAGGTCTACGAGCTCTCCGACGCGATCCTCAAGGGGCAGCACGAGGAGCTCAAGAAGGAGCTCGGCGACGTGCTCCTGCACATCGTCTTCTATAGCCAGATCGCTCAGGAGCAGGGGGACTTTGACCTAGCCGATGTCTGCCACGCCCTCTGTGACAAGCTCATCTACCGCCACCCGCACGTCTACGGCGAGGCCACGGCCGAGTCCACCGACATCGTGCTGGAGCGCTGGGAGGAGCTCAAGCGCAAGGAGAAGGACGGCAATAAGACCGTCCTCTCAGGCGTCCCCAGCTCGCTGCCCGCCCTCATCAAGGCCTACCGCATCCAGGACAAGGCACGCGGTGTAGGCTTCGACTGGGAGCAGCCCGAGGAGGTCTGGACGAAGGTGCGTGAGGAGCTCGACGAGCTGCAGGAGGCCATCACGAGCGGCTCGGTGGAGGACACCGAGGCGGAGTTCGGGGACTTCCTCTTCAGCGTCATCAACGTAGCGCGTAAGTACAAAGTCAATCCCGACGACGCCCTAGAGCGTACCAATGAGAAGTTCATCCGCCGCTTCGGCTACGTCGAGGCACGCGCTGCCGAGCTGGGACACCAGTCGCTACGTGAGCTGACCCTAGGGCAGATGGACGAGCTCTGGAACGAGGCCAAGCGTAAGGGGCTCTAGCAGTCCTCACGGCGCGCACTGCCGACACGACCCTAAGGAGCTGGGGCGCTGATTCTACCCTAGAGTCAGCGCCCCAGTGCCTATCATAGATAGCGTATATGAGCTCATAGCCCAATAGGGGCAACTCGCACCAGCTAGCCTGCGTTCTCTAGACAGAGCCACGCCATCGCGTGCGCCATAGACAAGCCATACAGATGAACACCAAGTCACTCAGGGCGCTCGGATTCCTCGTCCTCATCCTTGCCGCCACAGCTGGCCTAGCCAGCTACACCTCTGCTACGAGACGAGCACAGACACCTAGCAAACCCACTCAACACCTAGCAGGCATGAAAGAGATCTATCTAGCCGGAGGCTGCTTCTGGGGTACGGAGCACTTCTTCAAGCAAGTACGCGGCATCACCTCCACCGAGGTAGGCTACGCCAATGGCCATACCAGCGCCCCCACCTACGAGCAGGTATGCTCCCATACGACAGGCTTCGCCGAGGCCGTACACCTCCAGTACGCTCCCGATCAGCTCACCCTCTCCAAGATCCTCGAGCTCTACTTCCTCACCATAGACCCCACCTCGCTCAATCGTCAGGGCGGCGACGTCGGGGATCAGTACCGCACGGGGATCTACTACACCGACTCCACGGATCTACCCGTGATCCAGGCGGCACTCAGCGCGCTGCAGTCCAAGTACAACAAGCCGCTGGCCATAGAGCTAGCCCCGCTGAAGAACTTCTACAACGCAGAGGACTACCACCAGGACTATCTGGACAAGAATCCCAGCGGCTACTGCCACATACGCCCCGAGCTCTTCCGCATCGCACGTGAGGCCAATCCCTACGTGCGCCCCAGCGACAGCGAGCTCCGCCAGCGCCTCACGGCCACGCAGTACGCCGTCACGCAGCACGCCGCGACGGAGCACCCCTTCGACAACGACTATTGGAATGAGCATCGCGAGGGGATCTACGTAGACATCACTACGGGCGAACCGCTCTTCGTCTCGGCCGACAAGTTCGACTCGGGCTGCGGCTGGCCGAGCTTCTCCCGTCCCATCGACAACAAGCTCCTCGAGGAGCACCAGGACAAGACCCTCGGCATGCTACGCATCGAGGTGCGCAGCAAGACCGGCAAGGCACACCTCGGGCACGTCTTCGATGACGGACCGAAGGAGCGAGGCGGTCTGCGCTACTGCATCAATAGCGCGGCCCTGCGCTTCGTCCCCCGCGACTCCATGGTACAGCAGGGCTACGGCAAGTACCTTCCTCTGCTTGAGTCCAAGGCGGCCCCAAAGAAGAAGTAAGGTGCAAAGCTAGGGGCGACGCACCTCCCCACTAGCAAGAATAAGCTAACAAGGAGGGCTGCTGGGAATGTCCCAGCAGCCCTCCCACTTTTGTCTCAGCCTAGACGAAGGGAGCCAAGCGCTCTCTCCTAGCCCTGCGAGGGATATCCCTCAGCCAACTGACTGATAGCCCTCATCGCGCTGACTGCCGGCACTCAGTGCTCTGACTGATATCCCTCACGCCGCCTTCCCCTATACCCGCACCTCGCTGGGGCGTGCTTGTCCCTTCGCTGTACCTAAAGAAAGAGCGGCGAGATGGGTCAGATGCGCGTAACTCGAGAGCTAGGCGGGACAGGCCAAAAAAGTAAAGATTACTGCGTACCTTTGCGGTAGAGCGTCTGCCTCCCACCCTCGGGCTCTCCGTGGAGCCTCCAAGGGCGAAAGTGGACTACACCTAGATAGTACAACGATGTCGCACAGCAACGAACGCGAGCTACAGCTCCTACGCAAGCATTTTCTCAGTCTCCTCAGCGAGGAGGCACCACGGCTAGACCACCCGATCAATGACCTCTTCATCCAGCTAGACTGCGCCGCTGGCGAGCTGCGCCTCTACGACGACACCGACGAGGAGCTCTCACGCCTACCGGTCTACGCCTGGGAGGACACAGGCTCCGTAGATGCCCCCAGCGAGGCGGCTCTAGAGACCTTGCGCGAGGTCGTGACGCGTCTCGAGCAGAAGGGCTACTGGGACAAGGCGATCTTCGCCCGTCCCTTCTCCGTCGTCCTCGTACGCTCGGACTTCTCCGTCCTCGAGGAGTTGCTCTTCCTCGATGAGGAGCTAGTACAGCTCTCCACACCGCTGCTGGAGGGGCTCAATGACGAGCTCAACGAATTTCTGAGCGAGCTTTTGGTAGATTTGAAATAAATCCCTATCTTTGCATCGCTTTAGCGGGAAAGCCACTAAGGCGAGGTTGCCGAAATAGCTCAGTTGGTAGAGCAATTCATTCGTAATGAATAGGTCGCCGGTT
>NZ_CALIXW010000047.1 GCF_938046015.1 uncultured Porphyromonas sp. | reverse complement strand
AATATGCTCTACGTTGTTTTCTCGTTTGTTTTTATCAAGTATGTCAATGATCGCTTTTGGCTATCTAAGGAGGATCACTCCTCTTGTCTTAGACTCATCTCGCTCTTGAGGCTTTTCTTTCCGTCCCAGCTCGGCGCGCTTGCCGTAGCTCCGTGGGCCTTTCCTCGTTTGCGGTTGCAAAGGTAAGACGAAAAAGTAATACCAACCAAATCTCGAGGAGAAAAAGGTGCTCGAAGTAGGCTCTAAGTGCTATTCATTACCCCTTAAAACAGTAGATTACAGAGGCCAAAAGTTTTTTCTCATTCGGGTGAAAATAGGGGCAGGAAGGGGCGCTGGAGAAGCTCGAGGCGGGGCGATGGGGTGCGGAAAAGAGGATCTCGGGGCGGTCTTGAGGGCTGGTCGGGGTGGCTGGACAGGGATCGGGAGGCGGCGAAGAACTTGCCCGAGGATGACGAGCGGCAAGGCCGAGCACCGCGCGGCACCGCTTGGCCCGCGCTGACCGATAGCAGTCACGCAGCTCACTGACGCCAGTCACCGCGCCCACCGACGCCAGTCAGCGCGGCGAGGGATAGCAGTCCGAGCGCAGACAGGCTTCCCTTAGATTAAGCAAAGGTTAGGTGAAGCGCAGCCGCGGGCTACCTTCGACGAGCCCCCTCCCCTAGCCTAGCCGAGCGGGGAGACTTAGCCGAGTCGGGGCACGGCCTTGCTTAGGTGGGAAGGCTAATTAAGTTGGACGGGGCGCGGACGAGCTTCAGCGAGCGCCCCACCTTAGACTGCACGAGGGCGCAGACAAGCGTGGAGACCTAAAAGCCCAGCGAGGCGAGCTACAAGCACTAGGCTTGCGGCTCGCCCCGCTGGGCATTTAGACTTAGGGCGCCTTAGCCCCTAATAAAGAGACAAGGGAGGATCAGCGACGGAGGGTATAGTTGACCCCAAGGCTGAGGTAGGTCGGGAAGAGCGCGTAGGGCATGACCGCGAAGCTGCGCTCGAAGGTACGCGTCATGCCGAGCTTGAGCCGTCCGTAGAGTCCCCAGTTCTCATCGAGGCGACAGTCCGCTCCAAGGAGCAGCCCGAGGTTGAAGCCAAAATGTGCGCCGTAGCCGAGGCGTGGGCTGGGAGCGGTCGTATCTTCGCCAGCGAAGGCTACCAGCGGACTAGCTGCAAGGGCTAGCAGTAGAAGGGTCTTCTTCATCATCCTAAGGTGGGGGCTAGTTGCTTGACTTGACACGATCCTTGATGCGCACGTCCTGCAGACGCAGCTCACTGCCGAGGGCGCCGATGAACTCAGCTCCGCGATAGCTGGAGGCAAAGACGAGGGCGAGGCGATAGCGGCGTGCCGCGAAGTCTATGCGGGCACAGCGCGCCGCATCCACAGGCGCTACACGCAGCTCGAGCTCGCGCCACTGACCCTCGGGGGTCGCCTCGAGCTCGGCATAGCCCTTGGCGACGATGCGCGGATCGGACTGCAGCGTCAGGCCGTTGAGGTAGCTGGCGTCGTCGGTGATCTCGTAGAGGACGATGGAGACGGAGCCCTTGTCGGTGGCGGGGAGCTCGACACGGCGATTCTGCCCCTGGATGACGGTCTCGCCAGACTTATACTGATAGCGGAACTCCAGCCACTCGGGGACCCCGCTCGTATAGGGCTGGCCGAAGAGGCTGGACTCGAGGCTGCTGGAGATGAGCTTGCGCTTGTCCACGGCGCCCGTGTAGAGCGAGCCCGCGACGACATTCGACCCGATGCCGAAGAAATAGGCGCCCTTGACGGTGCGGATGGAGGCCCCCTGGGCGCGCCCGTCGATGAGGAGCGGCGTCACGGGGAAGTCACTCTTACCCTGCGCGAGGAAGGTGTAGCCTTGGTTGCTCGCTGAGGCCCAGTAGGTGGCGGTCGGTGTGTCGCCCTTGCCGATGGTGGGCAGGGAGTAGCCGTCAGGGGTCTCGAGCCACTGGGTGAAGTCGTAGTGCTGTGTGGTGGTGAGTACGCCCTCGGTCGCGGCCTTGCGCGCTAGGGCGATCTCCTTCTCCTCGAGCGGATCAGCGCCGCAGGCAGAGAGGAGGCTAGCCATAGCCAAGGTGAGGGCTAGGGGCAGGAGGATGTGCTTGGTCATCAGTAAAGCTATGAAAGGGGGAGGCTAAGTGCCGGGGCTATGCTCGCGCAGAGCTGGGACTGTCCGCCTTAGCGGTGGCGGGACTTAGCTAGGGACTAATAAGCGACTAGCCATAGGGTCGCTAGGCGATCCTATGGCTAGTATGCTGGACGAGCTTCGTCAGACACCCACTGCGGGGCGAAGACTACTTCTCGATGGCTACGCGACGCTCCTTGATACGAGCCTTCTTACCCGTGAGGGCACGGAGGTAGTAGAGCTTAGCGCGACGCACCTTACCGAGCTTCTCGACGGTGATCTTGTCGATGAAGGGGCTCTCGAGCGTGAAGATACGCTCTACGCCGACACCTTCGCTGATCTTACGTACGGTGAAGCGCTTCTTATCCCCGTGTCCGCTGATACGGATGACGACACCGCGGTAGCGCTGGATACGCTCCTTACCACCTTCACTGATGCGGTAGTCTACGGTGATCGTGTCCCCGCTACGGAAGCTGGGGTGGCTCTTGCCGGTGCTGAATGCGTCGTTGACGATCTTGATGAAATCCATCTTGTCTTTGGCTTATTTGATTAGTACTATTCTAAACGCAATATAACAGGCCACTCAGAGCTTTCCTGACAGAGATTGCGCAAAGCGCCACAAAGGTACAAAGAAAAAGCCAAGTGACCGCGGCTGCAGTCACTTGGCTCGTCTAGAAATGGGGAATGGCGCAGTGCGCTACTGGGCGGGCTGCCCTGCGGGAGCCTGCTGAGCGGGCCCTGCTGCAGGGGCCGTGCCGCCACCGAGGTTGGGCAGAGCCGTGGGCGCTGGAGCCTTGGCTGCGTTCTGCTCGAGGGTCTGCTGCGTCTTGCTCTCGGCGGTAGCACCGCTACCGAGGAAGTGCGTGGAGGCGACGCAGAGGACGGTGATGGCGCCGAAGAGCCACCAGGTAGCCTTCTCCAGTACGTCCGTGGTCTTGCGCACGCCCATGATATTATTGGATGAGGCGAAGGGCGAAGCGAGGCCGCCACCCTTGGACTTCTGCACGATGACGAGCAGCACCAGGGCCAGGGATGCGATGAGGATGAGGACAGTGATTAGGGTGAACATGTCGTCTTAGTCTTCTTATTATTGCTTGCTTTTGTTATTCGCTATCAGGCGCTCTAGGAAGCGTATCTGGTCTGCAAAGAAACGATTTTTCTCTGGATAATTCAAACTGAGGGCGCGGATAATGCGCAGCGCCTTGTCGTAGTGCTGCTGCTGGATGTAGATCTTGGAGAGGGTCTCGGAGAGCAGCGACTCCTCCAGCTCGGCCTCTAGGGAGGGGCGGGTGGACGGCTCGGTCGAAGTAGAGGAGCTAGGCTGCGGCGAGGAAGCGCGGGCGGAAGGCGCGGCAGGCTCAGCCCCCAAGGGAGTAGCCGCGGAAGCGATCGGTGCGGTAGCCGCGGAAGCGGTCGAGGCTGCCTCTAAGGAAGAGGTGCGAAGGGCATCCTCAAGCGGGCTGGAGGTAGCAGAGGCGGCGGACTCAGCGGGCGCACGCTCGGGGAGCAGCGCGCTGAGGGCAGCCGTCTCGCTCAGCTCCTCCTCGCCTGCGAAGTACTCCTCACGCAGGGCGGCCGTCTCCAGCTGCAGACCCGTGGGGAGGTCTTCGCCCGAGGTCAGTGCGGCGTCGAGGAAGTGATCGATCAGATCGAAGCTATCGGTCGCGGGCTCCTCAGGCTCGGGCAGCTCGACGCTGAGCCTATCGCCCTCGACGAGGCGGAATAGGCGCTCCCTGTCGGGCAGCAGTACCGCCAAGCGCCTCAGCTCGCTGGCGTAGCGCACGTCCTCCGCCACGGAGAGATTGTATAGGTAGAGGAAGGTGAAGGTGCTGCAGTAGGGATAGGCCTCCGAGAGCTGACGTATGGGCTCGAGGGTCGCGGCGCTAAGCTGCCGCGGATCACGGAGGTAGCTATAGAGCTCGTCGCGGGTCATGCTACCAGTTCTCTACCGTGGCGTTGTAGATCTGCTTGATCAGATCGTCCATGATCTCGCGCAGGAGGTCGTCCTGCACGGCGACGAAGGGCTGCGTACGAGGGAAGTCGCGATAGGCCTTGAAGCTGCGGTCGAAGCTCTCCTTATCGTTGGCGCGATTGATGTACTTGACCTGCACCGTGACGGTGAAGATGGTGCGCTCGGCGAAGTTGTCCTGGCTGATGGCCATAGGCGTTAGGTCGTAGCCCGTGACCGTGCAGTGCAGCTCGAGGTCACCCGCCTGAGGTACCAGCGAGAGGCGGGTGCGGGTGACGTACTGGTCCTTGAGGCGCTCGGTGAAGGTCGGGGCCAGCGTCGGGTAGATGATGGGCGCCTTGTTGAGCACCTCGCCTATGGTGATGGTGCGGATCTGGGTGTAGTCGATGGCCCCGCCGTTGAAGCTGTAGCTGATGCTGCAGCCGACGAGCGCCGTCAGGAGCCCCACGAGGAGCACGAGCCCGAGTAGCCAGCCCTTGAGCTGCTTAATGCTGTTCATCCAGTGCGTATTGCTTGATTTTACGATAGAGCGTGCGCTCAGAGATCTTGAGCTCCTTGGCGGCCTGGCGTCGGCGTCCCTTGTGGCGATGCAGGGCGTCGGCGATCATGCGGCGCTCGTTCTCCTCGAGGGATAGGGGCTCCTCGACGATGTACTCCTGCACGTGCTCCTCTGCGGGGAAGTCGTGGTGGGGCAGCGCTACCAGCGGCTCCTCGCGGCCGAAGCTCCCCGTGGGGTGCGTGAGGAGCGATACCGCACCCTCGCTCGTGGGCGGACGGAGGCCCGCCGCCGTGTAGCCCCCACGTAGGTCGGCGTAGTCGGCACCCCCAGCGGGATGATGCCCTACAGGGATGTCGCCCTGCATGATGCCCGAGACGAGCTTGCGCAGCTCGGCCATATCCTGACGCATATCGAAGAGCACCTGGTAGAGGATCTCACGTTCGTTGGCGAAGCTCTGCTGCTCGCGGCTCTCCATGGGGCGCAACGCGGGATGATAGTCCTCGCTCACGGCGCGGGGCAGGTAGCCACGCACGACCTCGGCCGTCAGCAGACGCTCCTCCTCCAGCACGCTCATGCGGTCGGTGAGGTTGCGCAGCTCACGGATGTTGCCCGGCCAGCGGTAGCCCTGGAGCAGCTCGGCGGCCTCGGGGGTGAGCTTGAGCGGCGGCATGTGGTACTGGTCGGCGCTCTTGGAGGCGAAGAAGCGGAAGAGCAGGGGGATGTCCTCGGGACGCGCGCGCAGGGGCGGTATCTCTATGGGGACGGTATTGAGGCGGAAGAGCAGGTCCTCGCGGAAGCGTCCACGTGCCACGGCCTCCTGTAGATTGACGTTGGTGGCGGCGACGATGCGTACGTCCGTCTTCTGTGCCTGGCTGGCACCGACGGGGATGAACTCGCCCGTCTCCAGCACGCGCAGCAGGCGCGCCTGCGTCGAGAGGGGCAGCTCGCCCACCTCGTCGAGGAAGATCGTCCCGCCGCCGGCCTCCTGGAAGTAGCCCTTACGGTCGTTGATGGCGCCCGTGAAGGAGCCCTTGAGGTGGCCGAAGAGCTCGGAGTCGATCGTCCCCTCAGGGATAGCCCCGCAGTTGACCGGCACGTAGGGGCCGTGCTTGCGTGCGCTCGACTGATGGATGATCCGGGGGAAGTTCTCCTTCCCTACGCCGCTCTCCCCGATGACGAGGACGGACATATCGGTAGCGGCTACCTGCACTGCCGTGCGTAGCGCGTGCTCCAGGAGCGGGCTATTGCCTATGATGCCGAAGCGGTGCTTGATCTGCTGAATATCTATACTCATCTGGCTGTAGGGCTTATCCTTTGGAACTACAAAGATACGCAAGACTAGCCGAAGCGGCTAGCTCGGCCGTCGGGTCGGACAGAATAGCGACGTCCCCACACCGTGCACGAGGGGCAGGGTGTGGGGACGTATATATATGTAGGACGGCTGAGGACAGCCACCCTAAGGAGGGCGGAGGACTAAGCCTCAGCTGCTGCCTCCTCGGCTGCGGGAGCCTCAGCAGCAGGAGCCTCTTCCTTCTTCTCCACCGCGAGGGGTGCATCGGAGAGGACTTCGACGGGGATCTCTACAGCCACTTCCTTGTGCAGGCGCACGGTAGCGACGTAGTTACCGACCTCCTTGATGGTCTTGATGAAGATGTGCTTACGCTCGGTCTCCAGACCCTTAGCCAGCAACGCTTCGGCGATCTCGGCAGCCGTGACGGAGCCGTAGAGGGCGCCCGTAGCGACGTTGGTGTGGGCCGTGATCGAGAGGCGTACGCCCTGGTACTTGGTAGCGCGCTCTTCAGCTTCCTTCTTGATGGCAGCGATCTTGTGGGCACGCTGGCGGAGGTTCTCAGCTAGGATCTTCTTAGCCGACTCCGTAGCGATGATCGCCTTACCTGTGGGGATTAGAAAGTTGCGACCGTAGCCGTTCTTCACTGTGACGATATCGTCCTTGTAGCCGAGACCGACTACGTCTTCTTTCAAAATAACTTCCATTGTATTCTGTCTCCTCTGGGTTTATTCTTTACTTAGGGATGATGACGAGTTGCCGCTGGGACTACTTCGTCATGTTGTCCGTCACGTAGGGCAGCAGAGCCAGGTGACGAGCGCGCTTGACAGCCTGAGCTACGCGACGCTGGAACTTGAGGCTCGTACCCGTGATACGACGGGGAAGGATCTTACCCTGCTCGTTGAGGAAGCGCTTGAGGAATTCGGGATCCTTATAGTCGATATACTTGATACCGCTCTTCTTGAAGCGGCAGTACTTCTTCTTCTTGCTATCGAGGTTCAGTGGGGTCAGATAGCGTACTTCTGATGGTGCAGCCATTTCTTGGTCTCCTTTTCTTTAGGGGTTATGCCTTGCGGCTTCTTCTCTTCTCTGCGTATGCAGCGGCGAACTTATCCTGGCGGAAGGTCAGGAAGCGGAGGACGTTCTCGTCACGACGGAACTGCGTCTCGAGCGTAGCGATCACGGTAGGCTGTGCCTTGAACTCGACGAACTGGTAGAAGCCCGTGGTCTTCTTGTTGATGCTGTAGGCAAGCTTCTTGATGCCCCAGTTCTCTTCGTTGACGATCTCTGCGCCTTCGGCCTTGAGAATGTCGACGAACTTAGCGACCGCTTCCTTTACCTGAGCTTCAGATAAATCGGGAGTAAGAATGAAAACGGTTTCGTAGTTATTCATTGCTCTGTCTGTTATAGAGTTAAAAATATCGGCTACAAAGATAATACTTATCTGCGTACTAGCCAAGAAGGCTGCTGCGACCTCCGCCAGAGGAAGGTGCGACCTAAGGAGGAGGCCTGCTGACGGATACCCATGAGCCTCGTGACTGCCGTCAGTGGGTGCCGTGAGGGACGTCCGTCAGCGTGCCCACTGATATTCCTCACGGCGCCCACAGATAGGCCGAAGCGCACGAGAGGGCGGAACAAGGCTACCTAGACGCTCGAGACGAGCAAGCCAAAAGCCCTAGGGGAGGGCGTCCCTGCTGCAGGTGCAGGTGACGCCCTCCCCTAGGGCTTATCCTTATATATAGAGAGGTAGGGAGTGCTCCATACAGACGGAGACCAAGGCGCAGCGCTGGGGTGCGCCCTTCCCTAGCGCCCGCGGCGGCTCAGCAGGCTATTGAGGACGACGCTGAGGCTGCTGAGCATCATCAGCCCACCCGCCAGCATGGGATCGAGCTGCCGCCCAACGAGCAGATACAGGCCCCCTGCAGCCAGCGGCACGGCTAGGAGGTTATAGACCGAAGCCCAGAAGAGGTTGGTATGGATGGTGCGTAGCGTGCGCTGGGCGATGCGGAAGAGCAGCGGCAGCTTCGCCAGATCACTCCCGCGCAGCGTCACCTGCGCCGTCTCCAGCGCCAGATCACTCCCCTGCCCCATCGCCAGACTCAGGTCAGCGCGCGCCAGGGCCGCGGCATCGTTGACCCCATCGCCGAGCATCGCCACCCGATGCCCTGCGGCCTGGAGGCGTGCGACATAGTCCGCCTTACCCTCGGGGAGGACGGAGGCCACGACCTCGTCGATCCCGAGCTGGGCGGCGACGCTGCGGGCAACGGCTTCATTGTCCCCCGTGAGGAGGACGAGGCGCTTGCCCTGCTGGCGTAGTTCGGCCAGCGCGGAGGCCGCCGAGGGGCGCAGCATGTCAGAGAGCTGCAGGAGTGCCAGCAGCTCACCCTCCCGAGCGAAGAAGCTCGTCGTCAGCCCTTCGGCGGCTGCAGCCTCCAGCAGGGGCTGCAGCTCGGGGGCAAGCGTAATGCCCTGCTCCTCTATGTAGCGGCGGCTCCCGACGAAGTAGCGCGTCCCGGCGACCGTGCCCTCTAGGCCGCGCCCAGCGCGCTCGCTGACTGCCGTCAGCTGCAGTGGACGCAGCACGAGCCGCGGTAGACTGGGCGCTAGGCCTCGGACGACGGCCGCCCCCAGCGGGTGGGAGGTGCGTGCCTCGAGGGCGGAGAGAATGAGGCGCAGCTGAGGGCTACCCTGCCCCTCGCCGTCGAGCCAATGGATCTGCCTGAGCTCGGGGCGTCCCTCGGTGAGCGTGCCCGTCTTGTCCAGCACGAGGGTATCGATCCCGAGCGCGGCCTCGAGGGTCTCGGCATCGCGGATCAGCAGGCCCTCCTCAGCTGCACGGCCGATACCGACCATGATAGCCGTAGGCGTAGCCAGACCTAGGGCGCAGGGGCAGGCGATGATGAGGACGGTGAGCGCCGCCGTGAGGCCGCGCCCCCAGCCCTCCACGCCGCCGAGGAGGCCCCAGCCAAGGAGCGTCACCAGCGCCAGCAGCACGATGACGGGGACGAAGATGCGAGCCACCCGATCGACCGTGCGCTGGATCGGGGCACGAGAGGCGCCAGCCTCCTGGACGAGGCGTACGATGCGCGCCACGACCGTCTGCCCGCCCACGGCCTCGGCGCGGTAGTCGATGGTGCCCGAGCCGTTGAGCGTGCCCGCCCAGACCTGGGCGCCAGGGGCCTTGGTCACGGGCAGCGATTCGCCCGTGATCAGCTGCTCCTCGGCGTAGGACTCACCCGAGAGGACGCGGCCATCGACGGCGAAGAGGGTGTGCGGTGCCGCACGCAGTACCATGCCAGGATGCACTTCCCCGAGCGGTAGTCGGCGGGTACTGCCGTCGGGCTGCACTTCGTCCACCTCCTTGACCCCGCTGCGGATGAGGGCCCTTAGGGCGCGCTGTGTACGCTGCTGGGCGCGGGCCTCGAGGTACTTGCCCAGCAGCACAAAGGCGATGGTCATCGAGGCGGCCTCGAAGTAAAGGTGCTGTAGCGCCTCCTCCTTCCCCCCGAGGAGGGCGAGGGCGAGCTGCACCAGGCTGTAGCTATAGGCTACCCCCGTGCTGAGGGCGACCAGCAGGTCCATCCCCGCAGCGCGGGCACGTAGCTGCCGCCAGGCACGGAGGTAGAAGTCCCACCCCGCATAGCCCAGCACCACGCCCGTAGCCAGCGCGCTCACGAGGGCCTCCACGCGTCCCATAGGGTGGCCGTGGTGGAGCATCATCAGTGTCATCACCAGCAGCGAGAGGAGGACGGCGAGCGCCGTCCGACGCCTGAGGCTACGCTGCTCGTGCTCGGCGAGCTCCTCCAGCTGCTCCTCCTCGCTCGGGTCGATACGCAGCTCGTAGCCGACGGCGGCTACAGCCGCCTGCAGCTGCTCGGGCGTGCAGAGCGTCTCGTCGTACTGAATGAGGGCGGAGGCGGTAGGGAGGCTAACGGCGGCACTGGCGACGCCTGGGAGCGCCTCCAGCGCCTTGGTGGCATGGGCGGCGCAGCTGGCGCAGCTCATCCCGAGGAGTGGATAGCTTTGCTTCGTCATAGGAGTATAGGGGATTTGAATGTTTGACTTACCTGTGTCGACAAAGGTAAGGAGACGAGCTAAGCTGTGCCTTACGATATTCGGGAGAATACTTACACCTCATCCAGCGGCCTACGCGGGGAGGCACGCAGCTCACGGAAGGCGCGGGGCGACATCCCCGTGATGCGCTTGAACTGGCTACTGAGGTAGGCCGCACTGGAGTAGCCCATGCGGTAGGCGATCTCGCTGATGGAGAGTTCGTCGTAGACGATCAGCTCCTTGACCCGCTCGATACGCTGGAGGATGTAGTAGTGCTCGATGGTGATGCCTTCGACCTCGGAGAAGAGCTTGGACAGGGCACTGTAGTCCGAGGCGAGGCGCTCGCTGAGGTAGCTGGAGAGGCGTAGGGCAGGTAGCCCCTCGGGGCGCTGCACCAGCTCGATGATGGCGGCCTTGATCCGCTCCACGAGGCGACTACGGCGGTCGCTGAGCAGCTCGAAGCCCAGCGCCCCGAGGGCCTCCCCGAGCTTCTCAAGCTGCTCGGGGCTGAGCTCCTCGACGGGCTCGGCCTGCCCCAGACTTAGGCTACGCAGGGCTATACCCTGCTGGCGGAAGACCTCCTCCACGGCCCAGAGGCAGCGGCGACAGACCATATTCTTAATCGTAATCATAGGTTTATCTAGCTTAGGAGCCCCACGCGGGCTCTCCTCAAAGGTAGGCATTCCTCGCCCCACAGCCCCAGCACAGAGGCCGTGCGGCTGAGCTTCGCCCCGCCGCTACACCATAGTATATAGGCGCGCGTACGAGGGGAGGCTAGGGTGCGCACCAAGGCGCCCCGCTCCTATGTAACGGCAATGACGTATCTTTGTCCCAAAGGAATAGCACCCCCAAGCGTAATGATCATCAAGAGCGCCACCTTCGTCATCAGCAACAGCCAGGTACGTAAGTGCCCCGACAGTCGCCTGCCCGAATATGCCTTCATCGGGCGGTCCAACGTCGGGAAGTCCTCCCTCATCAACATGCTCACGGGGAAGAAAGGCCTCGCCATGACCTCGCAGAAGCCAGGGAAGACCCAGCTCATCAACCACTTCCTCATCAACGAGGCTTGGCTTCTGGTGGACCTCCCCGGCTACGGCTACGCACGCCTCAGCAAGGACGGCCGCGAGGGGCTGAAGCGTATGATCGAGGACTACGTGCTGGAGCGCGAGCAGCTCGTCTCGCTCTTCGTCCTCCTGGACTGCCGCCACGAGCCGCAGAAGATCGACCTCGAGTTCGTCTCCTGGCTCGGCGAGCACGGCGTACCCTTCGCCCTGGTCTTCACCAAGGCTGACAAGCTGAGCAAGGGTAGGCTGGCAGCCAATGTGGAAGCCTACAAGGCAAAGCTCCTAGAGCAGTGGGAGGAGCTGCCTCCCATCTTCGTCACCTCCAGCGAGGAGCGCCTCGGACGCGAGGAGCTGCTGGACTACATCGATAGCATCAACCATACATTACAATAATAGCACACACTACTATGGCAACTAAAGGAACGATCCTCGTCACGGGCGGGACGGGCTACATCGGCTCACACACCAGCGTGGAGCTCATCCAGGCAGGCTACGAAGTCGTCAGCATAGATAACCTCTCCAACTCCAGTGCCGACGTCCTCGACGGTATCGAAGCCATTACGGGCGTACGCCCCACCTTCTACGAGGCTGACTGCAACGATGCTGAGGCGATGGAGCGCATCTTCTCTGCGCACCCCAGCATCCAGGGCGTCATCCACTTCGCCGCTAGCAAGGCCGTAGGTGAGTCCGTACAGAAGCCGCTACTCTACTATCGCAATAACCTCCTCTCGCTGATCGTCCTGCTGGAGACCATGCAGCGCCACGGCACGCGCGGCATCGTCTTCTCCAGCTCCTGCACCGTCTACGGACAGCCCTCCCCTGAGCACCTGCCCGTCACCGAGGACGCCCCCATCCAGGAGGCCCTCTCGCCCTATGGCAACACCAAGCAGATCAACGAGGAGATCCTGCGCGACGTCGTCTACGCTGGCGCCCCCTACAAGGTCATACGCCTGCGCTACTTCAACCCCATCGGTGCCCATCCCAGCGCGCTGATCGGTGAGCTCCCCAACGGCGTCCCCCAGAACCTCATCCCCTACCTCACCCAGACGGCAGCAGGCATCCGCCAGGAGCTGAGCGTCTTCGGCGACGACTACAGCACGCCCGACGGCAGCTGCATCCGTGACTACATCAACGTAGTAGACCTGGCGAAGGCCCACGTCTGCGCCGTAGAGCGCATCCTCGACGACAGCAAGGGCAGCGAGCGCCTGGAGACCTTCAACATCGGCACGGGTCGCGGCGTCAGCGTCCTGGAGCTGATCCGCACCTTCGAGGCCGTGACGGGCGTCAAGGTACCACACAAGATCGTAGGCCGCCGCGAGGGCGACATCGAGCAGGTGTGGGCCGACCCCAAGCACGCCAATACCGTCCTCGGCTGGGAGGCCAAGGAGACCCTAGGCGACACGCTGCGCTCGGCATGGGCCTGGCAGCTGCGCCTGGCAGAGAAGAAGTAATAGCCTAACGAACGCATGGACACACGTGGGGATAGGGATGACCTGTCCTCACGTGTGCCGTGTATAGATATACGATAGATGGACAATAAGAAGAACTATAAGCGTACCCTCATCACCGCGGCCCTGCCCTATGCCAACGGCCCCGTACACATCGGGCACCTCGCAGGGGTCTACATCCCTGCCGACATCTACGCCCGCTACCTCCGGCTCAAGGGCGAGGAGGTGCTCTTCGTCTCCGGCAGCGACGAGCACGGCGTGCCCGTGACCATCAAGGCCAAGAAGGAGGGCGTCAGTCCGCAGGACGTCGTCGACCGCTACGACGGCATCATCCGCGACTCCTTCGCCCGCTTCGGGATGACCTTCGACATCTACGGCCGCACCACCAGTGCCACGCACCGCGAGCATGCCTCGGCCTTCTTCCGCAAGCTCTACGACAAGGGCGAGTTCATCGAGGAGGAGAGCGAGCAGTACTACGACCCCGAGGCACAGCAGTTCCTCGCTGACCGCTACATCACCGGGACTTGCCCCCGCTGCCAGAACGAGCACGCCTACGGCGACCAGTGCGAGCGCTGCGGCTCCACACTAAGCCCCACCGACCTCATCCAGCCCCGCAGTGCCATCTCTGGCGCCACGCCCGAGCTACGCAAGACCCGCCACTGGTACCTGCCGCTCGACCGACATGAGGCCTTCCTCAAGGAGTGGATCCTCGAGGGGCACAAGGAGTGGAAGAGCAACGTCTATGGCCAGTGCAAGAGCTGGCTGGACGGCGGCCTGCAGCCCCGCGCCGTGAGCCGCGACCTCGACTGGGGGATCCCCGTGCCCGTAGAGGGAGCTGAGGGTAAGGTGCTCTACGTGTGGTTCGACGCGCCCATCGGCTATATCTCCAATACCAAGGAACTGCTGCCCGAGAGCTGGGAGCAGTGGTGGAAGGATGAGGACACGCGCCTGCTGCACTTCATCGGCAAGGACAACATCGTCTTCCACTGCATCGTCTTCCCCGCCATGCTCCGCGCTGAGGGCAGCTACATCCTGCCCGAGAACGTGCCTGCCAACGAGTTCCTCAACCTCGAGGGGGACAAGATCTCCACCAGTCGCAACTGGGCCGTCTGGCTCAACGAGTACCTCGATGAGCTGCCCGGTAAGGAGGACGTCCTGCGCTACGTGCTGACGGCCAACGCCCCCGAGACGAAGGACAACGACTTCACCTGGCGCGACTATCAGGCACGCAACAACAACGAGCTCGTAGCCGTCTTCGGCAACTTCGTCAACCGTGCCCTCGTGCTGACAGACAAGTACTTCGACGGTAAGGTCCCTGCCCGCGGGGCACTCACCGACTTCGACCGCGAGACGCTCCGAGGCCTCTCCGAGGTCCGCGAGGCCATAGAGCGCGAGCTGGACAGCTTCCACTTCCGCGAGGCCCTCAAGGAGGCTATGAACCTCGCCCGCCTAGGGAACAAGTACCTGGCGGACACCGAGCCCTGGAAGCTCGCCAAGACCGACATGGAGCGCGTAGCGACCATCCTCAACATCTCGCTGCAGATCACGGCGAACCTTGTCACGGCCTTCGCCCCCTTCCTCCCTCACAGCAGCGCCAAGCTCCGCGAGATGCTCCAGATCGAGCAGCCCGAGTGGGCCGAGCTCGGCAGTAGCGAGCTCCTCCCCGTCGGCCACCAGCTGGGACAGGCTAGCCTCCTATTCGAGAAGATCGAGGACGCCGTCATCGAGGCGCAGATCGCCAAGCTGCAGGCCGCCAAGGAGGCCAACGCCGCAGCCGAGGCCGCAGCTACGCCCGCCCCTGCGGTAGCCGAGGACATCAGCTTCGACGACTTCACCAAGCTCGACCTCCGCGTAGGTACCGTGCTGGAGTGCACCAAGGTGCCGAAGGCAGACAAGCTCCTACAGTTCCGCATCGACGACGGCCTCGGTGGTCGCACCATCGTCTCGGGCATCGCTCAGTACTACGCTCCCGAGGAGCTAGTAGGCCGTCAGGTGTGCTTCATCGCCAATCTCCCCCCACGCAAGCTCCGCGGCATCGAGTCCCAGGGCATGATCCTCTCCACCGAGGACTACACGACAGGGCAGCTGCGCCTCGTCACGCCCGCCGAGCTCGTCGCCCCTGGTAGCCCCATCAAGTAAGAGCTATGATCAAGAGCCTCCGTAGCCTCCTCACCCTCGTCTGCCTCCTCAGCGCCCTCTCCTGGGGCGCTGAGGCCCAGGCCCAGGGACGCCACACCAGCGGCAGCAAGCCCAGCGTGCACCAGCTGCGCATCATCCACACGAGCGACATCCACGGCAACGTCTACCCCTACGACTTCCTCAACGACCGCCCCGGCACGGGCAGCATGGCACGCCTCTCGACCGTCATGCAGCAGGTGCGCCGCGAGTCGCCCGAGGCCCTGCTGCTGGACGCGGGTGACCTCCTGCAAGGCGAGCCCCCCGCCTACTATTACAACTACGTAGACAGCGTGACGCCTCACCTCATCGCCACCTCGATGAACTACCTGCGCTACGACGCCGTAGCGATGGGCAACCACGACATCGAGCCTGGGCATCAGGTCTTCGATCGCTGGGCGCGCGAGTGCAAGTTCCCTCTCCTCGGTGCCAACATCATCTCGGATCGGACGGGCAAGCCTTACTTCAAGCCCTACCAGATCTTCGAGCGCTCAGGCCTGCGCATCGCCGTCCTCGGCTTCACCACGCCCGCCATCCCGCAGTGGGTACCCGAGCATCTGTGGAAGGGCCTACACTTCGACGATATCCTCGTCTCGGCACGCTACTGGATCCCGCGCATCCAGCAGTCTGAGCGCCCTGACTTCCTCGTCGTACTCATGCACTCGGGGCTGGAGAATGACAATCCCGACTACCTCGAGAACGCTGGCCGAGCTCTAGGCGAAGGAGTCCCAGGCATCGACCTCCTGCTCGTGGGGCACGACCACCGCAAGGAGCTGACCTGGCTCCATCCCAAGGGCAGTAGCCACGACTCCGTCCTCCTGATCAACCCTGCCAACCACCTCGACCGCGTCTCCGACATCCAGATCACGGTGCGCAAGCAGGGCGGCAAGGTCATCGCCAAGGAGCTCCGCCCCAGCTTCATCTCCCTCGAAGGCGTAGCTCCAGACCCAGCCTTCCTCCAGGCCTTCGCCCGTGAGGAGCGTGCCGTCAAGGACTACCTCGCCAGCGAAGTCGGTACGCTGGAGGCCGAGGTACGTGGCGTCGATGCCCTCTTCGGCACCTCGCCCTACATGGACATCATCCACCGCATGCAGCTGGAGAACGTGCAGGCGGAGATCTCCTTCGCCGCCCCGCTCAAGCCGAGCGCCGTGCTGCCTGCGGGCAAGGTCTACATGCGTGACCTGTTCAAGTTCTGCCCCTTCTCCAACTACCTCTACGCCATGGAGCTGACGGGGCGCGAGATCAAGGGCTACCTCGAGCACTCCTACGCAGGCTGGGCCGCAGAGATGCATTCGGCCGAGGATCACCTCATCCGTCTACGCCCTGGGGCTAAGGAGAGCGACCACTACAAGACAGCTGTCCCGACCTTCAACTACAGTGCCGCTCAGGGCATCGACTACCTCGTCGACCTCACCAAGCCCGAGGGTCAGCGCGTGACCATCCTTAGGCTGACGGGGCACAGCGAGCCCTTCGACCTCGAGCGCCGCTACCGTGTGGCGGTGAACTCCTATCGTGCAGGCGGTGCGGGCGGCATGCTCACCACGGGCGCTGGCATCCCCAAGGAGGAGCTGCCGAAGCGCATCGTCTACGCCACCTCCCACGACCAGGTCTACCACCTGGCGGAGTTCTTCCGCCGCCACCGCAGCGTGCGCCCCGTGAATCCCGAGAACTGGAAGTTCCTGCCCGAGGCTTGGGCTAAGGAGGCCGCCGTACGCGACCGCCGCTTCCTCTTCCCCCGCGAGCAGCACTAGCGAGCCATGCTACTGCTCCTTGGTCTAATCCTCCTAATCCTTCTGCTGCTGGTGCGGCAGCTCGGGACGAGACTAAGGACGCAGCAGAGCCTCCGTCAAGAAATGCAATCCCTGAAGCGCAGCCGAGCGGCTGCCGCTTCGGGGATCGTTCGTTTGGTCGCAGCTGAGCTAGCCCCTCCACAGCCCCACTCGGGGGAGGCCCGCTACCTTGTACTGGACACCGAGGCGATGGAGCTGATCGACGAGGAAGATGCGGATGGGGACTTCGTCTCCCCTCTTTTCGCCCTCGGCTGGCAGCTGCTGGACGCGTCGGGGCAGTGCCTCCGTGAGGAGAGCTACATGCTCCAGCAGACGGGCGAGCGCAGCGAGGCGCTTCGCCAGCTCCAGCAGGTCTCCGAGCCTTGCTACCGAGCCGAAGCCATCGCCCCGAGCGAAGCCCTCGAGCGGCTGAGCCGCGTGCTGCAGCCTCAGCTCACGCTCGTGGGGCATCACCTAGCCTACCACCTCAGGCAGCTCCAGAGTGAAGCCGAGCGGCAGGGCCTCCCGCTCCCCCTCATCGCCGAGCTGCCGCAGTGCTGCCTCATGCAGGAGGGGCTGCGGATGGGCTTCAAGCGCGGCTACGACGACAGCCCGCGCTACCCTTCGGCCGAAGAACTCTTCCGCTACCTGCATCACCTCGGCAGCGAGCCACCTCTGCCTCCTCTACGCAAGGCGCTACGTGACCTTCGTCTGAGCGCCTCCTCCCTGCGCGTCCTCCTCAGCTGGGAGCAGACCAGCGACTAAAGCTCCCCACCACCGAGCTACTCCCCCCAAGCATATACTTCGATTAGCCAAGGAAAAGCGGCCGTGCAAGCACCAGCGGGGCGATCCCATCAAAGCCCAGGGTGCGTAGCCCTGCAAGGGCGACCAAACCCTGGGTAAAAGCATACCAAATACGCAACGAGCCCTACAGGGGCGATCTTCAGGATGATCAAGCGAGAAGTTTGCATCGTGCGACTACGATGCTACGAAGATCCTGAGGGTCGCCCCTGTAGGGCTCTGTTCCTTATACCTCTACCTACCCAGGGTTTGATCGCCCTTGCAGGGCTACGCACCCTGGGCTTTGATGGGATCGCCCCGCTGAGGTTTATCCTATTCCTCTAAATAAGCCAGCAGGAAAGGCGAACTAAGCTCGTCCGCCCTCCCATGGCTGAGGCCAAAGTATGGTGCTCCTTTACCTAGGTTGGATGAGGCCTCAGTTCGGGCAATAGAGCGACGACAGCCCAGCCAAGGCTACAGCTAAGGGAAGGCGCTCCTGAGGGATAGCAGTCAGGCCACTAAGGGACGGCAGTCAGCCGCCTGAGGGATAGCAGTCAAGGAGCTGAGGGATGTCCCTCACATAGGGTCGGATGAGGCTGTTGCCTCGCTCTGCTTCCGCTTGGCCGCTCCTCGCGAGCTTAGGCTAGCGCTTCGCCAAGGCCAAGACACAAAAAGCCCGTCGGGGCGCGCCGCAAGTAGCCTCCTACCTGCAGCGCGCCCCGATGGGCTTGCTTGCTCAGGGCGTCTTAGACGCTAGACGATGAAGTCCAGCCCCGCACCAAAGCGCTCGTGCAGCGCGTCGAAGCGCTCCAGCGCTGCTTCGCCATGCTTGGCGAAGCCCTTACGCACCTTCTCTAGGCTCTTCTGCTGCCCGAGCTTGGTCTTGGAGAAGAACTTGTCCGCATAGCAGATCACCTGCTCCTCCAGCGTCTCGGGCATATAGCAGCCCTCGGGTAAGGGCAGCGCGTGGGCGGCGATCTCCTCGCGGGTCAGGCCGCTGCCCGTGTGGCGCTCGGCGACACGAGCGTGGCGCGGCAGACCAAGTGAGCGCAGCAGTTCGGCCCCGAGATAGCCGTGGAGCAGATAGGGTGCCTCCCCCGTGCAATGGATGCCGGGGGCGTCGGTGAGGTAGATGCCGATGTCGTGCAGCATCGCCGCCTCGGCGACGAAGGCTCGGTCGAGGTTTAGCTCGGGATGAGCGTCCACCAGGCGCAGCGCCAGCTGGGTGACGTCCTCACTATGGCGGCGCAGGATCTCCTCCTGCTCGGTGCCTGGGGTGTAGTAGCGGTGGATGAGCTCTAGGGTATTCATACGTATGCGTGGGGGCTGAATCAAGGGATAGGGGGAAGGGCCTCCGGCTAAGGTCGTGATTAGATCTGAGCAGCTGGCCAGGAGGCTCGGGACTTCGCTGAGAGTAGCCGCGGGGCGTAGGGCGGGACCTCTCCCCTAGGCCGCTAGCGACGGGCGCGGAAGAAGGACTGCATCAGGGCACGCGCCTCCTCGGCGAGCACGCCGCCGCGCACCTTCGTCGCGCGGGGGAAGATCTCGGGGGCGTAGCGCTGGTAGCCGAACTTCTCCTCACTTGCCCCATAGATGACCTCCCTGAGGCGCGCCCAGTGCAGCGCACCCGCGCACATCGTGCAGGGCTCGATCGTCACGTAGAGGCGGCAGTCCCCGAGGAACTTGCTCCCCATATACTGCGTGGCAGCCGTCACCGCCAGCACCTCAGCATGAGCCGTCGGGTCGCTGAGACGCTCGACCTCATTATGCGCCCGAGCGATGACGCGGTCGTCACAGACGACGACCGCCCCGATGGGGATCTCACCCGACTCATAGGCCAGCTGCGCCTCCTCGAGCGCTAGGCGCATATAGCGCTCATCCTCCTGCTGGCTCATCGCATCTCCTCCTCGGTAAAGAGCGTCGGGGCGTGCAGCATGTGCTCGTGGAAGATCTCCTTCATCAGCGTCAGGCGCACCCACTCCGAGCGGCAGGCGACCTTACGCTCACGGCAATGGTCTTGTATAGCCTTGTACTCCCGCTCGTTGAGCAGGACGGTCAGGCTGCGGGTGCGGCGCAGCCGCTCTTTCTTCGGAGGGCGCATGATGAAGAGGGGAAAGGAGGGGGGGAAGAAGCAGGGATAAGGGGGAGGGAAAGGGAGAACGTGACTAGGACTGCGGCGGCAGAAGCACCTGAAGGGCGAGCGGCAGCACCTCGACCTCGAGGGTAGCGCCCAGCTCGAAGGGCTCCCCGTCGAGATGCACAGGGCCAGCCGCGCTGCGCTCGATACGGACGCGGCGGGCGCGCAGCGTCTCGTAGTGCTTGTTGCCCTCGAGGCGGCCTAGCATGAGGTCACCGAGCACGACGGCGGCCTCTAGGACGGGGAAGGGGCGTATGATCGCCAGATCAATGAGCCCATCCGATAGGTCAGCCGCGGGAGCGATGTAGGCATTATTGCCATACTGCGAGGCATTGGCTAGGACGAGGACGAAGGCCTCCGTCTCGAAGGGCTCGCCCTCATCGAGGGTCACACGGTAGCTGTCGGGGCTGAAGCTACGGTACTCGGAGACCATCGTCTGTAGGTAGGTCATCGGCCCACGCCTATCTGCCTCGGCGAAGCTCCAGCTGACGGCAGCGTCGAAGCCCATCCCACAGGTGCAAAAGAAGGGACGATCCCCCACCTGGCAGGCATCGATGCTGGCACGCTGTGCCCCTACCAGAGCGGTGATCGCTTGCTCGGCATTCATCGGGATGCCCAGCGTGCGTGCCAGCCCATTGCCCGATCCCTTGGGGATGATCCCTAGGGCTGTGGAGCTATGCAGCAGGCCGCGTGCGACCTCATTGACCGTACCGTCTCCACCGACGGCGAGGACGTGGTCGTAGCCCTCAGCAGCCGCACGACGTGCCAGTTCCTCGGCATGCCCCGCCTCCCGAGTGTAGGTGAAGAAAAGCTCAAAGGGCGTGTCCTGATAGGCACGCCCTAGGAGCTCGGGGACGGAGCGCTTGGAGCCCGTCCCCGATATAGGATTGATGATTGCTAATGCTCGTTTCATCTCACGGGGTGTGTAGCTAGGCGCTGGGCAGCCAGCTCCTCATACTTCGTCCCTGGCCTACCGTAGTTGCAGTAGGGCAGGATACTGATCCCGCCGCGGGGCGTGAAGTCCCCCACGATCTCGATGTACCGAGGATCCATCAGCTTGATGAGGTCCTTCATGATGATGTTCACACAGTCCTCGTGGAAGGCGCCGTGGTTACGGAAGCTGAAGAGATAGAGCTTGAGGCTCTTGCTCTCCACCATACGCACGTCTGGGATGTAGTTGACGTAGATCGTCGCGTAGTCGGGCTGACCGGTGATGGGGCAAAGGCTGGTGAACTCGGGGCAATGGAAGCGCACCCAGTAGTCGTTCTCCTGATGCTTGTTGGTGAAGGCCTCGAGGACCTCTGGGGCGTAGTCCTGGCTGTAGACCGTGGTCTTGGAGCCGAGGAGCGAGAGTTCGTTCTCGCCGTCACGTATGCTGGCCATAGGATAGGGGCTAAGGGGTTAATAAGCTCGTGCGAAGAGGACGCGCTGCTTGGAGGGCTTGCCCGTGACCATGCAGACGCCGGGGGTCTTGTCGCCCTCAAGCGGGATACAGCGGATGGTCGCCTTAGTCTCGGCCTTGATGCGCTCCTCGGTCTCGGGCGTGCCGTCCCAATGGGCGAGGATGAAGCCCCCCTCCTCGATCTTCTCCTTGAACTCCTCGTAGCTGTCCACCTTGATGGTATGGGACTCGCGGTAGTCGAGGGCCTTCTGATAGATGTTGTGCTGGATCTCCTCGAGCAGCTGGGCGATGTAGTCGGCGATGCCTTCGAGGGCGTGCGTCTCCTTGGTGAGGGTGTCGCGGCGCGCTACCTCGACGGTGCCCTGCTCTAGGTCACGAGCACCGAGTGCTAGGCGCACGGGTACGCCCTTGAGCTCGTACTCGGAGAACTTCCACCCGGGCTTCTTGTTGTCGGCATCGTCGTACTTGACGCGTATGCCCTTGGCCTTGAGCTCGGAGAGCAGGGGCTGGATGTGCGCCGTGATCTCGTCGCGCTGCTCGAGGCTCTTATATATAGGTACGATGACGACCTGATGCGGGGCGAGCTTGGGCGGCAGGACGAGGCCGTTATCGTCCGAGTGCGCCATGATGAGCGCACCCATCAGACGCGTGGAGACCCCCCAGGAGGTAGCCCAGACGAGCTCCTGCTTGCCCTCCTTGGTCGTGAAGGTCACGTCGAAGGCCTTGGCGAAGTTCTGCCCGAGGAAGTGCGAGGTACCGCTCTGCAGCGCCTTGCCATCCTGCATCAGCGCCTCGATGGTATAGGTCTCGACCGCCCCAGCGAAGCGCTCGTTGGCACTCTTGACCCCTACGTGCACGGGTACGGCGAGGAAGTCACGGGCGAAGTCAGCATAGACGTTGACCATGCGGATAGCCTCTTCCTCGGCCTCCTCACGCGTGGCGTGCGCCGTATGCCCCTCCTGCCAGAGGAACTCTGCGGTACGAAGGAAGAGGCGCGTACGCATCTCCCAGCGCACGACGTTCGCCCACTGATTGCAGAGGATGGGCAGATCACGATAGGACTGGATCCAGCCCTTGTAGGTATTCCAGATGATGGTCTCGGAGGTGGGGCGTACGATCAGCTCCTCCTCCAGCTTGGCCTCGGGGTCGACGACGACCCCACCGTCGGGGCTCGTCTTGAGGCGGTAGTGGGTGACGACCGCGCACTCCTTAGCGAAGCCCTCCACGTGGTCAGCCTCGCGGCTGAGGAAGCTCTTGGGGATGAAGAGGGGGAAGTAGGCGTTGTAGTGCCCCGTCTCCTTGAACATATCATCGAGCTGGCGCTGCATGCGCTCCCAGATCGCATAGCCGTAGGGCTTGATGACCATGCAGCCACGTACGGCGCTGCTCTCGGCTAGGTCGGCCTTGATGACGAGATCTTGATACCACTGCGAGTAGTCGACGCTACGCGAGGTGAGTTCTTTGAGTTCTTTTGCCATTATCGGTATTGATGCCTTGTATCGCTATTATCTTGAGGGACAAAGGTACGACTTTTCGGGGAGGCCTAGCGTGCTAGGGCGCTGCAGCCAGCCTCGGGGGAGGGAGGCGAAGGGCGGCTAGAGCCACAGTCTCGGCGCGCCTCAGCCCTCGGCAAAGCAAAAGGGCAAGCGTCATGAGACACTTGCCCTTCTGTGGTGCCACCAGGAATCGAACCGGGGACACAAGGATTTTCAGTCCTTTGCTCTACCAACTGAGCTATGGCACCATCGCAATGTTTGCAATCCGTGGCGGAAGCGACGAGATTCGAACTCGTGGTACGGTTGCCCGTACGGCAGTTTAGCAAACTGCTGGTTTCAGCCACTCACCCACACTTCCATCGCATTCTGCTGCTGAATTGCACTGCAAAGATAATACGCTTTTTCGACTTATGCAAATACTTTGCTCTCGGCCTGCCGACGGCCCCGCCAGCCAAGCTCCCTCCCCTAGCTCCGAGCAGCCCCCACCGAAGTACAAGCGAAGCCCTGATCGGCAAGCCTCGCCAAGGCGCACAGCGTGACCACACAGCCCCAAGATCAAGTTACAATACCCCACCCCAAGCCGACGAGTCCTCCCCTCTTCGCGCGCGTACATTATTAAGTAGCTCCTATGAAGAAGATACCTACCTGTATGAGGCAATGGCCTTTTGTAAAGCGAAGGGTAGCACAACCAAAGGCGGAGCTAGCTCCGAGCTAAGGGGTAGCAAGCGCTGAGCAAGGAGGCGGGAGAGGGAGACCTAAGGGGGAGCGGGATTTATTATATTACTTCTCGTCGTCCCCCTTATCCCTCAGCGCGCTGAGGGATAAGGGGGACGGCTGATTATTATATTACTTTGCCTGGGCAGACTTGGGGCACAACGCGGGCGGACTTGGGGCACAGCGCGGGCGGACTTGGCTGGAAACTCTGTCTGAGGAGGATTGCAACGTGGGCAGACTTCCTTCGTGCCTCTACCCGAGGAGGGGCACGAGGTGGGTAGACTTCCTTCGCAGCTCTGCCCGAGGAGGGGCGCGGCTGCGTCCCGACTTAGCCACTACCCCCCCTTAGGCTGCAGGCGGAGCTCAACGACTTAAGCCTAGAATATGAGCGCCTTAGACCATCACAATGTTTAGACACAAGGGAGGGCAGGAGGCAGGGACTAGGGAGGACGGAGCGCTCGGACAAAGGTCCCCACGCTCCTGCCTATAACTTTTGTATCTTTGTATAAATAAGGAAAAGTAGTACTGCGTATGAACTTATATTTTATCGGTATAGGAGGAATAGGGATGAGCAACCTCGCCCGCTACTTCCTCAGCAAGGGCGACGCCATCGCCGGCTACGACTTGACCCCCTCACCGCTCACAGCGGCCCTCGAGCAGGAGGGTGCGGCCATACACTACGAGGACAGCGTGGAGCTGATCCCCGAGGCTTGGCGCGGGCGGGACACCCTCGTCGTCTACACCCCAGCCATACCGCAGGATCATAGCGAGCTATGCTACTACCGCGCTCAGGGCAATCGTGTGATCAAGCGCGCCGAGCTGCTGGGTGAGCTCACCCGCCGCGAGCGCGGACTCTGCGTCGCGGGCACACATGGCAAGACGACGACCTCCACCATGCTGGCGCACCTGCTGCACCAGAGCCACGTGGGCTGTCACGCCTTCCTCGGCGGTATCTCCAACAACTACCGCACCAACCTCCTGATCAGCGACCACAGCGACTACGCCGTCATCGAGGCCGACGAGTACGACCGCTCCTTCCATCACCTAGCGCCCTACATGGCCATCGTGACCTCGGCCGACCCCGATCATCTGGACATCTACCACACGCCTGCGGCCTACCGCGAGAGCTTCGAGCACTTCACCAGCCTCATCGACCCCGAGGGTGCGCTGGTGATGCGTCAGGGCATCGCGCTGACCCCGCACCTACAGCCGGGGACACGCCTCTACCGCTACGGCAACGTCAGTGAGCGCGTGGACTTCGGCTACGACGCGGTCGAGATCACCGAGGGGCGTCTCTTCTTCGACTGGCACTACCCTGCCCTCGAGGGGCGTGCGGGCGGCGTCCTGCGCGTAGAGCTCGGCGTGCCCCTCCTAGTCAATGTGGAGAACGCCGTGGCAGCCCTCGCCGTAGCCTACCTCTGTGGCGCTAGCCTCGAGGAGCTCGCGGAGGCCATCGCCTCCTTCCAGGGCGTGTACCGCCGCTTCGACCGCGTGGTCAATACACCCCGCTGCGTGCTCATCGACGACTATGCCCACCACCCTGGGGAGCTTGATCCCAGCATCCGCTCGGTACGTCAACTCTACCCCGACAGGCGCATCCTCGGCATCTTCCAGCCGCACCTCTACAGCCGTACTCAGGACTTCTACCGCGAGTTCGCCCACAGCCTCGACCAGCTGGACGAGGTGATCCTGCTGGACATCTACCCTGCCCGCGAGCGCCCCATAGAGGGCGTCACGAGCCAGCTGATCGCTCAGGCGATGAAGCGCCCCCCACTGGCTGTCCTGCCCAAGACGGAGCTGCTGCCCTTCCTCGAGGCGCGCGGCATCCTGCCCGAGGTCACGCTGATGGTCGGCGCGGGTGATATAGACCGCCTGGTCCCCCAGGTAGCCCACTGGCTAGAGCAGCAGCTATGAAGCGCGCTTGGATACAGAACATACTCATCGCGCTGCTAGCGCTCGTCCTACTGGGGGCGCTCGTCTACTTCGTCCTCAACCCTGGGCCTAGCATCTCGAGCGAAGCCTGCCGCAACATCGTCGTCGAGGTCTCCAGCCGCGGCGCGAGCAGCCCACGCTTCCTCACCGAGCAGCAGGTCATCGGCGAGCTGAGCCGTCGGGGCATCCGTCTCAAGGGGCAGAAGCTCGACTCCATCGACCTCAGGCGCATCGAGCGCAGCCTCACCGAGCTCGGGATCTACGATAAGGTATCGGCCTACGTCGCCCCCGCCACGCACTCGGTCAAGATCCGCGTCGAGGAGAAGAACCCCTACTTCCTCGTCATCGACGACCGAGGAGCGAGCTACTACGTCACCGAGGGGCGCGGCATCATCAAGGGCTCGACGCACTTCGCCTCCTACCTCCCGCTAGTCACAGGCACCCTCAGCGAGCAGTACGCCAGACAGGAGGTCTATGATCTCTTCTGCACGCTCCAGGCTGACAGCTACTACCGCGACTATTACGGCCAGCTGCAGGTCTCGCCCCAGCGCGGCATCGTGATGATCCCCCGCGTAGGCACCACAGAGCTCATCCTCGGCAAGGGCGGCAACTGGGCCGAGAAGCTGCGCAAATGGCGTATCTTCGCCGCGAGCGTCCTGCCTCGCCGTGGGATGAACGCCTTCAGCTACGTCAAGCTCGACTACGAGGGGCAGGTGGTAGCCGCCGAGCGCTACCCTGCCCTAGAGGAGGAGCTGGACGAGGAGGGCGAGCGCCGCAGCCCGAGTGCCAGCCACCAGCAGCCTAGCACCGCCGCCTCACCCCAGGTCGTGACGCCCGCACCCACCAAGGCCGAGCCCAAGAAGAGCGAAGTCAAGAAGGCCGAGCCACACAAGGCGGAGCCCAAGAAGGAGGCGAAGAAAGAAGCGAAAAAGGAGCCTCGCAAGGAGCCCAAGAAGGAGGCTAAGCCCGAGCATAAGAAAGACTCCGCACCTAAGCAGCAGTCCGCCAAGGCCGAGCCCCGCAAGGCGGAGCCTAAGAAGAGCCCCGCCGCAGCGCCCACCAAGAAGGCCCCCACCAAGGAGCCCAAGAAGCCCTCGGCAGAGCCCCACACCAAGCACAGCAAGCAGAAGCCCACAGCAAAGCAACCCAAGCACTAAGACGATATGAACGAAGGAAGAGAAGATATCTTTGTCGTGATCAATATCGGGAGCAGCTGGCTCTCCGGTATCCTAGCGCGCAAGCACAGCGATGGCCGTGTACGCCCTATCCACGCCTGCCGCGTCCCCGCCGCGGGCGCGATACGTCAGGGCTGTATCCACAATATGGACGCTGCCGCACGCTACATCACTCAGATCGTCGACGAGCTGACGAGCCACCTCTCTGACGATGCCTCCATCCAGGGCGTCTACGTCGGGCTCGACTGCCGCAGCATGCACTCCGAGACCTTCACCGCCTCGCTCCAGCTGGGCTCCGAGCCCCGCGAGATCAAGCAGGCCGACCTCGAGGCCCTACGTGAGCAGGTAGACCAGGCCCACTACGAGGGGCAGCGCATCCTCGCCATCACCGACCCGCGCTACCTCGTGGACGGCCGCCGTGAGTATACCCCCCGCGGCGTCATGGGTCGTCGCATCGAGGCTCAGTACAAGGTCATCGTCGTGCGGCAGAACATCCTGGCACATATCGAGGAGCTCATCGCACGCCTCGAGCTCCAGCTGCTGGGCACCCTCCCCGCACCGCTCGTCGAGGCACGCGCTACCCTCACCACCGAGGAGAGTGCCCTGGGCTGTGCCTACATCAACATGGGCGGAGGCACCACCTCCATCGCCATCTACAAGGAGCGCCTCCTGCAGGGGCTCTTCATCATCCCCTTGGGCGGGCAGTGCGTCACGCGTGACCTCACCAGCCTCCCCACCCCGCTGCTGGAGAAGGACGCCGAGCTGCTCAAGATCAGCGAAGGCTCTATGGACACCTCCATCCCTCGCGGCGAGATCATCGAGCGCATGAGCCCAGAGAGCGGCAAGGCGATCCGCATCGACCGCCTGGAGCTCAATCGCTTCGTCGACGCCCGTGTGCGGGAGCTGCTGTGGAACTGTGTCCACCTCATCCACGAGTCGGGCAACGAGGCCAACGTCTCGCGCGGACTGGTCTTCGCAGGCGGCGTCACGCGCACGCACTTCTTCTATGAGACGCTCGAGCAGCTCAACTTCGAGTACCGCCGCGGCACGCTCCGCCGTGAGGTCTACGACGAGCGGCTGGAGTTGCAGCAGGACGGCTCCACGGGCGGCATCAACTACCTCGGCGACTACATGTCCGAGCTGGCGCTCGCGTGGTGGGCGCAGAAGTCGGGCGTCAGCTACCAGCTGCGCGACCTCGACACCTTCATGCAGGATGAGCCCGAGCCCACTCCTACCGCCACGACGCCGTATGCAGCCCCCGCCGAGGAGCCGCAGCGCGCGGCCGACGACTTTACCTTCGAGCCCCTCGACCAGAAGCTGAGCAACTACCTCGAGGAGGCCGAGGAGCACGAAGAGACCGAGGAACGCACAGGCAAGAAGGGCGGCAGCACCTCGCAGTGGCTCTCCAACGTATGGGGCAAGCTAACCAAGGCCCTTGCCCCCGAGGAGCACCCAGAGGATGACGATGAGGATGAGGACGACGGTGAGATCCACCGCTAGCAGCGAGCCGAGGTATGACAGAACGTGGTAGCATAGACTTTATGTACGAAGAGAATACAATCCCCCAGCTAATCAAGGTCGTAGGCGTAGGCGGGGGCGGTGGTAACGCCGTGAGTATGATGCACAGCCAGGGCGCTGTGCGTGGGGTATCCTTCCTGGTGTGCAATACCGATAGGCAGGCCTTCTCCAATAATAGTGTAGAGCATCGCGTGCTGCTCGGGCCCAACCGCACCCGCGGGCTCGGCGCGGGCAACCGCCCCGAGGTAGCTCGCGAGGCAGCTGAGGAGAGCGTCGACGAGATCCGCAGCGCGATGATGGGCGACGATACGCGCATGGTCTTCATCACCGCAGGTATGGGCGGCGGCACAGGTACGGGGGCAGCCCCCGTCGTAGGGCGCGTCGCCATGGAGGCCGGGCTCCTGACAGTGGGCATCGTCACCATTCCCTTCCTCTTCGAGGGCAAGCAGAAGATCCTCCAGGCCCTGCGCGGCGTCGACGAGATGCGCAAGCACGTGGACGCCCTCTTGGTGATCAACAACGAGCGCCTACTGGAGGTCTACCCCAATCTCGAGCTCGACAAGGCCTTCGAGATGGCCGATAACACCCTGAGCTGGGCGGCGCGCGGGATCTCCGACATCGTCAACATCGCGGGGAAGATGAACCTTGACTTCGCCGACGTCGAGGAGACGCTCAAGGCTGGGGGCGTGGCCGTCATCAATACGGGTATGGCCTCAGGTACGGGGCGTATCGCCCGCGCCATCGAGGAGGCCCTACGCTCACCGCTGCTGAACAATAAGAATGTCCACCTGGCGAACAAGCTCCTGCTGAACGTCTACCAGAGCAGCAGCAGCCCACTCAGCACGGGCGAGCTCCAGGAGGTACGCCTCTTCACCGAGCGCTTCAGTGACCAGGTGCGCGTCATCTGGGGCTATGCCACGCGTGACGACCTAGGGGATCAGGTGGCCGTGACCATCCTGGCCTCGGGCTTCGACTACAATGAGGATGACTACAACGACTTCGTGAGCAAGACCGACAGCCATAGCTTCGAGGCTGCCGACGCTGCCAAGCGACAGAAGGAGGAGGACAAGCGCATCGCCGAGATCTACGGCAAGAAGGCGGTCTCCAACCGTCAGGCAGCTCCCCTCTACCTACGCCTTGCAGAGCTCGACGACGAGGACCTCATCCTCATCCTCGAGGAGCAGTCACCGCTCAAGCGCGACCGTACCATCTTCGACCGCAAGCGCACGGAGCAGGACGAGCTTCGTCCTGTGCGCATCGCTACCCAGAGTAGCGACACGCTCGCCGCTGCCGCCTGGCAGCCGCAGAGCGCCTACAGCTCGATCCCAGAGGCCGAGGCCCAGGATCGACCCTCGGTATCCGCCGTGCCCAGCGAGGCCGCGCGTGATGCCCAGCCCCAGGAGCAGCCAGCCGAGGACGACGAGTCCCAGGTCATCCGCTTCTAGGAGGCTCAGCAGCAGACAGGTAATCGTACCCTCCCTTTTTATTCACATCTACCGTATATGATCATCGCTGTGGACTTCGATGGCACCATTGTACGCCATCGCTATCCCAAGATTGGGGAAGAGATCCCCTTTGCCACCTCTACCCTGCGTATGCTGATCCAGGATAGGCACCGCCTTATCCTCTGGACAGTGCGCGAAGGCGAGCTGCTCGACGAGGCTGTCGAGTGGTGCCGTGCCCGAGGCGTAGAGTTCTACGCCATCAACCGTGACTTCCCCGAGGAGGACAGCACGGGGGAAGGCTATTCACGCAAGCTCAAGGCCGATCTCTTCATCGATGACCGTAGCTTCGGCGGCCTCCCTGACTGGGGCACCATCTACCACCGCATCAGCGAGGGCAAGGCTCTGGAGGCCGACTGGGGGCTCCTGACCAGCGGAGAGGTGACGGAGCGCGAGCGCCCTGGCTTCTTCGCCCGTATCTTCGGGGCGAAGTAGTCCGCCTTGTATTCATCTACTATTTAGATTCAGGCTATGCGACGACTCTTCTCGAGCTTAGCCCTGGCCCTTGGGCTCTGCGCCTGCCACGCTCCCACGGGGACGAGCACGGAGCAGCAGCCCACCGTCGAGCCAGAGCCCACGCTCACAGATACCGTGGCCGCTGAGCCCCCACAGAGCAGTGATACGACGCTCGTGGGGAAGCGCCTACACTTCTCCTTCGATGGGAATAGCTCCATCGTGGAGTACCTCTCGGACCGTCACCTACACTGGCTCTCGCGGGACTCTGTCCACGGCGAGAAGGAGGGCGAGGATAGGTATCATGCACAGCATATCGAGCCTCATATCTTCTTCGTGAACTGGGTGGAGGCCGATGGGACGACCATCAGCCAGGTGCTTGACCTCAAGGCACGCACCTGCCAGGCCTTCATCAACTCCAACGTCTATTCGCATGACCGCCGCGAGCGCAAGACGGTTGTCTTGACTGGGCGCATCGCACAGATCGAGGACGCTACCCACGTCCTCCTTGAGTAGCCATCTCCGAGCGGGAATACCTCGTAGCGACAGCCCGAGGACCTAACCCAGCGAGGCAAAGCCCCCGAGAGAGGGAGCTACCCAAGCAAACAGAAGGAGCGCTATACCTGCTCCCCCAGCCTACGGGCCGAGGGGAGACGGTATAGCGCTCCTTTCCTTTTGGGGTAGTGAGGCCTAGCTGTCACGAGGAGGGCAAGGCCAGCCGCAGCGATGTAGCCCCATAGGGGGAGGCCTTCTGAGGGATATCAGTCAGCGCCCTGATGGGCGGCAGTCTGCCTCCCGAGGGATATCGGTCAGAGCGCTGAGGGCATAGGGCTACAGCTGCGGACTCCCCTGGGGCCATCCGCTTCCACCTGAGCGTAGCTCAGCCTTCTCTGCTCGGAGCTGACGACGCTGACCCATGTAGGGGAGCGTGCCCAGCATCGCACACACGAGAGGAGCACACCGATAGGGAGGGGAGCGGATACCCAGCGGGCATTCACGCCCGAGGAGCGATGCGCATCCTTATCCAGCAGAAAGATTAACTTTGTGACAGACTACTACCCAACTAGGGCAGAGGCACCTAGAGCCCCTGCCCCTAAGGAGCTACACAGCTATAAATATAAAAGGCATGAACATCGCTACAGGGCGCACTCGAGCCGAGGAGCCCAGCCCGCTGCACGCAGCCCGCACCACGAGTATGGGGGACGACAGGGGCTCAGAGAGCAAGCCTCTAAGCCTGCAAGAGTTTCGCCAACTGCGGATGCAAGGATGCAGCGCATGGGATGATAGCCGCTCACTATATTAAATGTTACTTCTAGAGATGATACAGGCTAAACACATCCTTGCGCTCGGCGCGATGCTGGCGCCTTGCGGTAACGCGCTCGGGCAGATACGTCTTGGCGAAATGGAGCGGGAACACAGACTAATCCCCGACACGGTGTACGAGAGCTATGTGCAGACGCCTGTCCCTCTGCCTGTCGGGCCTATGTACTATCTTAAGGCTTGGCCTATTCTCGAGAGGAAGAAGGCACGCCCTAGAGACTTCCCTATCTGGGCAAGATATGATGAAACTCAAAAGTACCCACAGGATAGCGCTAATCTCATCAAGTACTCCTGTCAGAGTTACTTTGTCTATACTCCACGGTGCTGGCATATCAACGCGACAAAAGATGACTGGTACTACCTCTACTACAAGTATCCTGCTGTAGAGATTAGCGCCGAGGAGTACAAGGCGCTACACTTCGTCCCCATGAAGCAGATCGACAAGTTCCTTAAGCCCTATCGGCTGCCTCGACCGAGGCACCCCGATGGGAAATTAATCTATGGTATCGGCGAGCTGTACCGCTATCAGCACCCCAACCTCTACGCCGTGGAGTACGAGCCCAAGGAGCAGCGCTACTACAAGTATCGCATCGTGCTCGTCATCTACATTGATACCATGCATCCCAACGCGGCCCGCCTACACTTCGAGGAGTAGCAGCGACTTCTCCAATGGAAATCTCTATAATAATATGCAGGCTAAACACATCCTTGCGCTCGGCGCGATGCTGGTGACTTGCGGTAACGCGCTCGGGCAGATACGTCTTGGCGAAATGGAGCGGGAACACAGACTAATCCCCGACACGGTGTACGAGAAATATGTACAGACGCCTGTCCCTCTGCCCGTTGGGCCTATACGCTACATCAAGCTAGGGAAGATCGTACCCGATGAAACAAAAGTGCGCCCTAGAGACTTCCCTATCTGGGCAAAATATGATGAAACTCAAAAGTACCCACAGGATAGCGCTAAGCTCATCAAGTACTCCTGTCAGAGTTACTTTGTCTATACTCCACGGTGCTGGCATATCAACGCGACAAAAGATGACTGGTACTACCTCTACTACAAGTATCCTGCTGTAGAGATTAGCGCCGAGGAGTACAAGGCGCTACACTTCATCCCCATGAAGCAGATCGACAAGTTCCTTAAGCCCTATCGTCTACCTCGACCGAGGCACCCCAATGGGATATTAATCTATGGTATCGGCGAGCTGTACCGCTACCAGCACCCCAACCTCTACGCCGTGGAGTACGAGCCCAAGGAGCAGCGCTACTATAAGTACCGCATCGTCCTCGTCATCTATATTGACACCATGCATCCCGACGCAGCACACGTGCGCTACGAGTGTGGGTTCTCGGGGAGGTAGCTGATACGGCTGAGGTCCTGCTGACGCAGCACGCCTACGCTTCGAGTGTGGGTTCTTCAAGCTGGAAATGCAACACTATAGACCCCAAAAGCGAAAGCCTCCAAAAGCTAAAGTGATAGCCCCCAAGTCCGTCAGTGTGCGGACTTGGGGGCTATCGTTTTTGCTTTCTAAGGCGTAGGGCAGTTATACTGGAGGCTTACTTGGGGACCTTGAGCAAGGACTGGATCTCGCTGAGCTTATTGAGGGCCTCGAGGGGCGTCAGCTGCTCGATCTTGACCTCCAGCAGCCGGTCGCGGATGTCGGAGAGCACGGGGTCATCCAGCTGGAAGAAGCTCATCTGCACGCCTTCGACGCGGGTAGCGGCGGCGTTGGCAGCAGGCTGTGGTGCCTTGGCGCGCTTCACCCGAACCTCGGCACCGAGCCCCGTCTCCTCGTGGATATGCGCCGTCTCGAGCTGCTCGAGGATCTCGCTAGCGCGCTCGGTGATGCACTGCGGCATCCCCCCGAGGCGGGCGACCTGGATCCCGAAGCTGTGCTCGCTGCCCCCAGGGACGAGCTTACGGAGGAAGAGCATCTTGCCCTCGATCTCACGCGCTGAGACGTTGAAGTTCTTGACGCGCTCCAGGCGTCCCTCCAGATCGTTGAGCTCGTGGTAGTGCGTGGCGAAGAGTGTCTTGGGTCTGCCCACAGGGTTGTCGTGCAGATACTCGATGATGGCCCAGGCTATGGAGATACCGTCGTAGGTGCTGGTACCACGGCCGAGCTCGTCGAAGAGGATGAGGCTGCGGTCGGTCAGACCATTGAGGATGCTCGCCGCCTCCTGCATCTCGACCATGAAGGTGGACTCGCCGCGGGAGATGTTGTCCGAGGCTCCGACGCGGGTGAAGATACCATCTACGATACCTATATGGGCGGCCTCGGCGGGGACGAAGCTACCGATCTGGGCGAGCAGCGTGATGAGTGCCGTCTGCCTCAGCAGGGCGGACTTACCGCTCATATTAGGCCCCGTGATGACCATGATCTGCGTCTGTTGCTGGTCCAGCAGGACGTCATTGGGGACGTAGCTCTGCCCGAAGGGGAGCTGCTCCTCGATGACGGGGTGGCGCCCCGCACGGATGTCGATGCGCGTCCCCTCGTCCACGACGGGGCAGACGTAGCGGTGCGTGACGGCCGTCTCCGCCAGTGCCGTGAGGCAGTCCAGGCGCGCCAGCTGCTGCGCGTCCTGCTGCAGGGGCTGGATGTAGCGAGCGATGCGCTGCAGCAGCGCCGTATAGAGCTGCGCCTCGAGGCTGGAGATCTTGTCCTCCGCCCCTAGGATCTTCTCCTCGTACTCCTTGAGCTCGGGGAAGATGTAGCGCTCGCCCGAGGTCAGCGTCTGCTTACGCGTCCAGTCCTCGGGGACCTTGTCGCGGTGCGTATTGCGTACCTCGATGTAGTAGCCGAAGACATTATTATAGGCCACCTTGAGCGAAGGGATGCCGGTGCGTTCACTCTCGCGCTGCTGCAGCTCCAGCAGGTACTCCTTGCCGTGGGAGGAGAGGCGGCGCAGCTCGTCGAGCTCGGGGGAGATACCTGGGGCGATGACCTCGCCGCGGCCTAGGGCTGCGGGGGGCTCGGCCGTCAGCGTGCGCTCCAGGTCAGCACGCAGCTCGGGGCAGGGGTCGATGGCCTCGGTGAGCGCCACGAGCTCAGGGCAAGGGACGAGGCTGGTGAGGCTACGCAGCTGCTCGCAGGTGGCGAGCGTCGTGGCCAGCATACGCGCCTCGCGGGGCGAGATGCGCCCGACGGCGACCTTGGCCGTCAGGCGCTCCAGGTCACCGATCCCGCGCAGCAGCTCGGCGATGCTACGGCGGAGCTCGGCCTCATGGTAGAGCTGCGAGACGACGCGCTGCCGCTGCTGGATCGCGCTGAGCTCCAGCAGCGGGAAGGAGAGCCAGCGGCGCAGCATACGCCCGCCCATGGGGGTCTGCGTCGCGTCGAGGACGTCGAGGAGGCTCTTGCCCTCCTGCCGATTCATCGGCTGCAGGATCTCGAGGCTGCGGAAGGTAAAGCTATCCAAGCGCATGGTCTCCAGGCGCTCGATGCTCCTGAGGGTGGTGAGGTGCCCCAGCTCGGTGTGGCTCGTCAGCTCGAGGTAATTGAGGATGGCACCCGCGGCGGCTATGGAGCGCGGCTTGTGCTCGAGGCCGAGCCCCTTGAGGCTCTGCAGGCCGAACTGCTGCTGGAGCTTGCGCCTATTGTTCTCCAGGGCGAAGGTCCAGTCCTCCACCTCGTAGACGAAGCCGCGGTAGCTGAAGCGCTGGTCGAGCAGCGCGCGGTAGCGTCGGTCGACCAGCACCTCCTTGGGCTGGTAGGAGGAGAGGAGCTTGTCGAGATAGTCAGCGCGCCCCTCCGAGACGAAGTATTCACCCGTCGAGATGTCCAGCAGCGAGAGCGCGCCCTCCGCCTCGGGCTCGAGGTAGAGCGCGGCCAGATAGTTATTCTCCTTATTCTTCAGCACATTGTCCCCGAGCACGACGCCTGGGGTGACGAGCTCGGTGATGCCGCGCTTGACGAGCTTCTTGGTCAGCTTGGGGTCCTCCAGCTGGTCGCAGATGGCTACGCGGCGGCCAGCGCGTACCAGCTTGGGCAGGTAGCTGTCCAGAGCATGGTGGGGGAAGCCCGCCAGCTCGACGTACATCGCGGCGCCATTGGCACGGCGCGTCAGCGTGATGCCGAGGATCTCGGCGGCAGCGATGGCGTCGTCACTGAAGGTCTCGTAGAAGTCCCCCACGCGGAAGAGGAGGATCGCGTCGGGGTGCTTGCTCTTGATCTCCTGATACTGCTTCATCAAGGGCGTCTCAGCGATTTTCTTGGCCATAGTCGTACTGGGCTGGAGGGAGGATAAGGGGAGGTGGAGGCGGGGAAAGGAGTAAGGGCGCGGCTTAGCCTAGGTAGTCCTTGAGCAGCTCGGCGAAGAACTCGCCACGCGTCAGACGGCCGTGGTCCACGACGACGCACTCGACCTCGCCGCGCGCGGCGAGCGTACCATCGGTGTGGAGGATGTCCTGGTAGAAGACGAGCTTGGGCGGGCGCATAGCGCAGCGCAGCGCCGAGCGGTAGTGGTCTCCACTACGCAGGCTCTTCTTGTAGGAGATGCTCACCTTGGTGACGAAGGCATCCAGTCCGTCCTCGTGCATCTTGCCGAAGTTGACCCCGAGGCTCTCGAGGAACTCATGGCGCGTATGCTCCATGTAGTGCTGGTAGTTGGCGTTGTTCACCACGCCCTGAAGGTCGCACTCGTAGTCACGCACCTTCATATCGAGACTATAGATGTAGTCCACTGCTCGTATCTGTATCTAGAGATGAATAATGCCCCCAGTGCGGCAGCGCCCCTCATGTCTAGGGGCGCTGGCAAAGAGAGATAAGGCTGAGGCCGCATGCGAGCTATCCGTCAGGAGGCTGAGGGATATCAGTCAGCGCGCTGAGGGACGGCCCTGAGGCCGCTGAGGGATATCAGTCAGCGAGGCTAAGCGAGGGCGCTCGGCACGCTGAGCTCCTTAGGCGGGCCTAGGCTAAGGCTCCTCGGCGCTGTCTTCCTCCGCCTCCTCGGGGTCCTCGAGGGCAAAGATGGAGAAGTTCACCGAGCCGTAGATGCGGCGCTCACTGAAGTAAGGCAAGGCACTGAAGTCGTACTGCGCGGGGTGCTCGACGACGAAGACTCCCCCCGCACGCAGCAGCCCTGAGTCGTGAATGAGCTCAGGGAGCGTCGCAATCTCGCTGAGCTTGTAGGGCGGGTCGGCAAAAATAAAGTCGTACTGCGCGCCGCCCTTGGCAGTCGCCAGATAGCGGAAGACATCGGCCTGTAGCACCTGCAGGCTGCGCTCCTCACCCAGCTCGCGCACCACGCTGCGGATGAAGAGCGCGTGCTCGCGCCGCTGCTCGAGGGCGACGACACGGCTACAGCCGCGGCTCAGCAGCTCGAGGGCGATGCTGCCCGTACCGCTGAAGAGATCCAGCGCCGTGAGCCCCTCGAGGTCGAGGTACTGCTGCAGGACATTGAAAAGATTCTCCTTGGCAAAGTCTGTCGTGGGACGAGCGTTGAAGCTCTTAGGGACGTCGAAGCGGCGTCGCTTGTACTTCCCGCCTATGATGCGCATAGCTGATGATCTTAGAGTGGGACGAGGCTGGTCGAGCGATAGGCCTCGAGCTGCAGCTGCCCGATATGGGGGCGTAGGATGCCCGCTAGGAGCTCGGCAGCCTCGTGCAGCAGGTGGCAGGTGGCAGCATCGCCCTCCTCGGGGTAGCCGATAGTGAGGCCCGCCGTCTGCCCCTCCAGGGCGTGGTGACGCCAGTAGCTGATGAGGTAGAAGGCCGCTTCCTCCGCCACGACGCGCGCCTCCTGCATCCCGACCAGCGGGTAGTGCCCGCAGCTCAGGAGCTCGCCCTCGCGCAGGAGGAAGAGCTCCAGCTGGCCCGAGCGCAGCAGCAGCAGCACCTCGGGCGAGCGGCTAGCACGCGACAGCTGTCGGTGCGCCGAGAGGGGCAGGGCGAAGTAAGGACGCGGCTCCAGCAGCAGGAGCGTACGTCGGAGGAAGTGATAGGCCTCGGCATCCCAGGCGAAGACGAAGGTCTGCACCGAGTCGGGCTGCGTCCAGGAGAGGAGCTGCTGGCGCTGCTCGGCTCCGCCCGCAGTCGTGGGCTCGGTCGCGGCATCCAGCCAGAGGGCTTCGCTGCCTGGGCGGAAGAGCTCGGTAGGCACGAGGCACCAGCGCTGCGGCTCGACATAGAGGACGACCTCGCCGTAGGGGTAGCTGAGGAGCTCGCTCTGGTAGTAGAGCTCCTCGAGCTGCTCGTAGAGCCGCGCCTCGGGACGCTGGCTGACGAGGAAGCCCTGCTCGACGAGCTCGGGGACAGAGCCACGGCGCTGGACACAAAAAGCAAGTCCACCCGACGCGGGTCGGATGGACAGGCTATAGTCTGCTGCCGTAGCAGCCGTGAGGGGTGAGCTGCTGGGCTCCTGAGTCATTACTCCCAGTTACCGTTGGTCTTAACCTCGGTCAGCGAGCCGACACGTACCCCAGCGAAGGCGTTGGCCTTGCTGTTGGCCTTCTCGATCTTCTCCTTGACGAGGCGATCATTGCCAAGGCGACCGAGATAGCTCTGGTAGCTAGCCGATGCCTGGAAGACTGGGACCTCGACCTTATTGTCCCCTACCTCCTGCTCGATGGTACCAGCTACGACCTGGATCGTAGAGTCAGAGCCTGGGATGGAGAAGAGCTTAGCCAGGTCGGTGCCGTCCTTGAGCAGCGAGTCCTTAGCGCTGACCCAGATCGTATCACGACGGATGAGGCCACGACGAGCAGCATCCTCTTCGGACAGGCCCTGGTCGCGCATGGCGCTGGTGTAGTCACCTTCGGCACGGATGTAGAAGACGCGACCGTTGTTGAGGAAGTTCACGAGCTCGTCCTTGTCGGCATACTTGTCGTACACGCTCTTGTAGGCGTCTTCGTAGGTAGCGATCTTCTTCAGCTGCTTCTGCAGTACCAGCTCGATCTCTTGCTGTTTCTTGTCGAAGCTCACAGGAGCCAGGACGCTCTGCACAGTGACGTAGGCCAGAGCCAGTACAGCTACGGCTACGATGATGAGGATAACCTTCTTCATTTCCTTGTATAGTAGTTTTTAATTTAGTCTAGACTAGCGTGCGACCCACGCCCCCTAGGACGAGCACCTCGTCGAGGCTCTTCCTAGGCGTATGTGCGCCAAATGCACTAACTTCACAGCAACAAAGATAGAAATTATTATCACATGCCGTATACAGCGCTCTCAGATCTGCTGGCTCGGGGCAGCGACTTACCGCTGACGGGCGATCAAGAGGAGGCCATCACAGCCCTCATCGACTACCTCGATGACCCTTCGCCCTACACCGTCTACCTCCTGCGAGGCTATGCGGGGACGGGGAAGACCTACCTCCTGCGCTGGATCACGGAGGCCGCCATCACCTCAGGCCTGCAGGTCGAGCTGATGGCCTCCACGGGGCGCGCCGCCAAGGTGCTGGCCGCAGCTACGGGACGCCGCGCCGCCACCATCCACCGCACCATCTACCGCGCATCCAGCCAGATGCAGGAGGAGGGCGGCACCTTCCAGCTGGCCTCCTCGAGCCCCGAGCGGCGCCCCACCCTCTACATCGTGGATGAGGCCTCGATGATCTCGGGCAGCTCGGGCGAATACAGTCCCTTCGGCTCGGGCAACCTCCTAGATGACCTCCTGGCCTACGTCTTCGGCAGCGAGGGCAGCCGCCTCCTGCTCGTCGGGGACACGGCACAGCTACCGCCCGTGGGGATGGAGCTGAGCGAGGCGCTCGACCCCGAGGTGCTCTCGGGGCGCTACGGCCTCACCGTCTACGGCGCCGAGCTGCGGCAGGTCGTACGCCAGCGTCAGGGCGGCATCCTGCATAATGCCACTGCTCTGCGCGACCTCATCGACGAGTACAGCGACAGCGAGCCCGAGGACTACCTGCCCATACACCTAGAGACAGAGGACTGGCGCGGCATCTACCCCGTAGAGCCAGGCGAATTCTTCGAGGACCTCGAGGAGGCCTACCAGCGCTACGGCAGGGAGGAGACGCTCGTCATCTGCCCCTCCAACCGCCTCGCGCTGGAGTGCAACCAAGCCATCCGCGGCGAGCTCCTCTACTACGAGGAGCAGCTCGTCCCCGGGGAGCGCCTCATCGTGGCGCGCAACAACTACCACTATACGCGCCTCCGAGATCACTCCGACTTCATCGCCAACGGTGAGGTCATCGAGCTGCGCCGCGTCCTACGCTACTGGCACGAGTACGAGCTGGACTTTGCCGACGCCCTCGTCTACCTGCCCGACCGCGACGAGCAGCTGGAGGTACGGCTCCTAGTAAGCGCCCTCACCGACCCCAGCCCGCAGCGCAGCGCCGAGCAGCGGCAGGAGCTCTTCGACCGCATCTCAGCCGACTACGCCCACATCAGCTCCGTGGTCGAGCGGCGCAGGGCGATCCGTCGGGATAAGTTCTGGGGCGCCCTCGAGGTCAAGTACGCCTACGCCGTGACGGCGCACAAGGCGCAGGGCGGACAGTGGCGCTGCGTCTTCGTCGACCTGAGCCTTGCGGGGCGCTACCTACCCCTCGACCGCTCCATGGCCCGCTGGATCTACACCGCCCTGACGCGCGCCACCAGCCGCGTGTATCTCCTGGGCTTCGCCCCCGAGCTCGTGGACTAAGCCCGCTTCCCCTTCGACTCGACACGACCCACCAAGCTATATGAGCAAACTCAAGATCACCGAGATGGAGCGCCTCAGCGCCGACGCCTACCGCACGAGCGCCAAGCTGCCCCTCATCCTCGTCCTGGACAGCATACGCAGCATGAACAACATCGGCTCTATCTTCCGTAGCGCCGACGCCTTCCGCATCGAGGGGCTCGTCCTCTGCGGCATCACCGCACAGCCCCCCCACCCCGACATCCACAAGACCGCCCTCGGTGCCGAGGACAGCGTGCCCTGGCGCTACAGCAGCAGCGCGCTGGAGGTCGTCGGCGAGCTCCAGGCGGAGGGCTACACGGTGCTCGCGCTCGAGCAGGCCCATGAGAGCCTCCACCTCGATCGCTTCGTCCCCGAGCCTGGAGCACGCTACGCCCTCGTGCTGGGCAATGAGGTGAAGGGCGTGGCCGAGGAGGTCGTCGCCGCTGCCGACCACTGCCTCGAGATCCCGCAGTACGGCACCAAGCATTCGCTCAACGTGAGCGTCGCCGCAGGCATCGCCCTCTGGCAGCTCGCCCACCCACTCTTCCCCCAGCTTGACCGATGAGCCAGACGATCCCCCAGCTCGAGACGACCGAGGACGGCAGCCTCACGCTCTACACGCCGCGCTTCGGCGAGCACTACCACTCCACGCACGGCGCTGTGCAGGAGAGCGCCTACATCTACCTCGGTCTCGGGCTAAGGCAGCGGCTCGAGCACTGGGCGGAGCCCGAGGCGGTGGCGCTGCGCTGCTTCGAGGTCGGCTTCGGCACAGGGCTCAATGCCCTCCTCAGCTGGATGGAGGCCGAGCGTAGCCACCGACTTATCCACTACTACAGCATAGAGCGCTACCCCATCCCCGCCGAGCTCTACCGCCAGCTGCACTACGAGCTATCCACAGCGGACGCCTTATCCACAGCGGGCGGTGCTGAGGACAGCCACAGCACCCTGATGCGGCTGCACGAGGCGGCCTGGGACGAAGACGTCACGCTGAGCCGCTACTTCGTTCTGCACAAGATCTCGGGCGACCTTAATGCCCTACCCTTCCCCTCCGCGCTTGACCTCGTCTACTACGATGCCTTCTCCCCCGAGAGCCAGCCCGAGCTGTGGCGTGAGGAGCTCTTCGCCCAGCTACGGCGCTGCTGCCGCCCAGGGGCGATCCTCACGACCTATTGCGCCAAGGGTGAGGTGCGCCGCCGTCTGGAGCGCTCGGGTTTCTCGGTCGAGCGTCTCCCTGGCCCTCCCGGCAAGCGCGAGGTGCTCCGTGCCACCGCCCGCTAGGCACATCCAGCGCAGCAAGAAGACCGCCCGCGCAGCAAGAAGACCGCAACAGCAGCGAGGGGCCGCGCCAGCGAGGAGGCCACAGCGCCTCCCGCCCCTCCTCTCCCGCGCCCATCAGCAGCAAACAAAAAAGGCCAGCGCCTCGGCTCCCTAGGGAGTCGAGTCGCTGGCCTTATATAGGTGAATAAGCTCGGCCTACTTGACCTGAAGCTGCAGGCTGGCGGTGGGGAGGCCCTTAGCGCTGACCTTGAGCGTCGCGCTGCCGCCCTTCGTACCGCCCTGTACCAGCACGACGAGCTGACCACTGAAGGCGTGGTGCTGCGGCAGGTGGAAGGCATCGAGCGAAGCGGGGTTGCCCGAGGCGGCGGCGCGGAAGCTGGCGGCACCCGAGACGGAGAACTTCAGGAGGCGCCCATCGTCGGGGATGAGGTTGCCGTCCTTGTCCACTACGCGCACCGTGACGAAGGAGATATCCTTGCCGTCGGCAGCGATGGTGCTGCGGTCAGCGACCAGCTCGAGGTGGTGCGGCTTGCCCGCCGTGCGGACGATCTGCTCCTCGGCGGGGCGACCTGCAGCATCGTAGGCGACGACCTTGATCTCCCCGGGCTCGTACTTAGCGTCCATCCACATCAGGCGATAGCGACGCTGGCGGACGAAGTCGCGGCGGCTCTGATCGTTCTCCGTGTCGGCGATCTTGACGCCGAGATCCTTCTTCTGTCGGCCCTGGCTCTTGCCGTTGATGAAGAGCTCGGCCTCGGGGTAGCTGGTGTAGACGAAGACGGGCGTCGTCTCGCCCTCGCGTCCAGGCCAAGTCCAGTGCGGCAGTACGTGCAGTGTCTTGGCCTCCTTGTTCCAATGGCTGCGGTAGAGGTAGAAGCGGTCCTTCGGCAGTCCCGCCAGGTCGACAGCCCCAAAGAGTGAGGAGTGGCTGGGCCACTCGCTGTAGTAAGGCGTAGGCTCGCCGAGGTAGTCGATCCCCGTCCAGATGAATTCGCCCATCATCCAGTCGTTGTCCTCCTGGCGGATGAAGTCGTCCTCGGGGAGGTTGCTCCAGCCGCAGTGCTCTACGTCGTAGCTTGAGGACTGATGGTCGGGGTACTTGGCCATGGACTTGCGCACGACGGGGAACTTGTATACCCCGCGCGAGCTGACCGTCGAGCAGGTCTCCGATCCGAGGAGGAAGCCCTGCGGCAGTACCTTATGCGCCGTGTCGTAGAGGAAGGGGCGGTAGTTGAAGCCCGGCACGTCGAGCGTACCCGCCATGCCCGTACGCAGCACCGCTATGGGATTATCCATACCGTTGGTCACAGGGCGGGTGGGATCCTCGCGGTGGCAGATCGCCTGCAGACGGTAGGCCAGCTGCGTGCCCACGGCGTACCCTTGCTCGGGCACCTCGTTGCCTATGCTCCACATGATGACGGAGGGGCTATTGCGGTACTGGTGGATGAGGTTCACCAGGTCACGCTCGTACCACTCATCGAAGTCTAGGTTATAGCCGTTGGGGACCTTAGGCATCTTCCAGCAGTCGAAGCTCTCGGCCATCAGCGGCATCCCCATCTCGTCGCAGAGACGGACGAACTCAGGGGCGGGCATGTTGTGCGAGGTGCGGATGGCATTGACGCCCATGTCCTGCATGATGCGGATCTGGCGGCGCATGGCGGCCTCATTGACCGCTGCACCCAGCGGACCGAGGTCGTGGTGCAGGCAGGCGCCCTGGAACTTGATCTTACGGCCGTTGAGGAAGAAGCCCTCGCCCGCCTTGAGCTCGATGGAGCGCACGCCGAAGGGCACCGTGTCCCTGTCGAGGAGCTTGCCCTCGTGACGGACGCTCACTACATATTTATAGAGCTGCGGCTGGCCGATGTCCCAGAGGCGGGGGGCCTTGAGGTCGAAGCCCACACGGAAGACCGAGTCCACGCTCTCGGGGCCGAAGTAGCCTGCACGCTGCTCACGTGCCACGACCTTACCCTCGGGAGAGAGGAGCTCGGCCTCGAGGTCGAGCTTGCCCGAGCGGAGCGTCCCAAGGCCACTGAGGCGGGTACGTACCTCGACGCGGGCGTAGTCCTTGCTCACCTGAGGCGTCAGGATCTGCGTTCCCCAGGTGGAGAAGTGTATGGGCTCGGTGATGGTGAGGTGCACATTGCGGTAGAGCCCTGCGCCGGGGTACCAGCGGCTGCTCTCATGCTTGTTGTCCAGACGCACGGCCAGCACATTGCGCTGCCCAGGGCGCACGTAGTCGGTGATGTCGAAGTAGAAGCTATTGTAGCCGTAGGGCCAGTAGCCGACCTCCTGCCCGTTGACGTAGACCCGCGCGTGGCTCATCGCCCCGTCGAAGGTCAGGCGTACGCGGCGCTGCCCCAGATCGCGGGGGATCTCCAGCTCGCGGCGATACCAGCCCACGCCGACGAAGGGCAGTCCCCCCGTGCGGCCAGCGTGCTCCATCGCCTCCTTCTGACCATCCTGCGTGATCGCTAGGTGCTGCTTGTCGTTCTCAAAGCTAAAAGGTCCGTAGATGGCCCAGTCATGGGGTACGGTGACCTGCGACCACTTGCGGTCGTCGAAGTTGGCGGCTGCAGTGCCGGGCTTATCCTCGCGGGAGAAGCGCCAGCCCTGCTCCAGCTGCGTCGTCGTGCGCTGGGCTAGAGCTGGGAGGCTGAGGGCTGCCCCTACCAGGAGGGAGCAGACGAGTCGTCTCTTCATCGGAGCTATTATTTAATGGTGAGTTAGTCGATCTATGGGCTCACGGCGGGGCCCAGCGCAAAGATAAGGAAAGTACCCGTGCCTAGCGCCCCCGATAGTGGTAGTCGATGCCGAAGAGCGCCCCTGCGAAGGTCATCACCTCGCCGTAGGCCACCAGCACGCTGGAGTGAATCTCCCCTGGCGGGCTGGTGAAGAAGGCCGCTCCCAGCAGCGCCATGCCGAAGGTGCAGAGCAGGCAGGCCATCCACAGCTGCACGCGGTGGCGCCCGTCCTGGGGTCGTGGTGCTTCCATAGCTATACCTTATTAAGTGGGGCGTATTCGTCCTCTGCCTCGAGGCAAGGACAGCTCTTGAGCCACTCCTCGGGCGTGATGCGCCCATCGCCATTGCGGTCGGGGCTGAGATCTCTGTGCCCGAGGATGCGGGCCTGGGGGGCGTAGCCCTTGAGCTGCGCGAGGAGGCGGAGGAGGCTCGCCCGCTGCTTGGGCGTGCGCGTGTCGGCGGGCCGCCCTGTGCTGTCGAGGCCTCCCTCATAGCAGATGCCCCAGCTGCAGGCGTTGTAGCCGCGCACATGGGCGCCGATCTGATCCAGCGGGCGGCAGGGGATGACCTCGCCCGAGCGGCGCACGTAGTAGTGGTAGCCTATACCGCGGAAGCCGCGCCCGCGGTGGTCGCGCTCCAGTGCCTCGGGGCTGTAGTCCTGCGTGCTCCGCGTGGCACTGCAGTGCAGGACGATGTAGCGGATGTCCGTCGTCCTCATCTGAGCGCCCTCCGTACTCTATAGCTAAGATAAGCCCCGAGCCCAGCCCCGAGGGCGAGGCCTAGAGGGAGGAGCAAGGGCCGTAGTGCACGTCGTGGTTCCTGGCGCAGCTGCTGCTGGGTCACGTGCTGGGTCGTGGCGGAGGCCTCCTGCTGCTGCGCGGCACGCGTACGGCGACGATAGTAGAGGCGCCCCTGGGGGAGCGGGGAGCGGGTAGACGTCGGGGAGCTGGTTCCGAGGGCTAAGGGAAGGGAGCGTGAGGCGAGCGGCGGCACAAGGTCAAGGCTATCGGGGAGCTCCAGCAGCAGCTCCTCCTCAATGAGCTGACTCTGGAGGGCGGACTGGCGGAGCTGCTGGGCCTCGGTGCTGAGCTCCTGCCGCTTGATCCTAGGGCTACAGCCCAGGCTGCCGAGCGTCGCCACCAGGGCGAGCCCGCAGGCTACATAGTACATCATAGATATAGGGGTAATAGAGTGAGTATAATAGGCCTCCATCCTCTGGAGACCGCTGCGAAGGTACGGCTGCACGTACCTCCCACCCCCTGCTCCAGTACGCTAGGCGGGCTAAGTCCATTAGTCCGAGGCATAAGCCCCCGCACTAGGGAGCTCAGCTGCCCCGACGTCCCGCCCCGACCGCTACCAAAGCACTGGCGGCACCCAGCCCCACAAGAGGGGAGGATGCCGCCAGACTTAGCTAGGGCTGTAGGGAGTGCCTTGCAGCGCGCTGCGCCTCGGGCTAGAGGCCGCTATTGTGCCCCCCCGTGCTGCCAGGGCCCGAGGACTCGGAGGAGCCGCCATGTCCCTCCTCGGCCTTCTTGGGCTGCTTGGTCTTAGGCGCCGTGCTAGGACTCGCAGGCTGGAGCGAGAAGCGCTCGTAGCGCATGCCCTTGAGGTCGAAGTAGCGCTGCTTGGGGCGCAGGACGACGCGGGCGCTCTTGATGTGCTTGGCCGCGTCGAAGGCCTCGCCCTCGGGTACCTGCACGCTGCGCATCGAGGGCTGGAGGAAGCCGAGGCGTCCGTACTCGACGCTGGAGCCGTTGGCTACCAGGTCACGCGCCATATCGGCCGAGAGGTTGAGGATGGAGGCTACCTCCATGTAGTTGAAGGTGGAGTGCCCTGAGACGAGCGTACAGAAGCGCTCGAAGGAGACCGTCTGGCGGTGCGTGGGGTGTGCCTGCACCACCTTCTTGCCTTGGTGCTTGCCGAGCTTGGCGACGTGTGTCTTCAGGACGTAGGTCAGTGGCTGTGTCTGTGCCATGATGTAGAGGAGTATAAAAGGTGAATAAACTGTATTGCCCTCAGTCCCTCTGAGGACACTGCAAAGGTAGCTCCTCCTCTAGGGGATCCCCCCTCATCACGGCTCTTCATGGAGCTAGCGGCCTCAGCCTCTAAGGTTTAGCCCTCAGGCCTCGTGCCGCGCTGGGATCAGCCCTCCAGCACGGGCTGACGTAGGCGAGGGTCAGCCGCGAGCTGGCGGGCGAAGTCCCGCTCCATCCTCGGGCTCACGATCTCGTCTATATCATAGGTATAGTGCGCGCGCGTATAGATGGGCGCACGCTCTAGGAGCGTCGTACGCACGAAGGCCTCCAGCTCCGCTCCGCTCTTGTCGCGGATGGTCGGGCGGGTACGCTTGCAGAGCTCTAGCCGCTGCACCAGCACCTCGGGACTACAGCGGAAGTAGATCGTCACCCCCGCATCCCGCAGTAGCTCCATCGTATCGCCGTAGCAGGGCAGGCCGCCCCCTGTGGCGAAGACGGTATCCTCCATCGTCATCAGCTCCTCGATGACCATGCGCTCGCGCCTGCGGAAGCCCGCCTCCCCCACCGAGGCAAACATATCGGTGATGCGCTGCCGCCAGCGCGTCTCGATGAAGACATCGGTGTCGACGAACTGCCAGCCGAGTTCGTCGGCCAGCTGGCGCCCCACGGTGCTCTTGCCCGAGCCCATGAAGCCGAGGAGGAAGATGGCCCTATACATGATCTATCAGTCGCTTGTGCTCAGCCTAGGGCTCTAGCGCTTGTCGGGGTAGGCGATGCGCGCGTGGTACATGGTCATGAGCTTGAGGATGAAGACCTCCTTGATCTCGCGGATGTCGCGGAAGGTCAAGGGCGTATCCTCCAGCAGCCCCTCGGCGACAATGCCGTCGACTAGGCGCTGCACCAGCTGCCGTATGCCCTCCTCGGTGTAGCTGGTGAGGCTACGGCTGGCAGCCTCGACGCTGTCGGCGAGCATCAGGATCCCCTGCTCCTTGGTCTGGGGATTGGGCCCTGGGTAGGTGAAGGGCTCGGGGTCTACCTCCTCACCAGGGTGCTCATTGCAATAGGTATTGTAGAAGTAGCGTGTCGTGCTGCGCCCGTGGTGCGTGCGGATGAAGTCGATGATCTGCGGCGGCAGCGAGCTCTTCTGCCCGAGGATGATCCCATCGGTGACGTGGCGGATGATCACGCGGGCACTCTCGTGGGCCGAGAGCAGGCGGTGGGGGCTATTGGACGGGGCGTTCTCGGTGAAGAACTCAGGGTGCAGCATCTTGCCTATATCGTGGTAGAGCGCCCCAGCACGGATCAGCTGCGTATCGGCCCCGATACGCGTGGCGGCGGCCTGTGCTAGGATGGAGACCTGATAGGAGTGCTGGAAGGTCCCCGGCGCGATCTCCGAGAGCTCGCGCAGCAGCGGCATGGCCGTATCGCTCAGCTCCACCAGGCGCACATTGGACACGTAGCCGAAGGCACGCTCCACGAGGAAGGCCAGCACGTAGGTGAACATCAAGAAGACGAGGTTGATCCCGTAGTACAGCAGCTTCATCCAGTAGTCGGTGGTAATCGTGTCCTTGGTCAGCCACTCGACCAGCATCGAGGAGAGGATGTAGACGAGATAGACCGAGAAGGCAGCGCGGATCAGCTGCCCGCGGTTGGAGAGGCTCTGCAGGGTGAAGATCGCCGAGAAGCCCGCCAGGAGCTGCACGAAGATGAAGTTCAGCGGGTCGAGGGTGAAGTAAGCTACCGCAAGGATTGTGATGACGTAGGTCGTCAGTGCCATGTGGCTGGCGAAGAAGGTACGCAGCAGCAGGATGATCATCACGTAGGGGATGACCTCGATGCTGAACCAGTCGACGTGCGCCACCTGCAGCTTGGTCAGCCCGATGAAGGTGAGGATGCTCAGTACGACCAGGACGACATTCTTCGTCGCCTCGGTGAACTCGCGGTAGAAGAGTACCAGATAGATCGCCAGCGCCGTGAAGAGGAAGAAGAAGTAGCCCAGCAGCGGCAGCTGTAGGAAGCTGGTCTTCTCCCCGACACGTGCCTTGTACTCCTCATTGAGCGAGCGGATGACATTGAGCGTATAGGGTGTCAGCACCTCCCCCTGGTCGATGATGCGGCGCCCCTGCTGGTAGCGCTCCGTCGAGGTCGCCAGGCTCGAGAGGGCCTCGGCGAGCATGCGCTTGGTCTCGGCCTCGGCATAGCTCACATTGGGCTGCAGATACTGCGTGATCTCCAGCTGGCGCAGCAGCTCGGGCTTCAGCCCCTGCCGTGTAGCCTCGTCGATGATGAGCTTGTAGACCTCACTCAGGCGGTAGAGGCGTGCCACAGGGACGTTCGTCCAGCCCGTGCCCGTCTGCCCGCTGCCGAGCATACGTACCTCGAGGCGGCGATCGAGGTGCAGCTCGTCGAGGGTCTTGCTGTCTATGATCCCGAAGGCGTAGTACTTCTTGAGCTGCTGCTGCAGAAAGAGGTAGTAGCTCTCGGGGACGGTCGCTGCCAGCTCCTTGTACTGGTCGTGCAGCTGATTGATCATGCGCGGCATGACGTTCTCATCCATGCGGCACGTGGGCGGGATGATGCGCTCCACGCTGTCCCGCTCCATCTTCATTTGCTCCTCCGTCTTGAGGACGGGGAACTCAAAGGGGGCTACCAGAGGCCGCTCGCCCCAGGGCTGGTCGGCCTTGAGGGAGGGGTAGTTAGGCACATAGCCCTCCTTGGGCGAGGTGTTGATACTCGCCACGAGCGCCCCGACGAAGAAGATCGCCAGCACGTGGAGCATGTGGAGGTAGAGTGCCTTATTATCCTTGAGGAACTTCAGCATATCTAAGCTATTAGGTCTTAGACAAAGATACGCAAAAGCCCCCGAGCCCCCGCCGAGCCTAGGACGGACGCATCGCATCGATTAGGGATAGGAGGGGGACTCCTTGAGCTTTACCCAGAGACCTAAGACAAGGCTTGGCCTCTTCCCTCCTATACTTTGAGCAGACGAGAAGGAGAAGCCCCAGCGGGGCGACCACTTCCAAAGCCTAGGGGGCATAGCCCTGCAAGGGCGACCAAACCCTGGGTAGGCTAGACAAGGAGGAGAAGCCCCAGCGGGGCGACCCCTTCCAAAGCCCAGGGTGCGTAGCCCTGCAAGGGCGACCAAACCCTGGGTAGGCTAGACAAAGAGGTATAGAGCCCTACAGGGGCGACCCCTTCCAAAGCCCAGGGGGCGTAGCCCTGCAAGGGCGACCAAACCCTGGGTAGGCTAGACAAATAGGTATAGAGCCCTACAGGGGCGACCCTCAAAACACCCATAAGCGAGGGCGGAGTGGTGTAGCAAGGGCACTACGAACGCTTTATGGGTCGCCCCTGTAGGGGCTGGCTAGACCCTTTGCCCTTATCGGAGAACGGAGAATAGGCTGCGGGCTTCTTGACGCAGCCACCTCCGCCGAGCAGGCGCGGTGAGGGGCGGAGCACGACGCGCCCCGAGGGGGAGCGGCCCTGAGGGATATCAGTCAGCCCGCTGAGGGACGGCCGTCAGCGCAGCGAGGGATATCCGTCAGCATAGCTGAGGGATATCCATGCGAAAGGCTCCCCCCGTAGAGGCACCCTGCACCCGAGCAAGGAGGGGGCTGTCCCCCACCCCAAGGAGAGGCGCCGCAAGGCTCCGCACAGCAGTACGACCGCGCCTGCTATTTTGCTATCTTTGTAGGGAGGGTTAGCCCCCTAGCTGGCCCAAAGCATGACACGAGTGCTCCTCTAAGCGATACACTATGGCCACCGAACGACGCATCTCCATCCTCCTCATCTACACCGGAGGGACTATAGGCATGGTCGAGAACCCCACGACGGGGGCCCTCGAGCCCTTCGACTTCGCCTATCTACAGGACAACGTCCCCGAGCTACGCCGCCTCGGCTGCGACATCTCCAGCGTGGCCTTCACCCCTCCGCTGGACTCCTCGGCCATAGCGCCCGAGGACTGGACGCGCCTGGTGGACATCATCGCTGAGCACTACGACCGCTACGATGGCTTTGTCATCCTCCACGGGACGGACACCATGGCCTACACCGCCTCCGCCCTCAGCTTCGCTCTCGAGGGGCTGGCTAAGCCCGTGGTCTTCACCGGCTCGCAGCTCCCCGTCGGGAAGCTCCGCACCGACGGCAAGGAGAACCTCATCACCGCCATCGAGATCGCCGCCGCACGCGACGAGGCAGGGCAGCCACGCGTGCCCGAGGTCGCGCTCTTCTTCGAGAACTACCTGATGCGCGGCAATCGCACCAGCAAGGTCAGCGCCGATCAGTTCAGCGCCTTCGACTCCTACAACTATCCCCACCTAGCCTACGCCGGCATTGAGATCCGCTACCACGATGCAGCCATCAAGCGCGATGCCCTCGGGCAGACCCTGAGGCCGCACCGCTCCTTCGACCCCAATGTGGCGGTGCTCAAGCTCTTCCCAGGCATCACCCGCGAGGTCGTGCAGTCGCTACTCAGCCTGCCCTCGCTCAAGGGGGTCGTGCTGGAGACCTTCGGCAGTGGCAATGCGCCGATGCTCCCATGGTTCCTCGAGGCGCTCGAGACGGCTGTGGCGCGCGGCGTAGTCATCGTCAACGTGACGCAGTGCGTGACGGGCTATGTGGACATGATGCGCTACGAGACAGGGATGCTGCTGCAGCGTCTGGGACTGGTGAGCGGACGGGACAGCACCACGGAGAGTGCGCTGACGAAGCTGATGTACCTCTTCGGTCGCGGCTACAGCCCCGAGGAGGTCAAGCAGCGGATGGCCCTGCCACTGCGGGGCGAGATGACCCTCGAGGCGACAGCCGAGGACTTCGGTCGTGAGACCTATATCTATAGACGCTAAAGGAGAGACGAAGCAAGTGATACGATTCATGAGCCTGGGGAGTGGGAGCAGTGGCAACTGCTACTACCTCGGGGACGAGACGGGCGGCCTGCTGCTGGATGCAGGCATCCCTATACGCAGCATCAAGAAGAGCCTAGCCGCCGAGGGTATCAGCCTCGAGGACGGCCATATACGTGGCGTGCTGGTGACGCACGACCACGCCGACCACATACGCACCATAGGCGTGCTGGGAGCGGTCTACCACCTCCCCGTCTACGCTACGACCCTGGTGCACGACAGCATCACCCGCAGCCGCTTCGTACAGGAGCCGCTCGGGGCCTCGCGCCGTGAGCTCGCCATCCACGAGCCGCTGGAGCTGGCGGGCTTCTCCATCGAAGCCTTCCCCGTGCCGCACGATAGCGCGGAGAACGTAGGCTATCACATCACCCGCGGCGAGGACTTCCGCTTCACCCTCGCTACTGACGTAGGCCACCCCACCGCCGTCATCGAGCGCTACATCGCCGCCGCCCAGCACGTCGTGCTGGAGGCCAACTACGACAGCGAGATGCTCCGCACGGGCAGCTATCCCCCCTTCCTCAAGGAGCGCGTAGCCAGTCCGCTGGGCCACCTCTCCAATGAGGAGGCCGCTGAGGTCCTAGCGCGCTGCTACCACCCCGAGATGCGCAACGTATGGCTCTGCCACCTAAGCAAGGACAACAACCACCCTGAGCTCTGCTGGAAGAGCATCGAGCAGCGCCTCTTCAGCGAGGGCATACGCGTCGGGAAGGACCTTAGCCTCACGGCGCTGCGCCGCACCGCGCCCTCCCCGATGTACCTACTGGAGCCCTAGCCCTCCGCTAGTGCCCCCTTCCTCCACGGCTAAGGCCTCCCTTCGTCCTGCCCCTCGGCCGCCAGCCCGCACCCAGCCTTAGCCCGCCCGAGCGCGCTTCTCCCGCCTCTTCGCCCCACCGCCGCGACGCTGTTGCTCCAGCCCGAGCACCCTCGAGCAAACCCAAGGGGCACCGCGCGAGTTATATCTAATGAGCGCCCGCCGCAGCAGGGTACCATCCCCGCCGCAACGAGACGCCCCAGCCTGCGCCCCTGGTGCGCAGCACGTAGACAGCATCCTCACCCCGGGCTGCCCCCAGCAGCCCCACACCCGACACAGCACTATGGACACAGAGAAGTACAAGCTCTATACGAAGGGCGGCGACAAGGGCCGCACCTCCCTCGTCGGCGGACAGCGCGTCCCCAAGTATGACCTCCGACTCGAATGCTACGGCACCATCGACGAGCTCAATAGCTTCGTCGGCGTCCTGCTGGCCTACGAGCTCGAGGAGCCCGATAGCCGCTTCCTCTACTGGCTACAGCACAAGCTCTTCTCCGTCGGCGGCTACCTGGCCACCGACACCAGCAAGGATGAGCTCCACGAGGTGACCTGCGTCACCGAGCGCGCCGTAGCCAAGGTGGAGCGTGAGATCGACCGTCTCGATGACCTCGTGCCCCCCATCAAGGCCTTCATCCTCCCCTCGGGCGGACATATCACCGCCGCGGCGCACGTCTGCCGCACCGTCTGCCGCCGCGCCGAGCGCCTCATCTACCGCCTCGACAGCGAGCATCCCCTAGCCCCCGAGGTCCTGCGCTTCGTCAATCGCCTCAGCGACTACTTCTTTGCCCTAGCACGTAAGGAGGTCTTCCGCGCCCAAGGGCAGGAGATCGTCTGGACCTACGACCACGACGACGCCGACTAGATGGCAGGACTGGAGCAGACCCAGCGCCTAGAGCAGACCCAGGGGCTCACCCCTGCCCAGCTGCTGGCGGTGAAGATGCTGGAGGTCACGAGCCTCGAGCTGGAGACCCGTATCGAGCAGGAGCTGGAGGAGAACCCCGCCCTCGAGGAGAACTACCCCGAGGAGGAGCAGCGTAGCGGCGCGGACGAGGGCGACGAGGACGGTGCCACCGACCAGGACTGGGAGCTGGGCGAATACGCCCAGGACGATATCCCCGAGTACAAGCTACGCGAGCTGCAGGAGCGCCAGTCAGTGCGTGAGGAGATCCCCTTCGCCGCTGGAGCGCCCAGCCTCGAGGAGCAGCTGCTGGAGCAGCTCTCTATGGTCACCGAGCTCGAGGGTCGCCGCTACGAGCTGGCCCGCTACATCGTGGGCAGCATCGATGCCGATGGCTACCTGACGCGCTCGGTGGAGGAGCTGCAGGACGACCTACTCTTCAAGGCGGGCATTGACGCCCGAGCCGAGGAGCTGGAAGAGCTCATCGCTCTGGTCAAGACCCTAGACCCGCCCGGCGTAGGGGCGCGTGATCTCCGCGAGGCCCTACTGCTGCAGCTGCAGCGCCTGCCCGAGGACGAGCTCTCACGGGCGGCTGACCGACTTATCCGCGAGCACTACGAGGACTTCGTCAATAAGCGCTTCGACCGTCTATGCTCGGCCCTAGGTATCGACGAGCAGCGTCTCTCGGAGCTCTACGCCTTCATCGCGCGCCTCAGCCCACGCCCAGCCAGCGGGCTCGGGGACGACGCAGACGCACGCTTCGCGCACTTCACCCCCGACTTCATCGTCACCGAGCGCGACGGCGAACTACTGGTCTCGCTCGTCGGGGAGCGCGAGATCGTCCCGCTGCGCCTGAGCCCCACCTACCTCGAGCTACTGGAGTCGCACCGCGACCAGGCAGGTCAGAGCCGCCAGAGCCGCGAGGCGATGACCTTCCTCAAGCACAAGGTCGAGCAGGCACGCTGGTTCATCGAGGCCCTCGAGACACGCCAGCAGACGCTGCGCCGCACGATGATGGCCATCGTGGAGCACCAGCGTGACTTCTTCTTCTCGGGCGAGGTGAGCGACCTCAAGCCTATGGTGCTGCGCGACATCGCCGAGGCCACGGGGCTCGACATCAGCACCATCTCGCGCGTCAGCAACAGCAAGTCGGTGCAGACCGACCACGGTATCTACATGCTGAAGTTCTTCTTCGGCGAGGGCATCACCACGGAGGAGGGCGAGAGCATCTCCACGCGTGAGGTGCGGCAGGCCTTAGCCGCGCTCATCGAGGCCGAGGACAAGCGCCAGCCGCTGACGGACGAGGAGCTGACACAGCAGCTGGCCGCCCAGGGCTACCCCATAGCCCGCCGCACGGTGGCCAAGTACCGCGAGCAGCTTCGACTGCCTATCGCACGCCTACGCCGCCAGCTCTCTTAGCTCGGCACTAGCCCAGACTCCCTACTCCCCAAGCCCGCCTTCCAGCTTCCCCGCCCCGCATCGCGGCTTCTTGAGCGGCTCCTCTGAGCTTCCTCCACTCTCGCAGAGCGGACAAGCAGAGCCCCTTCGCCCCCACCCCACAAAGGACACAAGCCCCACCGAGATACCCCAGCTAGTGCTGGAGCCTCTCGGTGGGGCTTGTGCTATAGAAGGCTAAGCCTCGGGCGCTACTTCTGGGGCAGCGGGATGAGATCGAAGCCTGTGTAAGGTCTCAGCACCTCGGGGATGCGGATGCCCTCGGGCGTCTGGTTGTTCTCCAGCAGGGCGGCCACGATGCGGGGGAGGGCCAGGGCGCTCCCGTTGAGCGTGTGTGCCAGCTGTACGCCCTGCTCGCTATCGCGGTAGCGCAGGCGCAGGCGGTTGGCCTGATAGCTCTCGAAGTTGGACACCGAGCTGACCTCCAGCCAGCGCTGCTGCGCGGCGGAGAAGACCTCGAAGTCGTAAGTCAGCGCGCTGGTGAAGCTCATGTCGCCACCGCTGAGGCGCAGGATACGCCAGGGCAGCTCCAGCTTCGTCACGAGGGTCTCCACGTAGGCGACCATCTCGTCCAGACGCTCGTAGCTACGCTCGGGCTTGTCGATGCAGACGATCTCGACCTTGTCGAACTGGTGCAGACGGTTCAGTCCGCGCACGTCCTTGCCGTAGGAGCCAGCCTCACGACGGAAGCAAGCCGAGTAGGCGGTATTGCGTACGGGCAGGTCCTTCTCGTCCAGGATGACGTCGCGGTAGATATTGGTCACAGGCACCTCAGCCGTGGGGATGAGGTAGAGGTTATCCACGCCGACGTGGTACATCTGCCCCTCCTTGTCGGGGAGCTGACCCGTGCCGTAGCCCGAGTCCTCATTGACGACGTAGGGCGGCTGCACCTCGGTGAAGCCTGCCTCACGGGCATTGTCGAGGAAGAAGTTGATGAGCGCGCGCTGCAAGCGTGCCCCATAGCCCTTGTAGACGGGGAAGCCCGCGCCCGTGATCTTGACGCCGAGCTCGAAGTCTATGAGGTCGTAGGTCTTCGCCAGCTCCCAGTGGGGGGCGGCATCGGCAGGCAGCTCAGGGTTGTGCCCGCCCATCTTGACGCAGACGTTGTCCTCGGCCGTCGCGCCCTCGGGGACGATCTCGGCGGGGAGATTAGGGATCTGCAGCAGGATCTCGCGGATGCGAGCCTCGGCCTCGTTCTTCTTCTCCTCGAGCTGGCGGCTAAGCTGCTTGAGGTCGGCGACCTGGGCGCGTATCTTCTCGGCCTGATCCTTCAGTCCCTGCTTCATCAGGGCACCGATCTCCTTGGCGATGGCATTCTGCTGCGCCAGGCTCGCGTCGAGCTCCTGCTGGGTGCGGCGGCGCAGCTCGTCGAGGTCGAGCACCTCAGTGATGTACTCGCGTGCCTCGAAGTGCTTCTTCTGTAGGAGGCGGAGGACGTCCTCCGTCTGCTCCTTGATTCGCTTGATGGTAAGCATCTCTCTCTTGGGTCTATTAAAGGAGGAGAGCTTGCCCTCAAGGACTATGGCCCTCGGAGCAAGCTCTCTCGTTACCTATATCTCTCTGTAGGCGGGATGATCCCACCTCGGGAGGGTAGCTGGTCGTCCCCTGGGGGACGTCGGGGTCTCGTCCTTAGGCCTCTGCCTGGATCGAGACGTAGGAGCGATCGTTCTTCTTGCGCGTGAAGACGACCGTACCATCTACGAGGGCGTAGAGCGTGTGGTCCTTACCGATACCCACGCCTGCGCCGGGGTGATGCTGCGTGCCGCGCTGGCGCACGATGATGTTACCAGCCTTGGCATGCTGACCACCGAAGAGCTTTACACCAAGTCGCTTGCTTTCTGATTCGCGTCCGTTCTTGGAGCTACCTACACCTTTTTTATGTGCCATTGTCCTTGTCTAACTAATGCGGTGATACTTATTTACTAGCCTACGATTTCCTTCACGACGACTTCGCTGAACTGCTGGCGGTGGCCATTGAGCTTGCGATAGCCCTTGCGACGCTTCTTGTGGAAGACGAGCACCTTGTCGCCCTTGACGAGCGGCGTCAGTACTTCGCACACGACCTTAGCACCGGCTACGGTAGGCGTACCTACGGTGAACTGACCGTCCTTCTCGATGAGCAGGACCTTGTCGAACTCTACAGTAGCACCGGCCTCGGCGCCCTTGACGTGATGGATGAACAGGCGACGGCCTTCCTGAAGATTGAACTGCTGTCCCTGGATGTCTACGATGACGTACATTGTACTTTATACTAATTAAGATTAGCCCCGCAAGGTGTCGCCCCCGATCTCGGTGACGTGCTTCGTCCGTGTACCTTGCATAGGAAATGCGCACAAAGATACACATTATCGCACAGATACACAAGACACACGCCCACAGCTATCCTTCAGCAAGGACCAAAGCCAGCCGCAGCGCCACTCACCGAAGGTAGCGAAATCCCTCTTTGCCTCCTCGGAGGCAAAGAGCTCCGCGTCATGGACATAGGTCTCGCCCTCCTCACGGAACCACGAGGCCTCGAAGCGAGGGGGCTCCTCGCCCCTACGGAGCGCCGCCTGGAGCCCCGAGAGGAACTTCCATAGGAAGATATTGAAGGACGAGGCGACGAGGAGGACCTCCCTAGGCCGAGCGAGGTCGTACGCCCCGATATAATGGTTGCCCGCGCTGTCGACCTTGGCTAGGTAGCCCCACTTGAACCCGTAAGGGGAGGACGAGAAGCCCCAAAAGGACGAGCTCAGCATAAAGTCCCAGGCCCAAAGGTCGCACATATGATCGTGCAGATAGGGCCGCAGCTCCTGCGACTTGAAGCCGTAGAACTCATGACCAAAGGCCCTCATGCCATTGCTGAGGCAGAGGAAATCGACGTACTGCCTATCGCAGGCGCCGAGGATCTTCCCGATGTTCCTGAGGATAACGAGCCGTCCATACTGCGGGTACAGCTCTACCCGATCGCTCTCCTCGGCTAAGGCCCGAGCTAGCTCCATAATACAAGCTAGTTCCATCGCTCTACTATCAAGATCTCCATTCTTTATACTCCTACCGCACCCCACAGCACTACGCTGGAGATTATTACTAAGCACATCCAGCCCTTTCACACGGGTCATCAGGCTTTAACCTTATGCTCCTCGATATAGCACTCGGTTTATTAGGCAAAGCCTCCTTGAAGCTCTAAGATTCGCTATGAATCGAGTCGAACAATTTGCCTCATACAAGCCACAGTAAGTTCAAAAATAAAAGCAACTTCTCCTTCCACGAAGTTCTGGCGGTGCTTGACCCGATCATTCTGGTACTTGGAAAACCACTCAAGCACCTTCCATAGCCCGTTAGAGAATTCTTTTGATCCACCCTTAGCCAGAACGAACGACCCTAGAGGAGACGCTTGATTCTCCAATGACTTCTCATTTTCCAGGACTTCTTTGAGAAGCACTTCTAATGACAGCCTTAAGTCATCTAGGGCATTACGATAGAGCTCTCTATCTTGACTCCGATACTTCCAAGAGGCTGCATCGTAGTGTCTAAATGCGTCAGAGTACTTCTTTAACCAATGCTGGGCCTCTTGAATAACCTCAACGGTATCTTCATCATCAGGAGCTAGGTGTTTATAGTCATTACCTAACAAGCTCCTCAGCTCTCGTACGGCTTCATTAGTCTCAAACTTCTTGAGATTACACAAATCACGAATAATAACGTATTGTTCCCTAGGCAAAAAGCTCTCCAAGTTCTTTTGAAGAGCTGTCCTCTTATTTGGGAGGCGAGCTTCTCCATCATTACTAGTAGGCACAGGGTACGGGATATTTCGGTTATATTTCACCGCATACCCTCGACAAAGCTTGCATATCTCAGGCAAGGACAACCCGCTAGCTGTATCTCCTAGCACCTCTGATGCTCTGACTATAAAAGCTTGGCTCATATCTTCATTCATACCTTAATCTATTAGGCCAAAATAATACATCCGAAATGGTTAAAAGCAAAGGTACAATTTACCGAACACATCCATATAACCTATGTACACGGCCATTCCTAAGTGCACTGTACGGCTACGCTCTGCGCCTTACCACCTAGGGGCGGGGCTCGCTGATGGATAGCAGTCAGGGCGCTGACGGACGTCACTCAGCGGCGTGAAGGATATCAGTCAGCGCCCTGAGGGATATCCCTAAGGATGGCTAAGGGATAAGGGGCGGGAGGCCTTGGGCGTACGAGGAGGGAGGGTTTGGGCGTAAGGGGAGGAGCAGCGGGGAGCTGGGCGGGGAGTGTCCGCGGGTATTAGGGACTAAGGGCGAAGGGCTTGGGGGGGGGAGGCGGCGGG
>NZ_CALIXW010000046.1 GCF_938046015.1 uncultured Porphyromonas sp. | reverse complement strand
GCCCCCCGAAGCCATCGTGCTTCGGGGGGCGCTCCTTTTCTATTCTATACTCCGCTCTGAGGGCTTCTAAGCGCAGCCTGCGGAGCTAAGCCCTGACGGCCTCGGGGAGTCGCTCCTCTTCGCTATGGGGAGATCTAGCACCGCTGTGGAAGGGCTTGGGCTAGGTGGGGAAGGGACGGGGGCACTGCTGGAGAGAACGGGCTGGGCCTGGTGGGCTGGGCCTAAAAGCCGCAGCGCACGCCGCCCCCAGAAGCGGGGAGGCAAGGCACCTAGCTAGCGGCCAGCGAGCACCAGCAGCACGCTCACATCATGGGGCGAAATGCCGGGGATACGCGAGGCCTGCCCTATCGTCGTCGGGCGGATGCGCTCGAGCTTCTGCCGTGCCTCCGTGCTCAGCGCCTGGATGCTGCTGTAGTCGAGCGTCTCGGGGATGAAGACGTGCTCCAGGCGCTCCAGCTTCTCAGCCTGCTGGCGCTCCCGCTCAATGTAGCCGCTGTACTTGATGAGGATCTCGGCGCACTCGATGAGCTCCTCCCGACGCGAGGGGATGCGCACCAGCTGGCGCTCCAGCGCAGGCACCCACTGGGCCAGCTGCAGGATGCTGAGCTGCGGGCGCAGCACCAGATCCACGAGCTTGCAGCCCTGACGGAGCGGAGCCAGCCCCGCAGCCTCGAGCTGAGGATTGATCTTATCGGGGCGGATGGAATAGCCCTCGATGAAGGCAATGAGCGCATCCCGCTCGCGGATCTTCTCCTCCAGCAGGGCGATACGCTCGGGCGTAGCCAGCCCCAGGGCGGCAGCACGTGGCGTCAGGCGCATATCCGCATCGTCCTGACGCAGCAGGATGCGGTATTCGGCACGCGAGGTGAACATGCGGTAGGGCTCATCCACACCCTTGGTCACGAGGTCATCAATCAGGACGCCGATATAGGCCTCACTGCGGCTGAGGGTGAAGGGCGCCAGCTCGTGGACCTGCTGGTGCGCATTGATCCCCGCGATGAGCCCTTGCCCTGCGGCCTCCTCGTAGCCCGTCGTGCCATTGACCTGACCTGCGAGATAGAGGTGGCTGACGACCTTGCTCTCCAGCGTGTGGTGCAGCTGCGTCGGGTCGAAGAAGTCATACTCGATGGCATAGCCTGGGCGGTAGAGCCGCACGTCGCGCAGCTCGGGGATCTGCCGCAGCGCCTCGAGCTGCACCTCGAGCGGCAGCGAACTAGAGAAGCCGTTGATATAGTACTCGTTCGTGTCCTCTCCCTCGGGCTCGAGGAAGAGCTGGTGTCTGTCCTTGTCGGCGAAGGTGACGATCTTCGTCTCTATGCTCGGGCAGTAGCGTGGGCCTATGCTCTGGATCTGCCCATTGTAGAGCGGCGAGCGGTCGAGGGCCTCACGCAGCACACGGTGGCAGGCCTCGTTGGTAAAGAGCCCATAGCAAGGGCGCTGCTTGAGCGAGGAGCGGGCGGGCGTATCCATGAAGGAGAACTTATGATGATCCTGCTCCCCCTCCTGGATGGTGAGCTCCTCGAGGTGTAGGCTGCGGGCATCGATGCGTGGGGGCGTCCCCGTCTTCATACGATCGCTGCGTATCCCCGCCGCGCGGAGCTGCTCGGTGATGCCGTAGCTGGCGGGCTCAGAGATACGGCCGCCTGCTATCTGCAGTTCGCCGAAGTGCATGAGCCCCGAGAGGAAGGTCCCTGCCGTGAGGATGACCGCCTCGCTCTCGAAGTGTACCCCGAGGCCCGTGAAGACCCCATGTACCCTACCTGCTCTGAGGTCAAGGCTCGTGACCGTATCCTGCCAGATATCCAGCAGCGGCTCACTATCGAGCTCCTGCCGCCAGGCCTCCATGAAGCGCATACGGTCGCTCTGAGCGCGCGGGCTCCACATGGCGGGGCCCTTACTGCGATTGAGCGTGCGGAACTGTATGGCTGTGCGGTCCGTCACCAGCCCCATGCGCCCGCCGAGGGCGTCGATCTCGCGCACGATCTGCCCCTTGGCGATGCCGCCGACAGCGGGGTTGCAGCTCATCTGCCCGATCTTGTTCATGTCGGGCGTGATGAGGAGCGTGTGCGACCCTAGGCGCGCAGCGGCAGCCGCGGCCTCACAGCCCGCATGCCCCGCACCGATGACGATGATGTCGTAGCGCTGCATCAGACGTTGAAGCGGAAGTGCATGATGTCGCCATCCTGCACGACGTAGTCCTTGCCCTCGACGGCCATCTTACCCGCCTCCTTGACGGCGGCCTCGCTGCCGTAGTGGACGAAGTCCTCGTACTTGATGACCTCGGCGCGGATGAAGCCCTTCTCGAAGTCGGTATGGATAGCCGCTGCGGCACGTGGTGCCTTGCTGCCCTTGGTATAGGTCCAGGCACGCACCTCCTGCACCCCAGCGGTGAAGTAGGTCTCGAGGTCAAGCAGCTTGTAGGCCGCCTTGATCAGACGCGCTACGCCCGACTCCTCCAGACCGATCTCGCCGAGGAAGAGCTGACGCTCCTCGTAGGTCTCCAGCTCGGCGATCTCGCTCTCGATCTTGGCCGCGACGACGAGTAGCCCTGCGCCCTCGGCCGCCACGGCCTCGCGCACACGCTCTACATACTCATTGCCCGAGACGGCGGAGACCTCATCGACATTGCAGACGTAGAGGACGGGCTTGCTGGTCAGGAGGTAGAGCTCGCGGGCGACCTTCTGCTCGTCCTTCGTCTCGAAGCTCACGGTACGGGCGTTGAGGCCCTGCTCCAGCGCTTCCTTGTAGCGCGAGAGCACCTCATAGGCGAGCTTGGCGGCCTTGTCACCGCCCGTCTGCGCCTGCTTGTAGACCTTCTGTAGGCGTGCTTCGACGGTCTCGAGGTCCTTCAGCTGCAGCTCGGTATCGATGATGGACTTATCTCGCAGGGGATCGACACTGCCGTCCACGTGAGTGATGTTGTCGTCGTCGAAGCAGCGCAGCACGTGTAGGATGGCATCGGTCTCACGGATGTTGGCCAGGAACTTATTCCCCAGGCCCTCGCCCTTACTGGCGCCCTTGACGAGGCCAGCGATATCGACGATCTCGACCGTGGTGGGGACGATACGCTGCGGCTGGACGATCTCGGCCAGCTTGTTGAGGCGCTCGTCGGGGACGGTGATGACGCCCACGTTGGGCTCGATGGTGCAGAAGGGGAAGTTGGCGGACTGTGCCTTGGCGTTGGACAGGCAGTTGAAGAGGGTAGACTTACCGACGTTGGGCAAGCCGACGATACCACATTGTAGGGCCATATTGCTTTGTTCTTGTTATACGCTATCTACGCTTAGCCTTTCGGCCAAGCTCTATTATACAAAGATACGCAAAAGCCCGCTAGCCCCCTCTGTCCCAGCACGCGGCAGTATCGCCAGCGGCGTGTGGCGAGGCGGAGGGATAAGGCGGGCGGAGCTGAGGGATAAGGGGGAGCGGGAAAAGTAATATAAGAATGCGCGGAAAGTTATATAAGAATTGACGAGAAGTTATATAACATTTTCCCGAAAGTGATGTAAGAATTGAGCGAAAGTAATATAAGAAATCCGAGGCAGGGCTAAGGGTCACTCCGCTGAGAGCTAAGGGAGGCGCCGCTGAGCGGTAAGGCAGGCAAGAGCGAAGCGTAAGGCGGGGGATGGCAATGGGTAAGGAATGCGCAGCTAGGCCTAGGGGGGAAGGGGACGGGAGGAGGCAGGGAGCGGACGGACGGAAAAAGCAGCGCCCCGCGGCAAGATCGTAGAGAGCTTGCTGCGGGGCGCTATGGGAGGTGCTTCCTAGAGGAGGTAGATGAGCTTCCTTGTTAGAGGTGGAGGTGCTTAGCTAGAGAGCTGCGGGCACTGACTACCGCGGGAAGCGAGGGAACTGATGAGGGGCTTGGCACCCTCAACTGTGGCTATTCGACGACGTAGCTGACGATGTCGCCCGACTCGGGATAGAAGCCGCGCAGGACGACGCCACGCGTGCGGCGAGCCTGAGCCGAGGAGCCAAAGGCGCGGTTGAGGTCGGCGATGCTACGTAGCGGGCTATCGTTGGCCGTGAGCAGGACGAAGCCCTCACGGACGCCAGCACGCTTGAGCGAGCCTGCCGAGAGGCTCTCGACGACGAGGCCGTAGGAGAGGCCGTAGTTGCGCAGCTGAGCCGTCTCGAGCTGGCGGATCTTCGCCCCAAGGCGCGCATCGACGCTCGTGCTATTCTGCTTGAGGATGCTGGCGCCGCCCTCCTTGTTACGCAGCTTGACGGCGAAGGTCTTCTCCACGCCCTTGCGGTTGACGGTGACCTTGATCGTATCCCCTGGACGGAAGCGAGAGACCTGCTCCTGCAGCTGTCCGAAGCTGGAGATCTTGTGCCCCTCGATGGCAACGATGACGTCGCCCTTCTCTATCCCTGCGGCCAGCGCTCCGCTGATCTCAGCGAAGTCCGCGACGTAGAAGCCGGAGTTGACCTTGAGGCCTTCCTTCTTGATGAGCTCCTCGGTGATCTCGGAGCCTGCGACCCCAAGGACGCCGCGCTGCACGGTGCCGTAGCTCTTGATGTCGGAGACGACCTTGGCAGCGATGTTGATGGGCACGGCGAAGGAGTAGCCAGCATAGTTGCCCGTCTGGGAGTAGATCATCGTGTTGATCCCGACGAGTTCGCCTGCGGCATTGACGAGGGCGCCGCCGCTATTACCACTATTGACGGCCGCATCGGTCTGGATGAAGGCGCTGACCTCGAGCTGGTCGCCCGCAGCGGCCGTGGAGCGGCTCTTGGCACTGACGATACCCGCGGTGACGGTGCTGGTGAGGTTGAAGGGATTCCCCACGGCGAGCACCCATTCGCCAAGGCGGAGCTTGTCCGAGTCACCGAAGGGGATGGTGGGTAGATCCTTACCCTCGATCTTGATCAGGGCGATGTCGCTGCCTGGATCACGGCCGATGAGCTTGGCCTTGAAGGTACGGTTATCGTTGAGCGTGACGGTGATCTCCTCGCTGCCAGCGACCACGTGGTTATTGGTCATGATGTAGCCATCCTGGCTGATGATGACGCCCGAGCCGAAGGCTATGCGGGCTTGGCGCGCCTGACTGCGGGGATCTCCGCCGAAGAAGAATTCGAAGGGATCGAGCATCTGACGCTGCTCCTGCTGCTGGGCCTGCTGTACCTTGATATGCACGACGGCCTTGACCGAGGACTCAGCCGCGGGGACGAGGTCGGGGGCAGAGCCCACGGTGCGGGGGGTGAGGGCGGCATTCTGGAAGCCGTAGTTCGGGGCATCGCTACCCGTATAGGTAGTGCCATCTGCCAGGACGGACGAGGAGGGCTGCGCTTGACGCGCTAGGACATGTACTGTGGTGGCCGAGGCGACGACGCTGAGTGCCGCGAGCCCCAGGACTAGGACACTATTCTTAAGGATCTTCTTCATACCTGCTGATACTGGATGTTAGGTATAAGACATATTGATTACTAAGCTAGCGGGCTCGAGGAGCGCCGCATGTCTAAGGAACGGCTTAGGGCCGGGCTGTCGTATATTGCCCCAGCCTCGCCCTAGTTCAGCACCTCGTCGGGGATGTCCTCTGCGGCGATCTCTTCGTCCCCGCGCTTGACGTCCCCGCTCTTGGCCACGAGGTAGAAGCCATGGTGTGGCGTCCACTCCATACAGAAGAGTTCGGAGGGCGTCTGGAAGCCGTTGCGCTGGATATTGCGCAGCGCCCATTCCCTGCTCTTGCCCAGCGCCGTAAGGGTGGAGTCGACGATCGCCCCATTATTCACGATGAGGAAAGACTCACGGCCACGGCCGATCTCCGAGACCGTGATCGACCCGTTGGTCTCGAAGCGTACATCCTCTAGGTCAAAGAGGGAGAAGATGCCCTTCTCGCGTAGGAGGACACGGAACTGCTCCATCTCGAGGCTGTGGCGCTTGAAGGCCTTAAAGTTCAGCAGGCCGCCCTTGACCAGGTACACACTCTCGCCCTTGATGAGGCGACGCAGGAAGGCCGAGCGCATACAGAAGCGGATGAACATATTGAAGACCGTCCACACCGCGAGGGCGAAGAGGATGTGCAGCGCCTTCATATCGGGATTGTAGAGCACACCCCCGACGAGAGCACCGATGACGAAGGCACTGACAGTATCCAGCGGAGTGATCTGTGCCATCTGCGCCTTGCCCGTGATGCGGAGGAAGGCGAGGATGCCGATCATGCCGACGACGAGCTTGAGTGCGATATCTACATACTGTTGCATAGTGTAGAGAGAATTGAGGGTTAAGGGAATACTTAGGGAAGGAAAGCTTCGCCGAAGCAAAGGCGAAGCACTGCGCTAAGGCTTAGCGCTAGGGGTCGGCCGCCTGAGGGCGCTCCCCTTAGAAGACTTGGATGATGCGTACCAGCTCGGCACGCACGGCACGGTTGAGCTGCTCCCGCAGCGGATTAAGTCGCATATTGAGTTCCTGCCTCGCGGCAGCCGAAGTCATCCTGAGGCGCAGCACGCCGTCGTCAATGCTTGCCTCCTGGAGGTAGCGCCCCAGTACCCCCAGCAGCGTGGGGAGCTGATCGAGGAGCTGGCGCTCCAGCATGTGCTCATAGAGCTCAGGGTCCTCATCCCAGAGCTGCGCCAGTGCTGCCTGTAGGCTGAGGGTCTCACTCCGTCGCATCGCCTGCGGTCTGTGTGATGATGCCCTCCTCGACCTCGAAGAGCCGATAGTCCTCCCCCCAGCTCTTGATGATCTCGTCGAGGTACTTGCGATTCGTGTCGGTGATGAAGATCTGACCGAAGTCGCTGCCTCCCACAAGCCCGATGATACGCTCCACACGGGCGGCATCCAGCTTGTCGAAGATGTCGTCCAGCAGCAGTAGCGGCCGCTCGGGATTGGATCGAGAGAGGAGGGTGTACTGGGCGAACTTCAGGGCGATGAGGTAGGTCTTACGCTGCCCTTCCGAGCCTACCTTGCGGATGAGCTCGCCCTCGAGCTCCATCAGGAGGTCATCGCGGTGTAGCCCGACCGAGCTGTGGCCAAGGGCTTGGTCGATCTGCCGTGCCGCCCGCAGTGCCTCCAGGAGCTGCCCGCCCGAGCTGTGGAGTGTCGTCTGATAGCTCAGGCGCACCTCCTCCTGCTCGCCGCTGATGGCGCTGTAGTACTGCTGGAAGAGGGGTACGAAGTCCTCCACGAAGCGCTGACGGCGCTCGTAGATGATGGGGGCAACTTGGTCGAGCTGTAGGTCGAGCACCTCCAGGACGGAGGGTGAGGCCGTGCGCGCCTTCAGCAGGCTATTGCGCTGCTCCAGCACGCGATGGTACTGCGTGAGGGCTGCCATGTAGACGCTGTCCTGCTGAGCGAGCTGTCGGTCAAGGAAGCGACGACGCTCTTCACTTCCCCCGAGGATCAGCTGATAGTCCTGCGGGGAGATGATGACTAGGGGGAAGGCACCGATATGCTCACTGAGGCGACCGTACTCCTTGCGGTTGCGCTTGAGGATCTTGCGCTGCCCGGGACGGATCTGCAGGAGTAGCTGTCGCTCGTCGCCGTGGTCACTCTCGTAGCTCCCCTCCAGCACAGCAGACTCCGCCCCACGCCGTACCGCGAGACTGTCCGTGATGGGTAGGTGGCTCTTCGTGAAGGCCAGGTAGTGCAGGGCATCCAGCAGGTTGGTCTTCCCCATGCCGTTGAGCCCGATGAGGCAGTTAACCTTGGGGGAGAAGGTGCAGCTGGCTGCTGCTATGCTCTTAAAGTTGACGAGGTGAAGCCGTCGGAGGATCATCGCTAAAGGAGGGCAGCCTTCGGCAGGCTGAGCGCAAAAGGAGAGGAGGGATAAGGTATAGCCTACGAACTAAATCACCTTAGCTCGTAGGCGCGAAGATCGTATGCTAGCGGAAGCATGAGACGATCTTGTCGCGGAGGACAAGGATGGCCAGACGCATGAAGAGATAGGCCTTGGCACACTTAGCATAGATGGGGCGATCGGGCGTAGCGACAATAGGAGTGTAGGCTCTATTGTAGTTCGCCTTGAGGGCTACCTTATGTCCATAGACGCCGAAGGTATCGTATATGGAATAGCGTAGACCTATGTCCTGCGGTCTATCCAGCAGGCGGTAGTCCTGCCCCTCGACGAAGCCAGAGCGCATCGCCTCTATGGTCTTGGTGTACATGACAGGCCCAGTAGTACGCAGCACTCCCCATAGGCCAGCGCCGTTCCGGAAGGGATTGTACTCGTCGATATTGCGAAGCATCTGCAGAATAACAGCCCTAAGGAAAGGATGGCCCGCCACAGAGATGATAGCCCACTGGATGTACTCGCCACGAGGCAGAGAGGAGACTTCTGAGAAAATCCCTATACCCTCGTACTGACCTCCCGGCAGGTTGTCCCAATGCGTCAGTATAAAGCGATCTTCTGCCAGCAGCACTTCGCGAAGCGGTCTATCCAAGGAGGACTTAATATCTAGATATACCCCTCCGAATTGGTAGACGAGAAGGTAGCGGAAGAAGTCGGCACGCGCGGCTCCATAGACAGGTGAGATACGCTGATAGTAGCCCCAGATCGCCTCTCCATAGTACTCAAGGATGAACTCCTTGATGTCTGCGTCGTCAAAGAGACGATAGCTGTACTCTGGATTGCTCTGCTGGAGGTACTCTATGTTCTGCTCGATCTCGGGAGGCAGGCCTACCTTCGTCCGGTACGTCTGGAAGATATTACGGCTTATCTCCTTCCCCAATGCCTTCTGGGGTACTAACTCTTGATAATTGACACTCATTAGTCCACACTTCAATTCAGCACCAGCAAGGTACTAGTGGCTTATCAGCCAGCTGCCACAAAGATAATGAAAAGGGCAAGCAAAGCCTAACAAGTACGCTCAGGCTGTAGGATATAGCCTCGCACAGTGTGCCCATCCTCAGCCAACGTCGGGCGAGACTGTGCCGCAGCTGACACGGAGGGAGGGCAGAGGGCTAGGAGGCAGAGGCGGAGGCCTCGGCCATCTGCTCCTTCGTGGAGAGCATGCCGCAGGCGGCGGAGATATCCTCGCCGCGCGAGGTGCGGATCGTCGTGGTGTAGCCACGAGCCTCCAGCCAGCGCTTGAACTGCTCCATGCCAGCAGCGGCTAGCGGGCGCAGCGGCACGTTGGGGATCTGGTGGAAGGGGATGAGGTTGATGCGACAAGGGATGCCGCGCAGGAGGCGCGCTAGCTCCTCGGCGTGGGCGCGGCTATCATTGACGCCCTCGAAGACAATATACTCGAAGGACACGCGACGCTGCCCCGTGAAGTCCGCCTGGCGGATCATCTCCAGCGTCTGCTCCAGCGGCAGCCCCCCTTCAGCAGGCATCAGCTCGAGGCGCCCCTCGTGGAAGGGGTTGTGCAGCGATACCGCCAGGTGGCAGCTCGTCTCACTGAGGAAGCGCTCCAGGCCGCGGCGCACCCCGACGGTAGAGAGGGTGATGCGCTTGGGCGACCAAGCCAGCCCCCAGCTGGAGGTCATCACGGCGATGCTCTCCAGCACGTTCGTAGCATTGTCCAGCGGCTCGCCCATACCCATATATACTATGTTGGTGAGCTCGGCCGACTCCTCGACGGAGAGCACCTGGTTGATGATCTCGCCCGCGGAGAGGTTGCCCTTGAAGCCCTGCTTGCCCGTCATGCAGAAGAGGCAGTCCATCTTACAGCCCACCTGCGAGGAGATGCAGAGGGTAGCGCGGTCGCCGTCGGGGATGAAGACGGCCTCGACAAGTCCGCCCGAGCGGACACGGAAGAGGTACTTGCGCGTGCCGTCCTTGGAGAGCTCGCTGGTGACGGGGGCACTGCGCCCCACCTCGTAGTGCTCGCTGAGGCGCTCACGGTTGGCCTTGGAGATGTTACTCATCTCCTCGATGCTCGTGACGCGCTTGTCATAGAGCCAGCCTGCGAGCTGCTTACCGGTGAAGCGGGGCATACCGAGCTCCTCGGCCAGCTGCGTCAGCTGCTCGAGACTCAGTCCTAGGAGTATTTTCTTGCCTGTGGTGGGCATCATAAGGGGAAGTTCAGGGAGGATCAATGATGAAGGCTGCCCGGGGCGATAGGACGCCGCGGGCAGCCTTTATAGTAACTAGCTAGGCGCCTATAGGTTCGCTCCCAGATCTAGTAGAAGCGGGCGCGATTATCCTTGATCTTGAGGCGCTGGATGAAGTCCGCGAAGGCCTGATAGCTGTACTGACGAGCCTGGCCGAGCTCCTGCTGCTTGAGAGCGGCGGCCGAAGCTGCCTTGTCTACGGGCGTGGCGCTGATGGGCTGCAGGACGAAGACTTCGCTGTTGGAGCCTGCAAAGGGCTTGGAGAGCTTGCCCAGGGCAGTGGTCATCGCATAGCCGTTGAAGGCTGCGGGCTCGCTGCCGCGTACGATATAGTTGACGTCCACGAGGGTGTCGACCTTGCTCTGCATCGCCTCGGCGTAGGCCTCCAGCGTGCTGAGCTTCTTGGCCTCGAGCTGCTTGACGAGCTGCTGGGCCTTCTTCTCGCTCATCAGCTTAGCTACGATCTGCTCCTTGACGACGGAGAGGGGAGCGAAGCCTGCAGGCGTGTGCTTGCCGACGGCGGGGATCACGAGGTAGTCCGTACCGCAGGTGTAGAGCTTGGGGCTCACCTCACCATCCTTGGCACCGAGGGCCCAGGTGACGATGGGGCGCGAGCTGGGGATCTGGCCGAGCATGGGCGAACCCGTCTCGACGGCTACCCCACGAGTGACGCTGAAGCCTTCCTTCTGTGCGCGCTGGGCCATGGCGTCGAAGCCACCGCCTGCACCGAGGATCTTGTTCATCGCCGCGTACTTGGCATTGTAGGTCTCGGGAGAGAAGGTAGCCTCCAGGGAGACGTAGGCCAGCTGGTACTTCTCGACCGCGGGCTGAGCGTTCTCAGCGCGCAGCAGGATGGTCATAGGAGCCTGACCGAGGCGGACGACCGTACCGACGGGCACCTTGTAGAGAGTATCCAGAGCAAGACCCGACTGAGCGCCGAGCTGGCTGAGGGTGAATTCGGAGAAGGTGCTATCGACCAGGCCCATGCGGTTGGGCATCGTGATGAGCCCGCCCTGAGCTGCCGACTGCTGGTCGAGGCTGTACTTGCGCGCTAGGTCGGCGAAGCTAGCGCCCGAGCCGAGCTGAGCCACGAGGCTATCGGCACGCCCCTTGACGCTGTCGCTCAGGACGATCATACGCAGGCCGAGGGCCGAGGGGGCGGCCTTCTTGCCTACGAGCTTGACGATGTCATAGCGGTCGTTGACGAGCTGAGGATCGCTGACCTCACCTACGGCAGCACTCTTGACGAAGGCTACCTGATCGGCACCGAGGCCGAGCTGGTCGAGCTCCTCACCAGTGAGGTAGCTCTTATCGAAGAACTTATTGGACGAGGCGTAGGCACGCAGGGCAGACTCGACGGCGGGGACGGTGCTGGCGGCGCGCAGCTCAGCTACGGCCTTAGCCTTCTCCTCGGCAGCTGCCTGGTAGTCGGCCTGCGAGGGCACGACCTGCACGCTGATGTAGCTGACCTCAGCCATGGGGCTCTGCATACGGAAGAAGTCCTTGTGCCCGTCGTAGTACTTCTGTACCTCCTCATCGCTGGGCTTGGCAGCGGCGTCGGTGATCATGCTCGCCGCGCTACGTACCAGTGCTACGCTGCGAGAGGCGCCCCCGAGGGCGAGCTCGCGGTCGAGGTCGTTGATCTTGAAGCTACGCGAGAGCAGCGTACCGATCTTCTCCTGCAGACGCTGTACGCGCACCTGCTGCTGCAGGGCGATGAACTGCTGCTGCAGGCTCTTGAGCTGGTCACGCTGGTCTGCGGGAGCAGCGGCTATCTGCTTGTCGGAGAGCTGGCGGATGAACTCGTTGATCTGCTTCTCATCGGCCGAGCCGAAGAACTGGACAGCCAGCGGCGAGGGTGAGATCCCCTTACCGGTGAGCAGTGCATAGAGCTCGTCGTCGGTGACCTGTACGCCAGCCTTGTCGGCGATCTTGGTCAGCGCGTACTCCGATATATACTGCTGCGCGAGCTGATTATTGAGCATCATACGCTGCTCGTCGCCCATCTTCTGTCCCTGACGCTCAGCCTGCTGCTGTAGCTGCTCGAGGCGGGCGCTGTACTCCTCAATGGAGATGTCCTTGCCGTCGATGGAGAGGGCTACGCGCTCGCTCTTGTCCCAAAAGGTGCGTCCACTGGTGAAGAGGTCTCCGATCACGAAGCCAGCGAGTGCTACCCCGATCACGACCACGAGCAGCACGGAGTGACTCCGGATCTTGTCTAATACTGCCATTATCTGTTCTTACCGTATTATTGAGTGTTGTTTATTGCTACAATACTTTGGGTCACAAAGATACAAAAGTATTCCGATCTAGGCGCTAGCGCCGCTGGGGGCGGCGCCTTAGGCTAGGCCCTTCAGTCCCCGAGCCTCCCGAGCCTTATCCCCCAGCCTCCCTCACTGATATCCATCGGCGCGCCGACTGCTATCCTTCAGCCGCGTGACGGACGTCCCTCAGGGAGCTGACGGATATCCTTCAGCGAGCCCAGGGCCAAGGCCGAGCGCCGCGAGCCCTTGAAGCCAGGCTTATGAGGCCTGCCGCTCAGCCCGCCCCAAGCAAAGAGAAGCCATCCGCAGAGCAAGGAGCTAGCACACTCATTCCCAAGGAATAATAGCACAAAAACCTAGTACGAACCCGTTCCAAGCGAAGGACGGAGGAGCCCTAAGCACGAGGAAGATAGTACGGACGTGAACTTTTTATACTTCTCCTTGTTAAGAGTAGGTGCACGTGTACACTAGCGTCAAGACAGCAATGCAACAAACAAACATAGCCCGTACCCTGGGCTACGCCCTCCTCGGGCTTCTCACCCTCAGCGGCTCTAAGGCGGCAGGACAGCAGTCTCAGCCGAGCCGCCCACCGCTCACCCTACGCGGGGCGGTAGACAGCGCCCTTAGGCTCAACCCCGCCCTCGCCGCCAGCGAGCTCGGCGTCAAGGGTGCCGAGCTCGACCAGCGCAAGAATCGAGGCAAGCTCCTGCCCGAGATCAACCTCTCGGGCTCCTATAGCCTCATGCTCAAGAAGCAGAAGGTCTACTTCGGCGGCGGCGATAGCGGCGGCGCCATGCCTGGCGGCGCTCCCTCTCCCTTCGGCAATCTCTTCGGGGGCGACGGCATCGAGATGGGTGAGCGCCACAGCCTGCAGGGCGGCATCAACGCAGGGATGCCCCTCATCGCCCCCCAGCTCTGGGCCTCCCTCCAGCTCGACCAGCGAGCCGTAGAGCTGGCCGAGGAGAAGGCCCGCGGCTCCCGCGTGGCCCTCATCAGCGAGGTGCGTAAGGCCTACCTCGGGGTACTGCTGGCACGCGAGTCCGCACGCACCCTACAGAGCAGCTACGACAACACGCAGCAGAACTACCAGCAGATCACCCAGAAGTACGAGCACGGGCTCGTGGCCGAGTACGACAAGATCCGCATGGAGACGCAGCTCAAGAATCTCCTGCCTCAGCTCCTATCGGCGCGCAACACCGAGCGCCTGGCGGAGGCCAAGCTCAAGGTCGTCATGGGGCTCCCCCTCAGTGATAGCATCAGCCTCGGTGAGGCGCTGCCCGCCTACGAGGAGCAGATCTTCGGCCTGCTGCCCGAGTCGGGAGAGCACGCTGCCACCACCCTCAGCCTCGAGCGTAACAGCGACCTCCGAAGCCTCGGCCTACAGCAGCGCCAGCTCGAGGCCGCGTTCAAGGTGAAGAAGGCCGCCTTCCTCCCCACCCTCTCCCTAAGCTTCACCTACCAGTACAACTACGCTGCCGACCAGCTACGCCTGGACAATAGCAAGCGCTGGAGTCCCTTCTCCACCCTCGGCCTCAGCCTCAACGTACCGCTGTACAATGGGGGAGCGCGCTACAATGACCTACGTGCCAGCCGCGTGCAGATCCAGCAGCTACAGCTGCAGCGCCTAGCCACCCAGCGGCAGCTCGAGCTGGGGCTGGAGAACGCACGCACCGAGCAGCGCAATGCCCTAGCGACCTTCGTCGCCGCACGTGATGCCGTCGCCAGTGCCAGCCGCGGCCATGAGATCGCCCGCGTACGCTACAGCAGCGGGGCCAGCACCCTGCTGGAGCTCAATGACGCCGAGCTAGCCCTCCTGCAGGCGCGCCTTGCCCTCAGCCAAGCCATCCACCAGTATATGATCTCGGTCTTCAGCCTCGATGAGCTGCAGGGCCTCGACCAGCTCCCCTAGTCCGCACCCTAATATAGACTCAGAATATGAAGCCACAGACTTCGCTCCTGCTGCTCCTCTCAGCAGCCTCCCTCAGCCTTAGCACCGCCTGCAGCAGCTCGAGCTCCTCGAAGCAAGAGACGGCTCAGAGCACCGATAGCACCCAGGTCGTCACGGTCGACGCAGCACGCCTTACCGAGCTCGACAGCCGCCAGCAGTACACGGCGCAGCTCGAGGCCAAGACGCTCAATAACATCACCGCGCAGGCTGGCGGACGTGTCAAACAGATCCTCGTCGCCGTAGGAGACCGCGTCGCCGCTGGGCAGGTCGTCGCCCGCATGGAAGCCACGCAGGCCTCCGCCGCACAGATCCAGCTGGCGGATGCTAAGACCAACTTCGCCCGCATGGACGAGCTCTACAAGGTCGGCGGTATCTCCAAGGCCCAGTGGGAGCAGGCCAAGAGCGCCCTCGAGCAGGCTAAGCTGAGCTACGGCAACGCCTCGGAGAACACCCTGCTGCGTAGCCCCATCTCGGGCTTCGTCACCGCTAAGAACTACGACAACGGCGACGTCACCTCGCCCGCACAGCCCATCCTCGTCATCCAGCAGGTAAGCCCGCTCAAGGTCGTCGTCAACGTCTCCGAGCAGTACTACACCCGCCTCAAGCCCGGCCTCGAGGCCAGTCTGAGCGTCGAGGCCCTCGGCACGCAGTCCTTCAGCGGCCGCATCACCAAGGTTTACCCCACCGTCGACGCCACGACGCACACCGTCGGCGTCGAGATCGAGGTACCCAATAAGGATCAGCGCCTACGCCCTGGGATGTACGCTCGCCTAAGTCTGGACTTCGGCACGCGCCAGGCCCTGACCATCTCGGACAAGGCCATCGTACGCCAGGCAGGTAGTGGCATCCGCTACGTCTACGTCCTCAAGGAGGGCAAGGCCGTCTACCGCGAGGTCGAGCTGGGCGAGCTGCAGGACGGCCGCTACGAGGTGCTCCGAGGCATCGAGCCCGGCGAGCAGCTGATTATCTCCGCCCCCTCGCGCCTGAAGAACGGCACCGCTGTCAAGCTAGCTAAGTAGCCCCTATGAGTATCTACGAAACCTCGGTCAAGAAGCCGATCACCACGGCGCTCATCTACGTAGCCATCGCTATCCTCGGGCTCTTCGCCCTGACGCGACTGGCCATCGAGCTGATGCCCAACACGGACACCACGACCGTGATGATCATCACCGCCTACCCGGGCGCCAGCGCAGAGGACATCGAGTCCAACGTCACGAAGGTGCTCGAGAACAGTCTCAACGGGATCGACAAGCTCAAGCACATCAGCTCCAAGAGCCAGGAGAACTCGTCCATCATCACCATGCAGTTCCGCGCCGGGACGCCCATCGCAGAGGCCACCAACGACATCCGCGATAAGCTCGACGCCACCTCCGAGCTGCTTCCCACGGGGGCCAAGAAGCCGACGATCTTCAAGTTCGACAACGCCAGCATCCCCGTGGCTATGCTCTCCGTGCAGTCCAAGGAGAGTGCCCCAGCGCTGGCCAAGATCCTCGAGGACAAGGTCACCAACCCGCTGCAGCGCATCGACGGCGTAGGCTCGGTAAGCGTCCTCGGCGCCACCAAGCGCGTCATCCAGGTCTACTGCGACCCCTCCAAGCTCGAGGCCTACCACCTGACGACCCAGCAGATCGCACAGATCATCGGGGCCGAGAACACCAATATCCCCGCAGGGCAGATCGACCTCGGATCCCGTACGAATAGCCTCCGAGTGCAGGGTGAGTTTACCGATCCCGCACAGCTCTCGAGCATCATCGTCGCTAGTGTCGGCGGTAAGGACGTACGCCTCTCCGATGTAGCCACCGTCAAGGATACCGTCGCCGAGCGCCAGCAGGAGAACTATATCAATGGTATGACCGGGGCGATGGTCATGATCAGCAAGCAGGCGGGCTCCAACTCGGTGAAGATCTCCGAGCAGGTACGTCGCATGCTGCCCCAGATCCAGCAGTCGCTGCCCTCAGACGTCAAGCTCGACTACCTGATCGACACCTCGTCCTTCATCGTCAATACGATCAACTCGCTCCAGGAGACGATCTACATCACCTTCGTCATCGTGATGCTGGTGGTCTTCATCTTCCTCGGACGCTGGCGAGCCACCTTCATCATCGTGCTGACGATCCCTATATCGCTCGTCGCCTCCTTCATCTACCTGCTCGTCTCAGGCAATTCGCTCAACGTTATCTCACTCTCCTCGCTCTCCATCGCCATAGGTATGGTCGTGGATGATGCCATCGTGGTGCTGGAGAATGTGACGACCCACATCGAGCGCGGCAGCGCCCCTCGGCAGGCTGCCATCCATGGGACGAACGAGGTAGGGATCTCGGTCATCGCCTCGACGCTGACGATGCTCGCCGTCTTTCTCCCGCTGACGATGACGCCAGGGGATGCTGGGGTGATGTTCCGCCAGCTGGGCTGGAGCATCAGTATCGTGATGATCGTCTCGACGGCAGCGGCGCTGAGCCTGACGCCCATGCTCTCCTCGCAGCTGCTGCGCAAGGGCGTGAGCCGCGGTAAGGTACTGACGCGCTTCTTCGCCCCCATCGAATCCTTCCTTGGGAAGCTCGACCTCCTCTACGCTCGCCTGCTGGGCTGGACGGTACGCCACCGCCGCTCGACGATCCTCTCCGCCCTAGGGATCTTCGCCCTGAGCCTCCTCGGGCTGCAGTTCATCAAGAGCTCCTTCATGCCGAAGCAGGACGTGGGCTTCATCGACGCCTCGGTGGAGCTACCCGTCGGCACGCGTGTGGAGGAGACACGCCAGTTCGCCCTCGACCTCGAGGCACGTATGCGCCAGACCTTTCCCGCCATACAGACGATCTCCATGTCTGTAGGGCAGGCCGACGCCAGCAATACCTACGCCTCGACGCAGGAGAACGGCTCCAACGTCGCCTCCATGTTCATCGGCCTGCGCCCACAGAAGGAGCGCAGCATGACGCAGGATGAGGTCGCTGCGGGGCTCCGAGAGCTCTTCGCCAAGACGCCCGAGGTAACCTCCTACAAGGTCTCCAGCGGCGACGGCAACCCCAACTCCAGCTCGGGCCTCGTCATCGAGCTCTACGGGCAGGACTTCCAGCGCTCGGACAGCTACGCCCGCCTCCTCAGCGAGCAGCTCAAGGACAAGGCTAGCGTCTCGGGCATCACCATCAGCCGCAAGGACTATACGCCTGAGCTGCGCTTCGTCTTCGACCGCACCAAGCTCGCCGAGCAGGGGCTCAATCTCGCCACTGCCTCCAGCTATCTGCGCAGCGCGGTCAATGGGACGGTCAGCTCCTACTTCCGTGAGGAGGGCAGCGAGTACGATATCCGCGTGAGCCTCGCCCCCGAGGCACGCCAGAGCGTACAGGACCTGATGAACATCCTCGTCTATACGCCGCAGGGCAAGGCCGTACGCCTCTCCGAGCTCGGCCGCCTCGACGAGTCCTTCACCCCACCGACCATCGAGCGCAAGGACCGCTCGCGCTACGTCTCGCTGACGGTCAATGCCGCCCCAGGCTCACAGCTCAGTGAGGTCGTAGCCGACGCCCAGCAGCTCCTCGCCGCCCACCCCCTGCCCGAGGGCATGAGCTACAAGCTCACGGGGGCCTACGAGAGCCAGCAGGAGACCTTCGGCGACCTCGGAGTGCTGATGGCCCTGATCGTGCTGCTGGTCTTCATCGTCATGGCGGCACAGTTCGAGAGCCTCGTCGACCCCTTCGTCATCATGTTCTCTATACCCTTCGCCTTTACGGGGGTCTTCATCGGCCTCCTAGTGACGCAAGTGCCTATGGATACGATGACCTTCATCGGTATGATCATGCTCATCGGCATCGTGGTGAAGAACGGGATCGTGCTCATCGACTACATACGCCTGTGCCGCGAGCGCGGTATGATCATCTCGCGAGCGGTCGTCACCTCGGGTAAGTCCCGCCTCCGCCCCGTGCTCATGACCACGATGACCACCGTCCTGGGGATGCTCCCCATGGCGCTCGGCATCGGTGAGGGCTCGGAGATGTGGCAGGCCATGGGGATCACCGTCGCCTGGGGGCTCTCCATCTCGACCCTCGTCACCCTCGTACTCATCCCCACGCTCTACGCGGCCCTCGAGGCACGCCGTCTGAAGCGCCGACGCATCTAGCCCCTAGCCTACTGATATGAAAAGTGTATTCATCTCCTACAATCAGGCCTACCACGAGGAGATCATAGAGCTCCTCGGCAAGCTCAGCCTACGCGGCTATACCTACTGGGAGGTCACCCAGGGACGCGGCAGCGCCACGGGCGACCCCCACCTCGGCTCGCACGCCTGGCCTACGCTCAATTCGTCCCTCTTGGTCATCGTGCCCGCTGACAAGGTGCCCACCCTCTTGGAGCGCCTCAAGGCCATGGACGAGGAGACGCCCGCTCAGGGCCTCCGCGCCTTCGTCTGGGCGGTCGAAGCCTCCATCTAGGCGAGCCTCCTCCCCCTCGGCTCACAAGAGCCCTCACGAGCGGTCTGCATCCTCTGTAGGCCGCTCGTGCCCTATATATAGAGGTATAGGAGCCGAAGGGTATCCCCGCTGAGCCGACGCGCCACGGCTCCCACCGAGCGCCTCTGAGGAATATCAGTCCAGGAGCTGACTGATGCCCATCAGCGCGCTCACTGCCGTCCCTCAGGGAGCTGAGGGATATCCCTCAGCAGCCCCACCCCTATCCCTGCAGGCAGCCGAGCGCCCTCCATCCCCCTCGTCCTAGGCTAAGGATAGGTGCGTGAGGCCACTAGGCGCTTTGCCTTCGGCCCCGTGGGGCGCTAGCCGTTTGATAGTCAGAGGGAGATTGCGTACCTTCGTAAGGAACGAATACGATAGATCACGATAATGAGTCAAGAGAAGGATTGGGGCAAGGCAACACTTGTCTCCTCGCAGCGCATCAAGGCCGGCACACGCTACTACTACATAGACGCTAAGCTCGACAGCAAGGGCAATAAGTACATCGTACTCTCCGAGACCAAGCTCAAGGAGGGCGAGGCCAAGCCCGAGCGGCACCGTATCTTCGTCTACGAGGAGGACTTTGCCAAGCTCACCCGCGCCCTTGCCGAGACCATCCTCAGCCTCTCTGGAGAGCAGGCCCTCGCCGAGGCTATCCCCGCGCTGAGTGCCGTGAGCCAGGAGCTCCCCCAGCCTCAGGACGAGGAGACGAGCACAGCCGCAGCCCCTCGAGGGACGGAGGTTCACAGAGACCGCAGCGTGCTGGAGCTGATGTCCTCCCTACGTGCGGACGAGACGGAGGACGAGGACGACGAAGATCTGAGCCTCGAGACGATCAATATCGAATGGACCGATGAAGCCTAGCCACCGACACGCCTACCGGACGGCCGCCCTCTTGTGGATCATCGCAGGGGCCAATGTGGTGCGCCTCGGCATCCTGAGCTGGCAGCGCTATGAGGGCAGCCTCCTGCTGCCCCTGCTGTGGCTCGCGGCGAGCTTCGCCTTCTTCGGCCTCTTCATCTTCCCCCGCGTCTCACGGCGCAATCTAGACTATGTCGCTGCGCTCGAGGCCCCCTATCTGTGGCAGTGCTTCAGTCCCCGCTCCTGGCTCATCATGGGCTTCATGATCGCCCTAGGCATAAGCATACGCAGCCTGGGGCTGGCCCCCGATAGCTTTATCGCGGGCTTCTACTGCGGTCTGGGCAGCGCCCTGCTGCTGGCCGCACTTCCCTACCTACGCAAGGGCTGGCAACGAGGATGACCGACCGCACACAGTTCGAGGACAAGAAGGCAGCCTACTATACCCTAGGCTGCAAGCTGAACTTCGCCGAGACCTCCACCATCGGGCGGCAGCTCCTGGCCGAGGGCATACGTAGCGTACGGCCTGGGGAGCGTGCCGACATCTGCGTCATCAACACCTGCTCCGTCACCGAGCAGGCCGACCGCCGCTGCCGCTACATGATCCGCAAGGCTCGGCGCGAGCACCCCGACTCCTTCGTCATCGTCACGGGATGCTATGCTCAGCTGAGCCCCGAGGAGGTGGCTCAGATGGACGGCGTGGGGCTCGTGGTGGGCGCAGAGCAGAAGCTCGACATCGCCCCCTACCTCGAGGCTATCAGCCGCCCCTCGGCCGAGGCACGCCTGGTGCACGGCCGCACGCGAGACATACACAGCTTCCACCTCAGCTCCTCCAGCGACGAGCGTACCCGCCACTTCCTCAAGGTGCAGGACGGCTGCGACTATCACTGCAGCTACTGCACCATCCCCAAGGCGCGCGGCCGTAGCCGCAATGGCTCCATCGCCTCGCTCGTCGAGGAGTCCGAGCGTATCGTCGCCTCGGGCGGACGCGAGATCGTGCTGACGGGCGTCAATATCGGGGACTTCGGCCGCAGCACGGGCGAGCGCTTCATCGACCTGGTGCGCGCCCTCGACCAGCTCGAGGGCCTCGACCGCCTACGTATAGGCAGCATCGAGCCCAACCTCCTCACCGATGAGCTCATCGACTACTGCGCCACCAGCCAGCGCGTAGCGCCCCACTTCCACATCCCCTTGCAGAGCGGCAGCGACGAGGTGCTGCGACTGATGCGCCGCCGCTACGACAGCGCCCTCTTCCGCCAGCGTGTGGAGCATATACGCCGTGTGCTGCCCGAGGCCTTCATCGGCATCGACGTCATCGTCGGCACGCGCGGTGAGCGGCCCGAGTACTTCGAGGACTGCTATCACTTCCTCGAGGGACTGGACTTCTCCCAGCTGCATGTCTTCTCCTACTCCGAGCGCTCAGGCACCAGCGCCCTACAGATCCAGTACACGGTGAGCCCTCAGGAGAAGCACAAGCGCAGCCAGCGCCTGATGCGTCTCTCCGAGGCCAAGCTACGCCGCTACTATGAGCGCCACCTCGGCCGCCCGCAGCGCGTCATCTGGGAGCAGGGCTGCTACGAGGGCCTCATGCTAGGTCACAGCGAGTATTATCTACGTATGGCGCAGCCCTACGACGCAGCTGCTGTAGGCACGCTCTCGTGCATCACCCCCCAGCAGCTGCTGGAGGGCGAGCAGGGGCTCTACCTACGCTAGCGCAGCGCACTCGAGGCCACAGCACGGGAGGAGGAGGGAGACAGCGAAGACAGACACTACATACTACCCCTATACGATATACCACAGCTATGTCATCTGCTACTACCCCTAAGGTCGGCGTACTGGTGCTGAACTGGAACGGCCGACAGCTGCTGGAGGACTTCGCCCCCTCCTGGGTCACGCACACACCAGACTATGCCGAGCTCGTCATCATCGACAACGGCTCGACCGATGAGTCCCTCAGCTTCCTCCAGAGCGCCTATCCCGAGGTCAAGGTCCTTGCCTTCGAGGAGAACTACGGCTTCGCAGAGGGCTACAACCGTGCCATCGCCGCCCTCGACCACCCCTACGTCGTGCTGCTCAATAGCGACGCTGCCCTCAGCGCGGGCTGGCTGGACGAAGCGCTCCAGCTGCTGGAGACGGAGCCCGAGCTGGGCGCCGTACAGCCCAAGATCCGTGCCCTGCGGTCGCCCGAGGCCTTCGAGTACGCAGGCGCAGCAGGCGGCTACATCGACGCCCTCGGCTATCCCTTCTGCCGCGGCAGGCTCCTGGACACGGTGGAGGTAGACGAAGGGCAGTACGACGAGCCGGCCGAACTGCTCTGGGCCTCGGGCGCCTGCCTCATCGTGCGCCGCAGTGTGTACCTCGAGCTCGGGGGGCTGGACACGCGCTTCTTCGCCCATCAGGAGGAGATCGACCTGTGCTGGCGCATGGTGAGCCGCGGCTGGCGTATCCGCCTTGCCCCTAGTGGCGTCGTCTATCACCTCGGCGGCGGGAGCCTCTCGGCAGAGAGCCCGAGGAAGGTCTTCCTCAACTTCCGCAACAACCTCCTCATGCTCTACAAGAACCTCCCCACGCCGCGCCTCTACCTCGTGCTCCTGCTGCGCCTCATCCTCGACGCCGTGGCAGCGCTCGTCTACCTCCTGCAGGGACGAGGACGCCACGCAGTGGCCGTGCTGCGCGCCTGGCGGGGCTTCCTCATCCTACGCCCGCACTACGAGCTGCCGCGAGGCAATAATATGCGCGCTCGGCGCACCGACCTCCCGCTGCCGCTGAAGCCCTACAGCCTCCTCCTCCACTATTATCTCCTCGGGCATAGGCGCTACAGCCAGCTGCCCTAGCCCTTAGCCCAACCTCCTCTCACCTATGACTCTACTCAAGCCACTGGCCGAGCGCATGCGCCCGACGAGCCTAGAGGGCTACTTCGGTCAGCGCCACCTCGTGGGCCCCGAGGGCGTCCTCAGACGCATGATCGAGCAGCAGCGCCTGCCCTCGCTCATCTTCTGGGGGCCGCCAGGCGTGGGCAAGACGACGCTGGCGGAGATCATCGCCCGCAGCCTCGACACCAGCTTCCACAGCCTCAGCGCCGTGCACTCAGGCGTCAAGGAGGTACGCGAGGTGCTGGAGCGCATCGGAGGGGAGCAGGCGGGACTCTTCGGCCGCAGCATCCGTCCCATCCTCTTCATCGATGAGATCCACCGCTTCAGCAAGAGCCAGCAGGACTCGCTGCTGGGCGCCGTCGAGCAGGGACTGGTGACGCTCATCGGCGCCACGACGGAGAATCCCAGCTTCGAGGTCATCCGCCCCCTGCTCTCGCGCTGCCAGGTCTACACCCTCGAGCCGCTGGGTGCCAAGGAGCTCCTGGGGCTCCTGGAGCATGCCCTCACGACGGACGAGCAGCTACGTACGCGGCACATCGAGCTTAGGGAGACGGCCGCCCTGCTGCACCTCTCGGGCGGCGATGCCCGCCGCGCGCTCAACATCCTCGAGCTCGTCACCCTCTCCTCCACGGCCGATCCGCTGGTGGTGACGGACGCCCTCGTCTCCAGCCTCGTGCAGACCAATCCGCTGGCCTTCGACAAGGGCGGCGAGCTGCACTACGACATCGCCTCGGCCCTGATCAAGAGCATACGCGGCAGCGACCCCGACGCCGCCATCTACTGGCTGGCACGCCTCATCGAGGGGGGCGAAGACCCGAGCTTCATCGCCCGCCGCCTGATGATCTCCGCAGCCGAAGACATCGGCCTAGCGAACCCCAATGCGCTGCTGCTGGCCGAGGCCTGCACCGCCAGCCTCGAGCGCATCGGCTGGCCCGAGGGACGTATCCCGCTGGCCGAGACCGTCATTTACCTAGCCTGCAGCGAGAAGAGCAACTCCGCCTACCTCGCCATAGACCGCGCCCTCGCCCTGGTGCGCCAGACGGGCAATCAGCCCGTACCGCTGCACCTGCGCAACGCCTCGACCTCGCTGATGAAGGACCTCGGCTACGGCAGCGACTACCGCTATCCGCACAATGCCCCGGGGCACTTCCTCGAGCAGCAGTACCTGCCCGAGGCGCTCCGAGGCCAGCAGCTCTGGGAGCCCCAGCCCCACAGTGCCGCCGAGCAGCAGCTGGACGAGCGGCAGCGTAAGCGCTGGCGTCGCTAGCCGCACGCTCCCTTACGCTTCGGCTCCTCGCCCCTTAGCTGGGCACTCCGTCCTCAAGGCCCCGTCTACTCCCCCGAGTAGGCGGGGCGCTGCCTTTCTAGGGGGCTCAGGCAAGTCCCACCCGTTCCCACGAGTACCCTAAGGAAGCAAGTGAGGCAAGGCTAGGAGGCAGGCAGGGCGGGAGGCAAAGCAGGGACGTGCAGCGCTCCCAGCTAAGGGGGAGCGAGCGGAAGGATAAGGGGGAGCGGGAAAAGTAATATAAGAATGCGGCAAATATTATATTACTTTCAGCCAGATATTATATAATATTCCTCCGAATATAATATAAGAATTGCCGCAAAGTAATATAAGAATCGGCGGCAAGCCCTAAGGGGCAGCACGCCACGCCTTAGTTCGCAGGGCCATCCGAGCCTGCTGTCGCCTCCGCCAAGGCCGTGGCGAGAGGCTGCAGCTAAGGGAGCAGAGCGCCCGCAAGAGGGGCACAGAGCGAGCGCCCTAGGGAGGCGCAGCGGCCTAAGCCCTTAGCCAGAGCCCCCCTTCGAGACTAGCCGCAGCGCAGTGGAGCCGCAGCCCTCGGTAGCGGCGTGAGCCGTGGGCGGGCACTCCGCGAGACGGGTGATACATGGTATTCGATAAATAAGTAACTTTGCGTATCACTTAATTAGAACAGCACCTTATGAGAATCACAACTAACCTCATCTGCGTCGTCGCCACTGCGGGTAGCCTCGCGGCACAGACGAGCAAGAGCCCCATCAAGGGGACGCTCCTCGGCGGGAGCACGCAGCGCCCCGTGGACTTCGCCAGCCTGCTGCTCCGTAGTCCCAAGGACAGCACCCTCGTGACGGGCACCCAGAGCAAGGCTGACGGCTCCTTTCGCTTCGAGGCCCCCCACGGCAGCTACATCCTCGAGGTACGTGCCCTAGGCTACAAGACCTGGTACCGACAGCTCACCCTCACCAGCGCTACCGACCTAGGCAAGATCCTCCTCAGTGAAGACGCTAAGCAGCTCGGGGAGGTGCAGATCGCCGCTAAGCGACCCATCATGCAGCGCAAGGCCGACCGCATGGTCTTCGACCCCGAGCAGCTCGCCCCCGCAGGGACTACCGCCCTAGACCTCCTACGTGAGACCCCTGGGGTCAACGTCACCGACCAGGGCATCAGCCTCATCGGCAAGGGCTCGGTCGTCGTCCTGATCAATGACAAGCGCGTCCGCCTCTCGGGGACAGCGCTCGCCAACCTCCTACGTAGCTACTCCAAGGCCGACCTCAGCGAGGTGCAGATCCTCACCACACCGCCTGCCAAGTACGAGGCCGAGGGCAATGCGGGCGTGCTGAACATCGTGCTGAAGAAGGCCAAGAATGACTTCTTCGGCGGGAACATCAGCACCAGCCTCAAGTATCGAGACGAGCATTGGGGCTACTCTGCCTCCACCGGGCTCAACTATAAGAAGGGTCGCATCAGCTCCTCCCTGCAACTCAACGCAGGCCAATTCACCAGCGTCGGCGGCTTCGCCACCTACCGCAGCTACACGCAGCGGCCGCTCTACTCCAGCAGCGAGAGCAAGTTCAACATCACAGGCCAGTGGGCGGGACTACGTGCCTCACTCGACTACCAGCTGAGCCCTGAGCTGAGCCTTGGCGCCAGCCTCTCCTTCTCACCCAGCATAGAGAAGCCCCGCCGAGAGAACCTCACCGAGGACTACACGACCCTCCCCTCAGGAGAGCGACAGCTCCAGCTGCGCATGCCGGGGACGGCCGATGAGCGCGAGCGCGCGGGCTATACCTCGGCCAACGTGCACCTGGAGAAGAACTTCGCAGGACACGCTGGGCGCCGCCTCAGCTGGGACGTCGACTACGTGGGCTTCGATAGCCGGGAGGAGCGCAACTTTGACTCCAAGAGCTACGACGGTACGGGGGCCCTCCTGCCCGGGCAGGACTTCCGCTTCGACTCCGAGACCCATCAGCAGACACGCTCCTATATCAGCAGCATCGACTACAGCCACCCCTTAGGGGCTATGCAGCTGAACTTCGGGGCTAAGGGCAGCTGGACGCGCACGAGCAACGTCAATGACTACGCCGCCAGCAGCACGCTCGGGGAGCGCCACGACCAGCTACGCTTCGACGAGCATATCTACGCCCTCTACGCCGACATAGCACGCCCCCTCTCGGCTCAGTGGAGTCTACGCAGCGGGCTGCGCCTAGAGTACACGCATACCGATGGACAGGTCAACGGGCAGCACCGCCTCAAGACGCGGGACTACCTCAACCTCTTCCCCACGGTCTTCGTCGGCTATACGCCCAGCGAGCGCCACGCCTTCAGCCTCAACGGGAGCATACGCCTGCAGCGTCCTCACTTCGGCCAGCTCTCGCCCTTCCCTAAGTATGAGAACCGCTACAGCACCCTGCAGGGCAAGGAGGACCTCCGTGCGGCACAGCAGGCCAACCTTAGCCTCGGCTACACCCTCGGCGGGAAGTTGAACCTCCAGCTCTCGGGGAGCTACCTCTGGGATGGCATCGCCCAGGTCGTCCGCCTCGACCCCGCGACCAATCAGGCCTACTACACGCACGACAATGCCGCAGAGGATAGACGCCTGACGCTGGATATGAGCTACGTCTTCAACAGCTGGAGCTTCCTGCAGAGCTACATTAGCCAGCAGGTCAGCTACACAGACTCGTACACCCGCTACGAGGGGCGCAAGCTCTACGGCAGCACGGGACTCAGCTACAACTTCAACATCAACAACACGCTCTTCCTCAACCGCAGCAAGACGCTCCAGGGGACGGTCTCTCTCTACTACAGCTCGCCTACGTATGACGCAGGGCTTCGGATCGGCCACATCCTCAGCGGAGGGCTAGGGCTCTCCTACAGCCTTCTGGAGGGCAAGCTCCGTCTCACCACAGGGCTCTCCAACCTCTTTGCCAAGGATGTGGTCACACGTCTGAGCAATGCCGACTACGGGATGCGCGTCGTCAATTCGGCTATGCCCAACGACTTCAAGATCGGCCTCAGCTACCACTTCGGGGCGCCCGTCAAGGGCAAGGAGGCCCGCCGCAGCGCTGAGGAGCTGCGCTCCCGCATGTAGCCCCGCCCTATGGATAGCTCCACGACACGCGGCACCACCCTTGGCCTCTGCCTCATCGCCCTGCTGGCCCTCAGCGTCACGCTGCTAGCCGAGTGTAGCTGGGCCCAGCAGCTACGCCTCAGTCCCATGGTACTGGGGGTCGTGCTGGGGATGCTGCTGGCCGATACGCTGCGCCCGCAGCTGCCCGAGGGCTGGGACGGCGCCTTCCGCATCGCAGGCAAGCAACTGCTACGCGCGGGGATCGTCTTCTACGGCTGCCGCCTGACGCTGGAGGCACTCACCGAGCTCGGCCCCGAGGCCATCCTCATCGACACGATCATCGTCCTGGGGACGCTCCTCCTTGGGGAGCTCCTCGGCCGTGCCCTAGGGCTGGAGCGGAGCGAGCGGCTCCTCATCGCCTCGGGGAGCGCCATCTGCGGCGCCGCAGCCGTGCTCGCCACGGAGCCCGTAGTACGGGCACGCTCGCACAGCACGGTGGTGGCAGTGGGTACGGTGGTACTCTTCGGGACGCTCTCGATGTTCGTCTACCCGCTGCTCTACCGCTGGGGCGCGCTGGAGGCCCTAGGCCTGCGCGGCGTCGGCATCTATACGGGCGCCACGGTCCACGAGGTGGCGCACGTCGTCGGGGCAGGGGCGGCGATGAGCCCCGAGATTGCGGCACTAGCGACCCTGACCAAAATGATACGCGTCCTGCTGCTGGCTCCCGTGCTCCTCGGGCTGAGCTTCCTGATGCGCGAGCGGCATGCTGACGACAGTGCCTCGGGCAAGGGGCGGGTGCAGATCCCCTGGTTCGCCTGCTACTTCATCCTCGTGGTGCTGGCCAACTCCCTCCTAGCTCACCTCTCCAGCGCAGGCGGCTGGACGGAGAGCTATAGGATGGTGACGGGCTGGATACAGACGGCCGATACCTTCGTCCTGACGATGGCCATGACGGCCATAGGCATGGAGGCGCGGCTGGCAAAGTTCCGTCAGTCGGGCGTGAAACCCTTCCTGCTGGCCCTCGGCCTCTACCTCTGGCTCGTCGGTGGCGGCTACCTCCTGGTACGCCTCCTCGCCTAGTGCGAGCGCGACCCAAGCGGTCTTCCGACCCGATCCCCTCCCGCTCTAAGGGCCTTTTAAGAGCACCCCCCCAGCGCCCGCAAAGGTAGCGGCGCCCTCCAGACGAGTAGCCCGAGGGGGCTGTCCTGAGCGGCCTAAGCGCTTCTCCTGAGGCCTCTCCCACCTCCTTCCTCCGGTAGCCCGATACGCCACGCGGGGCTCACCCATCAGTCGATGGATGAGCCCCGCGTGGCTTTTGTCGCCTCTTGGGAGGGCTGCAGACTAGCGGAGGAGGACGGTCACCCCGCGGGCACCGTGAGCGCCCATGACGAGGGCCTGCTCGATGTCAGCGGTCTTGCTGGGCCCGCTGATGAAGCCCGAGAAGGGGCTCTGAGGATTGAGCTGACGCACGCGGCGCATGGCCTGATGCATGTTGTCCACAAGGTCGGAGCGGTTCAGGACAAAGACGAGGTTCTCCGCGATGAAGAACTCCGCCCGCCACTCGTCCCGCTGCTCGACCCAGCAGCAGCCGTTCTCACAGACGCCGAGAGGCGTCTCGACGATGGTGACATCCGTACCGTTCATGGCCGTCGGGTCGCCTGCCTCACTGGGACGCAGGCTGCCGAGGCCGGGCAGCTCGAGGTCGCTGATGAAGCGCTGGGCCTCGGGGTAGAGCTCGCGGATGATGGCCGCCAGATCGTCCCCAGGCTGCAGCAGGACGACGCGTCCGCCGACCTCCGTCATGATGCGCTCGAACTGCTGGACGCGGTCCGGGTAGGTAATCGCTGCGAAGCCCTCTAGGTCGGGGTGAGCCTCGCGATGGGTGGTATAGCGTCGGATGTTCTCCAGGACGCCTTGCTTAGCGTGTGACATAGGCCTTACTTCTTCTTTACTTGCGTCTTGATCCACCAGTCGTTGAAGCTCTGAGAGGCGAAGTGCGGGAGTTCGCGCGCCTGCCCCCAGGCGTTGAGCTTATTATAGAGGAGGAAGCGTGGGAGGTGGTTGGCGACGGGCGCACAGCGTAGGGCGGTGTTGAAGAGCCCTGGGCGCTCCATCAGGAACTTCAGGCCGTAGCTCATCAGCTTCTTCTCCTTATTGGCCTGCCCCAGCTTGTCGAGCTGCTGGCGCCAGCGGTAGATCTGCTCGCCGAGGTCGATCTTGACAGGGCAGACATTGGAGCAGGAGAGGCAGAGCGTACAGGCCGAGACGTTGCCCGCATAGCGCACGGGGTCGTGCGCCATACCGAGGTTGATGCCGATGGGCCCAGGAATGAAGTAGCTGTAGCTGTAGCCGCCCGAGCGTCGGTAGACGGGGCAGGTATTCATGCAGGCGCCGCAGCGGATACAGTTCAGCAGCTTGTCGTGCTCCTTGTCGGCGATGATCTGCGAGCGCCCGTTGTCGACGATGACGAAGTGCAGCTCCCCGCCCTCCTGCGGCTTGCGGAAGGAGGAGGTGTAGGTCGTAGAGGCCTGTCCCGTGGCACTACGAGCCAGTAGACGCTGGAAGACGGCCAGCTGGTCGAGGCTCTCGATGACCTTCTCGATGCCGAAGGAGCAGATGTTGAGCTTCTGGCAGGCCATGCCCATATCGGCGTTGCCCTCGTTGGTGCAGACGACCACCTCACCTGTCTCCGCGATGGCGAAGTTACCACCCGTCATCGCGGCATCGGCCTCGAGGAAGTGGCGACGCAGGTTGGCACGCGCCGCATGCGTCAGGTAGGTCGGGTCGCTATTGCCTGGCTCGGTGCCCATCTCACGGACGAAGAGCTCAGCCACCTCCTCGCGCTTGATATGAATCGCGGGCATGACGATGTGGCTAGGATGCTGGTGCATCAGCTGGAGGATGCGCTCGCCGAGGTCACTCTCTATGACGTCGATGCCGCGTGCCATGAGGTAGGCGTTCAGCTCACACTCCTCACTGAGCATAGACTTGCTCTTGACTAGGCGCTTGACACCGTGCTGCTCCAGTAGGCCATGGACGATACGATTGTGCTCCTCGGCATCTACGGCCCAGTGGACCGTGACGCCGTTGGCCTGGGCCTGGGCCTCGAAGCGCTCCAGCAGGCTATCTAGGTGGGTGACGTTGTAGCGCTTGATGTCGTGTGCCAGCTGGCGCAGCTCCTCCCACTCGGGGAGCTGCTTGCTCACGCGGTCGCGCTTCTGCCGTACGAACCATAGGGACTGATTGTGCCAGCTCGTACGCTCCATATTCTCGATAAAGCGGGCTGCTGCCGCTGCATGTGAGGTACTCATAGGTTGGCTGCTAGGATTTCGATGGCGTGAATGGTCTGTATAGGATAGTGCTCACGGTCAATGACGCCCTGCATGTGCATCAGGCAGCTGCTGTCACTACCCGTGATGTAGGCAGCGCCCGTACTCATGTGGTCCTTGACCTTGTCCCGACCCATGCAGGCACTGACCTCAGGCTCCTCGATGGCGTACATCCCCCCGAAGCCACAGCACTCATCGATACGCTCGGGCTCGACGACCTCGATGCCCTCGACGAGCTCCAGGAGGTTGCGGATCTTGTTCATGTAGGGGAGGTTACGCTCACTGGGCGTAGAGAGGTGGAGCTCGCGTACTCCGTGGCAGCTGTTGTGGATGCTGACGCGGTAGGGGAAGCGGCTGGGCAGGGAGCTGACCTTGAGGTCATCGTGCAGGAACTCGATGACGTCGCGCACGCGGCCAGGGGTCTGGCAGCGGTGCTCCCCGGCGAGGATATGGCCATAGTTCTCCTTGACGAAGGCGACACAGCTGGCCGAGGGGCCGACGATGACGTCGAAGCCCTCAAAGAGCTCCTCGAAGCGTCGCGCAAGGTTCTTGGCTTGGTACTGATAGCCCGCATTGGCCATGGGCTGGCCACAGCAGGTCTGGTTCAGCGGATACACTACGTCATGGCCTAGAGCTGTCAGTAGCTGGTAGGTCGCTATCCCTACGTGGGGGTAGATAGCATTGACGTAGCAGGGGATGAATAGTCCTACTCTCATATACTATAAACCGTTTAGAGTGATGAGGCGAAGCTGTTCCTCCATGTGCTTCGTCCACTGCTAAGGTAAAACCTCTTGAGGACAATACCAAATACCTTGCGCAGAGCCTTGTGCCTGCAGGCTCAGCCGACTAGCGAGCACCCTACTCCCCGCCCGCACGCGCTCCCCTCCTCTCCGAGTTCACCCGGAATCCTAAGCCTAAGGTCAGCGCCGTCCCCCTTAGCCGCGAGGCTAGCACCAGCCGCTATTCCGAGAGCTAGCCCTCAAGGTAAGCGACGCGCATACCCATACTTGAGGTAAGGGCAAAGGGAGCCACAAGCACCCGCGGGGAACACCCGCAACGCAAGCCAGCGTGAAGTCGAGATCCTAGGGCGACGGCACCACGACGGCTCGGAGGGTCGCCCCTGTAGGGCTGTGTTTCTTATACTTGCGGTCTACCCAGGGTTTGGTCGCCCTTTCAGGGCCGCGCACCCTGGGCTTTTCCGGGGTCGCCCCTGTAGGGGCTTAGCACTCCGTCCGAGCAGCACGCGGGGCTAGGGGGGAAGGCGCGCGAGGGATATCAGTCAGGGCGCTGAGGGACGTCCTTGAAGCGTCTGAGGGATACCCCTCGCGGGGGCGCACTGATATCCCTTAGCGAGGCTCGAGGCTCGCCCTCGAGCGCACTCCCATCGAAGCATAAAAAGGCGCAGCGCCCCGACGTCACGAGGACGTCGAGGCGCTGCGCTCAGTTGATGAGCCTTTCAGGCGCTCGCTGAGGGCTCGGAGCTAGAGGCCGCGGCCGTGGCAGTGCTTGAACTTCTTGCCGCTACCGCAGGGGCAGAGGTCATTGCGACCGACGCTGTGCGTAGCGCGGGCAGGCGTGCGGCGCTGAGCCTCCTCGTGCGCCTCGCTGCCGACCTCATCGCGTCCCTCGCGGTACTGCTGCTCGGCGATCTGTCGCTGCGTCTCGGCTGCCTGGATCTCGAGCTCGCGGAGCTCCTGGTCACTAGGCGGCGCGATGTTGAGGTGGACGCGCATCAGCACGGAGGCCGTCTTGCGGTTCATCTCCTCGATCATCTGGCGGAAGAGCTCGTAGGACTCCAGCTTGTAGACGAGGAGGGGATCCTTGTTCTCATAGCTAGCGTTCTGCACCGAGTTGCGCAGCTCGTCCATCTCACGCAGGTGCTCCTTCCACGCCTCATCGATGTGGTGCAGGACGACGGACTTCTCGAACTCCTTCATGATCGTGCGGCCCTCGCTGGCATCGGCGTCGCGGAGGTTGCAGCTGACGTTGTAGACCAGACGGCCATCGGTCAGCGGTACCATGATGCGCTCGTAGATCTGGCCCTGCTCCTGGTAGACCTGATGGAGCACAGGATAGGCCTGCTCGGCGATCAGAGCGGCACGGCGCTGGAAGGCGGCCTCGACGGCGTCGTAGAGTAGGTCTGCTAGCTGATCGGCCTTGGTCCTGCGGAAGGTCTCCGCGTCAAAGGGCGCCTCGATGGCGAAGGTACGCATGACGTCCACGCTGAAGCTGTCGAAGTCCTCGGCCTCGCGGTGTGCGTCGACGAGGATACGCCCAGCGTCGTAGAGCGTATTCATGACGTCCATCTCGATACGCTCACCCATGAGGGCATGGCGGCGACGCTTGTAGATGACCTCACGCTGGGAGTTCATCACGTCGTCGTACTCGAGGAGACGCTTGCGGATGCCGAAGTTGTTCTCCTCGACCTTCTTCTGTGCGCGCTCTACGGCCTTATTGAGCATGCTGTGCTCCAGTACCTCGCCCTCCTGGAAGCCCATCTTGTCCATCATCGCGGAGAGACGGTCGGAGGCGAAGAGACGCATCAGGTGGTCCTCCAGCGAGACGAAGAAGACAGAGGACCCGGGGTCACCCTGACGACCTGCACGACCACGCAGCTGGCGGTCTACACGGCGCGACTCGTGGCGCTCGGTACCGATGATCGCGAGCCCACCTGCAGCCTTGACCTCGGGCGTGAGCTTGATGTCGGTACCACGCCCAGCCATGTTGGTGGCGATGGTCACGACACCGGGCTTACCTGCCTGGGCGACGATCTCGGCCTCCTTCTGGTGGAGCTTAGCATTGAGGACATTGTGGGGGATCTTGCGCAGGGTGAGCATCTTGCTCAGCAGCTGCGAGATCTCGACCGAGGTCGTACCGACCAGCACGGGGCGTCCACCCTCGACGAGGCGGACGATCTCCTCAATGACGGCAGCGTACTTCTCACGGGCCGTCTTGTAGATGCGGTCGTTGAGGTCGTGGCGCGCGATGGGGCGGTTGGTGGGGATGACCACGACGTCCAGCTTGTAGATATCCCACAGCTCACCAGCCTCGGTCTCGGCCGTACCGGTCATCCCAGAGAGCTTGTGATACATGCGGAAGTAGTTCTGCAGCGTGATCGTGGCGAAGGTCTGCGTAGCGGCCTCCACGTGGACGCGCTCCTTGGCCTCGATAGCCTGGTGCAGCCCGTCGGAGTAGCGACGGCCGTCCATGATACGGCCCGTCTGCTCGTCGACGATCATTACCTTGCCGTCCATGACGACGTACTGGTCGTCCTTCTCAAAGAGCGTGTAGGCCTTGAGGAGCTGGTTGACCGTGTGTACGCGCTCGCTCTTGACGGCGTAGTCGGAGAGCAGCGCCTCCTTGCGGGCAGCGTGCTCCTCGGGCGTGAGGCCCTCAGCGGCAAGCTCCGCCAGGAGCGAAGCGATGTCGGGAAGGATGAAGAAGCGGCTGTCATCGGTGCCTTGCGTCAAGAGGTCGATACCCTTGTCCGAGAGCTCGATGCTATTCTGCTTCTCGTCGATGACGAAGTAGAGCTCGTCGGTGACGATATGCATCTGGCGCATGTTGTCGGCCATGTACTCCTCCTCGACCTTGAGCATACCGGTCTTGATACCAGGCTCGCTGAGGTACTTGATCAGAGGCTTGCTCTTGGGCATACCCTTGTAGGAGCGGAAGAGTAGGAAGTAGCCTTCCTCCTGCTCCTTCTTGTCGTCGCTCCCGATCTTCTTCTTGGCGTCGATGAGGAGCTGCTGGCAGAGGCGGCGCTGCGCCTCGACGACGGTCTCCACATTGGGCAGGAACTGCTCGAAGAGCTGGTCGTCACCCTTGGGCACAGGGCCCGAGATGATCAGTGGCGTACGGGCGTCGTCGATGAGCACGGAGTCCACTTCGTCCACGATAGCATAGTTGTGCTTGCGCTGCACAAGGTCCTCGGGGCTGGTGGCCATATTGTCGCGCAGGTAGTCGAAGCCGAACTCATTGTTCGTCCCGAAGGTGATGTCAGCGTTGTAGGCCGCGCGGCGCTCGGGCGTGTTGGGTCGGTGCTTGTCGATGCAGTCGACGCTGAGACCGTGGAACATGTATAGGGGGCCCATCCACTCCGAGTCACGCTTGGAGAGGTAATCGTTGACGGTGACGACGTGCACACCGTTCCCCGTGAGGGCGTTGAGGAAGACGGGCAGCGTCGCCACCAGCGTCTTACCTTCACCCGTAGCCATCTCGGCGATCTTGCCGCGGTGCAGTACCGTCCCCCCGAAGAGCTGCACATCGTAGTGCACCATGTCCCAGGTGATCTCGTTGCCCCCAGCGACCCAGTGGTTCTGATAGACGGCCGTGTCGCCCTCAATACGGACGAAGTCGTGCGTCACGCTGAGCTCGCGGTCGAAGTCCGTAGCCTGTACTCGCAGCTCGGGAGCCTCCGCAAAGCGGCGCCCCGTGCTCTTGACGATGGCGAAGGCCTCGGGGTGGATCTCGTCGAGGACGAGCTCCAGCTTGTCGAGGATCTCCTTCTCGAGCTTGTCTACCTTGCTCCAGATCTCCTCGCGAGCATCGAGGTCCTTGCCCTCGACGCTGGCCTTGAGGGCCTCTACCTCGGCACGCTCGTTGGCGACATAGTCCTGGATGCGCTGGCGAAGGGCTGCCGTGCGTGCACGCAGCTCATCGTGGCTGAGGGCGTCGATCTCGGGGTAAATAGCTTTGACACGCTCCACCCAAGGGGTGATCTCCTTGAGGTCACGCTGTGATTTGTTGCCGAAGAGCTTCGACAGAAAGTCTGTAAATCCCATTATGTATCTTGTGTTTGTTGCTTGGAAAGGGTGTGGAAGCTCCCCCAAAGGCGGGGGGAGCCCATGGCCTAGGCTAGGCCTCAGAGGGGCTCGGCGCACGCTCCGAGGAGGGCGCAGTAGGGTCTACGAGCCTCTCGGCTAGTAGGCGGCGTTGGGGGGGCGTATCCTCAGGACACGGGCGATGGCCTTGACGACGTCGGGCGCCGCGAGGATAGGATAGTCGAAGGTCTTAGGCGTGAGCCCCGCTCCCCAGAGGATGCAGGGGGTATCGACGCTGAGGGCCTGCAGCCATAGGTTGGGGCTGTCGGCACTCTCCTCCACCTCCCAGCCGGGCAGCAGACTCCAGTAGACATCTGCCTGATAGCGGGTGTGGACGGCACGGCGAAGGGCTAGAGCCAGCTCACCCGCAGCGCCCTGCATGAGGCGCCCGCCAGCGACGGCCGCTCCTACGCCCTCCATCTCAGCGAGGAAGGCGGCGGACTCGTCCTGCAGTGAGGCGAGGCTGAGCTTGCGGCTCTCAGCGAGCTTCTTGTTCAGGTAGAGGCGGCCATCAGCGCAGCGCTCCACCCAGCTGCCCTGACCATGCAGGGCGGAGAGATAGAGGTTCAGCAGGGCCGCGCCCTTCTTGGCACTGAAGCGCCCCGAATGCGCCTCCAAGGCCTTGGGCCGTGGCCTGCGGTAGTGGCTGTAGCCTGTGCCCGTCAGGGCAATGAGGCAGCGCCCGCGGCCGAGCTTGCGCTCCAGCTCGCTGACGATGCTCGCCAGATCTCGGTCAAGACGCACGTAGGCATCGACCTCCTCACTGCTCAGCTCGCTCGTCTGCCCCTCGGGGGCTACGTCGAGGCTGTAGGAGAGGGCTAGGAGGCCTGGGGTCTTGCTCTCGGCATAGCCGCCCTGGTCGATAAGCTTGAGCGCCAGGCGCGTGACCTCTTCGTTAGCCAGCGCACTGCGCTTGAAGGCCTGGGCATCCCCGCTGGGATAGCGGTGACTGAAGCTACGCCCCCAGTCCGACCAGCTCTGTGCCGGGCTGGTATAGCGGCTAAGGGGTGACCAAGCGAGCTGCCCTGAGACGAGGCGCTTATTGGGCCCGTCGCTGCTGCGATTGTAGGCCTCCAGCGTGGCGGGCATACGCTCGTAGTAGCTGCTGCTGGACCAGGCCGCCATGCGGCTATCGAGCCAGTAGGCTCCGTTGGCCGTCCAGCCGCCTGCAGCGATAGCCGTGGCGGCATCGGCCGAGAGGCTGTAGACGATACTCGAGCCGCCCGAAGCCTCCTTCATGCGGTCGCCCAGCGTCTGTACCAAGAGCGCCTTGGGCGAATAGCTGTCGCGGGTATAGTTCCCCTGATAATTAGTGTCGTAGAAGAGCTCCTGCACGCGGCCAGCGTGCGGCAGCCAGACGACAGGGCGCTCCACCCCGTGCGTGGCGGGGTAGGCTCCCGTATGGAGCGTAGCGGTGGCGGAGGCTCTATTGAGCTCGGCCAGCGGATAGCTAAGGCGGGGATAGACCTTGCCCTCCTGCATGAGGCGCCCGAAGCCGCCCGAGCCCAGCAGCGGCTGCAGCTGCTCGAGGTAGTCGGTGCGTAGATCCTCTACCGTGATGTAGACCACGAGCCGAGGGAGCTCCTCGGCACGTAGTCCCTGCTGCATCGCCACGAGGGCTAGCAGCGAGGTCATCAAGTAGCGCATGCTGCGCTGCTCTAGGGGGGAGAGGAACTTACTCATTACTTATCTAGGGTCCACCTCGGGACGTGGGCGAGGCATGAGGTACAGCAGGCGCGCCAGGATCCACAGCGCGAGGGCCGCGATGAGGAGGTACATGGCGGGGTGGAGTGTCTGCCCCGTGAGGTAGGCCAGCAGCGGGCAGAGCAGGAGCAGGACAAGCTCCACGCGATAGGCCAGGCGACGGAGCAGCATCCAGCGCGCACCGAAGAGCTGCAGGACGAAGGAGGCGAGGTAGAGGGGATTCAGCGCCAGTACCGCCACATTGGGGTAGGTCATCGGATGCTCCGAGACGAAGACGATGAAGCAGAGGAGCGTGCCAGCAAGGCCTGCTAGGAGGAAGATCAAGCCCTCCACGATCCCTGGGAGACGACGCCTCTGACGGCGGAGGATGAAGTGCCCAATCGAGGCGAAGAGCAGCAGACTAAAGACGGGCAGCGGCGCTAGGAGCTCCGACCAGAAGGAGTCCTCGACGGGCGCGGGCGGCGGAGTCACCCCCTCGGGAGCCTCCAGCCAGCGTGCCGAGAGCACGGGGCGGATCTTGCGCGGGCCCTCAGCCGTAGGATAGCAGACGAAGAGCTTGGTTAAGAGCTCGGCAGCCGTCAGCGGGATGAAGAACTGATCCCGCAGCGTCATCAGATCATCCAGCTCACGCCCCATCGCCAGGTCCGTGCCGAAGACAAGCCAAGGCGAGGGCGCCTCCAGCTCGTTGATCACGCTGCGCCAGCTACGGGGTGGCACGCTATCGGCGGGGTCGACATAGTAGAGGGTAGGCGGCCCTTGCTTGGGATCATAGCCCGGGAGCGTCTCCAGATAGAGGTCTATGGGGCGGGTGCTGCAGTTGTTGCGGAAGGCATTGTACCTGTAGGTAGCGTTCTCGGGACGGATGTTGTCCAGGAGTCGCGCCCACAGCTGGGCACGCTGCAGGCTATCGGTGAGGAGTGTCACCTCGCGCACGGCACCACGGCTGAGGTACTCGGCCAGATAGGCCTCGGTGGGCATGGGGACGACCAGGTAGTCCGTCTTGCCCTGGGTAAAGCGGATGGTGAAGTCGTCGTCGAAGTTGAAGATCCCGTAGTTGAAGGTCACATCCAAGCCCTGCACGGCATCCTGTACACGCAGCCCCGCATGGCCGTAGAGCGTATAGGAGGCCTCGGCACTCGGCGCGGCGGCGAGGAAGCTGATCTGCGCCTCAGGGCTCAGCTGAGCGGGCAGTCCCTGCGTGGCGCTGGTCCCTAGGCTCTGAGCCGCGACGGGAAGCAGGGCGCTGAGCAATAGGCACAGCACTAGAGCCACCTGCAGCAGTATCCGCCTGTAGCTCAAGCCGCGCCCTTCGACGCGCCCCTTATATAATAGATGTATAGCTTCTATATCCTTCACGCTTTCACAAAGGTACGAAATAGCCCGCGAGGCATCAAACACCCGCCCCGCCTCTACTCATAGGGTAGCCGCTGCCTCCCCCTACCCTAACCCGACTGAGCCCCCAGCGTAGGGAGTAAGGAAGGCTGAGGAGGCGGCCAAGGATCCGTATGGAGCCCAGCGCTAAGGGCGAAGGCTCACGAGGGATACCCGTCACGGAGCTGAGGGATGGCAGTCAGCGCCGTGAGAGATAGCCATCAGCCGCGTGAGGGATAGCCCTCAGCGCGATCAGCTAAGGCCGTCACCACGCCGCCGCGCCTTGTATCGCGCCTCGGGGAACTAGGCGGAGCTCCTTCGCCTTCCCTTCGCCCTCACTCGGGAGACAAAGGCCAGCGCCCTCGCCCTTAACCCCAATAAAAAAGCGCCCTGCTCCCGAAGGCCGTCGTGGCTTAGGGAGCAGGGCGCTTGTATGCTTGCCTAGCGCTTGACACGCTCAGGGTTCTGCTTGACGAAGTCCGCCCAGTTCTTGGCCGCGCCCGCCGAGGCACGCTGCAGGGGCGAGGAGGTGAGGAAGTGATGGCAGAGGGCGGCCGCAAGGCCGTCCGTGGCGTCCAGCTCGCGCGGCATATCGGCCTGGGGGATCTTGAGGTAGCGCTGCAGCATGCCCGCGACCTGCTCCTTAGAGGCCGCACCGCGGCCCGTGATGGCCTGCTTGATACGCATCGGGACGTACTCGGTGATCGGGAGGTCACGCGCCAGCGCCGCGGCCATAGCTACGCCCTGGGCGCGGCCGAGCTTGAGCATACTCTGCACGTTCTTCCCGAAGAAGGGGGCTTCGATGGCCAGCTCATCGGGGTGGAACTCGTCCACCAGCGAGAGCACACGGTCGTAGATACGCTTGAGACGCAGGTAGTGATCCTCGTACTTGTCGAGCTTGATGACGCCCATGGCCAGCAGCCGCGCCTCCTGCCCACGCACCACGATCAGGCCGTAGCCCATCACGATGGTACCTGGGTCTATGCCCATGATGATGCGTTCGTGCTGGGGCATCAGTGCACTAGAGGCGAAGTGGTCAGCTCGAGGGAAACCTCCTCGAGGATGGTGCTGAAGCCCAGGACACGTTCGCCGAAGGTATCCACCAGGCGCTGCGCCAGCCCCAGCCCATGATCCGAGAGCAGCTCCTGCAGGTGGTAGCCGCTCGGCACGTAGAAGTGCAGGGCATAGCTCTCACTATCCACATCGCCGTCCTCACGCAGGACGCGGTGCAGGCGCAGCCCCTCCACCTGCCCCGCGCGCTCCAGCACGGGCAGGTAGTGTGTACGCATAAACTCGATGAACTCGCCCACCGTGGCGGGCGCCATGACGAAGGTCGTATTGTAGAGTACCATAATGCTCGTATAACTAAGGGCCAAGGGGATAAGTTCGTCCCCCACTAGCCCGAGTGCCTTAAAGGACGCAGCGCTACCGACCTCGGGGATCGATAGCGCTGCGTCTGGTGGAGCCTCTTGTCGGATTCGAACCAACGACCCCGAGATTACAAATCACGTGCTCTGGCCAACTGAGCTAAAGAGGCAGGTGGGTAAGCGACCTATATCGCACCGCTACGACCTAATACCCTTGCTGCGATCAAGCCCTGGGGGAGTCAAAGGGAGCTGGTCGTATAGGACTTACCCACCGCAAAGATAGCGCAAATCCCCCATACCGCCAAGACTGCGCTCCGCCGCCTCCCTTCAGAGGAGCAGCAGCCCCTCCCCCCAATACGAGCCCCGCCTCATAGCAGTAAGGACATGCCGACATAGCACTCCAAGAGCAGCAGCATCAGCAGGAGCACACTCCCCCAGCGGCGCCGGCACTGCATCTGCGGAGGCTCCATGCGGAAGAAGCGGAAGTACAGCTGGATGTCTCCTCTGAAAAAGCTAAGCCTATAGTACACGACACCGCTCAGGAGGGTAAGAAGGACGCAGTAGGCTATCCCTAGAGGTCCCCTATCTAAGCCCCAGAGCACACCCACACCAAGGACAAGCGCATAAACAGGGGCGGTGAAAGCAATGATCAGAATGACAAACATGGGCTTCAGGGCATAGACTTCGGGGACCTTATCCACTGCTTCGTTCATCCGCCGCTGTCTGTGCTGCATATACTCCTCATAGGTCCAGCCTGCTCGCGGCGTAGTCTTGCGGTAGAGGTAGCGCGTTAGCTCGTAGGGCGCGAAGGGCGCACCGTAGATCGTCTTCGCATAGAAGCGAAAGACCTGATAGTGGAGGTTACTCCCGATCAAAGCAAGCACAGACCACATAGCAAATACCCGAGATAACTTCACCTCAAAGGCCAGCAAGCCCCCTAACGCCCGTCGTAGAGCTTACTTCTTCACCGTGTCGGGCTGAGCTAGGAGCCGATCGAGATAGACGCTGTCCACAAAGCGCTGACCATCGATCTCCCACAGCATCCCGAGGCTATCCAAGGGGACGAAGCAGTACAAGTTCACTCCCTCAGGGTCGCGCTCGTAGTAGAGCGAGAAGATGCGGTTCGCCCCGCGGTCCTCACTGCTGCGGATGAGGAAGGACTCGACCTCCTTCCCTCGCGTGTAGACGAAGCTCTTGCCGTCGATCCGATAGCTCGGGACCATCGTACCGTACTTACGGAAGGAGTAGCGCCCCTGGCGGTCCCGCTTGACACGGAAGAAGGTACGCCGCTCCCACGACCGCTGCTGCACTTTGCTCACCCCTGACTGGGGCTGTGCCCCTTGGTGCTCCGCGGACTGGGGCTTCATCCCGAGGCAGAGGAGGGCGAGACCTAAGAGGCCACCCCAGAGGATACTACGCTGTTTCATCTTCTTAGCTATTGGTATAGTTGGTCTAAGGCTCGCGTGCGCTAGGGACGGAGCACGGGCTGGTGGGGGCGGACGTAGCGCTTGACGTAGACCTTACTGAGGTGCAGGCTATCTACATAGCGCTCGCCATCGACATCCCAGATCACCCCGAGGGAGTCCCGAGAGGTAAAGGTGATACGCTTCGGCCGCTTTGCCGTATCCGTTTGCTTATAGACAGTGAAGATACGACTCGGCCCTACGACCTCGCTCCCGAGGATCCCGTACTCGTCCTCCTGAGTGATCAGTCTATTGCCGCGCAGCCTATAAGAGGTACGGGTATTCAGGTCTTCATAAGTGCGCAAGGCGTACTGCCCGACCTCCTCCCACTCTATGAAGAGGAAGGTCTTATCCTTCCAGTCACCTGCCAGCACCTGGGTCGCCACGCCCTGCGGATCGGGCTCAGGGACCTCGTCATACTCCTCACGCTCCTGCCACGAGGCAGGGCGACGGCTGCAGTACTCGGAGCTATCGTCCGCGTCATGGGGGCAGGGATAGTGCTTGAAGGGGAAGCGACTCCGATAGCGAGCGTCCACGTATCGGTTCTCCCCCACCTGCCACTGGATGCCAAGGCTGTCTAGGGGTGTGAAGCGGAGGTGCTCTACATACTTTGGGTTTCCCTCTGCAGTAAGCGTGAAGACCTGACTGCGTCCCTGAGCCTCGCGCTTACGAATGTCATAGGTATACTCCTCCATGCCGAAGGTCGCGACGAGTCGATTACCCTCGATCGTATAGCGGGGGTTCGTAGCCTCACAGTAGTCATAGATCGCGTACTGCCCCGTGCTATCTCGCTGCAGGCGGATAAAGACACGCGACTTCCACGGCTGCGCCGGGGTCTTCACCTTGCTGCGCTGGGGGACGGGCTCTGCCGTGACGGGGCGCAGCCGCATCCCGAGGCAGAGGAGGGAGCAGGCGAGGAGCGCGCCCCAGAGGATGTTCGTTCGATTCATCATACTAGCTTGGTGTCCCGACTGGGGCTATAAGGGTGCTCGTCATGCTCCTCGTGCGACCATGCTAGACCTTTAGCTCGGGCAAGACGTGCTGCGGATCGGCAACTCAAGCAGAGGGCCCGACAGGGCTTCCATCAAGGCTTGATGCTAGAGGAGGGCGATCATGGGAAAGGCTCCAAGGCAGATAAGGATCATAAGCAGCATAGCCACCCAGCGACGCTGGCACTGCTTTGCAGGGGGCTCCTGGGCATAGTGCTCAAAGTAGGGAATGTAGCGTCCTTTGTATCGGACGACATAGTGATCGAAGAGTATGGAGAGGCCAACAATCGTCAAAGGGAAGGCAATGACCGCCTGCCACGACTTACCCAAGTAGAGCCATAGGTTTACCCCCAAGAGCCACTGAAGGATGTTTGTAAAGGCTAAGACCAGTAGGATAGAGGAGAGTCCAGAGATACGAGAACTGCCAGCCTTAGCTAGGTCCGAAACGAAGCGGTTCGTCAAGTCCTGCCGCTCGTACATGAAGGCAGCATAGCTCATCCGTCTATGCGCTGGACCCAGTCTATACCAGAGGTAGCTCAGTTCATAGGGAACGAATGGAGCACCTTCCAGCTTTGCATGCAAGCGCAAGGACTGATAGTAGACATTCATCCAGAGGGACAGCAGAGGGTTCATTGCCAGGGGCTGCTCGCTAGGTAGTTACTAAGTCCCCAAGGGTCCTTCCCAAGGGATTCTGAGGGCGAAGCTAAGTAAAAGACGGGACACAGCAAAGCTCGGCACATCGCCCCCCTCGGGAGCCCAGCTGTAGGCTGCGGGACACGACCGCGCGGCGCGCTGCTTGAGCCTGAGCTGGGGACTAAGGGGACGGGGGCTGACCGATATCCCTCAGCGGGCTGAGGGACGGCAGTCACGGAGCTGAGGGACGCCCGTCAGCACCGTGAGGGCTATCCCTCACGACAGCCCAGCGCAAGGCTTCCCGAGCGGGCGACCTATCTCAAGCCCTCCTCGGGGCTCAGAGGGGCGTAGGCCTGCGGGCGCTTGGCCTCAGTCGCGAAGCTCGTACTGGTGGGGAAGGACGTAGCGCTTGACGTAGACCTTACTGAGGTGTAGGCTATCTACATAGCGCTCGCCATTGACATCCCAGATCACCCCGAGGGAGTCCCGAGAGCTAAAGGTGATGCGCTTCGGCTGCCTTGTCGTATCGGCTTCGTTATAGACGGTGAAGACGCGGCTCGGCCCTACGACCTCGCTCCCGAGGATGACGTACTCGTCCTCCTGAGTGATCAGCCTATTGTCGCGCAGCCTATAAGAGGTACAGGTATTCAGGTCTTGATAAGTCCGCAAGGCGTACTGCCCGACCTCCTCCCACGCTACGAAGAGGGAGGTCTTATCCTTCCAGTCGCCCGCCAGCACCTGGGTCGCCACGCCCTGCTGCTCGGGCTCAGGGAACTCGTCATACTCCTCACGCTCCTGCCACGAGCTAGGGCGACGGCCGCAGAGCTCGGAGCTATCCTCCGCATCATGGTAGCAGGGATAGTGCTTGAAGGGGAAGCGAGTACGGAAGCGAGCGTCCACGAAGCGCTCCTCCCCCACCTGCCACTCGATGCCGAGACTATCGAGGGGTGTGAAGCGGATACGCTCTACATACTCTGGGCTCCCCACTGGAGAGGCCACAAAGATATAGCTGCGGCCCTCGGTCTCCGTCCTACGGATGACATAGGTCAGCTCATCCATCCCCCAGTCATGGTAGAGCTGCGCCCCCTTGAACTGATAGACGGCTATGCGCGCATCACAGTAGTCATAGATCGCGTACTGCCCCGTGCTATCCCGCTGAAGGCGGTAGAAGAGGCGGGACTTCCACGGCTGCGCCTGGATCTTCACCCTACTGCGCTGGGGGATGGACTCTGTCGTGAGGGGGCGCGGCCGCATCCCGAGGCAGAGAAGGGAGCAGCCGAGGAACGTGCCTCAGAGGATATTCGTTCGATCCATCATACTAGTTTGGCGCCCCGATCAGGGCAAAGGAATACTTAGTCTAGGAGAGGGCGAAGAGTGAGCATACGCCGCTCCTGGGAGCCCGTGCCTTAGAGATCCTGCTGCTAGCCCCGTCCGAAGAGGGTCTGCCCCGCGCTTACAGTCAAGATAGGTAATCCCCAGGGAAGAATACGGGGAGTTCTCCTCTGAACTGCCGGTAGGCCGTGCTCATGATACGCTTAGCGCGCTCATAGCCCTTCACACCACTATAGAGCTGGAGATCCTGAGCCTGCTGCGTGTTCTTGATAGGCCCCTGCCAGTAGCACTGCCAGAAGAGGATCTGGCGGCTCTCAGTCTCCTTGGAGATCAGCGCGAAGGCCCGACGTGGATCCTTACGCATCAGTTCCTCCATCAGGCCGAAATGAGCGCTCGGGGCATCGGCTTCCCAATAGCCCCCGACCATGATATTGAACAGACGCTTCATCTTCTCCGCCTCGGAGACAAAGGTCAGCCCCTTAAAGGCATCGAAGTAGGCGGTGTAGTCCAGAGCCTCCGTGGCGCTAAAGCGATCCAGGACAAAGCAGGTCTGCAGGCCGATGAAGTACTCGGGATAGGCCTGGAAGAAGGCGCGCTGCTTGAGGCTGTCGCTGGGCTGGGTGCGTAGCTCAGCAAAGGCACGCTCCAGCTGCTGACGAGGGGTGAGTTCCTGCTGCTGTGCCGCGAGGGCGCTGCTGCTCCCGAGGAGGAGTAGGGATAGTAAGATAGTACGCATCGATTATTAGGGTATCAATAGTTGGTATTCAGGCTAGAGAGGAGCGAGACACGATGAGGCCATCGTGCGAACGAACTTAACTCGAGGCGGAGGCGCGGACTTAGACATGATCAAGCACGGGCAGCTCGCCACGGAAGTCCTCATAGGCGGCACGCATGATACGCTTCTCTGCGTCATAACCCCTGACCTGCATGTACAGCTTCAGGTCTTGCTCCTGTGAGGGATCCTTAACTGGATTCTCCCAATAGTACTGCCAGAAAAGGATTTGCCGCACCTTACGTTGCTTCTTAATTATGGAAAAGGCTAGCTGGGGTTGCTTGCGCATCAGCCGCTGCATTAGATCTACATGCATGGAGGGCGCATCGGCCTGCCAATAGCCACAGAGCATCAGGGAGAACAGGCGCTCCATCTTCTCCGCATCCGTCACATAAGTCATGCCTTCAAAGGCTCGAACATAAGCCATGTAGTCCAGCTCCTCGGGCTTGAAGCGGTTGGAGACAAAGCATTCCTGCAGCTCGGTGAAGGTCTCGGGATAGGCCTGGAAGAAGGCGCGCTGCTTGAGGCTGTCACTGGGCTGGGCGCGTAGCTCCGCGAAGGCTCGCTCCAGCTGCTGACGAGGTGTGAGCTCCTGCTGCTGGGCTCCGAGGAAGCTGCTGCTCCCGAGGAGGAGCAAAGAGAGGAGCACGGTGCTGAGTGCACGGCTTAGAGCGCGTCCTCGGACGGCATCGCCCTCGTGGCGGATGTCCTTGTGCGTAGTGCTGGATTGCATAGGTGTCGTGTAGGTCTAGTTACTAAGTCCCCAAGGGTCCTTCCCAAGGGATTCTGAGGGCGAAGCTAAGCAAAAGGCGGGACACGGCAAAGCGCTGCACACCGCCCTCCTCGAGAGTCCAGCTAGAGGCTGCTCAAGGTGGCTTACCTACCCCTCCCTGGGGAAGTTAGGAGTAGCCCCAGCGGGAGGCAGGACAGCTCCATCCCGAGCGCCCCAAGGAGCCCCGAGCTCACCCCACCACGCCCCTACCCGAGTCAGGGGCTAAGGAGGCGGGGTGTTGAAGGATATCGGTCAGCACGCTGAGGGGCGTCCGTGGCGACGCTGAGGGACGTCCCTCAGCACCGTGAGGGATATCCCTCACGACAGCCAAGCGCAAGCCCTCCCGAGGGGGAGGCCATGCTAGCCGAAAGCGCGGCCCCACCCCGCAGAAGGCTGTCTCATCAAGCGTCCTCCAAGCTATACCCAGCCCTTAGCAAAGAGCCAACGGCCACGCAAGCCCCAAGGGGGCGACCCGCCCAAAGCCCAGGGTAAGGGAACGCTACAGGCGTGACGGAACCCTGGGTTCGGATATACATATACCCTAAAAGCCCTACAGGGGCGACCCTCAAAACGAGTAATCGCGAAGTCGGAGGAGCACGACTGGGACAGTAATACCGCTTTGAGGGTCGCCCCTGTAGGGCTTTGTCTCTTATTCTTGTGGCCTACCCAGGTTTGGGCGCCCTTACAGGGCTGCGCACCCTGGGCTTGGGGCGGGTCGCCCCGCTGGGGCTTATCCTACATGTAGAAGCAAAGCACACACGAGGATGATGAAGGATAGCCTGACGCCCCTTAGCGGAGCTCAAGGAGGCGCACCTATAATCAGCGCTGATGATACGTCGCCTTACTCCTTGACCCTCGAAGGGAGGCAGCCGCGGCGAGGGGGCAGGGACAAGCTACAGCCAGGGGCGGCGTAGACCGAGGGGTCTACGCCGCCCCTGGCACTTGAGGAGGCTGCTCGCTAGCCGAGGCTAGAAGCGATAGGAAGCGGTGAACTGCAGCGAGCGGCCGGGCATGTGGTAGCCGTCCTTCTCCGTGTAGTACTCCGAGAAGATGTTGTGGACATTGGCCCCGACGCGCAGCTGCTTGGTCAGGTTGTAGTGCGCGGAGGCCGACCAGACGAGGGCTGCAGGGTGCAGCAGCTGACCCGCCTGCTCTAGCTCGGGCATCTCAGCCTTGTTTAGCGCCGAGAGGCCAGGGCGTACATCCGAGTAGTAGCCGTACCAGTTGTGCTCGTAGCGCTTACCGAGGTAGCGCCCCGTCAGCCCCAGGTCAAGCCCATAGGGCGCCTTATACTCGATGCCGAAGGTGACATTCTGCTTGCGGATCGACTCCAGCTGCGTCCAGTCACTGGCGCCCTTAGCCTTGTAGCGGCTGTCGAACATGAAGGTAGCGTTGACATAGGTGCGCAGCGAGTAGCGATAGGCCACGAGGCTACCGAAGTCGTAGGAGGCTACGAGCTCCAGCCCGCTCATGTGCGCCTTGTCGGCGTTGTCGAAGCTCGTCACCGTGAGCTGCTTGGCCTGACCATTATTGTCCAGGATGGGCTTACCCTGCGCGTCGAGTGCGGCCTGCTTGCCTGCGGCCACCTTCACGATCTTCTGTCGGTGCTGCGTGTCGAAGTAGGTAGCATCGAGCTGGACACCGAGCTCACGGTTGGTATAGCTCAGCCCGAGGTCGTAGGTCAGCGAGGTCTCGGGGCGAAGGGAGGCATTACCACGCGTGATGCCGTAGGCCGTCTGGTACTCCCCAGCCTTCTCGTAGGCCGAGGGGGCAGAGAAGGCCGAGCCGATGCTGGCGTGCGCCATCAGGCCTTTGGTGAGCTCGTACTTGAGGCCGAGGTTGGGGCTGAGGATGCTGAAGGACTCGGTCGTGGCCTTACTGCGCAGGTCGGCGTTGTCCTTGAGCGAGAGGCCCATGAAGTCGGCGCGCAGCCCTGCCGAGACGCTCAGAGCGTCGTCCAGCAGGCTGGCATGCCCCTGAGCGAAGAGGCCCAGCCCGCGCGTAGAGACATTGGGCTGGTAGGGCACAGCGGCCGAGCCGTCGGCCTTGAAGCTACGTGTATCGGTGTCCTGATTACGCGTGTCGAGCCCCAGCACCAGGCGATGTGCGCCGAGACGCAGCTCGTCCTGCAGGATGGCACCCCAGCTGCTATTGATCGAGGAGCTATTGCGGTAGTCCGTGCCCGTACCCACCTTATAGTTGTCACTCTGCTCGCGCGAGTAGTAGGGGGTGAAGGTCAGGAGGTGCGCCCCGAGACGCCCACGCAGCTCAGCCGAGGTCATGGAGCGGTTGAGGTCCTTCTTGCTCGTGCCGTAGACGCCCCAGATGGAGCCGCCGTTCATGATGCCATCGCCGCGGAAGAGGTCCTCGAAGATGTGCAGCGACCAGTCATCGTTGAACTGATAGCCTAGGCGGGCATTGGCCTTGATCACGCCGAAGGTGGAGCCCGGCATTACCGCTCCCTTCTTCGTGGGGTCAAGGATGGCGTCCTCGAGCTTAGTCGTCTTGAGGAAGTTATGCTTCCCTACCGTGTAGCTACGCGCCTGCGACTCATAGGAGGCATTGACGTCGAAGGAGAGGCGCTCGGTGATGCTGCCGCCGAAGCTCACCGCCCCGCGCCCCGTGCCGAAGGAGCCTGCCGAGGTCGTGAATACCCCCGAGATCGGGCCCGTGTGGCGCTTGGTGATGACGTTGATGACGCCGCCCATAGCATTCGTCCCATAGATGGAGGAGAAGGGCCCCTTGAGCACCTCGATCTGCTCGATGCCGCCGAGGGTGAGCGTGGAGAGGTTGGACGTACCCGAGGGGATGCCATTGATCAGCACCGCTACATAGCGGGAGCGGGAGAAGTCGGGGATGAAGCCGCGGATACCGACATTGGAGAGGAAGCCGGGGTACTGGATGACGTCGACGGAGCTCTTATTCTTGAGCACGTCCGTCAGGTCCCTCAGCCCAGCGGCCTCAATCGCCTCGGGGCGAATGACCTCGATCTTGCCAGGGACACGCTTGAGGGGGACAGGCGTACGCGTGGAGTAGACCAGGACGGCATCCAGCTGGTGCGTGGAGATGCTATCGGCACTCGTGCCCTGAGCCAGCAGCGTCACTGGAGCTAGGGCGGAGAGGAGAAGCAAAGTTTTCTTCATAATTACTATTGGTTAATAAACTAATACTTGTATTGTGGTAGGGGTATAGGGTGAGGGGCTAGTTGAGCCGCTTGTAGAGGATGCGCACCAGCAGCTGGCGGAGCTCGGTGAGCAGCAGCTCGTGCCGCTGCTCCACTGCCTGCCCCAGCGAGCCGATGTAGGCACCCAGCTGGTAGCGCCGTGCGATGTAGACGAGGCCCAGCTGCGCGAGCGCTACGAGGCTAGCCCAGCTGATGAGCCCCCAGCGCCACTGGTCCACCAGGTGGAGCAGTGAGGCGATCTGCGCCGAGAGATGCCCATCGGCCGCTAGGCCCTCCAGCGCCTCCCGCCGTGCCTCCTCGCTCTGCCGCGCCTCGGGGTACTCGGTGCGGTAGCATGCCAGCAGCGCCTCAGCGCCGAGGCCGTAGCGCAGGCCCTGCTGGAGGAAGGAGCTCTGTCGCTGGGCGTTCATACCCGACTGCAGCTCCAGGGCGCGGGTGACGGCCTCCTTGACCGACTGCCCGATCATCTCTCCGAGGAGGACATGCTTGCCCGCCCCATAGAGGACGGTCTCGGACTCCTCATTGCACACAGCGATGAGGCTATCCGTACCCGAGCCCGTGGCTAGGTCCTCGGAGTAGCGGCTCGGGGCCATCAGCTCCTGCAGGGCAGCCGTCTTGGCCTCGGTGGCGGTGATCATGGCGCGGGTGAGCGCCCCTGCGTCGAGGCGCGCGTTGATGAAGAGGAAGATATTGATCGTCCCAGGCGGGAGCAGGAGGCTGCGGCGCTCGAACTCGTCGTAGCTGGCCTTGTCCCCCGCACGCCCACCGTTGACGTCGATGCCCGCCGTGGCTACGGCCTGGACGGTCACCCCGTGGTAGCTACGCTCGGCGCGGGCATGGTTCTCGATGAGCGCCGCCGTACCCATACCCGTCGTAGTGGCGGGGTCGAGGCCCAGCTCGGTGGCGATGGCGGCGTAGTGCTCGATGATGTTGGCGCCCTTGAGCCCTGGGCAGCGCTTCTGCAGGATATTGGGGTCGCGGCCTACGCTGTGGTTGAAGGCATAGCGTAGGTCAGCGCGGTAGCCGCCATTGAGGTTGGAGCTGCTGACGACGCCGCGCCGCCCGCCGAAGCAGACGATCATCGCCTCCTGGGCGAAGTACACCGCGTCGCCTAGAGGCGTATGGAAGAGCAGCTGCTCGGGGCTGAGGCTGGGGGACGAAGCTAAGGTCTGGGGCATCAGGAGCTAGGATCTAGTGCGGACGAAGGAGGCTGCGTAGCTGCGCCAGTTCGTCCAGGTGATAGTATTCGGCCTCAAGGCGCTCAGCGAGCTGGCGTGCCTTGCCGAGGCGGACGAAGCCGCTCTCGGTATCGATGACGAGGCAGCGGTGGCAGCGCTGCTGCAGCAGCCGAGCGGCCTCGGTGATGCGGTCGGCTTGGTTCTCACTGCGCTGCGAGGAGGTGGCACGGCCATCGGTCAGGAGCAGTACCACGGGGAGGCACTCGGCCACGCGACGCCGCTCGGCATCGAGATACTGCGCCGCGCGCTCTATGGCCAGCCACAGCGGCGTGCGCCCGCCCGTACGTATATCCTGCATCAGCTGCGCCGCGCGCTCGGCGCTGTGGGTAAAGGGCAGACGCAGCTCCGCCTCATCCTGGGCGAAGGTGATGAGGCCGACCTGATCGCGCTTGGCGTAGGCCTCCTTGAGCAGCTCGAGGATCGTACCCTTGACGAGGCTCATCCGCTCCCGCACACCCATAGAGCCCGAGACGTCGAGGACGAAGAGGATATGATAGCCGCCGCGGTGGCGGTACTGCCTGCTGCGGTAGTCCTCGGGGCGGATCGAGAGCCGCGCGGGGGCACGGTCCTCCGCCCCAGCACGGAGGCGCTGATAGGGAATGGCGGCGCGGATGGTGGCAGGGAGGGAGAGCTGAGCAGTCTGGCTGCTGTAGGGGCGCACACGTCCCAGGCGTCCGCGGCGGCTGGGCTGCTCGCTGTAGAGGCGGCGCCCCGAGCCGAGGAGCTCCCTCAGGCGCTGCACCTCTCTGCCCAGTGGATCGCGTAGGAGGCAGGCCTCAGCGGCCTGCTGTAGGCGCGCCTCGGAGGGCGGCGCGGGGCTATCCGTAGGCTCCGTCTCGGGGGACGGCAGCTGCGCGGGCTCGGGGCTGTGAGCCCCTGCCTCGGGCGCTTCGGCGCCCGCCGCATCCTCCTCCGAGCTGGAGGGCGGCACTTCGCCCTCCCCTTCGGAGCCATCGTCGGACGCCTTGTCGGGCTCAGGTGCCGACTTGTCCTGATCCTCCTCGGGGCTCTGTGGACTGTCCTCGGGCGCTTCCTGCTGCTCCTCGTCCTCCGCTCCCTCGCTGGGGGGCTCGGTGGCAGGGGGCTCGGGCTGCGTCTGGAGCCAGCGATGCGCCAGCGCTAGCTGCCGCACGGCGTCGACATCGCTGCGCTCGGCACGCGGCTTGCTCTGCCAGGCTGCCCACCCTAGGGCGCTACGTGCGAGGGCGAGCTCCGCCCTATGCCCCAGCGTCAGCGGCTCGGCACAGACCTGCGCCACGTAGTGCAGCAGCTCCACCCCCAGCGTCATCCGCCCCAGGCGCTCGCGCGCAGCCTCCAGCAGGCTGAGGAAGGTCGCATCCTCCCCCGCCTCAGGCTCGCGAAGGGCCTCGCTGAGGATACGCTTGCGCAGCGCCAGATCCTCCGTGGGCTGGAGCTCGACGAAGAGGTCGAACTTATCCAGCAGCGCCGAGGCGACCGCCCCCTCCTCGGGGTTGGTCGTGGCGATGAGCGTACAGCGCCGCTCTTCGGGCAGCTGCTCCTGGTAGGCCAGCAGCTGACTGAGGAGCTCGCGGCTGTGCAGCGGCAGCTGCTCCACCAGCAGGATGCGCCCTTCGAGGCGCTCCAGCAGGCCCGAGCGCCAGCGCAGCCCGCCCTCAGCGCCCAGCGTATAGCTGGGGTAGAGCATCTCGGGGCTGAGGCTCAGCGGCAGGTAGCTCACCTCCTCGGGGTACATCGCTGCCACGCAGGAGAGGAGCATAGACTTGCCGCTACCGCTCGTACCACTGAGCAGCAGGCTCGCGCCCTGCCTCCGCAGCAGGGTGAGGATGAGCGCCTGGCGTGCGGCCTCCGCCCCGATCCACTGAGAGAAGCGATGCTTCGTACCCACGAGTGTCCTTATCCTTATTTAGACTCCTTGTTCATACTCTCGGCAAAGAGGCGCTCGCAGAGCTGACGGATGTCCTCGGCCGAGAAGTAGCGCTCCTCGAAGGGCAAGCGTCTCAGGCGATGCGGCAACACCAGTTCGGCCGCTGTATAGACGTGCTCGGGGCTAAGCTCCTCTGCCCCCTCGAGGGCGGCGGTAGCGAGGGCGGCCTTGAGCAGCATGATGTCCGAGCGGTGCCCGTCCACCTGCAGCTCGATCCCGAGGCGGGCGACGAGCTCCACCAGCGGCTCGGAGTAGCGTAGCTGAGGTAGGCGAAGGCGCGCCTGACGGAGGCGCTCACCGAGCTGCTCTTCCTCCTCTTGGTAGCGGGCACAGAAGGCCTCGGGGTCGCGCTCGTAGTCCAGACGGCGCTGCAGCACCTCACGCCGAGCAGCGACACTCCGCTCCCCACGCACCTCGACGGAGAGGGCGAAGCGGTCGAGGAGCTGCGGGCGCAGGTGGCCCTCCTCGGGGTTCATCGTCCCGACGAGGGTGAAGCGCGCGGGGTGGGTATGCGAGATGCCCTCACGCTCGATATGATTGACGCCCATGGCCGCCACATCCAGGAGGATGTCGACGAGGTAGTCCTCGAGGAGGTTGACCTCATCGACGTAGAGGATCTGCCCGTGGGCACGAGCGAGGATGCCGGGGGCGAAGCGCAGCTCACCCGTCGCCAGGGCATGCTCCACGTCGATGGAGCCGACGAGCTTGTCCTCCGTCGTGGCTATGGGCAGCTCCACGACAGAGAGCCCCTCGAGGAGCTGACTGAGGGCGCGCACGATGGTGGACTTGGCCGTGCCCTTCTCCCCGAGGATGAGGACGCCGCCGAGGCTGGGGTCTACGAGGTTGAGCAGCAGGGCACGCTTCATCTTCTCCTGGCCTACGATGGCGCTGAAGGGGAAGTATCGAGGCTGCGTGCTAGAGCCTGGGGGCGTGGGGCTGGAAGAAGTACTCATTACTTAAAGGTCTAGTGGGGTGGACTGGGCTGAGGAGCTAAGGAGCTGGGGCTAGTGGGCGGGGAGGAGCACAGGGATGGGCGGGGGGCAGGAGACGGGCTAGGACTGTGGCGCGGCAGCCGCAGGCTGAGGAGCTGCGGCGCTCTCCTCGAGCTGCCCCTCGCAGGAGAGGTAGACCTCGGTGATCATCTCGAGGGTCTCGGGGCGGGCCTGCCACATGCCGCGCTGGGCGGCCTCCAGGAGGCGCTGCGCGATCTCGTAGAGCGCCCAGGGATTGGCCGACTCGAGCCACTCCCTATTGGACGCATCGCCGAGGAAGTGCTCCGCCAGCGCCTCGTAGTTCCAGTCCAGGACGCTGTCCGCGGTGGCATCCCAGCCGAAGACGTTATCCATATTATAGGCCACATCATAGGCGCCGCGGTAGCCGTGACGCTTGAGGCCCTCGATCCAGAGCGGATTCAGCAGGCGCGAGCGGAGGACGCGCGCCGACTCCTCGGCGAGGCTGCGCACGACGCTGTGCCGCGGGTCGGAGGTATTGCCGTAGTAGGACTTCGGCGCCTCGCCGCGGAGCTTCTTCACCGCTGCGATGATCCCGCCGTGGTAGATGTACTCGTCGTCGATGTCGTAGAGGTCGAAGCCAATGATGTTCTGATTCTTGACCGTGGCCTCGACGCGGGAGAGCTTGCGCTCGAAGGCGCCGCGGGACACACGCCCATGCAGCTCCTGGCTGTAGGCATGGCAGCCCCAGGTGATGGCCGTCTCGCCGAGGTCGTCGCTGCTCTGCCACTGCTTAGTCTCCACGAGGATGGCGACACCCCCGCCGTAGGTCCCTGGGGGACAGCCGAAGACGCGGAGCGCAGCCTCCTGCCGTGCCGTCTCGGGGTCTATCCCCTCGGCCTGCAGCTGCTCGAGCTCCTCCTCGTAGTGCTTCTTCACCCAGTTGTCCTCGGGCGACTCGTCAAGGGAGAGGACGAGGCGCACAGCCTCATCCAGCAGCGTGATCAGTGTGGGGAAGGTGTCGCGCAGCAGGCCCGAGATGCGCGAGACGACGTCCAGACGCGGACGCCCTAGTTCGCTGAGCGGGATGACCTCCAGGCCAACGACCTTATCGGAGTGGTCGCTGAGCCACTGGGGACGCAGCCCCATCAGCCAGAGGATCTCGGCGATGTCCTCGCCCTGCGTCCGCATCTGGTCGCCCGAATAGAGGACGAAGGCCGTGGACTCGGGCAGACTGCCCGCCGTCTCGAGGTGCTTCTCCAGGAGCTGCTGCCCGAGCTTCACCCCGATCTGATAGGCGGCGTGTGAGGGGATCTCGCTCGGGTCGATGGCGTACATATTGCGCCCCGTGGGGAGGATCTCCAGCTGGCCGCGGCTCGGGCTGCCTCCCTTGGAGGGCGGGACGAAGCCCCCGCGCACCCCAAGGGCGCAGTGGTCCAGCTCCTGAGTGATGCCACAGAGACGCGGGTAGACCTCGTCCAGCGCCAGCTGTAAGACGGCTCGAAGCGCGTCCGCTTCGCCTAGGCAAGGCCCGAGGACGGCCTGCAGCTGGCCTTCGGTCGGCTGTGCGCCGAAGCCCTCTGCCAGCATCATCGTGATGAGCTGGCGGCCGCGCTCGGTCAGCTCATCGATCAGCATCGAGGCCGTCTGCGTGGGGCTGACCTTGGCCTCCAGCTCGGCGAGGAGCCCTTCCTCGGTGTAGCCGTAGTAGCGAGCCAGCGCATCCAGCAGCGTCGTCACCGAGCCGTGGGGCAGGCGAAGGAGCATCCGTATGCTCGCCTCCATTCGCTCCTCGGTGGGTACCTGACCGAAGATATGCAGGCCGTCGCGCACCATGGAGGCCTTGAGCTCGGCCAGCCAGTTGTGCAGGGCGACGAAGAAGTCCTCCTCGACCTCCCCTGTCGCAGGGTAGCCGAGGTCCTGATGCAGCTCGAGGGCGCGGGCCTCCTCAAGGAGCGCCTCACGCAGCACGGGGCGCTGGCTCTCGGCCACCGCACCGCTGATGTAGCTATTGAGCCGCGCGTCGAAGTCCGCCAGTCCGCCGTAGGTCCCCCCCTCACGCATCGCGGGCTCCATATGATGCAGGAGCACGGCGGCCGAGCGGCGCTTAGCCTGAATAGCCTCCCCGATGACAGCCGTGTGGTAGATGTAGAGGTGCGGCATGTCCAGCGTGTTGAGCTGGGGGAAGCAGGAGTAGGAAAGGGCCTTCTCCTTGCCCGGGAGCCACTCCAGCGAGCCGTGCGTCCCGACATGGATAAAGAGGTCGGCGCCGAAGACGTAGCGCACCCAGCGGTAGAAGGCGATATAGTAGTGCGGGCAGACGATATCCGTGCTGTGGTAGATCGCCTCGGCGTGCTCCTCGTAGCCACGCGGTGGCTGCAGGCCGATGAAGACCTTGCCGTTGATAATCCCAGGCACAGGCATAGCCCCCTCGACGACCTTGAAGTCCCCCGGCGCCTTACCCCAGCTGGCCTCGAGGCGCTGCTGCACCTCGGGCGTCAGCGCCTCGTACCACTCTTGGTAGCGCTTCACAGGGATGCGGTCCACGGCACGGCGCATCACTTCGCTCGGCTCGAGCCAAGAGCTGTCGTTGGTCACCGCACGGATGATCTGTTGGATGATGGCGTCGCCGTCGGCGTAGTGCTCGGGCAGCTCTATGCCCTCGGCGCGTAGCCTATTGATGAGGTGATGGACGGAGGCAGGACTGTCGAGGCCCGCGGCACAACCGATACTATCGTTGCGCGGGGGCATGTTGTGGAAGATGATCGCGATACGCTTCTCCGACTGGGGCTTGCGCTGTAGCTCGGCCCAGCGCATGGCGAGCCGTGCCACCCAGCCGAGCTCCGCCTCCAGCGGGGCGAAGTAAGGGAGGCCCTCACCATTAAGCTCACGCGTGGCGATGGGATAGGCGTCGACCTGCCCGTCCAGCTCTGGGTAGCAGACATTGGAGATCAGCCCTATGGTGTCGAGGCCGTCCACACGGCGGTGGTACTCCTCGGCGCTGTAGCCCGTCGCATAGGTCTGCAGGATGGGCAGCGCCAGCTGCTGCACGATGCCCGCACAGCTGTCCTCGGGCTGGGTATAGATCGCCCCACTCTGCTCGAAGATCCCCAGCGCATAGGGCATGAGGTTGATGATGCAGTGTGGCAGCACCTCGCCCTCGGGGCGGAAGTAGCGATCCAGAGCGTAGCTGATGCCCCGCTCGCCCGTCACGGCATCCTCCGCTCCCGTAGAGAAGAGGGCATGGGGCTCGCCTCCAAGGTGACGCAGCGCCGCCAGCAGCGCATCCACATGCCGCAGGTTGTCCGAGCGATAGAGGTAGAAGGGGATGATGATCCCGATGATGCTGCGCCCTCGCCGCCGTGCCTCGCCTAGCTCCGTGAGGCGTGTAGCCTCCTCGTCCTCTCTGTAGCCGTAGAGGCCATGCCAGCGGGGATAGCGCGCAGGGGCGTAGTCGAGCTCCAGCCCGCCGAAGCGCGACGCCAGGAAGCGGTGCAGCTGGGTAGCGTTCGCCCGGTCGTAGCACTTGACGTAGCGCTGTATCGTCAGGTAGTCGGCAGCACTGAGACGCAGCTGCGGCATGAGGGCAGCGCACTCGTCCTCCATATTGTTGTGCACAAAGAGCGTCTGCTCCATCCTCAGCCCCGCGATGAGGCGCTGCAGGCCGCGGAAGCAGGAGACCGAGCCATGCGTCAGCACGAGGATGAAGTGTGCCTGCTCGGTGAGCTGCCAGGCAGCGGCATCCTGTGCGTTGAGGCGGGAGATGGCGACGCGATCGACCCGCAGCTGCGCCTCGTCCTCCGAGGGAGCGACCGCGGTGTGCGCGTCTAGGATGTAGAGTATGCGGTAGGGCTGGGGCGTCATGGTCTAGGGATGAGAGGGAGAAGAGGAAGCGAGCAGCGCTAGGAGCTCGCCTATCGAGCCCGCACTACGGGGGCTGCTGGTGGAGGTCGTGAGCCACCAGCAGCCCTTTTCTATTGTGACGCGAGGGAGAAGGTCGGGGCTGTCCAGCACCTCGTAGCCCAGGCGGCTGAGTGCGCGGCGTGTCCAGAGTGCCTCGAGGCCTTCGCCCACAAGGGCAATGGGCTGGGTGTGCTGCTGTAGGGCGGTGAACTCGCCCGTCTGTCTGTCGTAGCTCAGCCCTGCACCGCCGAAGGTGCACTCGAAGGCTCCGCTCAGCACCAGATCCTCGGGCGTGCCCGTCGTAATCTGCCCCGAGCCGTCGAGGAGCCAGACCGTATCAGCCCAGGAGAGGGCCAGCTCCAGTTCGTGCGTCGAGATGAGGATGCTGCGCCCCGTCTCGTGCGCCAGGCGCCGCAGCATGAGGATGACCTCCAGGCGTGAGGGGAGGTCGAGGTGCGCCGTCGGCTCGTCCAGCAGGATGAGTGGCGTCTGCTGCGCCAGCGCACGGGCGATCATCGTACGCTGCCGCTCGCCATCGCTGAGCGCACTCAGTGGGCGCGCCTGGAGCCCCTCGAGATGGCAGAGGCCGAGCGACTCCTCGACGATCGCCTCATCCGAGGCACTCAGGCGACCGAGGTAGCCGATATGAGGGTAGCGCCCGATGCGCACCACATCCCGCACCGTCATCGTGGTGCTGGTGATGCGCTCGGTGAGCACGAGGCTCAGGAGGCGGGCGGTCTCCGAGAGGGAGCGCCCCTGGAGTGCTTCGCCCGCAATGGAGACCTCGCCTGCCAGCGGCGGGATGAGTCCCGCGATGGTGTGCATGAGGGTGGACTTACCACTGCCGTTGGGGCCCATGAAGAGCACCAGTTCGCCTGGGGCTATGCTGAGGTCGAGCCCCTCGGAGATGCGCTGCTCCTGTCCGCGGCGCTCCCTGTAGCCTGTGGTGAGGCCGCGGAGCTCTAGTCCTAATTCTGTCTTCATATATAGAGGAGGCTAAAGCGAGAAGCTCCCGCGCTGGCTACGCAGGACGACAAAGATCACCACGGGGGCACCGATGAGCGAGGTCAGGGCATTGATCGGGAGCGTGAGGCCGCGCCCAGGCAGCTGCGTCAGGAGGTCGCAGACGAGCAGCAGCAGCGCCCCCGAGAGCATCGTCGCTGGGAGCAGGATGCGGTGGTCGCTGGTGCGGAAGAGCGTACGGACGAAGTGCGGCACCGCCATCCCAAGGAAGGCAATAGGCCCCGTGAAGGCCGTGATGCTCCCCGCCAGCAGGCTGGTGATGGCGATGAGGGCAAAGCGCACACGCGGCACATTCGTCCCCACCGAGCGGGCATAGCCCTCGCCGAGGGCTAGGGCGTTCATAGGCTTGGGCATCAGCAGCGCCAGGCCCAGCCCGAGCGCCACCACGGGCATCAGCAGATGCAGCTGGCGCCAGGTCGTCCCCGCAACGCTCCCGAAGGACCACAAGAGGTAGGTCTTCAGCGTCTCCTCGTCGCTGAAGTACTGCAGGATAGAGATAATGGAGCTGGCGAGGAAGCCGACCATCACCCCTACGATGAGGACAGAGACGACGCTGCGCACACGGCTCGCCACGCCCGTGATCAGCAGCAGCACGACAGCCGCCCCGATACAGGCCGCGAGGATAATCCCCCAGGAGGAGACGCCCGAATTGAAGAGCGCCACCGTGGGGAAGAAGGCATAGGCCATCGTGTAGATGGCGACGCCGACGCCTGCCCCGCTATTGATTCCGAGGATGGAGGTATCGGCCAGCGGGTTGCGGAAGAGGCTCTGCATCTGCAGCCCGGCTACCGCTACGCCCGCCCCAGCGAAGAGTGCCGTCAGGGCCTTGGGCAGGCGGAAGTGCCGCACCACATAGGTGCCCGTCACGCTGTCATCGCCCGTCCAGAGCGCATCCCACACCTCGCCCGCCGAGAGCGAGGTCGCCCCCCACATGATATCGAGGAAGAAGGCCGCGACGATCCCCAGGGCCAGCAGCAGGAAGAGCAGCTGCGGGCGCATCGCCGCCCAGCTAGCGGAGGAGCATCCAGTAGCGTGTGTCATAGTCGGGGAGGAGCTCGGGGTGAGCAATCTTGATGAAGTCCTTGAGGACAAGGTCGGGGTGATAGGGGCCGCTCTCCCAGAAGTCGTTTCCTCCCTCGCGATTGAGCTCCTTGCGGTCTACCCACACCTGCCCCTCACGGGCGGCGTCGAAGTGGATGTAGCGCTCGTTGAGGCTGAGGAAGTCGGAGAGCTTATCCAGCTTGCCCGTCATCAGGCAGAGCCAGATCTTCTTGTGTCTATTGCGCTCGAAGACGTACTCGAAGCTGCTGGGGCGGCTGTCGATCTGCCCTGGGATGAAGTCACAGCTGACGCCCGCATCGGCGAAGGCCTTGACGATGTAGGAGTGCTCGCCGGGCACGTACCATACCCCCTTGTAGTCGAGGCCGTACATGACGGGCGTTACCTCACGGGCGCCCTTGGCCAGCTCGGCAGCGGCGCGGTAGTTGGTCTGCATGGCGCGGAAGGCCGAGTCCGCCACGGCATTGCGCCCGTAGAAAAGGCCTACGACCTTGAGCCACTCGGCGCGCCCGAGGAGGTCCTGCTCCTTCCAGTTGTTGAAGTAGACGATCTTGATCCCCGAGGCGATGAGGTCCTCATCCTTCTCCGTACCGCTGTAGAGGTCCTGCAGGTAGACCTCGGGGCGTAGGGCGATGAGGCCCTCGATATCCTTGCTCATGCCGCGGCCGATACGCTGCACCTTGCCCTCCTGGATGCGCTGGCGGGTGATGCTGTCGTTGACCTTCTCGGGGTCGGAGACCGCGACGAGCTGCTCCTGCAGCCCCAGCACTGCCACTGCCCCGACGTGAGGCGAAGAGCTGACAGCGAGGGTGCGTGCGGGCACGGCGAGGTAGGTCGCTAGACGACTCGCCACGCGCGGCTCCTCCTTACCGCGTGGGTAGAGGATGTAGTAGGCTGCGGTGTCGCGCGTGCCGGGCTGGTACATCACCAGCTCCTTATACTCGGGGTGATTGGTCACGGTGAAGCCATGGGCATACTCGACGGTGACAGGGAAGGCGAAGTCTGTGGAGTCATCGCCGAGGGCGACGCTAGACTGCTGACTGCGCTGCTGGCCTCCACCGCAGGCGGTGAGGCTAAGGACTAGGGCAAGCGCTCCTAGTGAAAGGGGGACATTGAGCTTCATACTATGCCTTGATTACGAGCCGAATTAGCATTGGTCTCGGGTCGGAGGCATAGAGATCGGGGTATGGAGTGCGCTGGGCTGCTGGCCCGAGACGCATCATTACCCTCATGGTATATATGTACCTAGCTCCTGCTCTTCTACCCGAGAGCCGTCTACCAGAGGCAGCGGAGGGCGCAGCAGGACATGCTGGCAGCCGCGGCTCTGGCAAGCTGATGGCGCTGGAGGCAGGTCTTCCGGCTCGGCCCGAAGTGCTACGCCTTCCCACCCTGTGTGTCGGGGCAGTGGCCTAAGGTAGCACCATGATGGCCTTACGGCTACGGGGATAGCGCTGGCATCGCACCAGCTTCCCTTTTAATCCACCCCAGGGCGCGCAGCATCCTGCTCGTCGGGGGTAGAACCTTCAGCGTCCGTACCTAGGCGGGGCTATCCCCTCTCTAGATACGGACGCAAAGTTAAGGAAAAGACCGATATAATCGGCGGATAAGATACAATAGGCAAATGGGAAACCTAATCGAAATCTCGTTCAGCTGCCACACTAAGAACGAACTCGGTGTCAAAGTCTAGAACGACCTTAGCCCGAGCAGCTCTCCCCGCGTATTGGGTAAAAAAGGAGAATGACTCCATCCCATGAGGTCGTAGCTCTGAATAGGTAATAACCCCTGTATCTTGAGTAAGCTCGCTGCCATCTTCCTTGTAAAAGGTTACGACATACTTAAGATTGGGGAGCCTATACTCAGTGTTGTTCTTCACAACACCTCGCCCACTCGCATAGTCAGAAAGAGCATCCCAAGTCAAGCCCTCTACAGTTACATGCTCGTGCAAGTATTGCACGAATTTCTTTACGTTTTCAACTAGGGCTTGACGTGATTCAGCAATCTTCTGAAGGATCTGCTGGTCTGTCAGCCCCGCTTCCTTGAGATAACCTCTTCTTTTCGCGAACTTATAAAAGAGGTCATCGTTGAGACTAGCGAAGCCCTTTGAGTCATAGATGGTATACCCTTCACCAGGCTTATCTTTGTTCACGGGTCTAGTAAAGAAGGTCATTTCAGTCACCGTGGTTTTACCTATCCCATTCGTGTACTTGCTCGTCAGCGCGACCTGATACTCATCGTTGGAGAGCTTATCTATGCTCTTTATGATCATCGTGTCGGACTTCCAGTACTTTCTGATACTATCTAGCTCGGGATAAAGCTCTACCATTCGCTCCTCATTCTCCGCCTTTAAAGCAGAAAAGAAGTCTTGGACTACTGTCTGAGCCTCCTTCTTATATCCACACGAGGTTAGTATCAGCGTCCCGATAAGAAGAAAAGCTAGCTGTTTTAGGTGTTTCATAGAATACATATTTTACGGTTGGACTTACAACGCAAAGTTAGCAGTTTCCTCTGATGTATAGAGCACGAGATCTATACATATCCCTTTTCCAAGACACATCATTACAGCTAACACCTTTGGAGGCCAACTCCAGCTACGGGAGGAGCCTTCAACTAGGCATACTAGCATGAGCACACGAAGTGCTGTTGCACTTATCAAGCAACCTAATCCTGTGCGGCATAGGGCGCACACCTCCGAATCTATGAGGCTACGAGCTACAGAGCTCCGACTTCATGTACTAGAGCCAGCTGCAACATCACGTTCAGTAGGCGCTCGGCAGCGGGCATTCGCAGCGGCTAGCTACGCTGGTAGATATGCAGGGTGTTCTCGGCATCCAGCAGGTAGAGCTTATCCCCCGCATAGTATAGGGGACGGCTCGCGACCAGGCCATTCCCCGTCCGCTCTCGCTCCTGGCTGGGGATGACCTCGCCAGCCCACAGCAGTCTGCGCGCCTTGAGATCAAAGACCCCAGCCCACCCCCAGCTATAGCTCGCTCCGTCCCGCTCTGCCCTGAAGGTAAAGTAGTCCCCTTGGAACTGAGCGATGGCGAAGTACTTAAAGGCAGGGATCCCATCAGGGTCTACATCGGCGAAGCGGTAGCTCTCGAGACACGCAGCCGTAGCAGCATCGAAGATGCGTACCCCAAGGCTATTGATGCTCACGATGGCCTTATCCTCCTCGCGGAAGAAGCAGACCCCCAAGCTCTCGACCATCGTATAGCGGGGATTCGTGCTGTCGTAGGAATTGGACGAGAGCCGATGAACCAGCTCCCCCGTACTAAGGTCGAAGGCTACCAGTCGCCCAAAGTCTGTGTAGATCCACAGCAGCCCAGCAGCCACCCCCAGTAGGCTCTTGAGCTGATCCTTTGCATTGGGGCTATAGGAGGCTCCACCCAACCTCATGATGCGGTAGCTCCACAGCGGCTGCCCCGAGTGATCCAGAGGACAGATCACCTGCCTATAGGGATCGTGACCGAAGGCCATCCCCTCCCTTTCATACAAGCGATAGGGTACGCCTTGAGCTAAGAGCGGCTGCCCATCGGGGAGCGAGAGGAGATTCTCATACGCCACGAAGTCCTCACCCCAGACATAATGCACGGCATACGGGCCTACACCTCTCTTTGGGCTATAGTCCTTGTCGAAGACCTGGATGAGGCTATGCCCCGAATAAACCGCTAGGGTGCCCAGGCTACCATACCATACGTAGACATAGTCGCCCACGGAGACGATATCGAGGGCCGCCTCCTCCTGCTCGAGGAGGACGCCATCGAGGTAGAGATAGCCACGGCCGTCCTGCTCGTAGGAATAGTCACCCGTGGCGGGATTGACGGCCAACACGTTCCTGACCTTGTCCGTCAGTATATACTCGGTCATAGTCACTAGGTAGGGAATAGATAGTCTAAGGCCCGCGAGGCTAAGGCCCCACACGCTGCAGCTCGTAGTCCTGACCGCAGAAGTGCGCCCTGAGGCGGTCGGGGCTCGCGCCACGCCTGAGGACGAGTAGCTCCTCATCCATACGCACCTCCTTGCCGTTGGGGAAGAGGAGGCTGGCGCGCAACTCGTCCCCCTGCAGCTGGAGCTCCGCGATCCGCGTCGTCGTGGCATCCGTCACCCCACCCCAGCGCAGGGTGGGCGGTACGGGACGGTTCGTCAGGACGAAGCTCCGCTGCCAGAACTGGCTCTTCAGCTCGATGCGGTCAGGGTTCGCCTCATAGCGTATCTCGAACTTCGTCTTCCGCCCTGCGTCCTGCCAGCTGCCGTAGTAGGGCATCAGCGCACGGACGATCATATCCCGCCAGCGCTGCATCGAGTCCCTGCGCGCCACGGCTGCATCGTCGACGTAGAGCAGACGCTGCAGCTCGCGCTCCTCGTCCCACAGACGGCTCTGCAGCTGACCTAGGCTCTCGAGCAAGCCCTCGAGACGCGTCAGAGCCGCACTGAGCTCGGGGGAAGGCCCCTCCTCCGACGCGGCCATCTGCTCCTCCTCGAAGGCTCGGACAGTGCCTCGAAGGACGGAAATACTGTCTGCCAGCTCGGCCTGCGCCGCCTTGAGCAGCGAATCGGCCGAGAGGAGCTCCTGCTCCCAGCGCTCCAAGGGGGCTAGGCCACTCAAGGCATAGGCGATCTGGAAGGTCTGATAAAAGGCGCGCTCCTCCTCAGTCCAAGGCTCGAAGACGTAGCGCTGTGCGCGCGATGGCGTGAGAGGTATCTGAGGCAGCGGCCGCGTCGCACCTAGGCCGTGCGCTACCAGCGGCAGGCCTAGGACAAGTAGGAAGAGAGCGGCAAGGCTACTTCGTTTCATTCCGTTCATCTTAGAGGGCTATTAGTGGGGTACATCCCTTGTACCCAAGGCAAAGATACTTCCTTTGCCCCAATGCCTCGCGCCGCTGTCTACCTTAGCGCGAGGGCTAAGCATCGCCACGCGGGACCGAGGGCAAAGCCCTTGAAACTTAGGCAAGGTGCAGCCGAGCTCGATGGGCTGACCTTGCTGGCATCCGAAGTCGGCGGGGGGAGCTGGCCCTGCGGAGCAAGCCGCAAAACGCTGGTAGCGCCGTAGCCAGCCGCCTGCACTTTGCTCTTGCTTGCCTTAGGGCGGAGTCAATGGGCGGATGCCAAGCGCTTGCTCCTTAGCGAGGGGCTGAGGATAGGCCGTGGGATCAGCCTTCGTCCGCCCTCTCCAAGATCGCCTCACAGCAAGGTGCGCCGAGGCTGAGGGATAAGGTGGACAGAGCTGAGGGATAAGGTGGGCGGAGGCGAGGGCTAAGGGGCAGCGAGAGAAGTAATATAAGTTTGCACCAATTCTTATATTACTTTCAGCGGATTATTATATTACTTTCTAAGGATTATTATATCATATTCCCGCCATTATTATATTACTTTTCCCGCTGCCCCTTATCCCTCCGCTCCGCTCCAGCAGGATCAGAGGACGCCGCCCCTAGCCTTAACCCTCCCCCCACCCTAAGCACGGCACGCGTCCTCTGCCCCCAAACGCAGCTCGCCCCACCGTGCGGACACGGCGGGGCGAGCTGCGTTAGGGCTTCGGCGCTCCCCTTAGGACAAGGAGACGCCGTGGCTCGGGAGGCTAAGCGAAGAGATCGTTGAGCCCCTCGGCGATCGTCGGGTGGGTGAAGATCTGCGAGCGGAGGTAGCTAGCGGGGATATCGTTGTCGATAGCCATCTTGATGAGGTTGGCCAGCTCGTGCGCCTCGGCACAGAGCAGCGTAGCCCCGAGGATGAGGTCGGTCTCGGGATCGACCAGCGCCTTCAGCAGGCCATCGGTCTGGGTGAGGACCTTCGCCTTAGGGATGGCGCTGGCAGGGAGCTTGTGCAGGCGGTACTTGATCCCGCGGCGCTCGGCCTCCTGCTCCGTCAGCCCGATCTGGGCCAGCGGCGGCGTGGTGAAGACGCAGGTAGGCAGGACGCCGCGGTTGTGTATCGTGCGCTGCCCCGACCCGAGGAGCTGGTCGCGCACGATGCGATAGTCATCCAGCGAGACGTAGGTGAACTGCGGGCTCCCCGCGACGTCGCCCATCGCCCAGACACCCTCGCCAGCACGCAGCTGTTCGTCCGTCACGATGAAGCCGCGCTCATCGGTACGTATGCCCGCACGATCGAGGTCGAGGGCCTCGGTATTGGGTACGCGCCCCACGGCCAGCAGCACGGCTTCGCTGTCGAAGCGTCCCGCCGTCGTCAGCGTCGTCACGGCTTCCGCCCCCGACTCGAAGCCCTCGACGGCCGCCCCCAGCACGATCTTGATGCCCTTAGCCTCCAGCAGGCGCTGCATCTCCTCGGCGACGTCTCTATCCTCACGCGCGAGGAAGCGATCGCCCTGCTCCAGCAGAGTCACCGCCGTGCCGAAGGCCTGGTACATGCAGGCGAACTCGAGGGCGATATAGCCTGCGCCCACGATGACGAGGCGCTCGGGACGCTCCGCGAGGCTCAGCAGCGCGCGGCTATCGTAGATACGCGCGTCCGCAGCCCCAGGGAGCTCGAGACGGCGGCTGCGCGTGCCCGTGTTGATGAAGATGCGTGCGGCCGTGACCTCATAGTGCCCTTCGGCCCCCTCGAGACGTAGGCGGTGCGGCCCGACGAAGTAGGCCTCAGCCGTGAGCACACGGAGGCCGGGGATACTGGCGAGCTTGTCGTAGTTAGCCGCACGTAGCGCGGTGATGAGCTTCGTTTTGCGCGCCATAGCGTCGTGGTAGGCTGCGTCCTTATCCTCGAGGCGGGCACTGAGCTCGCCCTCGACCAGGAGCGTCTTGGAGGGAATGCAGCCGACATTGATGCAGGTGCCGCCGTACATAGCGGCATCACGTTCGACGAGAAGCACGGACTCGCCCGCACGAGCTAGGTCTGCGGCAAGGGTCTTACCCGCCTTGCCGAAGCCTATGATGAGGTTGGTGACTTGGATCTGTTCCATAATGTATCGTGATGAATGTGCGTACAAAGGTACGTGCTTTAGCCGCTTCTTGGTTCCGCCTCGAGCCGCGGCCTAGCTAGAACTTCGCAGCCCTAGGAAGGCGCTGTAGGGAGAATTGCGTATCTTTGTACGTCCGACCAGGTAGAGCAAGCGGCTCTCGAAGGTCGTACCTACAGCCCCGAAAGCCGGGAGCCTATGCCGAGCCTAGGCTGACCTCGAGGCACAGCGCGAGCGAGCCCGACGATGCCGAATCCTGGCGTAGGTATGTTGAATCCAAACACTCTTTTATGACGTTGAAAGGAATTCTTTTCGGCGCATGTGCCTGCTGCCTGACCCTGCTGGTGAGTGCAGCGAGTACGCCCCACCGTGCCTCCGCCGATGGACTCACCGTGGGTGATGTGCTGCCGAAAATGAAGTCTCTGGACGTGGGCGGACGTAGGTCCCTCACCGAAGCACCCCGCCAGCACTACACCCTCCTCCACCTCTGGGCCGCCTATGACGCCGAGAGCCGTGCAGAGAACGTAGTCTGGGACCAGTACTTCAGTGCCCGACCCAGTACACAGATCAGCTACCGAGCACTCTCGCTCGACACCGACAGCGCTGTGTACCATCGTACGATCGCCTTAGACCAAGTGGATGTCCTAGCCCAGAGCTGCGCCCCCGAGGGCCAGCGCAGTGAGCTCATCAGCTCACTCGGGCTACAGCAGGGTCTGCATACCTACCTTGTCGATGCACAGGGTGTGGTACGCGCCGTAGACCCGACACCACAGGAGCTCACCAAGTACATCAAGTAAACCCTAATTAAAGCCTCCCCACAGGCACAAACAAGAGCGGCACGCCTGGACCTCCTGGTCCTAGCGTGCCGCTCTTGCTATTTCGTACTGCGCGTAGCGCTGGCTCGCGAGCTGCCACCAGCCTATTGCCGCTCCGCCCCCCTCCGCCGCTGGGTACTATCAACTGCGACTCACACGTCCCCCGAGCGACCAGGACAGGAGGGGCTGCGCCAGCCGCACGAGGACTTCGTAGAGCAGGATGCAGATCCCCAGCACGACGAAGCCGCAGAGGAAGTAGCCTGGGAGGGTCTCCAGCCAGCCGCGCTTGAAGAGGAAGCCGCGTACGAAGCTCAAGATCAAGACCTCATGGGCGACGTAGATGAAGAAGACATAGTGCTCCAGCTTCTGAGCCCAGTGTAGCAGGGGGCTCCGACGCTCATACAGCAGGTAGCCTAGGCGCAGGAAGGTCACACTCGCCAGCGGAATATAGAGGCCTTGCACCAAGGTGTAGGTCCCATTCATCGGGAGGAAGGGCAAGACGGAGCTCATGAGGACGAATAGGCCAACGGGGATCCAGCCCAGCCGTACCGCTAGGGCGACAAAGTCCGCCCTACGCAGGCCAAAGACAGCCCCAAGGGTGAAGTAGACGGCTCCCGTGAAGTTCCACCACGTAGACACATTGGCTCCGTGCCAAAGGTAAACGCAGTAGATGAGCAGGACCAGCCAAGGAGCACGACGAGCGATCCAGTATACCAAGGGAGCCAAGGAGCACAAGAAGATCAAGTCTCGCAGGTACCATAGGGGGAAGTTCGCTGGCTCAAAGAGATAGGAGTGCAGCAAGCGCTGCGGATCTAGAGACAGGCCCTGCACTCCTCCAGAGCCTAGAGTCTCAAGCAGCAGATGCGAGAGCAAGGCGAGGCTACACCAAATGAAGTAAGGGATGACCAGTACCTTAAAGCGCTTCTTCATCTCCCCTAGGTAGACGCTAGCATCATTCCAGGCCTTCGGCTTGAAGAACATGTAGTAGCCCGAGAAGAGGAAGAACATCGGCACAGCCATAGCCCCTATACCAAACGAAATAATCCTCGAGACATAGAAGTACCAGGCAGAAGCGGATAGCGGGAGGCCCAGGGGTAGCGCGGGTATAGCATGCTCTGGCAGGGGCACATGAATCAGCACCACGAGAATCATCAAGGGGAAGCGTGCGGCGCTGACGAGCTGGGAGAGTCTCTCGGACAATGGGGTTACTTGCATAAGGGATTTACGGAAGAGGGCCTATGGTTGGGATCAAAATAAGATGCGAAGCCTGTCCCCCTATCAGGAGAGCGATCAAAGGGGAGACACATCAGAGCCAAGGCGGCGACTTACTCGTAGGTCAGCATCACTTGCTCGTAGACCTGGGAGAGGTCACGGGCGATGCGCTTGGGCGTGAAGCGCTCTACGTAGCTGCGGCCCTCATCGATCATGAGGCGGCGCAGGGAGATATCGATCAGCACTCGGTCAATGAGCGAGGCGAGCATATCGGCATTGTCGGGATCGGTATAGAGGCTCGTCGGCCCACCAGCCTCCTCGAGGCAGGAGCCCGTGGCGCCGATGACGGGGACGCCCGCATTGAGCGCCTCGATGATCGGTATGCCGAAGCCCTCGAAGCGCGAGGGATAGACGAAGACCTCCGCCCCACCATAGATCCCAGGCAGATAGGTCGCCCCCACCTGATGCAGCAGATGTAGGCGCGACGTCACCCCGAGGCGACGCGCACGATCCAGCACCTGCTGGACGTAGGGCGTGCGGCGGCCTACGGCGACGAGGTGAAGCTCCTTGTCCTGTAGCTGCGCCAGCGCCTCGACAGCCAGCAGGAGGTTCTTCCGCTCCTCGATGCTCCCGACGAAGAGCATATAGCGCTGCGGCAGGCGAAGTGCTTGGCGGGCAGCAGCGACTTCCTCGGGCTGGATCTGGGCGAAGCGCTCGGAGCAGCCTTGGTAGACCGTCGTCACACGCTCCTCCTCCACGCCGAAGATGCCGATCACGTCGCGGCGCGTCTGTTCGCTCACCGTGATGACGTGGTCGGCGGCACGTGCCGAGGCCCCATACTTACGGCGGTAGAGCAGGCGGTCGATGGGCTTGTAGTACTGCGGATAGCGGATGAAGGCCAGGTCGTGGATCGTCACCACCGTCCCGACACGCTGGGCGCGGTACAGCCCGAGCGGCAGCTCATTGGAGAGCCCGTGGAAGAGATCGACCTTAGCCTCACGCACCAGCCGAGGGATGGAGTAGTTCCGCCAAAGGCTCCCGCCGAGGAAGGCCAGCGCTCGGTGCGGCGTATGCAGCTGCACGGAGCGGTGCTCGAGCAGCTCCCGATAGAGCTCGGGGCGTCCGATGGAGGGCGAGTAGAGTAGATAGCGGTTCTCTGGCCTATACTCCGTGAGCGCCTCGAGGACGAAGCGGCTGTAGTTGCCGAGGCCCGTAGCGTTGTTGGTGATGCGCTTAGCATCGAAGGCTATGTTCATCGCTGCGCAGGTCTTGAGAGCGGCGTGAGGACGAGTGGCCTAAGCCTCCGCCACATCCCCCTTGTAGCGGAAGAGCAGGGCGAAGAGCAGCGCCACCACAGCCGCGTAGGCTGCGAAGATATACCAGCTGACACTCCAGCCAGCGAGCATCGCATGCGCGTCGTGCTCGCTATAGACATAGTGATTGACCACGGCCTGCGCCCCGAGGGAGCCCAGCGTAGCGCCGATCCCATTGGTCATGATCATGAAGAGCCCCTGCGCGCTGGAGCGGATCGAGGGGTCGGTCTCCTTATCCACGAAGAGCGAGCCCGAGACGTTGAAGAAGTCAAAGGCCACCCCATAGACGATCATGCTCAGCAGGAAGAGCCATACGCCCGAGCCAGGGTCCCCAAGCCCCAGGAGACCGAAGCGCAGTACCCAGGCCACCATCGCGATGAGCATCACGTTCTTGATCCCGAAGCGACGCAGCGCAAAGGGGATAAGGAGGATGCAGAGCGTCTCGGAGAGCTGACTCAGGGAGATGAGGATGTTGGCATACTTCACCCCGAAGGTCTCCGCATAGGCAGGGATCTCGCCGAAGGTGTTGATGAAGGGGTTAGCAAAGCCATTGGTGATCTGCAGGCTTACCCCCAGGAGCATGGAGAAGACGAAGAAGAGCGCCATCTTGCGCTGGCGGAAGAGGACGAAGGCACGCAGCCCGAGCGCCTCCACCAGGCCCTTGCTCTCCCCCTTGGGAGCCGTCGGGCAGTGTGGCAGCGTCCACGAGTAGAGCGCCTGAATCAGCCCGATCGTCGCAGAGACTGCGAACTGCCCGCTCGTGGACTCGACCCCGAGCAGGCTCACCGAGATCATCGTACAGATGAAGCCCACCGTACCGAAGACGCGTATCGGCGGGAAGCTCTTCACCAGATCCATGCCCGCCTGCTCCAGCGAGGTATAGGCTACCGAATTGCTCAGCGCCAGCGTGGGCATGTAGAAGGCGACACTCAGCGTGTAGAGGGCAAAGAGCGTGCCGTAGTCCAGCGTGCTGCTGCTCTGCGTATAGAAGTAAAGGCCAAACATCAAGCCCCCTGCCAGCAGATGGCAGATCCCGAGCAGGCGCTGGGCGGGCACCCAGCGGTCGGCCACGATCCCCATCAGGGCGGGCATGAAGAGCGAGACGATCCCCTGCATGGCATAGAAGGAGCCGATATGCTCGGCGAAGCCTGCCGAGGCGAGGTAGCGCCCCATGGAGGTCAGGTAGGCACCCCAGACGGCGAACTGGAGGAAGTTCATCACCGTCAGGCGGAGCTTGATGTGTGAGGTCTGCATAGGTAGTAGTGCTAGTGTATGGTGGTCTTATAAGCGAGGCAGGCAATAGACCTGATGCGCTCGTGCATCGGGGTCTATTGCCTGCCTGACTAAAGGTCTACTGCTGCTGGATGAGCGAGGAGACGAAGCCGACGCGTAGCGTCTCGGGTTTCTTGGAGAGGCGTACGAAGTTGGGGAAGAGATTGGGCTGCAGCGTCAGCGTCACGCCCTGACTCGTATTGTAGCTCACGGGGTAGATCTGCACCTTGAGCGGCTCAGTGACCGTCCAGCCGTCCGTGGTGTACTTGGCATGTGCCGCCAGGTGCCGCATGATCAGCTGGGCGACATTGCGGAAGTTGTACACGGGGCGCTGCACCTGGTAGCGATCCGAGATATAGGAGTAGCCCGCACGCACGGAGGGCGTAGCAGAGCCGAAGAAGCTACGCACCGAGTCTGACTCCAGTAGCACCATGAAGGACGAGGGGTTGAGCGTCAGCTGAGCGGGATTGTCCACACGCAGCGACAGCGGAGCATCGGCCAGCATCCACACGCGGCCGAAGAAGTCGCGAGCCGTCATCCCCGAGGCAGGTGCTGGAGCCTTGCGCGCCAGACGCTGCAGGTCAGCAGCCGAGAGCGTCAGCTCGGTGGTCACCCCAGCGGGGCCCTTAATATAGGTATAGTCGCTGCTGGGAGCGGTGAGGGCACTGAGGTCGGTGGCGGATATGCCATTGAGGCGCGGCGTCAGCAGCGTGCTGACCATAGGCTGCTGGGCCTTGACGATGCTGTCGGGCTTGAGGCGTGCAGGGTGGTGGTAGTGCAGGATGAGCTCGGTCTGAGCGATCTCCAGCAGGTAGCCACTCCCCGTAGCAGGCGTCACCAGGAGACCTCCGAGGACGTTCTTCCCGAAGCTCTCCTGCGTGAGGAAGTACTCGGGATTGGAGCGCGAGAGATTGAGGATACGCTGCCCGAGGTCGGAGTAGACGCCCGAGGCATTGCGTAGCGGGATGTTGATGTAGAAGGCCGAGTCCGTCCCGTCCTTGAGCTTGATGGCGTCACGCCCTGGGACTATGGTCTTGGAGGTAAGCAGCTGAGCCGTCTTGCGGTAGTTCTCTAGGTCCTTGACCGAGACGCTGCTGCCCGTGAAGCCCTTAGCGACCTCGTAGACCTCGATATTGATCGGGGCAAGGGCGTTACCAGCACGCTGCTGGTAGAAGAGGCGCAGGCTCACCGAGTCAATGCCGCCCCCAGCGGGTAGCGAGTCGATCTTGAATCCCGCAGCCGTACGCACCTGGGTGATGTACTCGCCGCGCACGGTACCATACTGTGCGTCTACGAGTTCGCCTAGGAGCGCCTCCTGCGAGGAACTATTGACCTCGGGCGAGGCCACGGTGGAGGCAGCAAACTGCACGTAGGTGATCTGCCCCGTGACCTTATCCTGACCAGGCTGTACACTCTCCCCGATGTTGGAGAGGCTATCGGAGCAGGCCGCCAGGAGGGGCAGGGCCACGAGGGCGCCGAGCCCCCAGCGGAGCGACTTGAGCTGCTTCATCTTTGTCTTTTGCTTTAGAGTTGGTTATAGAACTCCTCGTAGGCGGCTCCCCCACCCTTGACGCCCTGGTAAGGCAGGAAGGGAACCCCCGTCTCCTGGATGTAGGAGAGGAGCTCGGGCTTGATCTGCTCGCTGCCCTGTACGACGCCATGAGCGTAGTGGATCGCCAGGCGGCTCAGCGCCTCGTAGTCGGTCTTGCCGCCGAGGGGCGTGAGGGCGGAGGGCTTGAACTTGTCGAACTTCAGCGTCTCGAAGAGGCGATCCGTCAGCTCTACGGGCTCCACCTCATCATAGAGGCTGAAGACGAGCTTAGCCTTCTTCAGGCAGGGATCATCGTGGTAGTACTTCTTGAGGTAGAGCATCCCCAGGGCTACGAAGGTGCCGTGGCAATGGATGACATCGGGGATCCACTTGAGCTTCTTGACCGTCTCCAGAGCGCCACGTACGAAGAAGACGGAGCGCTCATCGTTGTCATTCACCCCCTTGGGGTCAGGGCCGTAGAGGCTCTTGCGCTTGAAGAAGTCATCGTTGTCGATGAAGTAGACCTGCAGCTTGGCTGCGGGCAGCGAGGCTACCTTGATGATGAGGGGATGGTCGTTGTTGTTGAGGATCATGTTGAGCCCCGAGAGGCGTATGACCTCGTGGAGCTGATTGCGGCGCTCATTGATCAGACCGAAGCGCGGCATGAAGACGCGGATCTCATTGCCTTGTTCTTGGATTTCCTGCGCTAGGTGTCGTGCGGTCAGCGAGATGTCAGACTCGTCTAGATAGGGGGCGATCTCCTGGGAGATGTACAGTATTCGTCTTGATTTCATTCGTCGATCGATGAGCTAGAGGGCTATAGGCCTACGCGTTAAAGCCCGCCTCAGGCTCTGTCGCCAGCGCCCAAGGAGCCGTCTATATCCTTGATTTATATACGCAAAGATACGGAAAATAGTACATTCCCCAGCCAGATCACACGCCCCGCAGCCCCATCGCGGACAGCGCTCCACACCTGTAGCCCATCCCGCGACAAAGAGGCAGCGCCCACAGTCGCCATCCTAGTGGCGACTGTGGGCGCTGATGCTTGGCCCTTATCCGAGCCTTAGCTGAGGCTGTCCTTAGTCTAGGGCAGCTCCTCGAAGTCTACATACTCATCGCTGGAGCTGCGGGCGAATTTGCGTGCCTCGATCGCGTCCAGCTGCTCCTTCTGCGAGCGGCTACTGCGCTCGTCCTGGGGCTCTTGGCCTCCTTCGGCGAAGCCCTCCTCCCTACGATAGCCGCCCTGCGGACGCTGGGTACGCTGCTGCGCTCCCATAGCCTCTCCCATACGGCGCTGCACGCGGCGCACCAGCTGCATCGCCAGCCAAGCCTGAATGGGGGCGCGGAAGAGGTAGTATATGATATAGATCAGCAGGAGGATCAGGAAGAATGTCATAGGTCTATTACTTCTTTTACTTGTTCGACATAGCCCTATTCCTACAAAGAGCGTGCCAAGCCCATAGTACAGGGACAGGCAGGCAGTAGCCTAAGCCTCGCGAGGGGCAAAGAGCGAGAGGAGCAGATAGGTAGCAATGGCGACGCTACAGCCTAGCCAGCCGAGGAAGGCTACGGCAGCGAGCGTGACGAGGATGAGCGTCAGCTGCGGCCAGAGGCTGCGTAGCGGTGCGGGCTTGAGCTTGAAGGAGAACATCGGTAGCTCACTCACCATCAGGAAGGAGAGCGCAAGGCTCAGGAGCAGATACAGCGTGATCGTAAGCTCGACGCCCAGGAGAGAGGCGATACCTGAGACAGCAGGGCTCATCCCGAGCCAGAAGAGGGCGTTGGACGGTACGGGCAGCCCACGGAAGGAGGTCGTCTGGCGCGTATCGTTATTGAACTTCGCCAGCCTTAGCGCCGCAAAGGGAGCTAGGATGAAGACCCCATAGCTGTAGGGATTGCCAGGAGCCACAGCCTCCAGCGCCGACCAGACGAGTACGCTGGGGGCGAGGCCGAAGCTAATCACGTCCGCCAGCGAATCCAGATCCTTACCTATGGGCGAGGCCACCCCGAGGGCACGTGCTACGAGCCCATCGAAGAAGTCGAAGACTGCTGCCAGGACGACACACCACGCGGCCCACTCGGGCTGGTCGTAGCGCAGCGTCAGCACCACGGCCGCCACCCCCGAGAGAAGGTTGCAGCAGGTGATGGCGTTAGGGATATGTTTCTTGAGCTGCATGAGGAGGCGGGCTTAGCGGGGAAGGGTCGCGATGTCGGTAATGTTCCCCTTGACACGGTCCCCTACACGTACGTGCACCTCGGTGCCGAGAGGCAGGTAGAGATCCACGCGGGAGCCGAACTTGATGAAGCCGAGGTTCTCATTGATCGCCACCTGCTGCCCGACCTCCGAATAGGTCACGATACGGCGAGCGATGGCGCCAGCGACCTGACGCACCAGCACCTGGTCACCGCCAGCGGTGCGGATGACGACTGCCGAGCGCTCATTGTCGGTGCTGCTCTTGGGCAGATGCGCCGAGAGGAAGCGCCCTGGGGTGTGCGAGACATGCTCTACCACACCATTGCAGGGGATCCAGTTGACATGCATGTCGAAGATGTTCATGAAGACCGATACCTGCAGGCAGCGGCGCCCGAGGATCTGCACTTCGTCCGTCTCCTCGATGACCACGACACGCCCATCGGCGGGGCACACAACCTCGCGGTCGCCGTCCGTATGCTTGCGCTCGGTGTATCTAAAGAAATTGACCACCGCCGCGTAGAAGGCCAGCGAGAAAAGCACGGGGATCACCGTGAACGCACCGAGGAAGAGGTAGATAAGGGCATTGATGCCTAGTAGCATAATGGCGAAGCCCACCAGGGGACCTCGTCCCTCTCTATGTAGTCGCATCTAGTCTATGTATTAAGAGCTTTTGTAAATTCAATAATGCGCAAAGATACTAAATCACGCCCAAGCCACCGCACCGCAGCCTCCCAGAGCCCTCGAGAGGCAGGCTCCGCCACCCCCTTAGGCCGCCTCTCCTCGCACCCCTCGCACCCCACTCGAGGTGCTGCTTAGTCCGCCAAAGTGGCAGTCGAAGCCGCCCCACCCCGCCGCGAAGCAAGCCCACCCTCTGCCGCGAGGCAAGTCTACCAAGCCTTACGAAGCCTATCCCAAGCCCTCCCGCCCAAGCTCGCATGGAGCCCGCAGTCCTAGCCCACCTCCACCCACTGATATCCCTCAGCCTGCTGACTGACGGCTCTCACGCGGCTGGATGACGTCCCTCAGCGCTGCGACTGACATCCCCTGAAGAGCACTCCCTTATCGCGGGGGAGCGCGACACGCCGAGGAGGCGGGACGGAGGGGTAAGGGCGGCTAGGGTCCAAGGCCTGGCTGGGGGAGCTTGGGTAAGGGACAAAAGCAAGCAGCCCGACTCCTCGGGGAGGAATCGGGCTGCTTGGTAGATGGGTTAGTAAAGGCTAGCGAAGCTGCTCCGCAATATGCTCGCGGATGGCCTCAGCCTCCTCGTCCAGCGGTATGCGCTCCAGGACGTCTTCGGCGAAGGCATGGCTCAGCATCAGCTTAGCCTCCTCGCGCGGGATCCCGCGCTGCTGCATATAGAAGAGCGCCTCGGGGCTCAGCTGCCCCGTGGTCATGCCGTGCGAGCACTTGACATCGTCGGCATAGATCTCGAGCTGCGGCTTGGACTGCATGCGTGCCGTAGGGGAGAGAAGCAGGTTACGATTGTTCTGATAGGCCTGCGTCTTCTGCGCGTCCTGTGCTACGAGGATGCGGCCAGTGAAGACACCGCGGCTATCCCCGAGGAGGATGTACTTGAAGAGCTCGTCGCTCGTACAGTGGGGTACTGCGTGCTCGATATAGGAGAAGTTGTCCGCGTGCCCCTTATCCTTGCTCAGCGCAAAGCCCGAGACCTTGAGGTCGGCTTCCTCCTCTGCCAGCGAGATGTGGTAGTTATTGCGCGTCACGCCTCTGGCGAGCGTCACGGCAGAGAGGTCGACGTGGCTGGCCCCCAGCTGACGGACGTAGAGCGAACTGACGCGCAGCTGCCCTGCAGCACTCTCCTCTCGGTCGACGAGGATGAAGCGCGCCGTGCGGCCGACATAGATCTCGAGGGTGCGCAGGACGAGGTTCGTCACCTCAGCGGCGGGCTCATCGAGGACGAGCGCAGCCTCCGTAGCATCCTCGAGGATGACGAGTAGGCGCTCGGCGGAGAGCTGCCCAGCCAGAGCACGGCCTAGGCTGCGCACCGAGAGCGGTGCACGGAGCTTGGCGCCCTTAGGCAGGTAGAGGACGAAGGCCTCCGCCGTCAGGAGGCTATTGAGCGCCACGAGCCCATCCTTATCCAAGGGAGCTAGGCGGCCGTAGTGCTCCTGGGCGAGCTCGGGCTGCTGCTGGTAGAAGTCCGCCAGCGTGCCGACGAAGGCGCCCTCGGGGAGCTCCGTCGCCTCCCAGGCAAGCGGCAGAGCCTCGGTGGCGAGCTGCCATTGGGTGCCGCTGAGCAGCGTGGGGAGGTCGGTGCGCTGGTAGTCCTCGCTCTTGAAGCGTGGTAGACCCAGGCGGGCGAAGGCATCGAAGGCCTCCTCGCGGTAGTGCTCTACCAGCGGGGAGCGACCTCGGAGCTGCTGACTGTACTGCCCGTAGAGGTCGAGGTACTGCTTGGTGATTGCTTCCATCGCTCCTGTCTTAGGCCTCCTGGGCGTCTACCTCGTCCTTGATCCAATCGTAGCCTCGGCGCTCCAGCTCGAGGGCGAGCTCAGGGCCACCGCTACGCACGATACGCCCCTTGTAGAGGACGTGGACGAAGTCGGGCTTGATATAGTCCAGCAGACGCTGATAGTGGGTGATGACGATGGTGGCGTTCTCGGGGCTGCGCAGCTCATTGACGCCCTTGGCTACGATGCGCAGGGCGTCGATGTCGAGGCCACTGTCCGTCTCGTCGAGGATGGCGAGCTTGGGCTCGAGCATCGCCATCTGGAAGATCTCGTTGCGCTTTTTCTCTCCGCCGGAGAAGCCCTCATTGACGGAGCGGCTGGCGAGCTTGCTATCCAGCTCGACGAGCTCACGCTTCTGCTTCATCAGCTTGAGGAACTCAGGGGCGGGGATAGGGTCGAGGCCCTGCGCCTTGCGACGCTCGTTGAGGGCCGCACGCATGAAGTTGACCATGCTGACCCCAGGGATCTCGACAGGGTACTGGAAGCTCATGAAGAGCCCCTGATGAGCGCGCTCCTCAGGCTCGAGCTCCAGCAGGTCTTCGCCCTCGAAGGTGACGCTGCCGCCCGTGACCTCGTAGTTGGGGTTCCCGACGAGGACCGAGGAGAGGGTGCTCTTACCCGAGCCGTTGGGTCCCATGATGGCGTGGATCTCGCCCTTATTGACGGTGAGGCTGATCCCCTTGAGTATTTCCTTATCTCCTATGCTAGCATGGAGGTTCTCTATCTTAAGCATATTCTATCGTTGATGTATGATGTGGGTGAGGGATAAGGGGAGGCCTAGCCGACCGAGCCCTCGAGGGAAATGGAGAGGAGCTTCTGCGCCTCGACGGCGAACTCCATGGGCAGCTGGTTCATCACCTCCTTGGCATAGCCGCCGACGATGAGCCCGACGGCCTCCTCGACGCCGATACCGCGCTGCTGGCAGTAGAAGATCTGGTCCTCGCTGATCTTGCTCGTCGTAGCCTCATGCTCGACGATGGCGCTGTCATTATCTACGTGTACGTAGGGGAAGGTATGGGCGCCGCAGCGGTCGCTCAGCAGGAGGCTGTCGCACTGCGAGTGGTTGCGGGCGTTCTCTGCCCCAGGTCCTGCGTAGACGAGGCCGCGGTAGCTATTCTGGCTGCGGCCTGCGCTGATCCCCTTAGAGACAATGCGGCTGCGGGTATTCTTCCCGAGGTGGATCATCTTCGTCCCCGTGTCGGCCTGCTGGTGGTGGTTGGTCACCGCCACGGAGTAGAACTCGGCCACGGAGTCGTCGCCCTCGAGGACGCAGCTGGGGTACTTCCACGTGATGGCCGAGCCCGTCTCTACCTGAGTCCAGGAGAGCTTGGCACGCGCCCCACGGCAGAGGCCTCGCTTGGTCACGAAGTTGTAGACACCGCCCTTACCCTCCTTGTCGCCAGGGTACCAGTTCTGCACGGTGGAGTACTTGACCTCGGCGTCCTGCTCGACGATGATCTCGACGATAGCGGCATGCAACTGGTTCTCGTCGCGCTGCGGAGCGGTGCAGCCCTCGAGGTAGCTGACGTAGGCGCCCTCGTCGGCGACGATGAGCGTACGCTCGAACTGTCCCGTGTTCATCGCGTTGATGCGGAAGTAGGTCGAGAGCTCCATCGGGCAGCGCGTGCCCTTAGGGATGTAGACGAAGGAGCCATCGCTAAAGACGGCGCTATTGAGTGCGGCGAAGTAATTATCTGTATAAGGGACGACGACGCCGAGATACTGGCGCACCAGCTCGGGGTACTCCCGTACCGCCTCGCTGAAGGAGCAGAAGATGATCCCCTTCTCAGCTAGCGTCTCGCGGAAGGTCGTCTTGACCGACACGGAGTCCATGACGGCATCCACCGCTACCCCCGAGAGCACCTTCTGCTCCTCGAGGGGAATACCCAGCTTCTCGAAGGTACGGAGTAGCTCGGGGTCTACCTCGTCGAGGCTCTTGGGCCCCTCCTTCTTCTTCGGCGCTGCGTAGTAGATGATATCCTGATAGTCGATGGGGGGGATCTGAAGGAGCGCCCAGTCGGGCTGCTCCAGCGTCAGCCAGTGGCGGTAGGCCTGGAGGCGGAACTCCAGCAGCCACTCCGGCTCGCCCTTCTTGGCCGAGATAAGGCGTACGGTCTCTTCGCTAAGGCCCTTGCCTATCGTCTCGGTCTCGATCTCGGTCGTAAAGCCGTATTTGTAGTCACCACTGGTGACCTCGTCTATGATCTGATCGTTATCTTGCATGTAATGTCTCGTTAGAGGCTTTGTCCTCTCCTAGCATGCTAACAGAGGCCTCGCGGGGATTGTTTCTCCGCAATCGAATGGGGTGGGCAGCACGCTCCCTAGCGGGTGCGGGCTACTTGGCGTAGCTGACGCTGCGGGTCTCGCGGATGACGGTGATCTTGACCTGCCCAGGGTAGGTCATCTCGTCCTGGATGCGGCGAGCGATCTCCTCGGAGAGCGTAGCGATGGTGCTATCATCGGTGTTCTCTGCCCCGACAATGACGCGCAGCTCGCGCCCTGCCTGGATGGCGTAGGTCTTGACGACGCCGGGGTAAGAGGCGGCCAGGGTCTCAAGGTCGTTGAGACGCTTGATGTAGGCCTCTACGATCTCACGGCGGGCACCGGGACGGGCGCCGCTGATGGCGTCACAGACCTGTACGATGGGGGCGATGAGGCTCTCCATCTCGACCTCGTCGTGGTGGGCGCCGACAGCGTTACAGATGTTGGGCTTCTCCTTGTACTTCTCACAGAGCTTCATCCCGAGGAGAGCGTGGGGCAGCTCGGGCTCGTCGTCGGGCACCTTACCTATATCATGCAGGAGCCCAGCGCGCTTGGCGTGCTTGGGGTTGAGTCCCAGCTCGGAGGCCATGACGGCACAGAGGTTGGCCGTCTCGCGGGAGTGCTGCAGGAGGTTCTGCCCGTAGGAGGAGCGGTACTTCATCTTACCGATGAGGCGAATGAGCTCGGGGTGCATGCCGTGGATCCCGAGGTCGATGACGGTACGCTTCCCCGTCTCGATGATCTCCTCCTCGATCTGCTTGCGCACCTTGGAGACAACCTCCTCGATGCGGGCGGGGTGGATACGGCCGTCCTGCACGAGCTGGTGCAGCGCCAGACGCGCTACCTCTCGGCGTACGGGGTCGAAGCTGGAGAGGACGATGGCCTCAGGCGTGTCGTCGACGATGATCTCTATACCCGTGGCGGACTCCAGAGCACGGATGTTGCGCCCTTCGCGCCCGATGATACGGCCCTTGATCTCGTCGCTCTCGATGTGGAAGACGGTGACGGAGTTCTCGATCGCCGTCTCGGTGGCGACGCGCTGGATGGACTGGATGACGATCTTCTTAGCCTCCTTGCTGGCCGTCATCTTGGCCTCCTCGACGATCTCATTGATGTAGACCTGGGCCTGGTCCTTGGCCTCAGCGCGCAGGCTCTCGATGAGGCGCTCGCGGGCCTCGTCTGCGGAGAGGCCGCCGAGCTGCTCGAGGCGCTGCTGCTCGCTGCGGCGGAGCTCCTCGAGCTCCTGCTTCTTCTGCTCGTACTCGACCTTCTTGACCTCGTATTCCTCCTTCTTGAGCTCGATGCCCTCACTCTGTAGGGCGAGCTTCTCCTTGAGGACGTCGATCTCGCTGTTGCGCTTCTCGAGGTCAGACTGACGCTGGTTGAGGGACTGCTCGCGTCCCTTGAGCTTGTTCTCGATCTGCTTGAGCTTCTCGTTGCGCTGTGCCACCTGCTGCTCCAGCTCGCCCTTGAGCTGGAGGAACTTCTCCTTGACCTCAAGGAGCTTCTTCTGTTTGAGCACCTCGGCCTCACGCTCGGCCTCGGAGAGGATACCTGCGGCCTGGGCCTGGGCATGCTCGCGCTGGCGAGGGATGTAGACGAGGAGCATCCAGGCCAGCGCGGCTAGGATGACGAGGAGCAGACAGATGATGATGATGGTAGATGTTCCCATTCCTTACTTATTTGTTAGTCTTCTCTATGCTAAGGGGGTAAGGAGGGGACAAGCGCGCCATGAGGCAGCACGACCCGCGGCGAAGTGCCTCGAGGGGTCGCGGCCCACTAGGGCTGCAGCGTAGCAGTAGCCTGAGTGAGGAGCTCCTCCAGCGTCTCGTTGAGCTGGCTGAGGCGCGGCCCGAAGTGACGGCTACGCACCTCGCGCTCCTCGAGGAGCTCGCGGTAGCGCGTGGCCACGTCTAGGGCCGACATCGCCAGATAGGTCTGTCGACCCACCTCGGAGACATTGGGGTAGCGGGCGTGGTAGCTCTGACTGGTACGCACCAACTCCTCACCAGCTAGGCGGTAGCGCTGCTCCTGCTCGCGTGGTACACGCAGGCTGAGGCGCTGCCCCTCGATGGCGATGGTGATGCGCTGTAGGCTATGGTCACGTCCGTCCTCACTCATTATATATAGAGCCCCGCGGGAGCGGGGTCTGTATCGCTAGGTCTGTAGAGCCAGCTGGGGGATCACTCGTGCTCGAGCTGCTGGATGCAGCGCTCGACCTCCTGAATGAGTCCATCCAGGAGCTGCCGTGCGGCAGCACGCTCCCCCGCGCCCTCGACGAGTGCCTGCGACAGGATGCTGGTGGCATGCTGTGCCTGCTCCTCCGAGAGGGCGGTGCGTAGGCTCTGTAGCTCGCTATCCTGTAGACTGAGACGCTCCTGCAGCTGCCTAATGCGCTCATCCTGAGCGCGCACGAGCTGCACCAGACGACCTATATTTACTTCTAGGCGTCGGAGCTCTAGGTCTTCATTCTCTGTCATAGCGTGGTCTTACCTTACCTTAGAAGCAAAGGTACAACAATTTAGGCAGAGGGCTGGGCTCCCGCCCGTGATGCAGGGGAAGGCGCACCGAAGCCTCCTCCCCACCCCCATAGCGCTAGCCTACACCCCTCCCCCAGCACCACACAAGGCTGTCCCAATCGCCGCCGCTCCCCTAGCCCGCAGCCCTAAGCCCTATCCCCCAGCCACCTGACCGATATCCTTCAAGGCGCTGACTGCTATCCCTCACGCGCCGCATGGACGTCCCTCAGAGCGCTGACTGATATCCCTCAGGAGCCCTCCCCCTAGAGCCGTGCGCTGCCCCGACCCAAGTCGCCCCTCCCCTATCCCCCTCACCCAGCCCAAGCCCCTCGGGCGCGCTATCTGCCTCAAAAGCGCTATTTTTGTTCCTCATAGAGGCCTCCTAGCTAGGCCTCAGATCACAAGGAACTCAACAACGACAAGTATCATAAGCGCAAACGAGCATCATGGCTGAAGAACTCACCCCCCTCTCTGGCGAGGGCGAAGCAAAGAAGAGCCTCAACTTCATCGAGCAGATCGTCGCTAGCGACCTAGCGGCAGGCAAGAACGGCGGACGCCTGCAGACCCGCTTCCCACCCGAGCCTAACGGCTACCTGCACATCGGCCACGCGAAGGCCATCTGCATGGACTTCGGCATCGCCCAGCGCTATGGCGGCGTGTGCAACCTCCGCTTCGACGACACCAACCCCACCAAGGAGGATGTGGAGTACGTCGACGCTATCCGCGAGGACATCCAGTGGCTGGGCTTCCAGTGGGGCGCTGAGTACTACGCCTCGGACTACTTCGAGCGCCTGTATCGCTTCGCCGAGGAGCTGATCCTAGCGGGCCACGCCTACGTCGATGAGCAGACGGCCGAGGAGATCGCCCAGCAGAAGGGCACACCTACGACCCCTGGGGTCGCTAGCCCCTACCGCGACCGCCCCGCCCAGGAGAGCCTCGACCTCTTCCGCCGCATGAACGCTGGGGAGTTCCCCGAGGGGGCGATGATCCTGCGTGCCAAGATTGATATGGCCGCGCCCAACATGCACTTCCGCGACCCCATCATCTACCGCATCATCAAGGTGCCCCACCACCGTACGGGCACCCAGTGGAATGTGTACCCGATGTACGACTTTGCCCACGGGCAGAGCGACTACTTCGAGGGCGTCACGCACTCGATCTGTACGCTGGAGTTCGAGGTACACCGTCCACTCTATGACTACTTCATCGAGCTGCTCAAGCAGGTAGAGGGTCAGCCCGACGACTACGCACCCCACCAGTACGAGTTCAACCGCCTGAACCTCACCTACACCATGATGAGCAAGCGCAAGCTGCTGCAGCTCGTCAAGGACGGCCTCGTGGCAGGCTGGGACGACCCCCGTATGCCGACCATCTGCGGCCTACGCCGCCGCGGCTATACGCCCGAGTCCATCCGCAGCTTCGTCGATAAGATCGGCTACACCAAGTACGACGGTATCATCGACATGGCGCTGCTGGAGCACGCCGTACGCGAGGACCTAAACAAGCACGCCCTGCGTGGCTCGGCCGTCCTCGACCCCGTCAAGCTCATCATCACCAATTACCCCGAGGGACAGACCGAGGATATGCCCTTCCTCAACAACCCCGAGGATCCCGAGAGCGACAGCCACAGCATCCGCTTCGCCCGCGAGCTCTACATCGAGCGCGAGGACTTCATGGAGGATGCGCCGAAGAAGTACTTCCGCATGACCCCCGGGCAGGAGGTGCGCCTCAAGAGTGCCTACATCGTCCGCTGCACGGGCTGTGCTAAGGACGCAGCGGGTAACATCACCGAGGTCTACGCCACCTACGATCCCGAGACGCTCAGCGGCCGTCCCGAGGCGGGCCGCAAGGTCAAGGGCACCATCCACTGGGTCTCTGCTGCCGACAGCGTGGAGGCCGAGGTACGCCTCTACGACCGGCTCTTCACGGACGAGAACCCCAGTGAGGTCAAGGACAAGGAGCTGGCCGAGCTGCTCAACCCCGCATCCCTGACCGTCGTCCAGGGCGCTCGTATCGAGCCCTTCCTCGCCCAGGCTAAGCTCGGGGAGTACTACCAGTTCCAGCGCGTAGGCTACTTCTGCCTCGACCCCGACAGCCGTCCCGATCACCTCGTCTTCAACCGCACGGTCTCGCTCAAGGACACGTGGAAGAAGGTCAGCAAGTAAGCCTCAGCTATGGTAGAGCACCTCAGTTTCCTCCAGGACATCCTGCAGCACCTCGACTACTTCTGGGTCACGGTGCTCATGGCTGTCGAGTCCTCCTTCATTCCCTTCCCGAGTGAGGTGGTCGTCCCCCCTGCTGCCTACCGCGCAGCCAACGGGGAGCTGAACATCATCCTCGTCGTCCTCTTCGCGACCCTAGGGTCCAATATCGGGGGGGTCGTGAACTACTATCTAGCGCGCTACCTCGGTCGCCCCGTGGTCTATCGCTTCGCTGGGAGCCGCCTCGGACGCCTCTGTCTCCTGAGCCCTGAGAAGGTCGAGCAGGCCGAGCAGTACTTCAATCGCAACGGCGCTACCTCGACCCTCATCGGCCGTCTCATCCCCGCCGTACGTCAGCTGATCTCCATCCCCGCGGGGCTGGCAGGCATGCCGCTCGGCCGCTTCCTCCTCTACACGACGCTGGGGGCAGGGGCGTGGAACATCGTCCTGGCCGTCCTCGGCTGGGTCATCGGCCGTACCGTACCGCCCGAGCGCTTCGCTGAGACCATCCAGAGCTACAGCTCCACGATCGGTCTCGTGATCGCTGGCGTCCTCATCGTCGGCGGCCTCGCCTACTACCTCCTCAAGCACCGCAAGAAGTAGTGACGACCCTCCAGCTCAACCTCTCCCCCGAGGAGGCTGCCTCCGACGCGTCCATCCGCAGCGCCGTCGCCCGTGAGCTGCGCCTCACCCCCGAGGCCATCACGAGCGTGCAGATCCGCCGCCGCAATATCGACGCCCGCCAGCGCCGCATCCGCGTAGGGCTGAGCGTAGAGGTCTACCTCGAGGGCGAGCAGCCCGCAGTGGATGACTTCAGCGACCTCGTCTACCCCGATGTCTCGGCCGCGCCCTCGGTGGTGGTGGTCGGGGCGGGTCCCTGTGGGCTCTTCGCCGCCCTGCGCCTCATCGAGCTCGGGCTAAGGCCCATCGTGCTGGAGCGCGGGCAGGACGTGATGCAGCGCCGCCGCGACATCGTTCAGCTAGAGCGTACGGGGATCGTCGACCCAGAGTCCAACTACAGCTACGGCGAAGGCGGGGCGGGCGCCTTCTCCGACGGTAAGCTCTACACCCGCAGCAAGAAGCGCGGGAGCGTCGAGAAGACGCTGCGCATCTTCTGCCGCTTCGGTGCCGACCCCAAGATCCTTGTCGATGCCCACCCACATATCGGTACGGACAAGCTCCCCATCATCATCCGCCGCATGCGCGAGCAGATCATCGCCTCGGGCGGTGAGGTACACTTCGGCTGCCGCATGGACGAGCTCATCCTAGAGCGCGGACGGGTGCGCGGTGCGGTGAGTGCCGACGGACGGAGCTTCGAGGGGCCCGTCGTGCTGGCCACAGGGCACTCGGCGCGCGATGTCTACCGCTACCTACACGCCGCGGATATCTTCGTCGAGGCCAAGCCCATCGCCGTGGGCGTACGCCTCGAGCACCCGCAGCAGCTCATCGACCAGATCCGCTATCACAGCCCCGAGGGACGTGGCAAGTGGCTGCCCGCGGCCGAATACGTCTACAAGGCGCAGGCCTCGGGGCGCGGCGTCTACAGCTTCTGCATGTGCCCAGGCGGCTTCGTCGTCCCAGCCTCCACGGCCCCGGGTGAGACTGTCGTCAATGGGATGTCGCCCGCCAACCGCGGCTCCCGCTGGGCCAACTCCGGTATGGTCGTCGAGCTTCACCCCGCCGACATCCCTGCCACGGGCATCGCGGTCGAGCAGCTCGAGAGCCCGCTGGCGCTGATGGAGTGGTGCGAAGAGCTGGAGCGTCGCTGCTATGCCGCCGCCCAGCAGAGCCTGCGCGCTCCTGCGCAGCGTATGACGGACTTCATGCGCGGGCGTCTGTCCACGAGCCTGCCCTCGAGCTCCTACTCGATGGGACTGACCAGTAGCCAGCTCAGCGACTGGATGCCGAGCTTCCTCACCGAGCGCCTCAAGGAGGGCTTCCGCGCCTTCGACCGCTCGACGCGTGGCTTCCTCACCGAGGAAGCCCAACTGATCGCCCTCGAGAGCCGCACCTCCTCGCCCGTGCGCATCCCCCGCGACAAGGACTACCGCCACCTCACCTACGAGGGGCTCTACCCTGCAGGCGAAGGCGCGGGCTACGCAGGTGGGATCGTCTCGGCAGCCATTGACGGGGAGAACGCCGCCACGGCACTGGCCGCCTGGCTGAGGGGCGAGGGCTAAGTCCGCCCACCTCCTTCGGCGAGTCCTCGCTCCCTTGTAGGCAAAGGCACCCGCCCCACCCCGCAGAGGCGAGTACCGCCCAAGGCCTCCCTCCGCTCCCATACCCACCGAAGCCACACAGCGCGCCCCCAGAGCTCACCGCAGCTCTGGGGGCGCGCTGTCTATTCCTCTCGTTGCGCTACCCTAAGGCCCTCCCCGCGTGCATATCAGCCCTTTGCCGAGCGCACATCAGGCCTTTCCCGAGCGCGCATAAGGCAGTTCACGGAGAAAGTAATATAAGTTCGCAGCCGTTCTTATATTACTTTCGGCGTATTCTTATATTACTTCTCCCAGATTATTATATAACTTCCCTCGAAATATTATATAACTTTTCGAAAAATATTATATAACTTTCCGCGGATTGTTATATAATATTCCGCGGAAAGTTATATTATTTTTCCCCGATTCTTATATTACTTTTCTTGCCCGCATCAGTCAGTTCGCTCGCTGAGGGTATTATGCGGGCTCGGGGACAGCAGTCCGTGAGCGCTCTGAGGGGCTTTGCTTACCTTTGTGCAGTGGGCTTCAGCAGCCTGCTCCCGCACTATGTACCGACTCATCCTTTGCCTCCTCCTATGCCTTATGTGTAGCCCTTGCAGCGACGCCGCAGCCCGCGACACCCTCGACCTCCACACGGGCTGGCAGCTCTATCACTCCAAGCTCCAGCGCTGGATCCCCGCCACCGTCCCAGGCGTCGTCCAGCAGGACCTCATCCGTCAGGGCCTACTCCCCGACCCAGGCTACAGGACGAACGAGGATAGCGTGCAGTGGGTCAGCGAACTGGACTGGACCTACCGCCTGCGCTTCACCCTCTCCGCCCGCCAGCTCGCCCAGCCCTCGCTGCGCCTCTACTTCGGCGGGCTGGACACCTTCGCCGAGGTCTGGCTCAACGGCCAGCGCATCCTCACGAGCAGCAACATGTACCTCGAGCATGAACTGGAGGTCAAGGGGCTCCTGAGACGGGACAACGTGCTGGAGCTGCGCTTTGCCTCCCCCACCCGAGCCTCCCTGCCGCGCTATGAGGCCTCGGGCATCAATTACCCTGCGGACAATGACCACGCACCCATCCACCTCAGCGTCTTCACCCGCAAGGCTCCCTACCACTACGGCTGGGACTGGGGCGAGCGCCTGCTGACGCTCGGCCCTTGGCGGGCGGTGCAGCTCCGCCTCGGGGCTAAGGAGCACTTCGCAGGGCGTCCCTACCTGAGCTATCACCCCGAGGCGAAGGGGCGCGAGCTCCAGCTGCGCCTGCGTCCCGAGGACATCGCCGCGCCTGCGGACACGCGTCTGAGCTACACGCTCCTCGATCCTCAGGGGCGCAAAGTCTACCGTCGGGAAGGACGCGTCGCGGACTTCCTCCCCCAGGTGGGGCAGCCCTTCGCCCACAGCCTCCCCGATCCCCAGCTCTGGTGGCCGCGCGGTATGGGGGAGCAAGCACGCTACACGATGCGCCTCGAGCTACGTCGCCGCGGCGAGCGTCAGCCGCTGGACAGCTACACGACCCGCGTCGGGCTGCGCACGCTGGAGCTAAGGCGCGAGGCCGACAGCCTCGGGCGTAGCTTCACCTTCGTCGTCAATGGCGTCCCCTTCTTCGCCAAGGGAGCCAACTACATCCCCGGGACGCTGATGCTGCCCACACGGAGCGACGCGCAGCTGGTGCAGCTCTTCGAGGACATGCATCGCAGCCACTTCAACATGCTGCGCGTCTGGGGCGGCGGCGTCTACGAGAGCGACCGCTTCTACGAGCTGGCCGACCGCTACGGCATCCTCATCTGGCAGGACTTCATGTTTGCCTGCACCCCTTACCCCGCCGACAGCACCTTCCTCGAGGAGGTGCGGCAGGAGGTCGTGCAGAATGTACAGCGCCTCAGACAGCACCCCTCCGTAGCCACCTGGTGCGGCAACAATGAGATCGCCGAGGCGCTGAAGTACTGGGGCTGGCAGCGCAAGTATCCCAAGGAGACCTTCGAGCGCTTCGAGCGCGACTACGCCCGCCTCTTCCGTCAGCTCATCCCCGAGCTCCTCAGCGAGCACGATCCCCTACGCCCCTACATCGAGAGCAGCCCCGACACGGCGAACTGGGGACGCCCCGCAAGCCTCGGCCTCGGCGAGAGTCACTACTGGGGCGTGTGGTACGGCCGCGAACCCTTCGAGATCCTGCGGGAGCGGATGCCGCGCTTCATGAGTGAATTCGGCGTACAGTCCTTCCCCATGCCCTCCAGTATCCGCCGCTTCGCCCGAGAGGAGGACTACGACCTCGAGAGCCCCGTGATGCGCAGCCATCAGAAGAGCAGCATCGGCAACGACGTCATCCTCCACTACATCCGCCAGGAGTACCCCGAGCCGCGGGATTTCGAGGACTTCGTCTACGCCTCGCAGGTGATGCAGGGGCGCGGCATCGCCCTCGGCATCAAGGCACAGCGCGCCGCCGCCCCGCGCTGTATGGGCAGCCTCTACTGGCAGCTCAATGATGCTTGGCCCGCGATCTCTTGGTCGGGCATCGACTACTGGGGTGCGTGGAAGGGGCTGCAGTATCAGGCGGCCCGCGCCTTCGCCCCCTACACGATCCTCCCCAGCCGCGACGGGCGCCGCCTCTCCATCGTGTGGGACGAGCAGCCCGAGGGCGAGCACCGCGTACGCCTTGAGGCCGAGCGCTTTGCCTTCGACGGACGCGGGGAGACGGGCCGTCCTTGGTCGCGGGAGCTGACGCTCACGGGCCGCAGCGGCGTCCTCGAGCTGGACATCCCGCTGGAGGAGCTGCTGCCCGATGAGGCCTCCAAGCGCCAGAAAGGCATCAGCTACCGCCTCAGCGCGGGTTCCGAGCTACTCTGCGAAGAGCTCTACTACGCCCTCCCACCCAAGGAGCTGGAGCTGCCGCCCTTCGCCCAGCCCGAGCGCTGCGAGCTCGTGCGCGCCGCCGACGGCAGCCACTACACGCTGCTGCTGCGCTCCGACCGCCTGCTGCGCGACGTGTATATCGACACGAGCAGCCCCGAGCTACAGCCCGAGGAGAACTTCCTCGACCTCCTACCACAGCGCGAGTATCGCATCCGCATCTTGCCTCGCGCAGGCGCTGCAACGCCCCTTCCCCCAACCCTCCCGCTCAGGCTCAAGGCGCTCAACCCACAGCGCTAGCGAACCCTAGAGAGGACTTGCAGAAATTCGAGCATTACTTTATTTTTGTAGCTATCTCCTGAGACTTACTAAGCGGGTCTAGCCAGGAGGCATCTCTCACCAATACCTCTATATATATGACACCTAAGAAACTGTGGTATGCGTTAGCGGCAGTCCTCGTACTGTCCTTCGGCGTCCTAGGCTTCTTCGGGATGGAGATCTTCCGCACCATGCCGCCCTTCCCTAGCAAGGTCGTGACGACAGACGGTACGGTACTCTACGAAGGACAGGACATCAAGGACGGGCAAAACGTGTGGCAGTCCATCGGCGGCCAGACCGTCGGTAGCATCTGGGGACATGGAGCCTACATCGCTCCAGACTGGAATGCGGACTACCTACACCGTGAGTCTGAACTAATGCTCGAGAAGCTAGCCGCGCAAGACGGGCTAGAATACAGCGCCCTTTCCGAAGCCGAACAGGCCAAGTACCAGGTACTCCTACGCGAGGAACTCCGTCGGAATACCTACGACCCGAAGACCGGCATCATCACCTACACCCCGCTACGCGCAGCGGTAGCCAAGGAGATCGGGCAGCACTACGCTAAGCTCTTCCTCGGTGACCCAAGCCCCGAGTACGCCAAGCTCCGCACCGCCTACGCCCTGCGTGAGCACTCGATCGAGGATAGCGCACGCATGGAGCAGATGAACGCCTTCTTCGCCTGGTCCTCCTGGGTCTGCGTCACTAACCGCCCAGGGGATGACGTCAGCTACACCAACAACTGGCCTCATGACCCCATCATAGGGAATATCGCCCCGACCTCCCTACACCTATGGTCAGGCTTCAGCGTCCTGATCCTACTCTTCGCCGTAGGGATACTCGTCTACTACTACGCGCAGTCTAAGGAGGACGAGGAAGGCCCCATCCCCAGCAGTGATCCCCTACGCGGGATGAAGCCCACGGCCTCGATGCGCGCCAGTCTCAAGTACTTCTGGATCGTCTCCGCACTGATGCTCGTGCAGATGACGCTGGGGGCCATCACAGCCCACTACGGCGTCGAGGGGGATGCCCTCTTCGGCCTACCGATCCAGGACTTCCTCCCTCAGGCTGTCTCGCGCAGCTGGCACGTACAGCTCGCCATCCTCTGGATCGCGACCTCCTGGCTCGCTACAGGGCTCTATATCGCCCCTGCCGTATCGGGTACGGAGCCTAAGTATCAGGCCCTCGGCGTGAATGTCCTCTTCGGCGCCCTCGTCTTCGTCGTCGTAGGCTCGCTCATCGGTCAGTGGATGGGGGTCATGCAGAAGCTCGGCCTCATCGAGAACTTCTGGCTCGGCCATCAGGGCTACGAGTACGTCGAGCTGGGACGCCTCTGGCAGATCCTGCTCCTGGTCGGCCTCGTGCTCTGGCTCTTCCTCATGATCCGCGCCCTTATCCCCGCGCTCAAGCGTAAGGATGAGAACCGCCACCTGCTGACGCTCTTCATCATTGCCTCGCTGGCGATCGCCTTCTTCTACGCCGCAGGGCTGATGTACGGCCGCCAGACCCACATGGCCATTGCAGAATACTGGCGCTGGTGGGTCGTGCACCTCTGGGTAGAAGGCTTCTTCGAGGTCTTCGCTACGGTGGTGGCTGCCTTCCTCTTCTGCCGCCTAGGGCTGCTGCGCATCCAGTCGGCGACGACCTCGGTGCTCTTCTCTACGATCATCTTCCTCTCAGGGGGGATCCTCGGGACCTGCCACCACCTCTACTTCAGCGCTACGCCTACTGGGGTGCTTGCCCTCGGGGCGACCTTCAGCGCGCTGGAGATCGTACCCCTAGTGCTCATCGGTATGGAGGCCTACCACAACTACCGCCTCTCCAAGGCTAGCCAGTGGCTCGAGGACTACAAGTGGCCGATCTACTGCTTCATCGCCATGTGCTTCTGGAACTTCCTCGGCGCAGGGATCTTCGGCTTCGCCATCAATCCTCCTATCGCGCTCTACTACCTGCAGGGGCTCAATACCACTGCGGTGCACGGGCACGCAGCGCTCTTCGGGGTCTATGGTATCCTAGGGATCGGGCTGATGCTCTTCTGCCTGCGTGGGCTCTACCCCGACTACAAGTGGAACGATAAGCTCATCGGCACGGCCTTCTGGTCGATCAACATCGGGCTCTTCCTGATGGTGACCATCAGCGTACTGCCGATCGGGATCCTCCAGGCGCACGAGTCTATCACCAAGGCCTACTGGTCGGCACGCTCGGCAGACTTCCTACAGCAGGACTTCATGCAGGTGATCCGCTGGATGCGTATGCCAGGGGATATCCTGCTCGGCCTCGGCGAGGTACTGCTTGTCGTCTTCATCTTCGGCCTCCAGTTCGGTTGGTCACGTAAGGAGAAGCGCTAGTCCCCTAGCGGACAAGCAAAGGAAAGCCCCACATCACCTCAGGCTTAGGGAGGTGATGTGGGGCTTTCCTTGTATCTACAGGAGGCAGCAGCTACTCCATCGTCCAGCGGCGACGCAGCTCAGGCAGTGCCTCCGCCAGCGCCTTCATCGAGGGGAAGACGAGGTGTGCCCCGCGATCGGTGAGGGCGCTATCAGGCAGTAGACCCGTATTCACCGCTATGGTGAAGATGCCCGCAGCGACGGCAGCCTCTACGCCCATGGGCGCATTCTCTACCACCAGCGCCTCCTCAGGGGCGACGCCCGCCTTCTCCAGCCCCATCAGATAGGGCTCGGGGAAGGGCTTGCCCTGCTTGACGTCCTTGCCCGTGACCATCAGCGGACGGGAGAAGACCCCAGGGAAGGCCGTCTCGAGACGCGAGAGGAGCGTAGGCTGCGAGGAACCCGTGACGACGAGGCGGCCGAGGTCGGACACTGCCGCCAGCACCTCGGGGACCCCTTCGAGGATACCGCCCTCGTCATAGCGGACGAAGAGCTCGGTCTTCAGCTCATAGAGGTACTTGGTCTCCTCGGCAGTAGGCTTGCGCCCGAGGCAGCGCTCGTAGAGCAGCTGTATCGTATAGCTGCCCGTCTGCCCCTCGTACCAGTAGGCGTCCTCGGGCTGCATCTCGAGGCCGACACTGCGAGCGGCCTCCACCCAGGAGCGGCTATGCGCAGGCATGGAGTCGAAGAGGACGCCGTCCATATCGAAGAGGACGGCACGGAGCTCAGGCAGTGCGGCCTCAAGGCCACGCTCCTGACGGTAGCGCGCGAGCGCGAGCGAATATCTATCCATCTATACTATCTGTAGTCGGGCCTGCCGCAGGTGCCTCACTGGGCGTCGCGATCAGGCGGTCAATGACGAGGGCAATAGCTCCGTCGCCCGTCACATTGCAGGCCGTGCCGAAGCTGTCCATCGTGATGTAGAGTGAGATCATCAGGGCCTGCTGCTCCGCGGTGAAGCCCAGCACCGAGGCCAGCACTGCCAGCGCGGCCATGATCGCCCCACCGGGGACGCCAGGCGCTGCGACCATCGTGATCCCCAGCAGCAGGATGAACTGCGTGAAGAGCCCGAGGTCGTAGGCCCCACCGCTCACTAGGATTAGGGCCAAGGCACAGGAGACGATCTTGAGCATGCTGCCCGAGAGGTGGATGGTAGCACAGAGCGGGATAACGAAGGCACTGATGCCCTCGCTGACGCCGTTGCGCCGTGTCCCAGCCAGCGTCACGGGGATGGTCGCCGCCGAAGAGGAGGTGCCAAGGGCGGTGAAGTAGGCGGGCATCATCGTCAGAAGGAGCTTCAGCGGATTGCGCCGCGTCACGAGCCCCGCTACCGTGTACTGCAGGAGCAGCAGCCCGATATGCAGGACGAAGATCACCCCTATGATCTTAATGAAGACCAAGAGCACGCCCAGCACCTTACCACTGGAGGCCATATCGAGGAAGATACCGAAGATGTACAGCGGCAGGAGCGGCACGATGACCGTCTCGATGACTTTAGTGACCACCTCCTTCATATCCACGATGAGCCCGCGCAGCGTCGGCACCGAGAGGTGCGCGCTCGCCAGTCCCAGGACAAAGGCCAGCACCAGCGCAGTCATCACCCCCATGACGGGCGGCAGCTCGAGGCTGAAGTAGGGCTGTAGCCCCTCGGCAGGCGCTGCGATCGCGGAGGCCTCTGCCCCCTCGATGAGTCGCGGGAAGATGCTCACGCCCGTAAAGTAAGCCAGATAGCCCGAGAAGATCGTCGAGCCGTAGGCGATAGCTACCGTCAGGAGGAGCATACGTCCCGCCTGATGGCCGATGCTGCCGATGGCCTCGGCCACCAGCGCCAGGATGATCAGCGGGATGATGAAGTCAAGGAAGTGGGCGAAGAGCCCGTTGAGGGTGAGGAAGAAGCGGACGAAGGTCTCAGGCACGAAGCCTCCGAGGCTAATCCCCAGGACGAGCGCCAGCAGGATGCGCGGCAGAAGTCCTATACGTAGTCGTGATAGCATAGTATAGTAGTAGCGAGGAGTTGCTGAGCGGACTAAGCGATAGGACAAATTTAGGCTTTTCACCTCAATCGCAAGGCAGCGGGGCCTGCCAGCTAGGAACACCCGCTTGGGGGCGCATCCTGCTGGCAGGCCCCGCTAGCTGTAGCGGCAGGAGCTAGCGCTGGGGGCGGCTAGCCGCGGCTCTGGCGCTTGCGCTCCGTCTCGTCAAGGATGATCTTACGCATACGCATCGAGTGCGGTGTGATCTCCACGTACTCATCGGGGCGGATGTACTCCAGCGCATCCTCGAGGCTGAAGACGACGGGCGGTGCCAGCGAGACCTTGTCGTCACTGCCGGAGGCACGCATATTCGTCAGCTTCTTGCTCTTGCATACGTTCACCGCGAGGTCGCCCTCCTTGGTGTGCTCGCCTACGACCTGACCGGCATAGACCTCTTCCTGTGGGGAGATGAAGAAGCGGCCACGGCTCTGGAGGTTGTTGAGGGCGTAGGCATAGGCCGTACCCGTCTCCAGAGCAATGATGGAGCCGTTGCTGCGGCGCTCAATGTCGCCCTTCCAAGGCTGGTACTCAAGGAAGCGGTGGGCCATGACGGCCTCCCCTGCCGAGGCGGTGAGGACGTAGTTATTGAGCCCTATGATGCCGCGCGAGGGGATGGTGAACTCGAGGAAGGTGCGGCCGTCCTTGGTGTCCATCATCGTCATCTCGCCCTTGCGACGGGTGACGACGTCGATGATCTTGCTGGCGTACTCCTCGGGGAGGTTGACCGTGAGGTGCTCGACGGGCTCGTGCTTGACGCCGTCGATCTCGTGGATGATCACCTGGGGCTGCCCTACCTGCAGCTCGTAGCCCTCACGGCGCATCGTCTCGATGAGGACGGAGAGGTGCAGCACACCACGCCCGTAGACGATCCAGCTATCGGCCGTCTCGGCGGGCTCGACGCGCAGCGCCAGGTTCTTGTCCAGCTCCTTCATCAGGCGGTCGTGAATGTGGCGCGAGGTGACGAACTTACCCTCCTTGCCGTAGAAGGGCGAGTTATTGATCGTGAAGAGCATGCTCATCGTGGGCTCGTCCACCGCGATGGTATCCAGCGGCTCGGGCGTGGTAACGTCGGTGAGCGTCTCGCCGATCTCGAAGCCCTCGATACCGATGAGTGCACAGATGTCGCCCGAGGAAACGCTCTCGACCTTGGCACGGCCGAGGCCCTCGAAGATGTTGACCTCCTTGATGCGCATCTTAGCCACCGAGCCATCGCGCTTGCAGAGGGCGACGTCCTGCCCCTCGCGGAAGGTACCGCGGTGCACGCGCCCGACGGCGATACGCCCCACGTAGCTCGAGTAGTCGAGCGAGGTGATGAGCATCTGTGCGGGACCCTCGATCTGCTTGGGCGCGGGGATCTGCTCGATGATGGTGTCTAGGAGGATGGAGATGTCCTCGGTGGGCGTCTTGTAGTCCTTGCTCATCCAGCCCTGCTTGGCCGAGCCGTAGATGGTCTCGAAGTCCAGCTGCTCCTCGCTCGCATTGAGGCTAAACATCAGGTCGAAGACCATGTCCTGCACCTCCTCGGGACGGCAGTTGGGCTTGTCCACCTTGTTGATGACGACGATGGGCTTGAGCCCCATCTCGATGGCCTTCTGCAGGACGAAGCGCGTCTGCGGCATGGGGCCCTCGAAGGCGTCGACGAGCAACAGGCAGCCATCGGCGAGGTTGAGCACGCGCTCTACCTCACCGCCGAAGTCAGCGTGCCCAGGCGTGTCGATGATGTTGATCTTGACGTCCTTGTAGCGTATGCTTACGTTCTTAGAGAGGATGGTGATCCCGCGCTCCCGCTCGAGATCATTATTATCTAGGTAGGTGTCTACTTCGGCAGCCTTATCATCTCTGAAGAGCTTACCGGCGAGTAGCATCTTATCTACGAGCGTCGTCTTACCGTGGTCGACGTGCGCGATAATCGCTACGTTGCGAATGTCCTGCATCTGTTCTTAATGTCTTCTTATATACGGCTGCAAAGGTAGTTAAAATCTGTGCAGCGCTCACCCTAAGGACGCGTATTCGGCCTCAGGAAGCAGCGTCCAGGGCACCTCGTCCCCTTTGTGGAGGGGCGGGAATGTGGGCTGCGAAGTGCCTTGTCTAAGGCGGGAGGAGGGTAGGAAAGCGGGAAGAGCAAGCGGATGCGGCACGCGGGGCCAGGATGCTAGGAGATCTGGCTCCAGCTCGGGCGCTCGCGGAAGAGCTCATCCAGACGTCGACGCAGCGGCGCGTGCTCGGGCTGGCTAAGCTCGGGGTCCGCCTCTAGGATGCGCTCGGCCAGCTCACGCGTGTACTGCACCATAGCGCCATCGGTGGCGGGATTGGCGATGCGCAGGCTCAGCAGCTGACCGCTCTGACGCGTGCCGTCGATCTCCCCGAAGCCGCGGAAGCGCATATCGGCCTCCGCGATCTCGAAGCCATCGTTGGTCTCCACCATCAGCTGCAGGCGACGCTGCGCCTCCTCGCCGAGCTTGCTGCCCGTGACGAGGATACAATAGCTCTGACTCGCCCCGCGGCCTACACGCCCACGCAGCTGGTGGAGCTGCGCCAGCCCGAAGCGATTGGCCCCCTCGATGACCATCACGGAGGCATTGGGCACGTTGACCCCGACCTCGATGACGGTCGTGGCGAGGAGGATCTGCGCCTCGCCCGAGACGAAGCGCTGCATCTGGGCATCCTTCTCCTCGGGCTTCATCTTGCCATGCACCATTACCACCTCAAGCTCGGGGAAGCGCTCGCGATAGCGCATCATCCCCTCCTGCAGCGCACGCAGCTCGGACTGCTCCTGCTCCTCGATCATGGGGAAGACGACATAGGCCTGCCGCCCCTCGGCGATCTGCTGCTCGAGGAAGCGGTAGACGCGGAAGAGCTCGCCCTCGCTGACGTGGTAGGTCTGTATCGGCTTGCGCCCCGGGGGCAGCTCGTCGATGACGGAGATATCGAGGTCGCCGTAGAGCGTCATCGCCAGCGTCCGCGGGATGGGCGTGGCACTCATGGTGAGGATATGGGGGTACCAAGAGGCGTTCTTCGCCCACAGCCCCGAGCGCTGCACGACGCCGAAGCGGTGCTGCTCGTCGATGATGCAGAGGGCTAGGGAGTGGAAGTGTACGCTGGGCTCGATGAGGGCATGCGTCCCGACGAGGATGGGCAGCTCGCCCGAGGCCAGAGCGGCGTGCAGACGGGTGCGCTCGCGGCGGCGTGTGCTGCCGATGAGGAGGCCCACCTCTAGGCCGAGCGGCTCGAGCAGCTCCGCCAGCGAGGCATGGTGCTGGCGCGCGAGGATCTCGGTCGGCGCCATCAGGCAGGCTTGGTGACCGTTGTCCACCGCCAGCAGCATCGCGAAGAGGGCCACCAGCGTCTTGCCGCTGCCCACATCGCCCTGCACGAGGCGGTTCATCTGCCGTCCCGAGACGACGTCGGCCTGGATCTCTCTGAGGACGCGCTTCTGCGCCTCCGTGAGGTCAAAGGGTAGGCTCGTGTAGAGGCTACGGAAGTGCTCCCCGACGCGCGGCAGTAGGAGCCCGGGGCTGGTCTTCTTACGCTCCAGCTTCATCCCCAGCAGGCGCAGCTGGATGAAGAGGAGTTCGTCGAACTTCAGTCGCCTACGTGCCGCCTCCAGCAGCTCCTTCGTCTCGGGGAAGTGGATCTGCTCCAGCGCCTCGGCGTAGGGCATCAGCTGGGCGCTCCTCAGGAGCGAGGCGGGCAGGGGCTCCGTGAGCTGTCCGCGCAGTAGCTCCTTGAGCGTGTAGAGGAGCTGGCGCATCTGACGGCTCGCCAGCCCGACCCGCCGCACGGCGTCCGTGAGGGGATAGACGGGCATCAGCCCCGAGCCTACAGCCTGCTCCTTCTCCACATCATCCAGCTCGGGGTGGGTAATGCTGTAGCCGCCCGCGAAGGCCACGGGCTTGCCAAAGACGAGGAACATGCGCCCCTCGGGATAGAGCCTGCGAATGGTCGCCAGCGAACGGAACCAGGTCAGCTCGATCGTCCCCGTGCCGTCAGTGAAGTAGGCCACGAGGCGCTTCTTGCGCCCCTCCCCGAGCTCCTTGTAGTCACGGATGTAGCCGCGCAGCTGGATGCTGGGGAGCTCGCCACGCAGCTCGCGGATCTGATAGGTGCGCGAGCGGTCGACGTACTTGGTGGGGAAGTAGAGCAGGAGGTCCTGGTAGGTATAGAGCCCCAGCTCCGAGGCAAGCACGGCGGCTCGCTTCGGCCCTACACCAGGCAGGTAGGTCAGCGCGGTCTCGAGGAGGGACATCGTGGGGCGGGCTTAGGAGTGGGCTTAGTCCTTCAGGAGGAGCTCGGCGAGCTTGAGGTCCAGCGGCTGGGTGAGCTTGATGTTCTGCGCCTCACCAGGCACCAGCTCGGGGGCTGCGAAGCCCGCCGCCTCCCAGACGGAGGCGTCATCGGTGAAGCTCGGGCGGTAGGGCTGGCGGTAGGCGGCGTGCAGCTGGTGCAGCTGGAAGGTCTGCGGCGTCTGTACGGCGACGTAGTCGGCACGGTCGACGGCACGACTGCTCCCCTCGTGCAGCTGGCGCAGGCTGTCGGTGACGGGGAAGGCTGGGAGGGCGGCCTCAGCACGCGCGGCCGCCTCGAAGCAAGCCTCGATGAGCCCAGCGCTCAGCAGCGGACGTACCCCGTCATGTACCGCGACTAGCCCCTCCTCGGGAAGCAGGCTCAGGCCTGCTGCGACGGAATGGAAACGCGTCTCGCCGCCCGCGGTCACCTCGTGCGGGAGGGTGAAGTCGTGCTGCTGGCAGAGCTCTGCCCAGTAGCCGCGCTGCTCCTCGGGAAGTACGAGGACTATACGCTCCACCAGCGGGGCGAAGCGCTCCAGCGTGTGCATCAGGACGGGTCGCCCCCCTAAGGGGAGGAACTGCTTGGGCAGCGCCGCACCCATGCGCAGGCCACTGCCGCCTGCCACCAGTAGGGCATAGCGCCCCGCCTGCAGGCTAGCCATGGGCCTCCTCATTATCCTCGCTGAGCTGCGCCATGAGGCTCGTCAGCTGCTTATCGGCCTCGGTGAGCTTGCGGCGGCAGTACTTCGAGAGCTTCACCGCCTCCTCTACGAGCTTGGTGAGCTCATCGACATCGGGGCTGTCCTGCTCTATGTAGCGGACGATCTGCTCGAGGCGCGCGGCGGCCTCCTTATAGCTTAGGGTCTCCTTCATACCTTGTCTTATCTAGATAGTGCAAAGATACAGGGATTTGGCACAAGAGCCGCCGCCGAGACAAGCGCGAAGTCGGGCGAAGGCAGCACCTACCCCCGCACAGCTATCCGCGCACCTAGGGACGCCTTGCCCCCAAAGTAGCCCAGCGAGGCGCCCCACCTCGCCCAGCCACGGGCCTGAGGCGGCGAAGTAAGGCGACCCTCCTGCGGGAGCGCCCCTGAGTGATATCCCTCGGTCCTCTGAGGGATATCCCCCGCGACGCTGACGGGCGTCCCTCACGGCGCTGACTGATATCCCTCACCCGCCCTACCCTTGGCCTAGACTGCCCCACAGGACCTACCCCAGCTTCACCGAAGGAGGCTTGGGGCTTAGCGCTGCCCCCTTTGCCCTAAGGCCTAGGTGGACTCCCAGAACAAGACAAAGAGCCCGCCCCGAGAGCAATAGCGACTCGGGACGGGCGCTGCACTAGAAACAAAAAAGGCTACCGCACCCGAGTAGGTGCAGTAGCCTTCGTAAGTGGGTAAGCTTAGCTAGCAGCCCCAGCGCAGCAGCGTGCGGCGGTAGACGAAAAGCAGCGCGCGGCGCAGGAAGGGCATACTTGGCCACAGATGCTCGGCACACCACCAGAGGCAGCTGCCCTGGGTAATGAGGTGACGACCACGACGCACGCAGGTCGCCTCCGCTAGGATCTGACGCGGGATGCAGGCCTCACGCTGATAGGGATTGCCATCCCCGCGGAGGATGATGCGCCCGCCCGGGTAGATGGTCTCGATACGATGAATAGCGTAGCCACGCGAGATCCGCACCAGGACGACACGCCCCGGCTGGATGGACTCCTCGGTCAGCGGCGAGAGCGTGATCGCATCCCGCTGGCTGCGGATGAAGGGGAGCATACTGCGCCCCTTGGCGATAATATCCACCCGATAGCCCTCAGCTATGCGGCTCAGGACATCATCGAAGGCATCCTCCAGCGTGATGCGCGACGGTGCTCCCCGCCGCGTACTAGGTCTACGCTCGTCGCTCATCTAGTTCTCCAGTAAGGGTCGCGTGCAGGAGACCGCCTCCTCGTCGGGACGGCAGTCGAGGCGATAGACAGGGATACGCTCCAGGACGTCGGCCACGGTGTTGAAGATCGCCAAGTGGCGGACCTTGTCCGAATGCAGGAAGGCCGAGGAGGAGTAGAGGGAGTCGAAGCTATCACGCCCATGTAGCTTCGTCAGCTTGTTCTCGGGTGACTGATGGAGATGGACAAAGGCCACGACCTCGGCCGACTCATTGCGGTAGCAAGGTGTGCTCCCACTCCAGGGGCAGCCATAGACACGGACGGAGCCGTCATCCTCCACGCGCACCATGGGCTCGTCGTCATTGAGCAGCTCGGCACCGGGGACATAGCGGCGCCACAGACGGCTGTGCGTGCTCTTGCCCGTACCGCTGACCCCAAGGAAGAGGAGCGCACGGCCGCGTAGCATCGTCACCGAGGCATGCACCTTGAGCATGCGGTGCGGAGCGATCGCCGCCGCGTAGCCGATGAGCAGGAGCCTATTGAGGTGCTCTGCCGAGGAGAGGTCATCCATCTGCACGTCGGACTGCAGCTCGCGCCAGTCCTCGCCGATGAGCATATTCTGCGACTGGCGGAAGATCTGCAGCTCTAGGATCAGCCGCTCCCCCTGCGTACGATAGATACGGGCATGGGTAGCTTCGCTCGGCTTGTCCTCTAGGAGGTCAAGGCGCTTATAGCCACTGAGGTCCACATCGCCCGTAAAGGTAAAGAGCGGCTGCTGTCCCTCAGGCAACGCGTCGACACGGAAGGGCTCGTAGTTCGGCAGGAGCGCTCGTGTGGCCTGGGCTGAGGACGTATTGAGGACGATATACTCTTTGGCGATGCAATAGATGAGTTGCTCGTACATGGGCAGAAGTGGAGGGACTAACTATATTGAGGTGTAGGTAGGAAACGCTTGATCCCGAGGAAGAGGCGAGGAGCTCTGAGGAAGAGCTCATTCCTCAGCCGTATGCCCCAGCCTCCTGGGGCAAGGGGCTCTCCGTGCAGGGAGCGGGTATAGGGCAGCAGCAGCGCAAGGAGCTCGGGCTGCTCCGCCCGATGGCGGTCGGCCCAGAGGACGAAGATGATGAGCCGTCTCAGTAGGAGCTCATTGACCAGCGGGCGGTAGGGGGAGTCGCGCTCGATAAGGCGCTCGCGCAGCTCTAGGACGTTCTCAAAGAGGTGGCAAAGGCGCCCATCCCAGTGCTCTGTAGAGCTACCTGAGCGCATGACGCGATAGTGGTAGCCACAGCTCGGGAGGTAGGCGTAGGCCGTAGTCCTCATGAGCACCTCCAGCACGAAGGGGGTATCCTCGAAGATCCGCCCCTCGGGGAAGCGTAGGTCAGAGGCCACAGAGCTGCGGTAGACCTTCCCCCAGGGCATGCCCGAGACCTCTGCCGACAGGGCGAGGCTACGCACGGCCTCGAGCGAGGTATAGCGTAGTGAGCTGTGGAGCTGCGGCTGGCACCGTCCGTCGGGATACTCCTCGACGAAGCCAAACTCTACCAGCCCGAGCTCAGGCTCGGACTCCAGCAAAGCGACCGCCTCCTCGAGCACCTCGGGACTGAGGTAATCATCCCCGTCGACAAAGGTGAAGTAGGGGCTGCGGACGAGCTCGAGGGCTCGGTTGCGTGCCGCTGACTGCCCCGCATTGGGCTGATGTAGGACCTTGAGCCGTGGCTCCTCAGCAGCCCAGGCCTCTAGGAGCTCGCCCGTCGCATCAGTCGAGCCGTCATCGACCACGATAATCTCGAGGTCGGTGAGGCTCTGCTGACGGATGGACTGGATGCACTGCTCGAGCCAAGGGGCGACGTTGTACGCCGGTACGATGACCGTGAGCCGAGGCTGAGGTGCAGAAGGGATCATAAGCTCTGAGGCAGGTGCCGTAGCACGTGGCTACTTGACCTTGAAGCCTAGGCGGTGCATGATGCGCTGACGCAGGGTACGCTTCTTGTGACCGTAGCCGTAGCCATAGCCGTAACCATAGCCATAACCGTAGCCATAGCCGTAGCCATAACCGTGGCCGCTGCCCTGAGCATCGTTGAGGATGATGGCCATATTGGTCAGCACCTGATCATCGTAGATGCGCTGCAGGTCAGGCATAGCACGGCGGTCGAACTTACCGGCACGCAGCACGAAGAGCGTAAGGTCAGCGACACGGTTGGCGATGGCAGCATCGGCGACGCTACCGAAGGGCACGTTGTCGTAGAGGACGTAGTCGAACTGCTCGGTCAGCATCTCGGCCAGATCATCGAAGCGCTGATGTAGGAGCAGCTCCGTAGGATTGGGCGGCACGGCACCAGAGACGATGACAGCGAGCTCAGGGTGTGCGGGATCCTTGCGCAGGATGTCGCTGAGCTTCATCTGCGGATTGGCGAGGAACTCACTGACGCCAGCGCCACGAAGGCCGAGACGACGGGAGATCGTCCCCTTACGCAGGTCAAGGTCGACAAGCACCACGCGCTTGCCCGAGGCCATGAGCGTGAGGGCAAGGTTGTAGGACACGTAGCTCTTACCCGCAGACTCACCGAAGGAGGTGAAGATGATGCGCTTGGGGCTATTGTCATTGGTCCCGATCATGAAGCGGAGGTTCTCACGCAGCACGCGGAAGGCCTCACTCACGCTATCGGTACCCTGAGCGCTGACGACACGGCCGAGCCCTTCCTTACTCTTCTCTGCACGGGGTACGTCCCCGAGGAAGGGGATCGTGACGCGGTCCATGATATCCTTACGCGTGTGGATCTTGGTGTCGACCACAAGGCGGATGATCAGGAAGATGCTAGGCACGACGAGTCCCAGCAGGAAGGCGATCATGAAGGTACGGAAGTTATTCGGGCTGACGGGACCAGAGGGAGCGTCGTCCATATCGAGGACGTAGGCGCTGTCCTGAGTCATGGCCTGGCGCAGGGCATATTCCTCGCGCTTGTTGAGCAACTCGGTGTAGAGACGCTCACGGATTTCCAGACGGCGCTCGATCTCAGCCTTCTCACGGCCCTTGCTCGAGACGTCGGGGAGGGCACCTGCGAGGGTGGACTGCTGCCCATTGGAGTTCTGCAGTCGCACACGGAGGACGGAGGCATAGCGGTTGAGTGCCTCGATGGTGGCGGCACGCTGCTCCTTGAGGGCCTGGTCGTAGTTGGTGATGACGGGGTTGGCGACGCTACCACCAGAGGCCTCGACGAGCTTGTTGCGCTGCAGCTGCAGCTGGTTGTACTGAGCGATGAGTTCGTCCAGGCCAGGTGCATTGATGCCGATATTCAGCGGCATGAAGTCATTGGCCTTAGAGGGGCTGCTGAGCTGCGAGAGCATGAAGGAGACGAGCTTGAGCTGCGTCTCGAGTTCGTAGGCCTCGACTTCTGTCTCAGCCGAACGAGCATTGTAGCGCAGCACCTTACTATCGTAGTCGATCGTGCGGGTCTTGACCATGAAGCGCTCCATGTCCTCCTCGACGATCCCGAGTTCTTCGCTGAGGGCAGCGATACGCTCATTGACGAAGTCTGCGGTATTCTTAGAGATCTGGTTACGCACCTCTTCGTCCTCACGGTTGTAGGCAGCGACCTGCGCCAGGAGGATGTCGAGAGCCTTGCGCTTGGAGCGGTCCTGCAGCGTGATGTCAAGCGTCGAAGAGCGCTCCAGTGGCTGTGAGACAACGACCGCATGCTGGTAGTAGCGCACGGTGTTGCTGAAGGACATACGGTCGACCTTGATCTCCTTATGATCCCAGGGACTATTGAAATTGGAGCGGGGCTCGACGATGAACTGCTCCTTGCCAAGGCGTACGGGTACGTTGAGGGGCACCTTCTGCACCTGATCACTACCCGCACGGCGGATGCCTACATGCCCCGCATCTTGGTAGGTCACCTCCCAGGAAGAGGTGTTGTCCAGGCTATCGAGGAAGCGTATCGAGAAGGGAGCACGGTCGTAGAGCTCTACGGAGCGCAAACCCTCATTGACCCGGTAGAGGACATTGGCATTGACCGTATGTACGGCGCGCTCGAGGATACTGCGGGAGGAGAACTGGAGTTTCTCGTTCTCCATGTTGAGGCGCGAGGTATTACGCATCACGCGCACCATATCCGCATCCAGCATCGTACGCTGCGAGGCCTCACGGATCAGTACCTGGATAGAAGACTGATAGGTGTAGGGCATGCGCGCATTACGGTACATGCTGAGGATACAGAAGGCCGCGATACTGACGATGTAGATGGGCCAGTAGCGAAGCAGGTAGAAGAAGACGTCAATCAGATTGAAGTCCATCCCCTGCGCCTTGTTGGCAGAGGCTGAAGAGTCGTGGGTGGCCATAGATCCTTACTTCTTGAAGAATGTGACGATAGCCAGCAGGGAGACGAGCGAGGAGACGATCGTCGAGGTATAGGTCAGCGCCTGTGAGGTGCGCTGATCCGCATCACGACGATACTTGTACTCGGCGTAGACGATGTCGTTCTGGCGCAGGATGAAGGCTGGAGACTCGAAAAGGTCGCTGGAGAGCAGGTTCACACGATAGATGACATAGCCCTTGGGCTCCTTACGAATGATGTTGAGGCGCTCATAGTTGGCCTGCTCCATCAGTCCGCCTGCCTGAGCAACGAGCTCGAGGATATTGGTCTGAGGATCATCTAGGTGGAAGACCCCCTTATTAGGGAACTCATTGTTATTGTAGCGCTCTTTTTCATGAACTCCAAGCGCCCCGAGGAGGTAGACTCGGAGGTTATCGAAGGTCGTCGTGACGTGGGCATCCGCGAGGTATTTCTCCGAGACCAGGCGTGTACGCAGGTACTCGCTCACCTGATCGAGGGTCATCCCAGTGACCTTGACTGAGCCGAGCAGCGGGAACTGGATGCAGCCCTCAGCATCTACTAGGTAGGCCGCCTGGGCCGCAGGCGAAGGGGTGGGCGTGACACCCTCGGGGAAGTTGACCGTGGGGAACTGGCTGACGTTGCTCACTGGAGCCGTTATACGCTTCCCAGCTGGCGTCTTCGCCGTCGTAGTGGTCTGCTGAGGCGGGTTGAAGGGGATGGTCAGCTCGGGATTGCGGATACTGCTGACCAGGATGCTGAGCTTGTCACCCTTCTGTATGGTCAGCCCCATGTCGTACTTGACGCCATAGGTCTTGGCGACCTCCATGTCGCGAAGGTAGTTGGTGCGATAGACCTGGTCGCAGGAGGTAGCGAGGAGGAGCACTGAGGCCAAGAGCCCCACACTCCAGGAGCGTAGAGATTTATTCAGATTCATGTGTTAGAATTTCTTGCCGAAGATGATGGACTGGGAGGTCAGGAAGATGATCTTGATGTCGGTCCAGAGGGAGTAGTTCTCTAGGTACTTGATATCTAGGTCGAGGCGGCGGATCATCTTTTCCAAGGTATCGGTATAGCCGTTGTAGAGCGTCGCGAAGGAGAAGAGCCCTGGGCGGAGCGCATAGAGACGCTCGTAGTCGGGACGCACAGCGCTGATCTGGTCGATGAAGTACTGACGCTCGGGGCGAGGTCCGACGAAGGACATATCCCCCTTGATGACGTTCCACAGCTGGGGGAATTCGTCCAGGTGATGAGCGCGGATGAAGGCGCCGATCTTCGTCAGACGGGGATCCTGCTCCTGATAGAGCTGAGGAGCATTGTCCTTCTCCGCATCCATATACATGGAGCGGAACTTATAGAGCTTGAAGGGACGACCCTTATAGCCTACACGCTCCTGTGTGTAGATGACATCCCCATCGGGCTCCTCACGTCGTATCAGGATCGCGATGACGAGCATCACGGGCGAGAAGAGAACCAGAGAGACGAGTGCTAGGGTGAAGTCGAAGGTTCGTTTGATGCAACGTTCGATACAGTTCATTGAGCGTCTTTGTTATTTCCTATGATCAGTTTGGGCTAGTAGGTCGGTGTATATCTCGATGAGGCGGTTGATCATCTCCACCTTAGTGAAGACGTCGTAGTAGCGCTGGCGGGCGCCGCGGCTATAGAGCTGCCAGGTCTCGGGGTTCTCACAGATCTCGCGGATGGCCTTAGCCATGGCAGGGGCATCCTCGATCGGGACGTTCAGCCCAGAGACGCCGTGGGCATTGACCCAGGAGACGCCCGACTCGGGGATCTCGGTGGCGACGATGGGGCGGCCTAGGCTCATGGCCTCGACCTGGACGATGGCGTAGGCCTCGGTCTTCATCGTCGAGCTGAGACAAAAGAGGTCACAGGCCCCGAAGTAGACGGGCTTCATGGCGCTGGGGACGTAGCCGAGGATCTCGACGCGCTGCTCGAGCCCGAGCTCCCGCACCAGGGCCTCGAGCTCTGCACGCAGCGGGCCATCGCCGCCAACCCATAGGATGTACTCCTCGGGCAGGAGGGCCATCGCCTGTATCAAGTGATGGTAGCCCTTGTAGGGGACGAGGCGTCCCATATTGTAAATTATCTTCTTGCCTGGATAACGGCTGCGCAGCTCCTTCACCTCATCGGAGAGCCAGGGCGTGGGGTCTATCCCAATGGGGAGGTAAGAGGTCTTGTGCTGCACCTTCCTCAGGAAGGGAGACTCCTCCACGTAGACTGGTGTAGTACCAAGGATCAGATCGGAGCGCTTAATGAGCCAGTTCTGCAGGGGCTTGAAGAAGCGGAGCAGCGTCTTCTGCTTGAGGATATCGCTATGCCAATGTAGGATCACACGTCCCTTGTAGCCCGAGAGGAATAAGGCGAGGGTCGCCATCGGGTCGGGGTGGTGGATATGGATGATGTCGTACTCGTGACAGATCTTCCTAAGGCGGACGATCATCATCGGAGAGATCATCGTGGCTGCGACCTTGAGCAGGGAGGGGGCGCACATGATACGCGACTCCTCACCAAGGATGATATCACCCACGTGGCCATCGTGTGCAGCACAGAGCATATCACTCGGATAGCCACGCTCGGCGAGGCCCTCGGTGAAGATCTCCATCACACACTCGACCCCGCCTTTGATCGGGTAAAACTTACCTAATTGCAATACCTTCATATCCCTGCAAGCCTTGAAGACATACGCAGCTGTGCTCCCCTACGGCAGTGCTTGGCACTCAGGGCTGTAGCTCAGCCACTTTCGCTTGTAAAGATAGTTAATAATCTTCAATTTCCGTTTCCGCGCGGCCGCTCTTTGCCCGCACACTAGTCCGCATTGATGCCTATATATATGGTGCAGGCACCGGGGAAGATGCTGTGGTAGAATGCCTCACGAAAGCCTGCTGCACGCAGGATCTCCGTCATCTGCTCGCGCTGCGGCACGGCGGCGATGCTCTTGGGCAGGTAGGTATAGGCACTTTTGTCCCCTGTCAACAATCGCCCGAGCATAGGGATCACCGTACGTGTGTAGAGGCTGTAGCCAAGGTGGAGGAAGCGGTTGGTAGGCTCGCTCAGCTCGATGATCACCAGCACGCCCGAGGGGCGCAGGAGGCGGTGAAGCTCGCGGGCAGCGGCAGGGATATCAGTGAAGTTGCGTATCCCGAAGCCTATCGTAGCTGCGTCGAAGCTCGCCGTCTCCAGGTCCGTCGCCGTCGAGTCCTGACGGCTGAAGCTGATCTGCTGGCTGAGCCCGAGGCTGGCGACCTTGCCTGCCCCGACACGCATCATCTCCTCCGAGATGTCGATCCCGAGGACCTCACGCACACTGGGGACATGCTTCAGCAGCTCGATGGCGAGGTCGCCCGTCCCCGTGGCTACGTCGAGGACGCGCTTAGGGGCGTAGGGAGCCAGCATGCCGAGGGCCTTGCGCCGCCACGAGCGATCGAGGCCTAGCGAGATGATGCGGTTGAGGAGGTCGTACTTGGGGGCAATGTTGTTGAACATCTTGCGCACCTGCTCGACCTTCGGGGTCTGATTATCGTTGTAGGGTGTGACCATACAATTACTATAGGATGAGAAGTGGGGGCTTAGGGCTGGGTGAAGTAGAGGCTGAGTCGCTCCTGCGAGCCCGAGCTGTGATGTAGGGTGAAGACCGCCAGATAGTTCCCCTGTGGGAGCTGTATGGGGTAGCTCTGACGGCGGCTCATGAAGGGGCGCTCGTCCCGCTGGATCAGTTCGCCGAGGAGGCTGTAGACGCGCAGCTCGACGCTGGTGTAGCGGGTGAAGTCGCCCTCGAGGAAGAGCTGCTGCCCATAGGCGTAGCAGCGGGTCGGCTCCTCGGCCTGTGTACTGCTGCGTCCTAGGCGTATGGGCTGCGCGGTCTCCACCAGGAGGTCGATCCAGTAGGCCCCATTGGGGAGGCTGAGGTTGCGCTGCCAGCGGCCGTCGAAGCCCTTGATCCAGGCGGTCCAGTCGGTCTCGCTTCGTCCCCCCGAATAGCTCAGCAGCGGCAGCCCGAGGCTATCGCCTGAGGCCGAGCGCAGCGAGAGGAGGTAGTCGCCTGCGGGTAGGCTCAGTTCCTCGGGGCTGGGATTGGGGAAGAAGTCCTCGATGCTATCGAGGCGCGTGGCGCGCCTGAGGTCCTGGAAGCTGCCCTTGTCCGTATCATAGGCGACGTAGGCTCCCATACGTGTGGAGGCAAACTGGCTGATGGGCTGGGCGATGCTGCCACTGCGCTCCAGCTGACTGAGGCTGAGAGCTACCTGAGGCAGCTGGGTCTTGGCCAGCTGGCGGGTGCTGCGGAAGACGACATAGGCCCCCAGGATACGTAGGCGCTGCTCCGCGGGGAGGGTGAAGACGTTCCCGAGCTCGAGGATCGAGCGCTGCGGACTGTAGGTATCGGTCGGGAGGAGGCGCTGCTGATCGGGCGTAGCAGGGTCGGGGTAGAAGAGGCTCAGGCGCTGCACGAAGCGTGTCCCGAGAGGATCATAGCCTGCACAGGTCGTGGCGCCGCTACCCGTAGGATCGAGATGTGGCTCCAGCCCACCTAACCGATCCGTGCTCCCTGCGGGAAGCGTCCAGCTACGTGCCAGCGCCCAGTAGTAGTCGTCATAGGGGCTGTCGCAGGTCGAGCCTCCGCCCGAGAGGGCCCCGATGATGAAGCCCGAGCCGTCGAAAAGCGGCGAGCCCGAGGAGCCTGCGGCCGTCGTACCCGTAGCCCAGCTATGGACGTGCCAGTGCTTGCCCCACCAAGCGCGCCCACCTGCCCCGCTGATGTCGTAGTCCTCGATGCTAAGCGAGCGGTCGTTCGCCTCATTGTAGCGCTTGGTACTGCTGGCGGGATGATGGATGGTAAAGTATGGGAGCGTGGGCTGCTCGGTACGATCCCAGCCCGCGAAGTAGGGGTTGTAGGCGGCAGGGATGGGGAGGCTGGTGCCGTCGCTGGCCTTAGGCAGGCCCTCGATGCGCAGGAGGCACATATCCGAGTCCTCATTGTAGGCCACGAGGCTCGCCCCGCTCAGCGTCTGCTCCTCGGCAGGACGGATATAGCCCGCACGCTGGGGACTCTGGTACCCGAAGAAGAAGACCGTCGTCGCGGCCCTAGCACGCACCTTCGCCAGATCGGTCACGCTGTAGAGGCTATTGATGCAGTGCGCCGAGGTCAGCACGTAGGGCGTACCGTCAGAGCGGGTATTATTGATGAGTGCAGCCGAGGAGGCCTGCGTCCCCCCAACGATGATCTGCAGCGTGCTGCGCGTCTGAGCCCAGCGCTGGGGATAGGCCAGCACGTTGGGCGCGCAGAGCAGGCCCTTGATGCCTCGCTGCCCCCCGAGGTCATAGAGCGGCTCGCCTGGGTGTGCCGTGTCGAAGTCGTCATCCTCGGGATGCCAGGTGCGGAAGCCATGGTAGACGGCCGCGATGCGGAAGGGGAGCTCCTCCCCACGCGGAGTATAGCCCTCGGGGAAGTCGTAGCGCAGCGTCAGGCTAGCGCCCACCAGCGGACGCAGCTGCAGGAGGCTGTCGGGCGAATTGTTCTGCTCCGTCAGTGCCCCGATGCGCGTCCCATCCGCCGCCGTGACGTAGAGCTGCCCGCCGCGAGGCAGGGCGAAGTGCGAGAGTCGCAGGCCTACATTGCGCGCCCCCGTCGAGCGGATCACCGCCTGCCAGCTGTAGTTGCCCGCCCCATCGGTGAGGTACTGCCCGAGACGATCGGCCCCGAGCTCCAGCGGGCGTTCGATAGCGAAGGTATAGACACGCGCCATCTGTCCGCGCCCCAGCACCTCGGTGTAGGCACTCGCTGGCAGCGGTGGGAGGACGAGGCGCTCGGTACTGGGGCCTACGCTACGGCTACGACGAGCCGAGGGCTCTGCCTGAGCGACGGGCTGGAGGAGACCGCTACGTGGCTGTAGCGGCAGGGTGTACTGAGCCTGTGCCTGCTGGAGCAGCAGCAGTAGAAGGGCGAGGAGGGTAAGGCAGCGCCTAGGCATGGTCGTCTGGGTGGGGGACTAAAGTAAGTATCAATCTGCGCCCTACAAAGATACGGCTAGTCCTGGACTCTGAAGCCCAGGCGCTCCACCGCCTCCCGCTCCTCGGGACGCACCCCGCGGAGGGTATAGGCGGAGGCCTCTCGAGGGAAGACGTAGTCGTGGCGGATCTCGGCGAAGCGCTCGGGCTCGGCCTTCAGCAGCTGGCTACAGCCTCTGGGGTCAGCGCTATGGAGCTGTGCCCTCAGGATGCGCTCGCCCTCAGGGAGGCTATTGAGGTCGAGGACGGGCTCCTCGGGCTGCGGCAGCACAGAGCTATCCCAGAGCCCGCGAGGCTCGGGGAGCTCCAGCACCTCACAAACTGCCGCCAGCGCCATACGTGAGCCACGCCACTTGCCGTCGGCCGTCCAGCCCGCCACGTGGGGCGTGGCGATGAAGGCACGGCGCGCTAGCTCGGACGAGATCTCGGGCTCGCCCTCCCAGCAGTCGAGGATCAGGTCACGGAGCTGCCCCGACTCCAGTCCGCGCAGCAGCTGGGCCGTGGGGGCTACCCCACCCCGACAGGCATTGATGAGTAGCGGGCGGCGGGAGCAGTGCTCGAGGAAGCCTTCGTCCACCATCCCCACCGTCGCATAGCGCCCCGCACGTATCAAGGGCACATGCAGCGTGACGATATCGCTCTGCTCCAGTAGCGTCTCCAGCGGGAGGAAGCCTTCCTCACCCTCACGCTCGGCACGGGGAGGGTCACAGAGTAGCACACGGAGGCCAAGAGCCGAAGCCCGCTCCGCGAGGCGCCCCCCGACATGCCCCACCCCGACGATACCGAGGGTAAGCCCCTCGAGGTCGACACCCCGCTCCAGCGACCAGGCTGCCAGCGACGAGAGGACGTACTGCACTACCCCACCCGCATTGCAGCCTGGGGCATTGCGCCAGGCGATACCCGCGGCATCACACCAGGCGCCATCGATATGGTCGTAGCCCGCTGTCGCGGTGGCGATCATACGCACACGGCTCCCCGAGAGGAGGGCCGCGTCGCAGTGTACGACGCTGCGGATCAGCAGGGCATCCGCCTGGGCTACGCGCTCGGGGCTAAAGTCCCGGCTGGCGAGCGTGGTGACCTCACCCACCTCACGGGCGAGGTCCTCTAGATAGGGCAGGCTGCTATCTAGGATGAGCTGAGGGATATGCTTCATCTTCTCTTATATATAGGTAGAGCTACCCCCATGAGGGAGTAGCTCTAGTTATCTACCTACGGTGAGGCAGAGCGTGGGGCTTAGTTGGCCTCCCCAGCCTCGAGGCTATCCTCGGGCAGCTCGATGGTACCGAGCTCGCGCTCATAGCCTTCGAGGAAGTTCGCCAGCTGACGATGCAGACGCTTGGCATTGGCAGGCGTGAGGATCTGACGGCTGTGTACGCGTGCCGTCTGGACGCCTGGGAGCAGGCGTACGAAGTCAAAGACGAATTCTCCCTGCGTGGGGTTGAGCAGGACGAGGTTGCTGTACTCGCCCTGGGCGATCTCTTCGGGTAGCTCGATGTTGAACTGTGGGGCTTCCGCTTGCTGCTGTGCCATAGTGCTTATCTTATTCTTAGTGTGATGCCAGCCCCCTGACCTCGGGGTGCTTGCTTAAGTCAAAGGTAGCAAATCCCCCGCGTCCCCGCAAGAAGCCCCGCCACCTCAGCCGCACATACCCTCCCCTAGCACCAGTAGCCCGCAGAGGATAAGTAGGACTGGTCGTTTCATGATAAGGGCTCGTGGGTAGTAGTGCGCCGTCAGCAGTCCCAGGTACTCCACGGGACAAGCTGATTACCGACTCTAAAGGTAGGGAATTATCCTCTGTCCTCAGCCCGAAGTAGCGTTGACACTTTACGACACAGAGATCTAAGCCAAGCGGGGAGATATCGACCTATGGAGCGCTGCCTCTCTGTGTCCTCTTCCTCATCTAGGTCGAGAACGTGTATGTCGCTATGGTCGAGCTCTGTCTGAATCTCCACGTAGAGCTGCCCATCGTGTACGCCGATGCTCGATATTCGGTTAAGATTCCCTGGTGTGTAGTCAACCTTAACCTCTGGGAGCATCTCGTGCGTACGTAAGTCGATAGCCCCAACGTAGAAGTAATAGTTCAGTGTTCCATAGAAAAGATAGTCCTTGTAGACCGTCGTTACATAGGTACTGGTGTTATAGCCTGGGAACTTATACGTTTGAAAGGCTCCAGTCCGTACGTCGAGCTCTGCAAGCTGGTGATTATCTCCACGCTCATATCCATCCTCCCAAAGTGAAGAGCGGAAGAATACTAGCTTGTCCTCTCCGTACTTTTGGTACTCTCTTGCAGCATCATTCTCCCACAATACCTTCCCTGATGGCACCTCTACGCACAGCACCCGATTCGTTCCCTTACTCTCTATATCCCGAAACCATACGATAACCACCTTATCCTCATAGGGGTAAACTTGGCTGACACAAGCATCAGGATGGTCTAATTCCCAAAGCACCGCACCAGTAGCGAGCTCGATGAGCTGACAAGCATTTTCTTTATGTCTTCCTATGGTGCCCCATAGGAGAGCATAGTCCCCAAACTGCTCGACGAGTCTATAGGGATATGATCTAGTCCATAACACCTCCCCATTTTGAATGTGTCTATAGACGTGATCGTTTGTTTCTTCATCCCATTTATTCATTATATAGAAATGGGGGAGTTCTCCTATCACAGGATATCCTACAGCTTCATCTACTTGTAGCTGTAGCTTGATTCCACTCGAAGTCATCTCGTAGATGTCTCCACCAGGAATCATAGCCGCAAATACCCCTCCTCGCAAGCCTGGCTCAAGGAAAAGTGCCTTACTTGAAATTTCAACCCCATTCAGTTCTGTGCTTTCTCCGCGAAACCACATAATGCCTAGAGGACTGTTTCGTATGTATTCAGCCCCCCTTATGACCGCTTGTACTTCTTTGATCTTCATAATCTATCTTACTACAAATACTCCATCAGACGATGGTACGCCCTATCCATTCAACGCTCTGTAGCCCGTCGGCCTACAGATGGGAGAGTAGCTTTGCTTCGCCTCGGCCTCGACAAGGCGAAGGCGCTACAGCGCCCGCCGCTTGGCTTGGGCTGCGAAGACGACCCGAAGCCCAGCCATTAGGTGGCGGATGTAACTAGACTTCCAAGCCTTCCTTCAGCCGCTTCATTCCCTTAGATTAGGCTAAGGCCGAAGGAAGTCGCTGGCCTTTGCTGGCTCGGTCGAAGAACTTAGCAAGGGCGCTTGAGGCAGGCTCGAGACGAAGTCCCTAATCTTCCTCCCAAAAGTAACTAATCTTTTCAGAAAAAGTGGCTAAACTTTTGCGCAAAAGATTAGCCACTTTTCTTGATTCATAAGGTACTTTCCGCAGCAGCCTTAGCGCCTGCGCTCGGAAGGCTCACTTAGCCTGCCCGTCAAGTCCCTCACCCGCCCGCCCTTTGGTCGCTCACGCCCTAGACAGCCTTGACGGACTTTACGCAAGTATAAGGGGAAGGCTCGTGAGGGCTATCCGTCAGCGTGCCGAGGGACGGCAGTCAGCGTCACGAGGGACGGCAGTCAGTGCCGTGAGGGCTATCCGTGGGGAGCGCGAGGGATAAGCCATCTGTTCGCCCCGCGACGGGACACGCCGCGCCAGCAGCAGACGAAGAAAGCCCTACGGGACGACCTGAGAGGCAAGCCTCATCTAGATCGTCCCGTAGGGCTATTCAGTAGGTAAGCGAGGTAGGTGGCTTACTTCAGCAGCGCCTCCATCTCCTCGGCCTTCTCCTCGAGGCACTGCAGGTAGCGGAGCTGGGCACGCGTGCGCTGCAGGTTGTGCTCGGGGTGCTTGACCTTGAAGTACTTGTCGCCGTCGATGTAGTCGGCCAGGAAGCGTACCGTCTGCATGTAGGTCATCAGGCGACCGCCGTAGGCGATGAGGCTGCGCTCGATGGGCGTGAGGAACTTGCCCGCCGTCGAGAGGTAGCCCTCGACAAAGGCGCGGTAGATCTCCATATTGACGCCGATCTTGCTCAGGTCGGGCTCATCCTCGGGAGCGAAGTTAACCCCCGAGCGGATGAAGTCACCCACGTCGCTGAGGATATAGCCAGGCATCACCGTATCCCAGTCTACGACGCAGAGGACGCGGCCGCTGCGGTCGAAGAGCACGTTGTCTACCTTCGTATCGCAGTGGATGGTACGCTTGGGGAGCTTGCCCTCCTCGTGCAGACGCTCCTGGATGAGCATGGCATCCTCACGACGCCAGATCTCCTCGAGAATGTCCTGCACCTTGGCCACGCGGCCCAGCGGATCCTTAGCGATGGAGTCGCGGAGCTGCTGCAGGCGCCAGGGCATGCTGTGGAAGTTGACGATCGTGTCGCCAAGGACGCCCTCAGGGATACCCGAGAGCATTTCCTCGAACTGACCGAAGGCTTCGCCCGCGAAGCGTGCAGCCTCGGGCGTCAGCTCGGTCATGCTCATGCTGTCGGGGATGAAGCGGCAGACACGCCAATAGTTCTCGCCATCATGGTAGTAGTTCTGGCTAGGATCGTCGAGGCGTGGATAGAAGTAGAGGTACTTACGCTCGGGCTCCTCTACGCCTGCCTCCTCAAGCCGCTGGCGGAGCGTATCGGAGACGATGGCTACATTGCGCTGCAGCACCTCGATGCGAGGGAAGACATGGTGATTGACTCGCTGCAGGATCCAGCGGCGTACACCCTCGCGGTCGGTGATCGCGTAGGTGTCATTGATGTGGCCGCCACCGAAGGGCTTCACGTCCCCGATCTGATCCAGGGGAAGGAACTGACTGATGATATGTTCCATTAGTGTAGGGTGTGGTGTTAAATGCTTCGCATTATACTTATTGAACGTCTACAAATATACAAGAAAAGCCCCAAGCAGCGGCAAGGACACTGTCCTAGCACTGCTTGGGGCTTATTTGGGCTCTAGGAGCAGGCACCGCGCGGGGTGCTCACTCGGGGCTAGAAGCGGTAGCCGAGACCGACGAAGAAGGAGCTATTCTTGCTCGTAGCCTTAGCTACAGCGTCCTTGAGGTTATTCGTCATACCGATCTCGGTACCTACGCGCAGGTAGAGCTTGCTGTACTCGAGGGCTGCGGAGGCGTTGAGGCCAGCGTCGAAGCGCTTGTAGGTCTTGTTCTTGAAGACGTCCTCAGCATCCTTCACCGAGGAGACGGAGGAGAAGCCATAGGCGAAGCTAGGACCAGCCTCGACAGAGACCGCGAGGGCGTCGGTCAGGCCGACACGGATACCGAGGTTGACGGGGATCCCGAGGTAGTTGAGGCCTACGGAGTTCTTGACCGTCTGGCCGAGGACCGTGTGCTCTTCCTTAGCACCCTCCTGACGGAAGACCAGCCCAGGGGCGAGGTAAACGCCAGAGGCCAGATCGATTTCGGCAGCGACACCGACGCGGACACCGGGACGCACCTTGAAGCTGAGATCCGTACCATCACCTGTCTTAGCCTGGATCTTGGCAAGGTTGAGGGCAGCCTCGACACGAGGATGGATGGACTGTGCCTGGGCGCTGACACCCAGCAGGAGCAGCGCGAAGGCTGCACTTAGTACTTTCTTCATAATTCCTTTCTTTCTACAGATTAGAGACCAGCGGCGAAGATCCGCTAGCCAGTACAAAGGTAGTGCTTGTCCACTGATATAGCAATAGACGCACTGCCCCTATAACGCGACTGCCCCCCTAGCTAGTATAGCGCGCCCCCTTAGGTAAGGGCGGGCTTAGGACGAGCTAGGGGGGCTGTAAGGCAGGGTAATGGGCAGAGGGGAGGCGGTACAGTGCCTAGCCCTTACGCCCATAGTCCGCGGGGATCTCGCCCCAGCGTACCGTGTCCCACTTGTAGAGGGGGGCTGTCGTGCGGTGGGTGGCGAGCCAGCGCTCAGCCCGCTCGATGAGGGCGAAGAGCTGCGCCGTCTCGGGGGTGCGCTCCAGCAGCGTCTTGCAGCGGCCACGCCGTACCCAGGAGAGGGCTATAGCGCTATCGGAGTAGACGACCATCCCCTCGAGGCCCTGCTGCTCGATGAGCGCCAGGGCGTGGACGATGGCCAGGAACTCCCCGATATTATTCGTTCCACGCGGGAAGGGGCCCATCTGGAAGGCCACCGAGCGATCTCGGAGGTAGACCCCGCGGTACTCCATGACCCCGGGGTTGCCCGAGCAGGCGGCATCCACCACCAGCGCTCGCCCCAGCGGCACCTCGGTGAGGGCCTGCTGCTCGGGGGCTACCTGATGGCGGCGCTGATAGCCTGCGTAGCCCTCCTCGTAGGCGCTGAGCGCCTCGGCACGTGAGCCGAAGCCCTTGTACCGTGCCCCCGAGTAGCCCGAGATCTGCCTGAGGCACTCATCCCAGCTGTCGTAGACGCCAGGCTCGTGCCCTGCCCAGACGACGTACCACTTCTGCTTGGCCATAGAGCGTGCTAGGGGACGAGGCTCAGCTCATCGATGAGGCGACGGGCACCGCCCAGCTCATCGATGATCAGCAGCACGTAGCGGATGTCGCAAATGATGCTGCGCTGATAGGAGGGCAGGTACTGGATGTCGCCAGCGACGCCCTCCCAGTTGCGGTCGAAGTTGATCCCGATGAGCTGTCCCTTGGCATTGAAGACGGGGCTACCGGAGTTGCCGCCCGTGGTGTGCGTCGTGGCGGTGAAGTTGACGGGCATCACGTAGCTGCCATCGGCCTGCTTCGAGGCCCAGCGCTTGCCCGCCCCGTAGCTCTGGGTGCGGTAGATCTCCTTGAGGCGCTCGGGGACGACGAACTCCCAGCTCGTGCTGTCCTCCTTCTGCATCACCCCCTGCAGCGTCGTGGGCACCGTGTAGCGCACCCCGTCGCGGGGGCTGTAGCCCTGGATCTGGCCGTAGGTGAAGCGTAGCGTGCTGTTGGCATCGGCCATATAGTCCATGAGGCCTCCCCCGCCCTGAGCCGCCCGTGCTAGGCCGAGCCCAGCGAGGTAATCGCGGCGCCCCTGGCTGATCTCACTATCGAAGGGCTGGAGCGCCTTCTGAAGCTGGCGCATCTTGGTACGCACCGAGGTCGCCAGGCGTGCCAGCGGATCCGTCTCGAGGACCTTCGTCTGCTCAGCGGAGGGCAGAGCTGTGAAGCTCGCGAAGCCCTGCTCCGTGGTGAAGCGCGTCCCAGCATAGACCGCGTCTACATAGGCCTCCACGCTGCCGTAGCGCGCCAAGCCCGACGCCAGCTCCTCGGGCCAGTCGGCACGCGGCACCTGACGGCAGTACTCAGCGAGGAGCACCTTGGCGATCTTGGCATCCACCGCAGGCGAATAGTCCTTATTACAGTAGCTGCGGAAGCTACGCTCCAGGCTCACCAGCGGCAGGTCCACCCCTGGGGCCTGCATCGCCTCGATGCCCTGCCAGAGGCCTTCGTCCAGCCACCACAGCTGACGGCGCAGCGGCCCGCGCTCGGCCACAGCCTGCTCGATACGGGCGATCCCGTCGAGGTAGACCTTCCCCTTCTTGCGGTCACGCTGCCCTGAGGCCCAGCGCTCGACCTCGGAGCGCAGCTCCTCGGATCGGCGGAGGAAGTCGGGACGCGAGACGCCCCAGTTGGCCCCGATGGCGCGCTTGTAGCCGTTCTGCGAGCGGGCGTACTTGGCCGCGTACATGATGTTGGTCTTGGGATCGGCGAGCATCTCGCGGAGCATCACCTCCTGCCTGAGCCCACGCATACGTATGCGTATCGTATTGTCAATGTCGCGCCACTCGGTGATCTCGCTGGGCAGGGCGTACTGATTGGTGCGCCCAGGGAAGCCCATGATCATGGCGAAGTCCCCCTCCTGCACCCCTGCGGTCGAGATGTCGAACCAGCGGCGCGGACGCAGCGGCACGTTCTGCTCGGAGTAGGGCGCGGGGTTGCCGTTGGCATCCGCGTAGATACGGAAGAGGCTGAAGTCCCCCGTATGGCGGGGATAGCTCCAGTTGTCCGTGTCGGCACCGAACTTCCCCACCGCGCTGGGCGGCGCCCCGACGAAGCGAATATCCGAATAGACCTTCTTGACGAAGAGCAGGTACTTATTACCGTTGTAGAAGGGCTTGATCTCCAGCTCGATCCCCTGCTGCCCTCGCTGGTAGCGCTCGCTGTAGTGGCGGCGAGCCAGGCCGTTGAGGTAGCTGGGCGAGAGGAACTCCATGCCCGTGCCGCCCTTGAGCTGACGGAGCTGTCCCTGCACAAAGTCCGTGACGTCCTCGATCTTGTCGATGAAGGTCACCACGACACCGCGCGCAGGCAGCTCGTCCTGGAGCGTCCGTGCCCAGTAGCCCTGCTCGAGGTAGTTGTGCTCCACGCTGCTGAGCTGCTGGATGGCGTCGTAGCCGCAGTGATGATTGGTCAGCACGAGGCCCTGCGAGGAGATGATCTCGCCCGTACAGCCGCCGTCGAAGCTGACGACGGCATCCTTGAGCGAGCTGCCGTTGGGGCTATAGAGGTCGTACTCCTTCATCTGAAGGCCACGAGCGGCTAGGCTGCTGTACTTCTGGCTCAGCTGCTCCATCAGCCACATACCGCCGTCAGCCTGCGCACTGAGGCTGACCAGTGCCCCCACCAGGAGGCTTAGGAATGGTCTACGCATAGGTCTATAGTCTTGTTAGGTGTACTTAGTCGGTCCAGCGGGCGCAGTACGTCGGCGTCCGCTGCGGCGAGGCTAAGGCGCCCCGCCCTAGTCCTCCTCGTCGGCGGAGAAGCGCTGCAGACGCGTGGGGCGCTTGCTCCTGAGGCGCTCGCGCCCCGCTTCGTCGCGGTAGCGGAAGCGGTCATTAGGCCACAGCTGCCCTTCGCTTCGGCGCGGCTTATCGCTGTCGAAGCGACGCTCTCTACGCTCGCCATCGAAGGCGCGGCGGGGCTTGTCCCCATCGAAACGGCGTTCTCTACGCTCGCCGTCGAAGGCGCGGCGGGGCTTATCCCCGTCGAAGCGGCGTTCTCTGCGCTCGCCATCGAAGGCGCGGCGGGGCTGGTCTCCGTCAAAGCGGCGTTCTCTGCGCTCGCCATCATCAAAGGCGCGGCGGGGCTTGTCCCCGTCGAAGCGGCGTTCTCGGCGCTCGCCATCGAAGGCGCGGCGGGGCTTGTCCCCGTCGAAGCGGCGTTCTCGGCGCTCGCCATCGAAGGCGCGGCGGGGCTTATCCCCGTCGAAGCGGCGCTCCCGACGAGGACGGTCACCCTCGGGACGCGGACGACGCTCCCGACGCTCGATGCGGGGCGTGCGACGCTCCTCGCCCTCCGCCCCGTGCTGCTCCGACTTCTTGCCCGCGAAGAGCTCGTAGCCGCGCAGCTCACACTCCAGCGCACCGTTCAGCAGCTGGTAGCGCGCCGAGGGACGCAGACCGATCTTGGCGAAGTGCTCCGCCTTATCGGTGATGATCCAGGCCGTACAGCCGGGGTAGTTATGCTTCAGGCGCTCACCGATCATGCTGTAGAGTGCGTCGCCCTCGCGCAGTCTGAGGCGCTCGCCGTAGGGCGGATTGGTCACCAGCAGGGCGGGTTCGGCGGGGCTCGGGCAATCCTCGAGGGCGCGATGTTCCACGTGGATCACTTCCTCCAGCCCCGCTAAGCGTACGTTGTGCCGCGCGATCTGCACGGCCGAGATCGCAGCGTCCGAGCCGTAGATATGATGGTCGAAGGGGCGCTGCTGCGCCTTGGCCTCCTCCTCGATCTGACGGAAGAGCTCGGCATCGTAGTCGTGCCAGCGCTGGAAGGCAAAGCTACGGCCGTAGCTCCCCGGGGCGATGCCGCGGGCGATGAGGGCCGCCTCGACGAGCAGCGTCCCCGACCCGCACATGGGGTCGATGAAGTCGCACTGTCCATCCCAGCCCGCCAGACGCAGGATGCCCGCAGCGAGCACTTCGCTCATCGGCGCCTCCGTCTGAGCGGCACGCCAGCCGCGCTTGTGCAGGCTCTCGCCCGAGCTGTCCAGCGCCAGCGTCACCTCCTCCTGCGCAATATGGATGTGGAAGCGCAGGTCAGGGTTGTCGAGGCGTACCCCTGGGCGCGTCCCCTCCTGCTCCATGAAGTAGTCCACCAGCGCGTCCTTGGCTCGGTAGCCTACATAGCGGCTATGGGTGAAGGTGTCGGAGTAGACCACCGCGTCGAAGGCGAAGGTATCCGTCGGCCGCATCCACTGGCGCCAGTCGAGGCGGCGCAGCGCCTCATAGAGCTCGTCGGGGGTACGGGCGCGGAAGCTGGCCAGCGGCAGCAGCACGCGCAGCGCCGTACGCAGCTGATAGTTCGCGCGATAGAGGAGGGACCGATCGCCGCGGAAGGAGACCATACGGCGGCCTTCCTCCACCTCCTCGGCACCGAGGGCGATAAGCTCTTGGGCCAGGACGGGCTCCAGGGCCTGGAGCGTCTTGGCGATCATTCGGTAGGACTGATGCATTGAGTATCTAGGATCAAGTTGCGTTATTTCTTTGCTCTGTGCCCACAAAGGTACGACGCTTTGCCGAGAGCCCCGCCCCCACCTCCTATATAATAGGTACACGCGCGCGAGGCAGTACTCACCACCCCATTTCTAGGGTCGCCCCTGTAGGGCTCTAGAATTGGGGGCATGGGCGCCCCCAGGGTTTGGTCGCCCTTGCAGGGCTGCGCACCCTGGGCTTTGAAAAGGGTCGCCCCGCTGGGGCTTACCCCGCCGCCATCGAAAGCCCCCAGGGTTTGGTCGCCCTTACAGGGCTACGCACCCTGGGCTTTGAAAAGGGTCGCCCCGCTGGGGCTTACACCGCCGCCAGGAAACTGCCAAGGGGCTCGACTATCGGGGCATAATACCTCACCCCGCACTACGCGGGATAAAAGGGCCGCTCTGAAGGAAAGAGCCGCTCTATAGGAAAGGGCCGTGCTGTGGAAAAGAGCCGCTCCGCGGGTCGCCCCTGCAGCCCCGGGCTTGCCCCAACGGCCGAGCAAGCCCCTATAGGGGCGATCCCTCCTCAAAGCCCAGGGTGCGTAGCCCTGCAAGGGCGACCAAACCCTGGGTTAGGCAGCCCTCCACACAAAGAAGCCCTACGGGGGCGACCCCTCCCCAAACCCTGAGCGCCTCAACGACGGCACAAACCCCAACGGCCGGGCAAGCCCCTATAGGGGCGATCCCTCCCAGAGCCCAGGGTGCGTAGCCCTGCAAGGGCGACCAAACCCTGGGTTAGGCAGCCCTCCATACAAAGAAGCCCTACAGGGGCGACCCTTCCAAACCCTGAGTCCCAACGACGGCACAAACCCCAACGGCCGTGCAAGCCCCTATAGGGGCGACCCCTCCCCAGAGCCCAGGGTGCGCAGCCCTGCAAGGGCGACCAAACCCTGGGTTAGGCAGCCCTCCATACAAAGAAGCCCTACAAGGGCGACCCTCCCAAACCCTGGGGATACTCAATCCCGAAGCAGGTAGCGCAAGTCATAGGTCTCGCCATATAGTTCAAGGAGGCGCTTCAGCTCCTCCACGGTCGTCCAGCGCTCGTGGTGTTGCTTCTGCTGCACCACATAGCAGCGCGTTGCCTCCAAGACCGAGGCCGACACGGAGAACGCCCCATAACCTCCCTGCCAAGCAAAGGAGCCATAATAGGGGTCTAGCCGCTTGAGCCAGCGCCCCGAGCTACTCTTGACCTCGCGCACCACTTCGGAAATGGTCCTATTCTTACTCAGGCGAAAGAGGAGATGCAGGTGGTCGGGCATGCCACCTATAGCTATAGGACTGCAATCCAAGCTCTCCAGCAAGGGGCGGAGGTAGAGGTGCAACCGTTCTTCCTCCTCTCTTCGGACAAAGGGCGAACTACTAGCCACATGAAAGACTAGGTGTATATAGATAGGTGCTAATGATTGGCTCATGAGGATACTAGACGTAAGATGTGTCTGTCAAAGGTAGTAAATATCGTAATCACCCACCCCAAGCGAACCCAGGGTTTGGTCGCCCTTATAGGGCTACGCACCCTGGGCTTTGAAAAGGGTCGCCCCGCTGGGGCTTACCCCGCCGCCGTCGAAAGCCACCCAGGGTTTGGTCGCCCTTGCAGGGCTACGCACCCTGGGCTCTGGAAAGGGTCGCCCCGCTGGGGCTTACCCCGCCGCCGATAGTTGACTACCCTTATAGTTTACCTGATTGTAGAATCAACCCACGTACACGCTGACGGGGTGCCGACATCTCCGCTTGCTGGCATGAGGAGGGATTTATACCCCGCCAAGGGGAGACTAGGATTAGGACGCTCCTCGGGTGGCTGCGCAAGCCCCTATAGGGGCGATCCCTCCCAAAGCCCAGGGTGCGCAGCCCTGCAAGGGCGACCAAACCCTGGGTTAGGCAGCCCTCCATACAAAGAAGCCCTACAGGGGCGACCCTTCCAAACCCTGAGTCCCAACGACGGCACAAACCCCAACGGCCGTGCAAGCCCCTATAGGGGCGACCCCTCCCCAGAGCCCAGGGTGCGCAGCCCTGCAAGGGCGACCAAACCCTGGGTTAGGCAGCCCTCCATACAAAGAAGCCCTACAGGGGCGACCCTTCCAAACCCTGAGTCCCAACGACGGCACAAACCCCAACGGCCGTGCAAGCCCCTATAGGGGCGACCCCTCCCCAGAGCCCAGGGTGCGCAGCCCTGCAAGGGCGACCAAACCCTGGGTTAGGCAGCCCTCCACACAAAGAAGCCCTACAGGGGCGACCCTCCCCAAACCCTGGGACCCCCAAGCACAACGCCCCTCCTTTACCTCCGCCCCCACTAACATCCCCCCCGAGTACTCCGCCCACAAAGCGGAGCGCCCACGCCGCCCGAGTCCGTGACTCGGCGCAGCGTGGGCGCTCTGGTGATTTCCTCGTCTAGCGAGGTGCGGGGGCTTAGTAGTCTGTAGGATAGCCAGGTTTGTTCTCGCCCCAATTCTGTTGACGTAGCTCACCCCAGTCATTACCACCATAGGAGGGATCCTCGGAGGAGGTGTCGACGGAGAACGTATCAAGTACAGTCAGGGCCTGTCTGAGCTCGAAGCTCTCTACGGTAGGAGCCTCGTAGGCCTGCTTATATTCTCTTTTCATCTTCTTATTCTGTCTTGATGGTGATACTACTTCTTGATCTTGTACTGCTTGAGAGCCGCGTCATAGAGAGGGTAGCTCACGCCTCGATGGCTAGACCACCAGGATGACCCAATATCCATACGATTAGACTCGATCGTGAAGGTGACGAAGTAGAACTTATTGTCGGCACTCTTGCTTCGGATCGAGCGCTTACTGTCGCTTGGACTGGTAGGCGTATTCTGAAGCTTGACGAAGGAATTTTTGTCATTGGCGAGCCCATGGAATACAATGCGCTCGCCTATATCCTTCCAGTTACCCTTCATCTGGGAGAAGGGCGAGCCATCGTAGAAGAGCTTCTTAGGAGATCTGTAGGCGATGCTCCCCCTATCATAGGGATTAGGGCAGTAGACGATCACGAACTGCTCCCCTTCGGAGAACTGCGTATCGCTAGGAGCCGAGCCCACGGGGACATAGAAGACCCCTGCGCTGGTAGCGTCCAGGAAGTTTTCGCGCTCGTCGTTCCCGTGCGTCTTACCCCCAAAAGGTCTACCATTCTTGTCATAAGCCGAAGCCTTAAAGCCAGGGCTCATCACACGCTGGCGGATGATATTAGGACCAGCCAGCTCTTGATCTCGGCCGACACTGAACTCGCCGCTGCTCGTGCTATAGGAGATCTTCGTCTGATAAGTCGCAGAGAGGTTGTCGACACGGAACATGATGTCGAGGGGTGGGCGATCAATTACCTGAGCAAATTTGGGCGAGGCGTACTTCTCCTTGCCAGTAGGGCCAGTAGCATAGGGATCCGAGCTGAGCTTATCCCAAAGGTACTTGTACATCTTCTCGGGGAAACGGTTACGGAAGCGAGCCCCGATGAGGTAGCCCTGCATCCCGAGAGTCACCGCCTTAGTGGGCGCGATCGTCTTCGAGGCAGCATCGTACTTCAGGGGAATATCCGTAGCCTTCAGCATGATGTAGTTGCCCCCAAGGGTTACCTTCTGACCAGCCTTATACGTGATGAGCTGAGCCCCCTTGTTCGTGAAGGTAGCATCACCATCGTGTCCGATGATAAAGGCCAGCTTTACACCCTCCATCTTCTTAGCGGCAAAGGACTTCATAGGCTCAGATTTGGAATCAAGCAGCATCCCGAGGGTGAGCCTTACGGCCTTACCGTTCTTAGTCACCGTAGCACGCACATTGGTTTTGGCTACACCCTCCGAGCCATAGAGGTACAGCAGTACGGGCACCTTCCCATCCCCCTCTGGGGTGATGTGGTAGGAGATCGCGCTGTTGATATCAGGACCACCGACGATAGCCTCCGTCGCACGGGCACCCTGCTTAGCATCTTCGCCGACGAAGGCGCCACTACCGATTGCGAAGGGCTCGACATCCGCATCGAGGCTCAGACGAACAGCACCGGGGGTATTAGGGTCGACGACCTGAAGGGCAGCCTCCTGCTCCTGCTGCGTCGACGGCTGGAGCTGGGGCTCGGCGTTCTCCTTGGAGCAGGAGAAGAAGAGACCGACAGCTGCGAGCGTCATGAAAATCTTTTTCATTCTTTCTATATAAAACGTTATTAATATAGCGCCAAGGTAGAGGTCGCTCCATCGGGAGAGGGTGACCAGCGTTGCTTGTTACCCCTAATCATATACTGCTAGGAGGAGGTGGGGCTAGGGGCTAACACCTATATTCCACTATAGGGATACCCTTCGCCAGATGCCAGACTCTACCATCCCCTTGGGGATAATTACCATGAACCTAAGCGCTCTTATCGGCTACAAAGGTACAACAAAAATTAATACAATGTACATCTAGCCGTACACCCACCGCTCCCAGGGCTATTCCAAGGCCACAGATAGCAGGCAGAGTACCAGGATACTAAGGGCCCAGCTCCCTCATGAGACCTCCCATCCAACGGGCGCAGCGAGGCACACCCGCCCAAGCATCCAAGCAGACACCGTAAGCACCCACAAGCACGCCGCAAGGGGGACCTCCTAGCCCTCGAAGGCTTCCGCCAGCGGGTCCCGCAAAGGGCTGGCGAAGGCCGAGACCTATAGGAGCGCTCGGCGAGCCTAGGAGGAGCCTCTGTGAGGGATACCCCTCACGGCTCTGACTGTCGCCCGTCAGCGCCCCGACTGCCGTCAGTCACAGCGCCGATGGATATCAGTCAAAGCAGCGCTAGGGTTTGGTCGCAATTAGAAGGCTTTGGGAAGGGTCGCCTCTGCAGGGCTTCGGGATTGTGGGCACGAGCGAACCCAGGGTTTGGTCGCCCTTACAGGGCTACGCACCCTGGGCTTTGAAAGGGGTCGCCCCGCTGGGGCTTCGGGATTGTGGGCACGGGCGAACCCAGGGTTTGGGCGCCCTTACAGGGCTACGCACCCTGGGCTTTGAAAAGGGTCGCCCCGCTGGGGCTTCGGAAATGTGGGCACGGGCGAACCCAGGGTTTGGTCGCCCTTGCAGGGCTGCGCACCCTGGGCTTTGAAAAGGGTCGCCCCGCTGGGGCTTCGGGATTGTGGACACGGGCGAACCCAGGGTTTGGTCGCCCTTACAGGGCTACGCACCCTGGGCTTTGAAAGGGGTTGCCCCGCTGGGGCTTCGGGATTGTGGGCACGAGCTAACCCAGGGTTTGGACGCCCTTGCAGGGCTACGCACCCTGGGCTTTGAAAAGGGTCGCCCCGCTGGGGCTTGCCCCGCCGCCAGGGAACTGCCAAGGAACTCGACTATCGGGGCATAATACCCCGCCCCGCACTACTCGGGATAAAAGGGCTGCGCTGTGGCAAGAGCCGCGCTGGGGGAAAGAGCCGTGCTTTGGAAAAGGGCCGTGCTGCGGCAAGAGCCGCTCTGCGGGTCACCCCCGCAGGGCTTCGGGATTGCAGCCCCGGGCTTGCCCCAACGGCCGTGCAAGCCCCTATAGGGGCGCGATCCCTCCCCAAAGCCCAGGGTGCGTAGCCCTGCAAGGGCGCCCAAACCCTGGGTTAATCAGCCCTCCATACAAAGAAGCCCTACAGGGGCGCCCCCTTAAGCGGCCGTGGTGCGTATCGTGGAGGCTCTTATGGAGACGGAGGCCTGTCGCTCTGTTGGGAGGGAGGGCCTGTCGACACATTGACCGATACGCCTCAGCAGCGCCCACAGCACCCAAGTCCTAGCGGTAGACTGGGGATAAAAGGCGCCAAGCCTCTAGGGAAGACGCCGCGAGCAGAGGCAGGCACCAATGCAGCGCGCCCACGCCGCCCGAGTCCATGACTCGGCGCAGCGTGGGCGCTATTGGGTGCCTCTCACAAGCGAGGCCAGGGATATCTGTGCAGGCTACACAGAGTGCGTCCTACCAATTATTGACGCTCGTGTAGGTATCCTCTACCCCCTCCTGAATGGGGTCGATAGAGCCATCCACAGAGAAGGAGAGTAGGATGCTTAGGTCGTTGTTGAGCTCGATCTTGCTGAACTCGGGAGCCTGGTACAGCTCTTTCTGTATCTTGTTCATCGTCTGTTCTTCTTTGCGTTATCTTACTACTTACCGACTACCAGAAGGATGTTGTGGAACTTCCCAGAGGTAACGTCCTTCACACGACGGCCTATTTCCTTACCGGCCTCATCAAGGCCCCAGTAGTAGGGACGGTTCTCGTAGTTACCCTTGGTCAGGAAGATGTTCGTACGCTCATTGCCATAGGCCATGCGGATCCCCCCATAGGGCTCAACCCCGGGGAAGAGGTAGAGCGTGTAGGCTGCATCCGACTTGCTCTGGTCATTCGCTCTATTCAGATAGGGAGACTCACCATTACCCTTGATGTAGTAGGTCTTATTATCACTGAAGCCTACGAAGACCCCTTCCTTACTGCCACTAGAGGCCACCGCTACGCGGAGGACGGGACGATTATTGAGGTTAGGCTTGGTATCAGGAGCAGGAGCATCCAGTCGCAGCCCGAGGATACCATAGCCTCGTACAGCGAAGCCATTATATCGAGCCTCTACGCTTCGCCCGTTGGTCATACGGCAGCGGACGGACACGAACTGGCCATAGAGCTTGAAGCGGTGACCCGTGCTGTAGTAGTCGCGAGCGCCGGCCTTAGTCCCTGGCTTGACATCTACATAGTAGCTGGTGAACAGGGGATAAAGCTTGGAGAGATCCATCCCAGGCTGCGTGCGTAGAGCGGTACGGGGGAAAGAGTAGTACACCGCACCTCCACGAGTATCGACGATCCCAGGCTTCTCGATACTCTGTTCGTTTATGTAACCACCGAGGTAGATACTTGCCTTATTGAATGGCAGCTGCCCAGGCTGAAGACGCCCCGTAGCAAGCTCCCCGTGGAAGGTCACCTTATTCCCCTTCACCTTGAAGGTGACTTGGCGAGCGAGGCCATTGACCGAGCCAGGATTCGTAAAGCCCTTGTCATTATAAAGATAGATAACGCCGGGGACGTCCTCCGAATCCTCGACCGAAACGCCCTTGAGCAGCTCGTTATGAGGGCCTCCGACGGTCGCCTTGAGGTTCAGAGCACGACCTTCCTGGTCCTTGACGACGACATCCTCACGCTCGCCTTCAATGTGGAGCGTGATCGTTTCCTGCTCTGCGGCATTTTGATTCTGCGTCTGCGCCACTGGCTCATCAATGCTCTTCGAGCAAGCGGAGAGTGCAACCAGAGCCGCAGCCATGCTTAGCATGAGTTTTTTCATACTGTTCTTTTTTGGGTTACTAATAATACTGTTAGATAGACCCGCGCAGCCCATATATATACTGCTAGGGTAAGGAGTGCACCACCACGATAAGACGAGATGCACCAGTTCGAGTAGCGTGCTAGGCCACATAAAGGAGCCTTGACACAAATAGAGAAAGGGCAGGACAAGCTACAACTTCGGGCAGCCTTTAGTGCCGCCTCAGGGCAGAGCTATTATACCTGGGAGCTCCAAGCCCGTCCTACCACTTGCGCCTGCAAAATTACAACAAATCTTAACAGTTTGTACACCCACCCAAAATTAGGCTCGCAAATCGCACACCACAAAGTCCTCACTGCCCCTCCAGCAGCAGCGGGGCGGGGCAGTGAGTCCTTCAGGGCCTACAGCCCGTGAAGCACCTGCGAGCTGACCCCATCATGAGCCAGCGCACGGCAGCCCTCACCACCGCCCTACCCTAGCATAAGGGGCCCCTCCGTGAGAGATATCCCTCATGGCTCTGACTGCCGCCCCCGAGCGCCCCGACTGCCGTCCCTCACAGTGCCGATGGATATCAGTCAAAGCAGCGAGGGCTAACTGGGACGAAGGGGGAAGCTGAGTAGGAGCAAGGGCCGCCTAGATGTGAGGGGCGCGAAGGGAGGCACAGCCCGTGGAGACTGGGGGCGCAATGGCTGCAAGCAGACCTTGCACGCGGCGTGCGCCTACCCCGCGGCGAGCTGTCGCACACAAAGAAGACCAGCGCAGCCTGATGAGTGGGAGATGCACAGCACCATCACCATAGGGGCGGATTTGCTTCTCTAGCGAACAATGTTTATCTTTGCACTGCTTTCCAGCCAAGAAAAATCAAGGAGAGGTGCTCGAGTGGTTGAAGAGGCACGCCTGGAAAGTGTGTAAACGCCAAAAGCGTTTCGCGGGTTCGAATCCCGCCCTCTCCGCAATAAAGGGTGTAAATCAGCGAGTTATGCAATTTACACCCTTTATTGCACCCGAGAATCAAGCTAGCTTAGATGATATAAAAACGAGCCATTGGTCAACCTCTTATGAGGAACACCAATGGCTCATATATGTGGAGATGACTTCCAGACTTGCAAAGCTCTAAGACTTACTCACCGATACTCTTGCAGAATGCATCATATTGCTCTCTATCTTTCCTTTTGATTGTGTCAAGAATATACTGAGCACATTTCTTTATATCTGCATTATCAGAGATTGACATCCCTCGTTCTATGAGTCCACCTAAATGTGACAGTTCGTTGTCGATACGATCGATTGTTGTGGCTGCACAGTTATCCGAGAAGAAACGCTTCATCTTGTTATGAAGTGAGTCTGCATCATTATCGGGATACTTGTAGTAAAGATATGCCTCTAAGAATTTACGAGCATTATTCCCAAAATTATAGAATAGCTCATAGTTATCTGTGCTTGCCTGACTACACTTGTAGATTTGATGAAACAGATAGTTGAACTCTGTCACATGCTCTTTCATATACTTCGGCATAACACTGATAGACGACGAATTACCCTGCCGTTCCAATAAGAAGCGCTGCATTTGAATATCCCTTTGCTTTATATCGCCTTTCTTATCTAGATAGGGTATAGTCAGCCCCTTTATATGGAGTCGTTTGAGATACCTCAAGAAATCGAGATTGTGGGTAGATATAAAGAGCTGTGTCCACTGGTGCTTAACCACTATTTGCTGGTCTATCAGCGAGAAAATAAAGAACACATGATTAGCATCCAAACTCGATATAGGATCATCAATCCAAATCATTGGCTTCTCTGAAGCGGTATCGACGTCTTCTAGCTTTGCGACAAAGTAGGCAAAAGCTACAAGATTACGCTCTCCTTCACTCAAATTATAAGCCTTTTTATCCCCTCGGAACACATCAAAGTAGACACCTTCCTCATTCTTTTTTTTGATCGCTCGAAGTTCTATAAATCGATGACCAAAGTAATTCTGTAGAATAGCGTTGACCCTTCTCGCTCCTTCCTCTTCATTCTGGCGAAGCCTTTCCTTGGCTTTAATCTCTTCCTCTTTGGAGCGAACTGCCTCTTCCTTTTCTCTTTTTGCTCTTTCTTTCTTTTCGAGTTCAGCCTCTTTCTCTGATATAGCCTTGACTTGGTCGTCATAGCCTATATCTTCCTTAAAGCGAGCGACCTCAGACAAGCGCAAAGCAGTCTGGGCTTTGGTGTGCTTCTCCTTAAGCTTAGCACCACACTCAGTTGCATCTTTCTCAAGCTTCTCAACCCGGGCATATATCTCATCCAGTCTAGCAAGATCAAATGTATGCTCTTCATAAGTAGGAGTAGCATAAAGGTTCTCCTGCTTTCTCTTCACCTGCAGTAGGATATCCTCCAGAATAGAGAGGACTTCCCTTCGACGTTCCTCCATCTCTTTATTAATGCTCTCCACCTCTGGTTTAAAGTACAGATAGTAGTTCTCAGGTAAGATCTTGTAAAGTTCTTGTATAACTCGTTTCTGTTCTTCTAGCCAAGTAACCGCCTTCTCTACCTTATCTTTCAAGCTCTTTGTAGCTTCGTCATAGTGACGCTCTAGCTCAGCCCAGCGATTTTCCGTGATTTCTCCACCACAGAATAGACAAGTCTTTTTGCCCTTATGAAGTTCGCACCCAGTCTCTACCCATTTGTTTGCTATTGCATTATGAACCAATTCTTCAATCTTTCCAGATGGCATTATTGGCTGCTCCACAATATCCTTGACTCTCTGATTTATATCCTCAAAGTTTGGAAGGGAATATTTTGACACGTGCGGGATTTGCTTTGCCTCTTCTTTTAAGGAAGCCTTCAGTGTATCTATTTTCTCATCTGACAATCGATTGGTTTGAGTAACCCGCTCTAGTTCTTTTCTTAGCTTGGATATATTGTAGTTCTGATCACCATAAATTTGAGGTTGATTCCTGATTCCGGATCCTTTAGCCGTAGCTTTCGTAGTAAGCTGTTGCTCAAGGTTATGCTGAAACTTTTTGAAATCATTCTCGGCTTCTTGATAGTCCTTGATAGCATTCTTCCTCTCCAAATAGAGTCCAGTTTCACTCCCCTCGTTTGCTGTTCCTAACAGGGTCTTTAGCTCTTGGATTTCCGACTCAATCTGGGCATTACCTCCCAATACCGCAAAAGGTGTCACACCCTCATCAGGATTGCCTATAAAGAGAAGATTCTCCTTCACAAAGTCTTCATTGAAGACACGAACTGGGCATGGGAATCTTTCTATAGATTGCTTGTCTATAGTATTTCCATCCCTTAACTCTAACTTAAATGAGCCACTCTCGTACTTTTCGAGTCCCCCTTTTAACTCGAAGGAACGAAAAATCCGAGAAAGAGTGGTCTTCCCCGAATAGTTGCGCCCAAAGAAGATGTTTATATCTGCCAGGAGCATTGTTTTCCCTTGGCTGTCTATAACATGCTTGTTCCATTCAAAATCTTCAAAGACAGCAAAGTCTTTAATCTCAAGTATTTTCTTAATCATACTTCTATCCGTTTTAGATATTCACTGAGGACTTCATATTCCATCACGCGCATAGTTCGCTCCATATATCTATAGTCGGGTAAACCATCTTCTAAGGCTGGTAGTATGATAATCTGTCGCTTCATGCGCTGAGCATTGAACTTATAGCCGTAGGCATACTTACCCTTTTGCTGAGCGATTGCCGTAGAGAGGTAAAGCAAAGTGTATTTGTTGTTTGCCGCTTCATTCTTCCAGCGTACTCGCTTCACATCATCTGAGAAGAGTGCTTCATATGGATGATAGAAGGAGAAGCCTACACTTCCATTATAGTTAACTCCCAAGACATTGCTTTCTAAGCTGGCATTGCTATTTGCAATAAAAGCTGTAACTCCATTGCTTGCTTCCGAAGCTCCAATAAATGGTCTACTTCCTTCCTGCATATCAGCCTTGGTTAAGCGCACGCCATTAGCGATAGATAAGACATCCTCCATGAAGTAGGCTTGCATTTTACCCCCCCCCCCCCCCCCCCGATTTTCATTTCTTTACACTTCAGCTTGAAGAACTGAAGAGCCTTGCTCAAAGTCTCCTGTTCTACTCGTTGCATAAAGGCAGACATAAATGCCCAATCGGGTGCGCCGTCAGATTGGACAGGGAGCAGCAATCGCTCTCTAGAGATTCTTGCATCGTTGATTTCTCTATTAAAGCTATACTTCTCGGAGAGTCTAGAGATGATGGGTAAAAGGAATAAATAGGCATATCTATTCAAGCCTTCTTTTTTTAGGCTAGTCACGTGATCACTTGCGACAAAATCATATAGCTGAAAGAATGCACTACCTACACTTCCACTATTTGCCAAGCTTATGCAATCTCGGAAGATACGTACTCCTTCAGTATTCCCTACAAAACCATCGACACCATTATTCCCTGCTGTAGATGAAACATAAGGCACCTCTCCTTGTAGATGATTATCTTTCTTTAATCTCTTTCCTCTTCGAATACTCGTGAAGATATCGGAGAAGTAGAATTCCTTCCACTCTCTATCCGTCAGCTTCAGCTCCCTACTCATCATTCTTCGTATTATCGAAGAGGTAGCCTCTTCCGTGGGTAATCATATTGAATTGGAAGGTCAGATAGTCCGCCATTGTCTTACGGAAGTCTTCTTCACTCGGGATTTCATCGTTGAAGTAGTAAAACGAATGCAACCATTCATCCTCGGCCTCAATCGTTGTCTCCACGCAGAACTTACTCACACTCTCTGTGCGTCCGTGCCATACATCCAAGAGATGTTGCTTGCGGTCTTCAGCTGTGCCATTGTCCACAAGTCCGACATGCTTAGCTACGACAAAGCCGTCATCCTCGAAGTTGATGAACTTACACTTCTTCTGTTTGGGATGAGGCACACCAGCCGTAAAGACAGCAATACAAGGATTAGTGCCAACTCCATAAAAGGTATTATTGTTGAGTGTGATTACGCCCTCAAGCGTATGCTTCTTAAGGATACTCTTCTTAACAGCCTGCTCTACTTTCGTCTTGCCTGTCACCGAAGATTGAGGGACAATTACCACGGCACGTGCGTCTTCACACAGAGAATCTAAGAGATGCTCCGTAAAGGCTATCTCGTACTTCTCAGGATCCTCCTTTCCTCCCTGCGAGTAAGGCGGATTCATCATCCCGACGGTGCAAGGCATATCCTTCTGTATTTTAGACGCTGGTTGAGCGAGGAAGTCGAAGTTATGGAGGTTGCTCTTCCCATCGCCACGCAGAATCATGTTTGTGGTAGCGATGGTAAACATATAGTCCTGTAGCTCGATTCCCATAAGACGTTGCTTGCGTATAGCTCGTTGTTCGGTCTCATCATCCGTTTGCTGAAGCATCGCATGCATCGCAGCTATAAGGAAGCCCCCCGTACCACAACATGGGTCAAGCACTCTATCTGTTGACTTAAGATTGACTAGTTCACAGAATAGCTCGGTGATATGTTTCGGGGTGAGAACAATGCCAAGACTCTGGCCATCTTTCCCCGAGTAGGACATAAACTCGCCATAGAACATTCCCAGATAATCATCTGCTGACTGAGCATAACGGATCGAGTTGTGAATACTCGTACGCAAGAACTCTGTATACTCTCTCAGCAGGGTACGCCCACTCTTAGAGTCTCTGTCGTTAATCTTTCGATTGTCTCGAATCACAGCAAACTGAGCGAGAATCTTATCTCGCTTAGTCTCTGGAGATACGTCTGCACGGGTCAAATTAGCCTTGATGGCATCATAGATTTTCTGTCCATCGGACTTAATACTATCTCCTGTTAGGTCTTCCACAGAGAATCCCTTAAAGCTCTCCTCACGAAGCGCAAGCAAAATACCCGATACAACAAGTGGCTTCTCTTGATTCGTCAGACCTCCCTTCCACAGCATCTCGTGGAGTGTCTGTGCATCTTTAAGAATCTCGGCTGTCGTCTTTTCCTCGTTGCTAGACTCTCCTAAGACCTCACGATGATAGTAATGATCGATATTAGCCTCATTGAAAGAGACAAAGGTTTCTACATTGGGAAGTTCTCTTGGGTAGAGACTATCATCGATGAAGATTGGAGTGATGAGATGACGTTTTTCATCTCCCGACACCCCAATCGCTATGACTTTCTTATAGCTCGTCTTATTTATGATGTGACGTGCATAGTGCAAAGCACCATTAAGTGCATAGGCTTGTTTGCTCGCTGTATCGTCTAGCAGATTGCCATCATTATCTCGATGTGCATGCTGTGAAACCTCCGCCTTGTTCTCTATGACAAGTACGAAGTTCTTAACCACACCAATAAACTCAGGCTTTCCAGCCTTGCCAGTATCAGCCTTAGAGGCTGTCTTAAGTGCTTTCTCTAGCTCTGGTACATCGGAGCCTTGGTAAGTCAGCTGTATTTTGGCTGACTTAAGCAGCTCGTGTACCCATATATCTG
>NZ_CALIXW010000045.1 GCF_938046015.1 uncultured Porphyromonas sp. | reverse complement strand
TCCGCCTGCTGGAGCAGATCCAGGCCGAGGTGCACCGCTTCGCCATCACCTTCCATCGCGACAAGCGGAGCAAGAGCCAGCTCTCCTCGCGCCTGGACTACATCAAGGGCATAGGGCCCAAGACCAAGGACGAGCTGCTGCGCCACTTCCACAGCGTACAGGCCATCTCGACGGCCACCCTCGAGGAGCTCGCCGAGGCCATAGGCCCTGCCAAGGGACGCATCGTCTACGAGCACTTCCATAACGAGCAGCCCAGCACGGAGGGCTAAGGCCGCCCGCCCCTAAGCTCAGCGCTCGCTCAGCGCCCCTGCTCCCCCCACTCAACACAAAGGCACAGCGCCGCTCCCTAGCAGTCTAGGGAGCGGCGCTGTGCCTTTGGTATCGGGGTGTAGGCTAAGAGGGGCTTAGTCGAGGCCGTGTCGCTTGCCTTCCTCGGGGATCTTCGTCCCCTTGCTCTTGTAGAGCTGGTAGCGGCTCATCACCTGATCGACGTAGCGCGCCACGCCCTTGCCGCGCAGGTAACCCGCACGGCAGACGGGGTCGTTGTAGTACTTTGCCTCGCTCTTGAGGTGCAGCAGCGGCTCGATGTCCTCGTCCCAGTCATGGCCGCCCTTGCGGTACTTGGCCGAGAGGCGCAGGACGTCCTCCAGGTGGGCAGGGCCCGCGTTGTAGGCCGCCAGCGTGATGCGTAGGCGATTGTCCCCCGCGGGGATGGACTTGAAGATACGCTCCGTCGCCAGGAGGCAATCCACCGCCACGCGCACCGAGACCTGCGGGTCGAGGAGCTGCTCGGGGCTAGCTCCGTAGATACGCCCCGTGCGGGGCATGATGCCCATGAGGCCGCGCGCCCCCGACCAACCGACGATACTGGGCTTGAAGTTCGACTCCTGATAAGCGATGGAGGCCAGCAGCTGCCAGGGCCATCCGATGCGCTTGGCCTCACTCTGGAAGATGTGGTCGAAGGGCGAGATCCCACCTTCATGGATGTGCGCCAGCTCTCCACGCCAGCGGTAGCGCTTATTGTCCGTCAGCGTCTTGGGTAGCTGGTGGGGCTCTTCCTCGGGGAGCTCGCTCTTGTTGAGCTCGAAGTAGCGGCGGTAGATCTCACTGGCCTGCTCCTGCCGCGGAAGCTGTGCCGCCCAGCGGTCGAGTGCCTCCGCCAGGCCTCTGCGCTCGGGGGAGGTGAACCAGCGCAGGCGCTGCTTGAAGCCCACCTCTAGCGAGACATCGATATTCGGATAGTAGGTCTTGGCCAGCCGCGCCAGCTCCTGGTCGATGATGGTGTAGTCTATCTTGTGGGTCGCCACCTGATCGATGAGATCCTCGCTATTGGTCGTATCGGAGTCAATAAGGGCTAGCTTGATGGGCCCGCCCAGCTGTGCCTCCAGATGACGGATACGGTCGGCCGCACGCGTACCACGCAACACCGTGACGGGGCGCCCCAGCAGCTCGGAGACATTGCGTATATAGTGCGTGCTGTCCGTCCCTGCGGCACGGCGTCGCTGCACGAGTACGAGCCCCGAGAGTTCCTCTGGCCCCGCGAAGCGCAGCTCGTCCTTGCTGCTGCGGGTGACCGCATGGGGGGTGATGCAGAGGTCGGCCTTGCCCGAGCGCACCAGCGCCACCGCCTCATCCATGTGATGGGCGACGAAGAGCTCCATAGGCAGCCCCTGCTCCTGAGCAAAGAGGCGCACCAGCTCGTACTGGTAGCCCATGGGCTCGTCCTTGTAGGTGAAGAAGGTCGTTGCCCCCGAGAGGGTGACGACGCGCAGCGTATCGGGGAGGCGTAGCTCGGCCTCCAGGCGCCGCTGCTGGGCCGTACGCTGGAGCTTGAGCTGCAGCATAAGGCCAGTAAACAAAGCGACGAAGAGCCCAGCGATGCCAAGGAGCATTGCTGGACTCTTCTTATATCGCTGCCATAGTCTTCTCATAGCACATGAGGCTTGGGGGGTGATGGCTGCTGAGGCCGTCGGCCGGCTAGTCCTGACGCACTAGCTGCACGACATTCTCAATATGATGCGTGTGGGGGAACATGTCCACCGCACGGGACTTGGTGACGACATAGCGCCCCGAGGCAGTGAGCAGCTGCAGGTCACGAGCCTGCGTGGCGGGATTGCAGCTGACGTAGACGATACGACGCGGCGCGGCGCCGAGGATAGTCGTGATGACGTCCTCGTGCATCCCGGCACGAGGTGGGTCGGTGATGATCACGTCGGGCTCACCATGCTGGGCGATGAACTCGGGCGTCAGGATGTCCTTCATATCCCCAGCGTAGAAGAGCGTGTTGTCGATGCCGTTGACGCGGCTGTTGACCTTGGCGTCCTCGATGGCCTCGGGCACGTATTCGATCCCGACGACGGAGGCGCAGCTACGCGCCACGAAATTGGCGATCGTCCCCGTCCCCGTATAGAGGTCGTAGACATGGTCGCCTGGCTGCAGCTCGGCGAACTCGCGGGCTACCTTGTAGAGCTCGTAGGCCTGCTCGCTATTGGTCTGGTAGAAGGACTTCGGCCCGATGCGGAAGCGCAGTCCCTCCATCTTCTCCTCGATGTAGTCACGCCCGTAGAAGCAGTGGATCTCTTGGTCGGAGATGGTATCGTTGGCCTTGGCATTGATGACGTAGAGGAGCGCCGTGATCACGGGGAAGCGCTCCGCGATCGCTCCAAGGAGCGCTTGGCATGCTTCCTCATCCTCACGGAAGAAGACAACCACCACCATCAGCTCGCCCGTCGAGGTCGTGCGCATCATCAGCGTACGCATCAGCCCCTCCTGACGCCTTAGGTCGAAGTAAGGGTAGCGCTCGGGCTGGCTGAGGCAATAGTCACGTACAAAGAGGCGTATATCGTCGAGGATCCCCGCTCCGAGGTGGCAGCGGTCGATGTCCAGCACCTTGTCGAACATCCCCGGCAGGTGGAAGCCCAGCCCCGAGAGCTGAGGAGTGCCGCCCGCCTCCTCGGCGCGCTTCACCTCGTCGAGCTCCCCAGGGAAGAGCCAGCGGCGATTGCTGAAGGTGAACTCCAGCTTATTGCGGTAGCGCTCGCGCTTCTCCGACCCAAGGATGGGATAGTAGGTGCCGACCTCGATCTTGCCGATGCGCTCTAGGGCATCACGTACGACCTGATCCTTGGTCTCTAGCTGCAGGTCGTAGGGGATGTGCTGCCACTTGCAGCCGCCGCAGATGGTAAAGTGCGAGCAGAAGGGCTCGGTGCGCCGTGGCGAAGGGCTCGTCAGCTGCTCGATGCGGCCCTCCAGATAGTTGCGCTTGCGTCGGGTGAGCTGGATATCACAGACGTCGCCAGGGGCGCCGAAGGGTACGAAGAGCACCTGCCCCTCGACATGGCTCAGCGCCTTGCCCTCGCCTGCTAGAGCCTCGATCTGTACGCCCCTCAGCAGGGGCAGTTCTTTCTTCTTGCGTGCCAATGTATCGTGTAAACCGTGTGAAAAGGATAAGCCCCATAGCCGCGCCTCGCTCCTCGTACTCGAGGGATAAGGCTAGACTATGGGGCCTAGATAGGTGGGCTAAGCGAGGTAGGAGCTGATGAGCGCCTTGGACGAATCGGCCAGGGCATCAGCGGCTGCCTGCGTCGGAGCCTCTGTATAGATGCGGATGATGGGCTCCGTATTGCTTCGGCGCACGTTCACCCACTGATCGGGGTAGTCGATCTTGATACCATCGATGCGGCTGATCTCGCCCTCGCCTGCCTGGTCAGCGGCAAAGCGCTCCAGCAGTTCCTGGGCCTCGACGCCTGCAGGGAGCTCCACGCGCTGCTTGCTCATGAAGTAGCTGGGATAGCTCTTGCGCAGCTCGCTGACCGATATTCCACGCTTAGCGAGTAGCGAGAGGAAGAGTGCGATCCCTACGAGGGCATCGCGGCCGTAGTGTAGCTCGGGGTAGATGACGCCGCCATTGCCCTCGCCGCCGATCAGCGCGCCCGTCTCCTTCATCTTCGTCACGACGTTGACCTCACCGACGGCGCTTGCCTCGTAGCTACCGCCGTGCCGCAGCGTGATATCTCGTACTGCACGGGTGGAGCTGAGGTTGGAGACGGTGTTGCCCCCTCCCTTGAGCTCGAGGAGGTAGTCGGCAATAGAGACCAGCGTGTATTCCTCGCCGAAGAAGTATCCCTGCTCGTCAACGATCGCCAGGCGGTCTACGTCGGGGTCCACAGCGAAACCCACGTGAGCCCCCTGGCGGCACACCTCCTCACAGAGCTCCATGAGGTGATCGGGCAGCGGCTCGGGGTCATGGGCAAAGTCCCCCGTAGGCTCATCGTGGATACCCGTGATCTGCTGGACGCCCAGCGCCTCTAGGAGAGCGGGCACGGCGATGCCTCCGACGGAGTTGACGCTGTCGAAGACCACACGGAAGCCCGCTCTGCGTATGGCCTCCACATCGACCCCAGGGAGCCGAAGTACCGCCGCAATATGCTCGGCGAGGTAGCTCTGCTGCTCGACGACACGCCCTAGCTCACCGACCTGGACGAACTGGAGATCCTGGCTCTCTGCAATGCGAAGGATCGCCTTGCCCTCTATATCGCTGAGGAACTCGCCACGAGCATTCAGGAGCTTGAGGGCATTCCAATGCTTGGGATTGTGGCTAGCCGTAAGGATGAGCCCCCCATCGGCTCCCTTACCAACGACAGCCACCTCCGTGGTGGGCGTCGTCGCTAGATCGATATCGATGACGTCACAGCCCATACCGATGAGGGCTCCAAGGACAACCTGCTTGACCATGAAGCCCGAGAGGCGTGCGTCGCGTCCCACGACGATGAGCGGGCGAGCCTTGCCGCTCTGCTGGCGAATGAACTGTGCGTAGGCTGATGCGAACTGTGCTGTGCTTACCGGGTTGAGCCCATCAGAGATCGAGCCCCCTATGGTGCCTCGGATCCCTGAGATGGATTTGATGAGTGTCATGACTGGATCGTCTGGTTAGATGTAGTGTGCGCGGATGCGATTATAGGTACTTGTAGATAATCTTGCTAAGGTAGATGCTACGCCCCTGCACGTAGGACTCCGAGGGGCCCAGCTCGAAGGGGATGATCAGCTCGAGCTCGGCGCCATCCCCGATATAGCTCACGGGATAGGCGATGCCCTCGCACATGAAGCGGTCGAGCGAGCTAGCGAAGGGCACCTGCCCCAGCAGCGTGTAGTGCGTCTCGATGCCCCCGCTGTAGTTGGTCATATAGCGGAAGCGCGTAGGCTGATAGGCAGGGTTGGTGATGGAGCTGAAGTTCAGAAGCTCGGGCTCATCCTCACGGAAGAGGCGCCCCGTCATCTCGATGCTGACGGTCGTCTCCCCGAGGCGGGCACGACGCGTCATGTCACCGCGGTTCTTGACGCGGACGTAGAGGCCGTTGGCGAGCTTGTAGAAGTAGCGGCTATCGGTCTCGGCGGGCAGAGCCTCCTGATTGATATTCTGGATCAGTCCGCCGAAGTGCTCCTTATTTATAAGCTGCTCGATGGCGCGGGTCTGCTCCTTCTTGAGCTGGGAGAGGGGCTTGAAGTCACTCTTCTTCTTGCAGCTGCCCAGCAGCAGAGGTAGGGCGAGGAGGAGCGCGAGTATGCGGTAGCTAGTGAGCTTTTTCATTATGCGTAGAGCTTCTAGAGATATGTCCGACGATGCTAGTCATGAGGCTGCGCTGCACGGCGGCTAGCGACGAGCCTCTGTAGGTGGCAAAGATAGATATTTTTGGCCTCTTCGATGCTCCCCTGGTACTCCGCTCCCGCAGCATTGCGGTGACCACCGCCGCCAAAGGCCTCCTGCGCCAGCTCATTGACGGGGAAGTCCCCCGTGGAGCGCAGCGAGAGCTTGATCTGCGAGCGGTCCTCGCGGATGAAGCAGGAGCAGTCGATGCCCTCGATGCTGAGCGGCAGGTTGACGAGGCCCTCGGTATCGCCCTTGCTGGCGCCATACTGCTGGAGCTCCTGCTGACTGAGGGTCAGCACGGCCGCGCGTAGCTCGGGGTAGAGCTCCAGCTTGCGGTCCAGCACATAGCCCTGCAGGCGCAGCTGCTGCTCGGGATTGTGATAGTTGAGGCGGTCGATGATCTGGGCGTAGTCCGCCCCAAGGGCTAGGAGCCCAGAAGCCGTCTCGAAGAGCTCTGGACAAAGGTGGCTATACATGAAGCGACCCGTGTCGGTGATGATCCCCGTCAGCAGCAGCGTCGCCGCCTCGGGGCTGATCGCCGCGCGGTAGCCGAGGCTAAGGCTGAGCTGGTAGATGAGCTCACAGGTAGCGGAGGCATTCGGCAGGCTGATGCAGTAGTCGAAGTCTGGATCAGGGTCGAGGTGATGGTCGATGAGCAGGCGGCGTGCCCCACTCGTGCGCACCGCCTCGATAAGCGACGCGTGCCTCAGGCGCGTGATGGTATTGTGGTCGAGGTGGCAGATGAGGTCGGCCTCCGCCAGGCGCTCCAGACAGCGCTCGGGCTCGTCGGCGAAGCTGAGAAGTTCCTCCAGGTGCGGCATCCAGCGGAGGTAGTCCTCGATGCGGTCGGGGCTGATCGCCGTGACCTCGGCCTCGGGGCAGGCGTGCTCTAGGATGAGCTTCCAGCCCAGAATAGAGCCTACGGCGTCCCCATCGGGCGCGGTGTGCGGCAGGATGACGATACGCTTGCTCTCGGCCAGTGCCTCGTGGAGGCTAGCGACGAGGTCGGAGGACCACTGATATTTGCTCATTGACTAGGATGTAGGGTGCTTGGGATAGGATGTGCGGTGGGTGGGGGCTAGCCCTGACGCTCCTCGAGCTCGAGCTGTCGGAGCGTCAGCTCGTCCTGCAGCTCGATGATGGCCCCGATACGCTCCGAGGCCTTCATGAGCGCCTGATGCTCCAGCGTGCCCGTGGCGAGCTGGGCCTCGAGACTCGCGCGCTCCTCGTCCAGCGAGCGAAGCTGCTGCTCGATCTGCTCCAGCTCCTTGCGCTCGGCGTAGCTGAGGCGTGCTGCTCGAGGGCTCGCGCCACGGCTGGCAGGGGCTGCGGCTGCGGCCTTCTGCGCCTCGGCCTGAGCCTGCTCGACAGCTCGGCGCTCCTCGGCAGCCTTGAAGGCGCGATACTGAGTATAGTTCCCTGGGAAGTCTCGCACCTTGCCCGCCCCCTCGAAGCAGAGCAGGTGCTCGGTGACCTTGTCCATGAAGAAGCGGTCGTGCGAGACGATAAGCACGCAACCCGCGAAGTCCTGCAGGTACTCCTCCAGAGCCTGCAGGGTGAGGATGTCGAGGTCGTTGGTCGGCTCGTCGAGGATGAGGAAGTTGGGGCAGGTGACGAGGACGGTGCAGAGGTAGAGGCGGCGCAGCTCGCCCCCGCTGAGCTTCTCGACAGGGGTGTACTGACGCTCGGGCGGGAAGAGGAAGCGCGTCAGGATCTGCGAGGCGCTGAGGCGCTCTACTCCACTGCCTGCAGGCAGGGTGAAGTTCTCCGCTAGGTCCTGCACGATGTCGATGACGCGCCGCTCGGGGGCGAAGGCGGGCGGCTGCTGGCTGTAGTAGCCGAAGCGCACCGTCTCCCCGATGTCGAAGGCGCCAGCGTCGGGCGCCAGCTCACCGAGCAGCATACGTAGGAAGCTGGTCTTCCCGACACCGTTCTCCCCGACGATGCCGACCTTATCATAGCGGCTGAAGATGTAGTTGAAGTCCTCAAGGATGACTTTATCCCCGAAGCGCTTGGACACGTGCTGCGCCTCGAAGATCTTCTTACCGATATAGCCTGCGCCCGATTCCCCGAGGGCGATAGCGCCCTCTTGACGAGGCGTGCGGGTCTGCTGCTCGAGGGCGTGGAAGGCGTCTATCCTATACTGTGCCTTGGTGCCACGCGCCTGAGGCTGGCGGCGCATCCACTCCAGTTCACGGCGATAGAGGTTGAGGGCACGCTGACGCAGCGCCTCGGCCTGCTCGTGGCGCTCCTGACGCTTGGCGAGGTAATAGTCATAGTTCCCCTTATAGCGGTAGAGCGTCCCGGCATCGAGCTCGATGATCTGATTGCAGACGCGATCGAGGAAGTAGCGGTCATGGGTGATCAGCAGCAGCCCCATCGTGGAGCGGCTGAGGTAGTCCTCCAGCCACTCGATGCTGGCTAGGTCTAGGTGGTTGGTCGGCTCGTCGAGCAGCAGCAGGTCGGGCTGACTGATTAAGGCTCCCGCCAGAGCCACGCGCTTGGCCTCGCCGCCCGAGAGCTTGGTGATGGGCTTGGTGAGCTCGTGTAGCCCCAGCGCCCCGAGGATCTCCTTGGCTCGCTGCTCGTAGTCCCAGGCACCCTGGGCCTCCATCTCGGGCAGGAGCTCCTCCATACGACGGCTATCCCCCTCAGCTACAGCACGCTCCCAGCTCAGTGTCAGCTGTGCCACGGGATCGTAGGGGCTGAAGCAGGCCTCGAGGATCGTCCCCTGCTGCGTCAGTTCGGGGAGCTGCGGGAGGTAGGCACGGCGTAGGTCACGCTCGTAGATGACCGTCCCCGAGTCCTGAGGCTCAAGTCCCAGGAGGATGCGCATCAGGGTAGACTTGCCCGTACCATTGGGGGCGATAAGCCCGACCTTCTGCCCTCGCTCGATCGAGAAGCTGAGGTCGGAGAAGAGGACGCGGTCCCCGAAGCTCTTGGTGAGCTGATCGACCTGCAGCATTAGGGCATCGCGATGGAGTCAGGCAGCTGACGCCAGTGGCCAGCTAGCTGAGGGAGGCGACCAGCGCCCATATAGCGAGAGGAGTAGTAGGCGCTGCCCGTGATGCTCTCGATGACGATCCCCTTGCTGGAGCTGCTGTGGATCATCTTGATGTCCCCAGCCTCATTGCTCACGACCATACCGACGTGCCCGATGCGGCTACTACCCCTATTGCTCCCGCGGAAGAAGACGAGGTCCCCAGGCTTCGGGTCGCTGAGCCTACTGGTATAGACAGAGAGGGCTGCCGAGGAATGCGGGATCTTGATCCCCTCGAGGGAGAAGATATACTTGACGAAGCCCGAGCAGTCAAGTGGCCAAGGGGCAATGCCCGAGGAGCGGTAGCGGTGCCCGAGGAGCTCGTGGCCGTGCTCCATGACCGAGCGGATGAGCTCAGGCGTATGGCTCGCGATCTCTACAGGCTCGTAGCTGTAGCCGAGGCCCGAGCCGCGACGACGCGAGCGGGAGCGCTTATCCTTCTTATGCTTCTTGCTGTTCTTCGCCAGGGCCTTAGACTTGGCCTGGGCGCTCTTGGTATTAGCCTTGGACTTCCGCTTGTTCTTCGCCTTGGGCTGTGAGGCCTTGGCGGGTGTGGACTCGAGGTAGAGCTCAGCAGCGGTGCTGGTCTGCTCTAGGATGGTGAGGGGGGATTGCAGCTGGGCTGCCTGGGTAGTAGGACTCGTAAAGGGGAGAAGGAGCACTACGGCGAGCGTAGTGAGGGACTGCTTATATCGAGACATCTTGTAGTATTTAGGTGAAGGGGCTGCCGCTCCGTGTGAGCAGCGCCCGCCGTGCCCCGAGGCCCTACTCCACACGGCTGGAGAGCAAGGGCGAGCGCCACGAGGCCTATAGTGTAGCGATCATTGAAAGCCTCGTATCCGCGCACGGCACGCATATATAACGGGTACAAAGATACGATTATTCTAGCAGCTAGCCCCCCTCCACATCCGCCATGCCGGGGCTGACGCATCGTGCGCACTGGGATAGGAGGGGTTCCCCTTGAGATCGACCGAGAGGCATCAGCAGGGGATGAGCAGGCCTCGGCAGCCCCTTCGCCCTTGTCTTGTGCCAGCGTATAGGCTGCAGCTATCTGTACGCCTCAGCCCTATCCACCTCACTCCCTACTATCCGAGCTCCCAAAGACATAGCCTAGCCTAGGACGAGGGGATATGATAGATCTGTCCCGTGGACTAAGGAAGAGCGGTCATGAGGGACGTCAGTCGGGAGGCTAAGGGGCGGCAGTCACGGCGCTGAGGGATAGCAGTCAGCGAGCTGAGGGATAGCAGTCAGCGAGCTGAGGCCTAAGAGGGGGGTGGTGCTGGGGGCAGGGCAAGCGGAGCAAGGGAGCCTAATTCGCAAGCACGACTTGCTAATCTAGAGGAGCATCGGACCTCATACGGCACACTCTCCCGAATAGTGTGCAGCATTTAGCTTATCTTTGCAGCACCTCGGGGGATTGGCCTCCAGGCGCTAGCCCCCGCTAGCTCTAGTATGATATACGACAAGAATCTCGATGAAACGAACCCTAGCACTGGGACTGCTGTCCCTGCTTAGCCTCTCCTCAGCCGAGGCAGGAGGTCTACTCAACAACACCAGCATGCACGCACGCTACCTCCGTAGCCTAGCGCGCAACGCCTCCACTGCTATCGACGCTACCTACTATAACCCCGCAGGGCTGGTCTTCACGCCCGACGGCTGGCGCTTCAGCCTCAACAGCCAGACCGTGCTCCAGCAGCGCGACATCGAGGCCACCTTCGCTCCCTTCGCCTACAACGGCGGGCAGCAGACCAAGCACTTCGAGGGCAAGGCTACCGCCCCCATCCTCCCCACCCTTATGGCTGCCTACAAGCAGGGCAACTGGGCCTTCTCGGCCGTAGTCGGCGTCTTCGGTGGCGGCGGTAAGGCAAGCTTCGGCCAGGGTCTCCCCGTCTTCGAGGGGCAGGTAGCAGCCATCCCTGCTACGACGCAGGCACTGACGGGCCTGCTCGCCAACCCCGCCCTAGCGCAGCTCATCCCCGCGGCAGTGCGCCAGCAGCTCCCCACGATGCTCGCCCCCCTGACGGGCGTCAATCAGTACCGCCTCGATAGCCAACTGGAGGGTCTGCAGTACACGCTGGGGCTCCAGCTCGGGGCGAGCTACAAGATCACCGACTACCTCTCCGCCCACCTCGGTGCTCGCATCAGCTACGCCTACAATACCTACTCGGGGCACATCGGTAGCATCCAGGTCAATAAGCCCGGCGCGGCTGGCGAGTACCTCCCCGCACCTGCCTACTTCGCCCTCGTAGATCAGGGCCTGCAGTCGCGCCTACCTGCGCTGCAGCCGCTCCTCGGCAGTCTACCCGCAGCCGCCCAGGCCTCGGTACAGACGGTACTCGGGCTGCCCAAGCGCTTCGCCGAAGGGACGAAGGACAAGCAGATCGAGGTCAAGCAGACGGGTCTAGGCATCGCACCCATCATCGGCCTACACTTCCAGAAGGACGGCTGGGACATCGGGGCGCGCTATGAGTTCCGCACGGCGCTGACGGTGCGCAACAAGACGAAGCACAACGGCTCGGGCATGGCCCAGTTCGACGACGGCGTCGAGACGCCCAACGACCTACCCGCAGCGCTTGCCCTCGGGGTCTCCTACCGCGTCCTCCCCAGCCTCACGGCCTCGGTCGGCTTCAACCACTTCTTCGAGAAGCAGGCCCGTATGGCAGGCGGTAAGGAGGCGCTGCTGAAGCACAACACCAGCGAATACCTCTTCGGCCTCGAGTGGCGCGCCAAGGACTGGCTGGAGCTCAGCGCCGGCCTCCAGCTGACGCGCAAGGGCGTGACGGACGACTATCAGAGCAACCTGCACTTCGACATGAGCTCCAACTCCTACGGCCTCGGCGCTGGCCTCCAGCTGACGAAGGAGCTCCAGCTCAACCTCGCCTACATGTTCACCGACTACCGCGATCACCAGAAGGAGGCGCTCTACATCGCCAAGAGCGCCCTCACCCCGCAGGGCGTCAGCGCCAAGGAGCGCTACACCCGCAAGAACCAGATCTTCTCCATCGGTATCGACTACACGCTCTAGGGTAGCGAGCTCCCGACAGCAAGCAAGCGGGCTCCCCGAGGCATAGACCTCAGGGAGCCCGCTTCATCTATCTACCCCTACCCTTCCCCGAGCCACGCTCCCAAAGGCAGGCAAGCAAGGAGCCAAGCACGCGCGTAGCCAAAGGGGTAAAAGCACGCAGCCCCACAGCGGCAGGTCCTCCCGAGGGAGGGCTTGCCACTGTGGGGCTGCACTACTTGGATAGAGCTCGGGGCTACTCCTCGGCTGGGCTTGGAGTGGGCTCCGTCGGCTCGGGGCAGACAGGCTCCGTCTCCTCGAAGCAGCTACGCAGTAGCTCGGGGATATCAAACTGATGGGTCTTCAGCCCCTCGAGCAGCTCCCGCCCCTGAGGGGTCAGAGAGAAGAACATCTGTCTGCGATCCTCCTTGCCGAGGCGGCGCACGAGGTACTTCTTACGCTCCAGCGAACTGGTGACCTTCGAGGTATTGGAGGGCGATAGACCCGTCTGCTGACAGATGAAGGAAGGGGTCACGCGCTCGTAGCCCGTGACACAGAGCACCATGGCCTCGTTGAGCGAAAGGCCGTGTGCCGTGGCGAGGGAATCCTCTAGGGCGGCCAGCGCCCGGACTAAGTCCCTCATCACACAGATGGATCGTACGTACTCCATAGATCGTTATTGCTAGTTCGTCATTAAATAAACAAGTTCACACCCGCCTGCTCGGCGCGCTCCATGTAGGAGGCAACACCGCCGACGGTGACCTCGTCCAGCAGCTCCTCGCGCGCTATGCCCATGACATCCATAGACATCTGGCAGGCGATGAACTCCACACCAGCGGCGAGCGCCTGCTGGCGTAGGGATTCGACGGAGTCCACGCCCTTCTGCTTCATCAGGTAGCGCATCATCCGCGGGCCGAGGCCTAGGAAGTTCATCTTCGACAGCGGGAGCTTGGTCGAGTCTGAGGGGAGCATCCAGCCGAACATACGGCCGAAGAAGTCCTTCGCCACGCGTGGCTTGTGCTCGCGCTTCAGGACGTTGAGCCCCCAGAAGGTAAAGAAGATACTGACCCGTCCCCCCGTGGCGGCTGCGCCGTTGGCTAGGACGAAGGTCGCCAGCGCCTTATCCAGGTCGTCATCGAAGAGGATGAAGGTCTTGTTGCGCGGCCCAGCGCTAGCGGGTCGGCTCGCCTCCTGAGCGCAGACGCTGGCCTTCTCCAGCTGGACGATATAGACACCGCTCTCGCTGCGGGAGCCGAGGAAGCGATGTCCCGTACTGCGGCACCAGGCCTCGGCATCGCGGGGGAAGCCCACATCCGTAGCACGTACCTCAAGGCGCGCCCCCCCTGGGAGCTCGTCCATAGCGCGGCGCAGCTGGAGGATGGGGCCTGGGCACTGGAGGCCGCAGGCGTCGAGCACGCGGAGCTCAGGCGCCGCGGCAGGCTGCTCAGCAGTTGCCTTTGCGCTAGCCGCTCCCGCATGAGGGTCGCTGGGTCGCTGGATCACGGCCGTAGCCGCGCGGTAGGTCTTGATCCCCCCGACGAGGTTGCGCACCTCGCTGTAGCCTTGTCCGCGGAGGATGTTGGAGGCAAGGTAGCCGCGCAGCCCCACGCCGCAGAAGAGCCATAGGGCGCGGTCACGAGGCAGCTCCTCGAGGCGCTCGCGCAGCTCATCCAGCGGCACATTGACCGCACCAGGGATGGTGCCGAGGGCGTACTCCTCAGGGGTACGCACGTCGATGAGCGCTACCTTGGAGAGGTCGGCCTCGCGCAGCTCGCGCCAGTAGAGCGGCTGCATGCGCCCGCTGCGTATATTCTCCGCCACATAGGCCGAGATCGCTACGGGATCCTTGGCCGAGGAGAAGGGCGGGGCGTAGGCCTGCTCGAGCTCAGTGAGCTCAGCGACCGTCATCCCGCGCTTGAGGGCCAGTGCGTACTGGTCGATGCGGGTGTCTACCCCGTCGTAGCCGACGATCTGTGCGCCGTAGATACGCCCGTCGCTGGGGGCGAAGGTGACCTTGATGGCCATCTGCCGAGCTCCTGGGTAGTAGCCAGCATGTGAGGCGGCGTGGATCGTCGCCGAGAGGTAAGGGATGCCGAGCTGCTTGAGGCGCTTGGCGGGGAGGCCCGTGGTGGCGACCGTGAGGTCAAAGACCTTAGCGATGGCTGTACCTACCGAGCCCTCGTAGCGCTGCTTCGGCCCGAGCACCATGTTATCAGCTACGATACGTGCCTGACGGTTGGCAGGACCAGCGAGGTAGTTCAGCCAAGGCTGTCCCGTCACGGGGTGCGGATACTCGATGGCATCCCCCACGGCCCAGATATGCGCCTTGGAGGTCTGTAGATGTTCGTTGACCCAGATGCCCTTGGTCTCCCCGAGCTTGAGGCCAGCCTCCTGGGCGAGCTTCGTTTCGGGGCGTACCCCGATGGAGAGGAGGACAAGGTCAGCCGCGAGCGTCGCCCCCGACTGGAAGCGTAGCTGGAGGCCTTCGCCTACCCGCTCGAAGGCAGCTACTGCCTCCTCGAGGTAGAGCGTGACGCCCTTACTCTGCAGCTCCTCGTGTACGAAGGCCGCCATCGAGTAGTCCATGGGGGCCATCACCTGCGGCGCCATCTCTACGAGGGAGACCTCGAGGCCCAGCTGGTGAAGATTCTCCGCCATCTCCAGCCCGATGAAGCCACCGCCGACGATGACGGCACGCTTAGCCTTGTGCCCCTCTAGATAGGCCTTGATCCTATCCGTGTCGGCGACATTGCGCAGGGTGAAGATCCCCTCGAGATCGATCCCTGGGAGGGGCGGGCGTAGGGGAGCTGCTCCAGGGGAGAGTAGCAGCTCGTCATAGCGCTCGGTATAGCTGCGGCCATCGGCCGTACGTATGCTGACCTCCTGCCGCTCGGGGTCTATGGACGTGGCCTCACTCTGGGTGCGCACGTCGATATTGAACCTACGGGCAAAGGCAGCGGGTGTCTGAACAAAGAGGCGATCGCGCTGCTGGATCACGCCCCCGATATAATAAGGAAGGCCACAGTTGGCATAGGAAATATGCTCTCCCCGCTCGAGGAGGATGATCTCGGCCTGCTCACTGAGGCGTCGGATACGAGCGGCAGCCGTGGCTCCGCCTGCGACCCCACCGATGATGAGGTACTTCTTCTTTGACTCTGCTTCGTGCATCATTAGCTCTATACTATAGTGTGATGCCTAGCGGAAGGAGCTCCCCCCTTGCTCTAGGCTTCGTCAAAGATAGCTAAAGATTAACTCACAACAAAGTTTCCTAAGGAAACAACCTATTCTCAAGGAGTAGCTTCGTGCGGCTGCTAGCGCAGGCGCATCTTCACCAGGACGATTTTAGTCGAGGTCGAGCGCAGGATCTCGAAGCTGAAGCCCTCGATCTCGAGGACCTCTCCAGGCGTGGGAATACTGGGATGGTGATGGAGGATGAAGCCCGCTACCGTCTGGTAGTCTTCATCCTCGGGGAGCGTGAGATCGAACTGCTCGTTGATGTCATCGATCTCCATACGGCCGCTGAAGAGGTAGGTCGACTCGTCCAGCTGCTTGGCGATACGCTTCTGACGGTCGTGCTCGTCCTCGATGTCACCGAAGATCTCCTCTACGACATCCTCCAGCGTGATGAGCCCTGCGGTACCGCCCAGCTCGTCGATGACGATGGCGATGCTCTTCTTGCGCTGCATCAGGAGCTTCATCAGCGTGCTGGTCTGCATACTCTCAGGGACAAAGACCGCTGGGACGATGCGCTCCTGCCAAGGCCCTGGGCGGAACATCTCACTGGAGTGGATGTAGCCCACGACATCGTCGATATTATCGCGATAGATGATGAGCTTGGAGAGGCCCGTGGAGATGAAGAGCCGCTCGAGATGCTCGCGGGTGGTATTGAGCTCGGCACCGACGATCTCGTTGCGCGGCAGGAGACAGTCGCGCACCTGCAGCTCCGCGAAGCCGATGGCATTCTGAATGATCTTGACCTCGGTCTCTATGCCCGAGGCCTGTCCGTCATCCGAGCTGTGCGTCAGGTAGTACTCGAGATCCAGTGAGGAGAGGGCGGGACGAATGGCCACACTCGTGCTGCGCTGCCCCGCCAGGAAGAGGACAAGGCGTGTGATCCAGCCGATGACGTAGACGAAGGGATAGAGCAGGATATAGACCAGGAGCAGGAGCGAGGAGAAGAAGCGCATCGTGCGGTTGGGATTCGCCCTGAAGGTCACCTTCGGGAGGAACTCCCCGACGAAGAGGATGAGCAGCGTGCTGAGCACCGACTGCAGCAGCAGGATCAGCCCGTCGCTATCGCCTACGAGACGCTGCAGCCAGGGCTCCATCAGCTCTGCCATCAGCAGCCCGTAGATGACCAGGGCCACATTATTGCCCAGCAGCATCGTCGTGATGAAGCGGTCTGGGCGTGCGAAGAAGAGGCCTAGTACCTTAGCCGAGAGCCCGCCCTTGGTACGGTCGAGCTCCAGACGCAGCTTGTCCGAGGAGAGGAAGGCTATCTCCATCCCCGAAAAGAAGGCCGAGGCCAGGAGACTTAGGAAGATATACAGGTAGATCGTCATCGGTCTAGGGAATAGCAGCTAGGAGACACGAGCTGGGGTAGCGGGGCGAGCTGGGACAGCAGGTGCTGATGGAGTAGCTGGAGCGGAAGGACGAGCAGGTACGGCAGGCGTAGCAGGGCTAGCGGGCTGTGCGGGGGAGGAAGTAGGTGCGGGAGACGAAGCAGGGGCAGCAGGTGAGGGCTTATCCTCATACTCTAGGCTGCCCTTGTTATCCTGAATCTCGTACCAGCTGAGGTCATCGGTGGCCTCGAAGCGTGAGCCTCGGAGCTCACGCCCCTGAGTAAAGAAGTAGGTCGTGTCCCGCGAATAGAGCTTGCGGGCATCGCGTTGCCAAAAGAGGCGGTGCGTGCTGAGGCGCTCGCCCTTGGGGCCCTGCACCTGGACGTGCCCGACCAGCTCCCACTCCTCGTGCTCGGTGCGTCGGACGGCCGAGTCCGCCTTGATGAAGACCTGGCTGCCCTGACTCGCATCGTAGGGACGTAGCAGCAGGCCCTTAGGGAAGACCCACTCGTTGCGCTCGGGACGCTCGTAGATGAGCAGCACAGGCGCCGTCATACGGTAGCGCACAAGCCCCGAGTCCGAGATCAGCGTATTGAGCTGGAGCATGCGTGCCGTGTAGAGCGAGTCGGGGTTGACATCTAGGTTCTTGACCTCGACACGCTCCTTCGTGCAGGCCGTAGTGAGGCCGAGGAAGAGGAGCGCTAAGGCCGCCCCCAGACGCACGAGCAGCAGACGTAGGGAAAAAGAGGAGCTCTCCACCGAGGACCTACGATCCTCGGTGGAGAGCTCTAGTTGTAATGGCTTCGCCCCTCGGGGCGAGCGCAAGTCTATCATACGCTAGGTATGCTCTAGACTAAGGGATGACGATGGTCTCGCCACCGATGTTGAGCGTGCTGCCCTTCTTCAGCTCGGGGTGCATGAAGATATCCTGAGCGGAGGGGAGGTAGCGCTGGTAGGTGGCGATGAGGCGGTTGGCCTGACCAGCTACCTTGGGATCCACGCTAGCAGCACGGCGCAGCTTGTTGATGACGAGGTAGTAGACGCAGCGCTGCTTGACGGGGTCACCGGGGAAGAAGCTGCTGGCGGAATTAGCCGTACTCTGAGCTAGGACGATGAGCGCCTGGCCAGAGTTGGGGTTCTCAGCAAGCACCTTGTTGGCATAGGTACGTGCCTGACCGTGGTTGCCCTGCTTGAGCGAGAGCTGGATGAGGACCTCGTAGCACTTGACGCGCTCAGCAGAAGTCTTCGCCAAAGCGATGGCCTTGTTGAGGTACTCCGAAGCCTCGGCATACTTACCTGAGGAGATGGCCTCACCAGCAAGCCCCATAGCAGCGTTGGCCGTGGGCTCGATGTCGAAGAGGTAGCGGCTAGCGCGGAAGACGGCAGGAGCGTCACAGCCAGCAGCCTGGAAGAGGGCTACCGTCGTCGTCAGATAAGCCTTGTCTGCCTTGTGCTCATCGATCTTATCGGAGGTGTAGAGCTTGGTCAGCAGGTCACAGCCAGCCAGCCCGCTCTGAGCGAACTCCGTATCCATAGGATTCTTGAAGTCCTCGACGAGCTTGCGTGCAGCGACGTCTTCGCCAGCGGCAGCCAGCGCCTCATCGGCGAAGCCCGTAGCCTCGAGGTAATCCTTGATGTAGTTCTCGATCTTCGTAGTGTCACGCATAGCGACCGAGCGAGAGGCGAAGGTATAGTAGTAGAGTGCCTCGGGAGCCGTAGCACCCTTGGTCTGAGCGATGGCGGGCTTCAGCCAAGCGTAGATCTTGGTGTAGTCAGCGTCCTTACCTGCGATAGCGAGATAGTCCTTCGTCTTGGCGAGCATGATCTTGTCCACAGGCATCTTGTCGTCGTCACCGAAGTAGGTAGCGCGATCATCGTAGAGCTTGAGGAGCTGCTCCAGTACAGCCTTCTTCGCTGCGGGATCCTTGGCCTGCTCTAGGCGCCAGTGCAGGATCTTCGAGCCGATGATATAGATATTCTTCGAGGAGGCGGGGCATTCTTCGTAGGCCTTCTTCCAGTGCTCGAGGGCGTCCTGGTAGTTGCCCGTCTTCCCTAGGCTCGTGAAGAGGCTGATGCTTTGGCGGCAGCGGATACTATCCTGACCGTGGCCAAAAGGCGTACCAGAGGCCTTCCCCGTCTGGGCATAAGCAGCCGTGGAGAGAAGTCCCAGGGCTGCGACCAAGAGCATTCTGTTCAGTTTCATGTGTCTTGTCTTCTATTTAGTGTGATATCAATCCTTGTATAGCGATGCGTGAGGCTAGTTGATACGTGCCTTGCGGAACCAGCCCTCGTTGAAGGTAACGCCGACCGTCAGACCGAGGCTGTGCTCGCTGACCATATCGGCCTTGCCAGGGCGGAGGTAGTTGTAGTCGATGCTGATATTCAGCAGCGAGCGGCGGTCGATGAGCGGGATCCCGACCCCGAGGGAGGCACCTAGCTCGGTGTAGCCCGTGAGCTCCCCGCTAGGGGTAGGCACCTTGAGGTAGGAGTTAGCCCCATTCAGTCCGAGGCGATAGCGCGCCTGAGAGAAGGGGTTGCGTGCTCGGTGGTTGGGGATCCACTCCAGCCCGAGGGCGGCACGATAGCGATCGGTGAAGGTAGCGTCGCCGTCGGTATACTTCGACTCGCTCCACTTCTGATAGCTGGCATCCAGGCCAATGAGGAGCGAGTTCGTGCGTCGGTAGCTGATACCGAAGCCCGCACTGAGGGGTACGATATGCTGGCTCGTCGAGCTCGTCGTATCGCTCAGCAGGAGGGTGCTCTGATTGGTCTGCCCGTTGTAGCGCAGCTGCTGCTGGATACGCTCCGAGCGCAGCGACATCTTGGGGGCGAAGGTTACCCCTATCGTCAGGCTACGCTCATGCTTCTTGTCCAGCATCAGCTCGTACTGCAGACCCGCATCGACCTTGAAGCCCGTCAGGTGGAGCTGCGTCAGGTAGATGGGGTTGACCGCCTCCTCGCGTAGGAAGTCGATCTGACGCTGATGCGAGGTGTAGCCGAAGAGGTAAGCGGCATTGACCCCGAGCGAGAAGTGGCCGATGCGGCCTGCTAGCCCGAGGTAGAGGTCATTGATGCTCCCCTGCCCCGAGTAGGTACGGCGGTAGGGATTGGCCCCCTGGGTGCCCTCGAGCTGCTGGGTATTGCCGAACTGGTAGCCGACCGTCGAGAAGGGCATGATCCCTGCGCTCACCGCTAGATGACGGCTCACGGGGAAGAGGATCGTAGCGTAGTCAAGATTGCCGAGCACGCGGCTATCCGTCTTGCCATTCTCCTTGAGGTAAGCCCCGCGCAGCGATACGGCCAGATCCATGATGAAGGTCATCGAGTCCACAGCCGTGTAGGAGGCGGGGTTCGCGGGATTGGCCACGAGCCCGTCACGCAGGCTGATGCCTAGTCCCCCCATAGCTCGAGCTGCGGCCGTCTGGCGGGCGCCGAGTCGGCCATAGCCGTAGCGGCTGTAGGGCGAGCGCTCGTTGTTGCTCTGCGCGAGCAGAGTCGTACTCACGGCTAGGGTAAGGAGGCCGCCATGGACCAGCTGTATGAGTAGCTTCTTCATTGACTACTATTTATTGTACTCCAGTATTTCATTTAGTCCGTAGAGGACAAGATCAGGGTCGACACAGACCTCCTGGCGCAGCGTCTCCTGTATTAACGTAGCATCGCCGCCCGTCAGGTATACCACCGCGTCGGGGTGCGCTGCTCTCAGGGCCTGTATGTAGCCGTCTATCTCATAGACGATCCCCTGCAGCACGCCGCGGCTGATGGCCTCACGCGTCGTCTGCCCGAAGCCGAGCGTCAGATCCTCTAGATCCGAGAGCAGCGGCAGACGCGAGGTGAAGTGATTGAGCGCCTTGGTCCTCGTGTAGAGTCCCGGGGAGATGTTGCCCCCGAGATGGACGCCCTCACTGGTGATCCGCTCGATGGTGATGGCCGTGCCAGCATCCACGACGAGTAGCTCACGCCCTCGGCCTACCCGAGAGTAGGCCCCGACGACCCCCGCGAGGCGATCGCTCCCGAGGCGTGCTCGGTCGTAGCGTATCTCTAGGGGTACTGGGGTGCTCGCCCCGATCTCTATGACCAGGGGCATACGCTCCGACAGCATCCCGAGCAGCGGCTGATCCACCTGGGCTACCGAGCTGTAGACGGCTGCGTCTATGTCGGGGTAGGCCGCGAGGATCTGATGCACATCGCGCAGGGAGAGCTGGGGGTAGGTACAGTGCTTGTGCAGCTCCTTGCCCACAGCCACCGCTACCTTACATACCGTATTCCCTTGGTCGATGATTAAGTTCACGTCTCGATCGAATTGTCCAATTAGACTACAAAGTAACGGCTTTTCTGCGTAAGAGCGACCACTGGGGCTGGGAGCGGACGCATCTGCGACGCTTCAAGTCCCTGTAGAAGAGGCATTAGACGGGTCATCTAGAGGAGGAAGGGCTCGCCTGGCTTGAGGTGCGAGCGCAGGAGCTCCAGCGCCTTGTCCTCGGCGGCACGCATCTGCTCGGGCTCACCAGGGGCCTTGTCATTGAGCCCGCAGAGGTGCAGCACCCCATGAATGATCACCCTATGGAGCTCCTCGTCGAAGGGGGCGCCTGCCTCCTCGGCATTGCTCCTGACTGTGTCGAGGCTGATCAAGAGATCGCCCGCGATGCGCTGCCCCTCACTGTTGTCGAAGGTGATAATATCGGTGTAATAGTCGTGCTGAAGAAACTCCTGGTTGACCCGCAGGATATGCTCGTCGCTACAGAACTGGTAGTACAGCTGGTCGACCTTGCGCTTGTAGCTCGCGGCGACCTCCTTGATCCAGGTCTTCACCAGGCGCTCGCGCAGGGCGGGGCGTACTACATCCTCGTCCGCAAAGAATTCGATCATCGTATCAATAGGTATATAATAGGTCTAGGCTAGTCCTCGCGCAGCAGTGGCTCGTCGTCGGTCAGACGACCGTGCCCATGGCGCAGCACCTCGAAGGGCTCCGTCGTGCAGTCCACGATCGTCGAGGGGGCGAGCGGCACAATACCCGCGTCGAAGACCCCCGCCACCAGGCGCCCGAAGCGCTCATCGATCAGCTCGGGGTCGGTCGCATACTCGGGCTCCGTCTCGTCCTCGATGGGGAGCGAAGCCGTCACCAGCGGATTGCCGAGGTGCTCCGAGAGCAGGCGCCCTACAGCGTGCTGTGCTAGGCGTACCCCGACCTCGTTGCGGCGCTTGAAGATCTTGGGTAGTGCCCCCGCTGCTGGTAGGATGAAGGTATAGTTGTGCTCGTGGTCTTTGATGAACTTGAAGGCACGGTCGTTCATCTTGCAGTACTCCGAGACCTGGCTGAGCGAGGCGCAGGCGATGGAGAGGGACTTCTTCTTGGGGTCGACCCCCTTGAGCCGGCACAGGGCCTCGATGGCCTTAGGCTGCAGGGCATCGCAGCAGTAGGCATAGCCCGAGGCCGTAGGATAGATGAAGACGGCGCCCTCACGCAGCTGGTCGATGAGCTCGCTCAGCAGGCGATAGTCGGGGGCGTCAGGGTAAAGTCGTATCAGCATAGCCTTATCCTCCTAGTATGGGTAGAGCTTAGGCGCCGAGCTGCTCCTGACGTACGGCCTCGTAGATCAGGATGCCGGCGGCGACGGAGACATTGAGCGAACCGATGGCACCGACCTGTGGGATGCGGGTGATGCTATCGGCCATGCGGAGCACATCAGTCGATACCCCGTGGTCCTCAGCGCCCATGACGAGCCCCAACGGCAGCTGGAGCGCAGTCTCGGTATAGCGCTCCTCGGCCTTCTCCGAGGCAGCCACCACGCGCACGCCACTGCTCTGCAGCAGGCCGACAGCTGCGGCGATGCTGCTCACGCGGCACACGGGGATACGGTGCAGCGCCCCTGCGGAGGTCTTGACGGCGTCAGCCGTCACGCTCACGCTGCCTCGCTCGGGGATGACGAGGGCATCTACCCCAGCGCACTCCGCCGTGCGGGCGATCGCGCCGAAGTTACGCACGTCCGTCAGCCCATCCAGCAGCACGATGAAGGGGGCACGCCCCTCCTCGTAGACACGCGCCACCAGCTCCTCCAGCGGCGTGTACTCGATCTCGCTGATGAAGGCGATGACACCCTGGTGCTGGCGCTGGGTCAAGCGCCCCAGACGCTCCTCGGGGACGAACTGTACGGGCACCGAGCGCTCACGCGAGAGTGCTAGGATACGTGCGCTCTCCTCGGTACGCAGTCCGCGCCTCATCATTACCTTGTCGATCTCTCGGCCAGCCTCCAGCGCCTCTAGCAGCGGGTGGATGCCGAAGATCATATTGTTCTTTGCCATCTATCTTCTTGTCTTTAGCTCAATAGCCTCACGCTGAGGCAGCAGGGCAAAGATACGACAATCCCTGCGTCTAGCCCGAGGCCGCAGCCGCCTAGCGGCGCTTGCTGATGATGATGGAGAAGTAGGGGAAGCTGCGCTCTAGGATCTCCTCAGGGCGCTCCGTGACGTACTCCTTGGGCATGCCGACGAACTCGAAGTACTGCCAGCGACGCTCGGGATGAGCTGCCACCGCCCGCTTGATCTCGGCCTCGCACAGCGAGCCCTTCATCACCACGATCGTATGGATAGAGCCCCAGGCCTCCTGCCACTCGGCCTCGGTGGCCTCGCCTGGGATCACACGGCACTGCTCCTCGAGCTGCACCAGCTGCCCGCCCGCCAGCGCATTGCAGGCGATGAAGGCAGGCACCCCGCAGAGCTGGCGTACCGCGAGCCCCGCAGCCTCTACCTGCTCGCTGATGTAGGCGGAGGAGGAGTAGAAGCCACTGTCGCCCTCAGCCACCACTACAAGGGAGCACTCGGGCTCGGAGCGCTCGCGGCGGATGAGCTCCTCGGCGAGCTGGCTGTAGGCCGCGCAGGCACCCTCGCGCTGCTTGCTCATCGGCAGATCATAGAGCTGGATCTGCTCGGGGCGAATGTCTAGGGCGAGCATCATCTCCTCGGCCTTGGAGCTGTGGCGTCCCTTGGCCGAGACGGGGACGGGGGCGTAGATGCAGTCGGCCGCCTGCAGGCAGCGCAGCGCCTGCAGCGTGATCAGCTCGGGGTCACCTGGCCCCAAGGATACGAAGGATATCATAGTCGTAGTGGAGAGCTTGGTTAAGTCATTGGTCGCCTCAGCCTAGTGCTAAGGCGCAGCAAAAATAAGGATTTCTCCCCGCCCAGCACCTCCCGCTAGCGAGCTGCGTCCTAGGGCTGAGGCCTCCTCCCCCACCCCTCGGGACTCCTCCACGAGTAGCGGCAGGACGAGGGAGCGACACTGCTCCAGCGAGACTGGGGTATAAGGGGGAGAGCCCCTGAGGGATATCAGTCAGCCCCTTGAGGGACGCGAGTACGGGGCGTGAGGGGTATCAGGCAGCACCCTTGAGGGATATCAGTCAGGGAGCTAGAACGGGGGGATCATCTAGTCCCTGCCCTGCTCGGGCCTTAGGGACACGGTCTAGGCTGGGGCCTCTCCCCCGCTGCTAGGGAGCATCGCGGGGTGGAGCTCGGCGCTCCGAGGCAAGCGCCGAGCTCGGGGCTAAGCCTCCTGAGCACCGTTACAGGCCTTGAGGCTCAGCCTCGTCCTAGGAGCGGCGATTAGGCTTCTTCGCTCCCCTCCCCCAGCGACGCCGTGCGAAGAGGTAATAGCCCGTCAGCGGCAGCGTCCCCCCTAGGAGTGCCGCGAGGCAGTAGAGGAGCTGAGTCAGCCAGCCGCCCCAGGCACCCGTATGGACGGAGTAGATCCAGCCACGTAGGCGACCTGCAGGCGCAGCCTCGTCATAGCGCTTGCACGCGCCGAGCGTCCCCGTCTCGGGATCGAAGCTATAGATATCAGCGGCGCGGACGTTCCCCACGGTGCTGCAGCGGGCACTGACCTCGTCCTTCCGCAGCGTGATCTCGGGATAGGGCTTCATCTGGTGCACCGCGGCATAGAGCTGCGGCCAGTAGACAGAGCTCGGCGGCAGTGCTGGGCGAGCTTCTCCCGCCCCTGGGCTCTCGCCTCCCTTAGCCTTCCTTGTCCGATCGCCCTTACCATGACCGCCCTTAGCTCCTGCAGGCTTCTCCCCGTGCTGCTCCTTGGGGAGCTCGACACCTAGGACGGCATAGAAGCCGCTCTTGTACCACTCGAAGGACCAAGTGAGCCCTGTGAGGGCCATCACCAGCAGCAGGACGAGCGCATAGAGCCCCCCTACCGTGTGTAGCTCATGAAAGAGGCGCGGCCGCCCTTTGTCGGTATGGATCTTCAGCCGCTTACCTAAGCCCTTGAGCTGCTTCGGCCACCAGGCCACCAGGCCCGTCAGGAGGCTAAGGACGAAGAGCAGCACGCTCGTCCCGACGATGATACGCCCCCAGGAAGGGCCGTCGCCCTCGGTGGGCTTGCTCCAGAGCAGCCAGCGGTGTAGGCGGCGGACAGTAGCGAAGAAGGGCGTCCGGTCACTCCGCCCGAGGATCGTGCCGCGGTAGGGATCGACGAGGACACCCGCACCGCGAGGCGCTGACAGGAGGACGGTATAGGAGCGCGTACTATCTGAGGGCACGGTGATGCCCGTGACAGTCACCGTATCGGGGAGCGTCCGTGCGACCGTGAGGGCTAGCTGATCCAGCGGCAGGCGGGGACTAGGGAGCGGCTCGACATAGTAGCGAGGGCGGTAGACGAGCTCCGTCAGCTCCTGCTCGAAGGCCAGGACAGCGCCCGAGAGGCAGACGATGGAGATGACGAGACCCAGCGGGAGGCTAAGCCAGAGGTGTAGCTTCTTCGATACTTTGCGCATAGTGTCGCTTGACTAAGGGGATAGGTAAGCCTGTAGGGGGATAAAGGAAGAAGTCCTAGGGCGCCCTGATCCAGTGTAGACAGGACGCCCTAGGCTAAGGCTTGGGATATAAGTGCAGACTAAGCCAGAGGGCTTAGCGCTGGAGGTAGCCGACAGAGCTGATACGCGTAGCCTCTACCTCGACACGGCGCGTGGCGGCGCCCGTCGTGAGGTCGATAGAGTAGAGCGCGGGGCGCTGAGACTTGCTCATGACGGGCACATAGGCCAGTCCCTGCTCCACTAGGGGACGACCACCGAACTCGGTGACATCCTGAGGCAGCCCAGTCACATTGACCCAGCGACCCGTCTGCGCGTGGAAGATAGCTAGCTGCGAGGCCAGCTGCTGATTGGTCAGCTTAGCGAAGGACTGATTATACAGGTAGATGAGGAAGGCATCTCCCGAGAGGGGGAAGACATGCTGGAAGCCTCGGTCGCCCGACAGCTGATCGAGGTTGTAGTAGTAGCTAGCATCAAAGGCCTCTGTCCCCTTGCGGATACGCATCACCCCTGCGGGGAGCTTGGTGCGCTGGCGGGCATCGGTCATCGTCTTGGCAAAGCTAGGCGAGAAGACATAGAGGTCCCCCGAGGCATCAGGCCAGATCATCTGGTAGTACTGGCTCTTGAAGCGACCTGCGGGGTAGCTGATCCGATCGGTCTTGATGATCTTGGCCGAGCTAAGGCGGCTGTCGGCGAAGATGGCCACATGGCAGGAGTCAGGGTACTGGGTCCACTGCAGCTCACCGCGCTTGTAGGCACTGCTCTGAGATCCTCCATTCTGGGTCTTCACGAGGTCTTCATTCCCCTTCTTGACCCACTTGCCCGAGATATAGCTATCGCCCTGCCACTGCGCATCTATATTCGCCCCGTACTGACTGAGGCCCATAGGGATGACCCCAGCATAGAGCTTACCCTCGTGTGGCTGCAGGCCGCAGAGCGTGACGAACTCGCCCGTACCGAGGAAATTCTCGGCTGTCAGCTGGTTGTACTGCGTCTGCGTCTCTGTCTGCGCATCTAGGTAGGTCAGCAGGAAGGACATAGGGCGATAGCCTGCCGCATCGGGGGTGCTCTGCGGTGACTGCCCCGTGGAGCTGGTGATGAGGGTATTCCCTACGACGCCGAAGGAGGTGAAGCGATTGCCCTCGAAGCTCTTGCTTCGCTTGGTCAGCGCCCCATCAGCACCAAGGGCATAGGAGAAGGTCGCCGTCTTGCCTGCCTGGCGGTAGGCGATGCTGTAGAGGTAGCGATGATCATTGAGGTAGACGTACTCGGTGCCGCCATCGGTCTGTAGGCCTTCGGCGACAGAGAGGGTACGCGGGCTGCTGATATCGGTGAGCTTGAGTAGCAGCGTGGTGGACTGGTTGCCCGAGGCACTGGCGTTCACCGCTAGGACATAGTGCTTAGCAGCGGGCTGAGGGCCGGGCTGGGGCTGAGGAGTAGGCTGGGGCGTATCGCTCTTGCTAGAGCAGGAAGCAAGGAGGCCGGCGCAGAGGGCCAGCCCCGATAGACCTAGAGAGGGGATCAGATGATAGCGCATGGGCTAGTTGGATTACTGGATAATAAAGGTGAATTAGTGTCCGAGGTGCACGCGTAGCTTGGCGTAGATGGCACGCCCAGCCTTCTGCAAGCTATAGTTATCGTATAGGGCTGCATCGGTTAGATTGCGGCACTCGAGGGAGAGGGCATAGCGCTCTCGAGCTAAGGAGAGCGTCATGGTGAGGTTGTGCGCGAGCTGGTCGGGCACGAGGAAGTCACGGGCGTTGACTCCAAGCCGCTCGGAGTAGAAGGTGAAGGCACGCGTATACTGGTTGTCGTAGCCTAGGCTCAGGAGGGAGCCCTCCCCGAGGATCCCCTTTCTCCTGAGGCTGAGCTCGAGGCCCCCGAAGGAGTAAGGGAGGTTAGGCATACGATGCTTGTAGCCCACGTTGGGCAGGCCGCTGGTCGGGTCGGTAGCCAGGGCGTCGCGTACGTCCATCAGCGTGTAGTTTCCCCCGAGGCTCAGCCAATCGGAGTAGTCATAGTGCAGGCCGAGGTTGAGCCCACGTGTCTGGACGCGGCCGTAGTTGATATAGCTAGCGCCCCAGTGCCCGCCCCCATTATTCTGCACTGTACGCTGGATGTAGTCCCGAGTATCACGCCAGATCAGCCCCCCCTCGAGGAGGAGCTGATGCAGCGCACCGAGGCGATGGCTCCAGCTCGCATTGAGATTGAGGTTGTGGCTATACTCGGGGCGTAGCCCTAGCTTCCCCTGATCGAGGTCATTGTCGCCGAAGAGCTCCGTGATCGAGGGCAGGCGGTAGGCGCGCTCATAGGAGGCCTTGAGCTGCCAGCCATGGCCCAGCTCGGCCGAGCTGGCGAGTCCGTAGCCGAAGGTACTGGTCGCATAGCTGTGACGGACGAACTGACCCTGCAGCCCCGTCGTCGCTATAGCCCCTGAGACACGCTGCAGGTAGTGCTTCACGAAGAGCGTCGTCCCGAGCCAAGCCTCAGGGCGCAGCTGCAGCGAGAGCCCCGTGACGCCCTTGGCCGTGCGATCGGGGATATCCGTCCCCACGGCCTGGCGCGCCAGCAAGGAGCTCGTCTCGCGGGTGAAGTGACTGAACTGATGGCTCAGCTTGAGCGTTGCACCCGACCTCAAACGCAGCTGTGAGGACAGCGAGGCCGTCCAGGTACGCTCATCATCACGATTGTGCGCGTAGCCCTGCTCCCCGAGCCCCAGGCCGAGCTCACGCTCCCCACGCCAGTTGTACTTATAGGCCGTAGTATCAATGAGGGTATTGCGTGCCTGCGTGTAGCTCGTCATGAGCGTCAGATCCAGGCGCCCATCCAGCAGCTGGCGTCGTACGTACTCCAGCGTGGGGGACCAGCTGTAGCCACGGCGATGACGCTCGCCGAAGACGATACTCTGCCGTACGCCCGTCTGGATCTCCTTGTAGTACTGAGCATAGCGCAGGCTCAGCTGGAGGCGATCGGCCCAGGGCTGGCGCTGCAGGCCGAGCTTGGCGACCACCGCCTCGTTATGATAGGCATCGTGGAAGCGCTGCACGTGCTCCACACGGTCTAGGTCGATTGTCCCCGAGGCAAAGTCCTGCACGGGGGTGTCGACCCAGTAGTTGTTGCGCGAATAGTTCTGGAAGGCCTCGACACCGAAGAAGCCAGCTTGCCCCAGGCGTCCCCCCACGCTGAGCGTAGAGCGGTGCGTAGCGAAGGAGCCCGCTGCGTAGGAGGCATCGACGTACCAGGGACGCGTGCGCTGCGAGGTGACGATATTGATCACCCCACCGATAGCGTCCGTAGCGAAGTCCACGGGGACTACCCCTCGGTAGACCTCGATGCGCTCGGCATAGCTGATGGGGATATTATTGAGGCCAAAGCTCCGCCCTAGTCCCTCCTGTGGGATACCGTCGATGAAGACCTTGACATGCTTGCCGCTGAAGCCGTCCAGCGATACGTTCGTATCCGAGCCGACCCCGCCCATCTGGCGCACCTTGACGCCTGGGGCTGCAGCGAGGACGTCGCTTAGGCTCTTGGTCGAGGAGCGATAGGCGCGGCTCTCCAGCGTCACTGCGTTGTACGGCGATCGCTGTAGACGCCCTATCCCTCGGGCTACGATCTCTACGCCCTCCAGCTGGCGGCTGCTGGCGACGAGGCGGAAGTCTAGCTGTAGCTCAGGCGTGTGCGTCGTCAGCACGAGCTCACGCTGCTGGCTCTGATAGCCTAGCGCAGAGACGCGCAGGCGGTAGCGCCCCTCGGGGAGCTGCAGCTGATAGCCCCCCAGCGAGTCTGCTACGGCGCCCCGTCGGCTCCCCCCGAGCTGTAGGCCAGCGTAGGGAATAGGCTGCCCCTCCGTAGAGAGCACTCGGCCGCGTAGGGTCACGAGGGCCTGCGCCTCGGCTAGGGTCGGGGCTAGGAGAAGCAAGAGGAGGAAGTATGGGGCTAGGCCGCGCTGAAGTAGATGATGCATTGACGTAATGGGGCTCAATTCGGTAAAGCGTCGCAAAGATAAGGGTCTGACCTACACGCCGCAATCACTGAGGATAGGTATTTTCCCTTCGCAGCACTACAATATAATAGGTAGGCCGAGCCCGCTACTTGGGCGGTAGTCCACCCGTACGCTGCGAGTGACAGCCCTTGGGGAAGGGGGCAGCGTAGGCCTCTGAGGCTCGGAGGAGCGGCCACGCTAGCCCCTTGAGCATCTACCCCTTAGCCCGCAGCTCTCCGAGGGATATCTGTCAGCCCCTTGAGGGACGCCAGTGCGGAGCGTGAGGGATATCGGTCAGGAGGGCTGAGGGATATCGGTCAGCACCCCTGAGGAATACCAGTCAGGAGGCCGAGGGATAAGGGGCAGCAGCTCCCCGAGCAGGAGGCCGAGGCGGCGCTAGCGCTACGCGGGGACATTGAGCGTTTTTTAGTAGCTTTGTATAACGAACTTACTAGACACAATGCATGCCTTAGATAAGGCCATTATGATATGAGACGTCTTTTGCTGGGCCTTGTGGCCCCCCTTACTCTCGCCAGCCTCGTAGCGTCGACCGAGCTGGCTGCGCAGACGCGCGTCAAGCGCTATGATGTGACCAAGGAAACGGATTACGGCATCGTATACCGCCTGCCCGAGACGCAGCTGAGCTTCGTGCTCGACGTTCGCGAGCAGCACTATCAGCCCGGCTCCCTCGCTGCCTATGCCGACAAGTACCTAGGGCGCAAGGTCGAGGCTGAGCCCCAGCACAGCTACCGCCTCGAGTCAGCGCGCACCGTCCTCACCGGGATCCCCGACGAGACCCAGCAGTTCCTCATCGCCTTCGACCGCAAGACGGTGGCGCCCTTCGTCCTGCTCACCGACAAGGGCATCCTCTACAGCATCAACGGCAGCGAAGAGCTCCCCGCGGACCAGGCGCAGCAGATCCCCCTGACGCAAGTCCTCTCGGAGCAGCAGGCCGACCAGACCGCCCCTGCCCTGCCCCGCGAATACAGCCAGGCCGGTACCCGCGCCAGCCGCGCCGAGATCGCGGCGAACTACCTCTACGAGCTGCGTGAGTCCTCGATGAACGTCCTCACGGGTGCTGTCGACAACATGCCCAAGGACGGCGAGTCCATGCGCCTCGTCCTCGAGCGCCTACGTCATGAGGAGGCCCGCACACTGCGCCTCTTCGCTGGCGACACGACCCAGCGCCTCGTCGCGCACCGCATCGACTACCTCCCCGCGGGTGAGGATCTGGAGGCCTACACGCTGGCTCGCTTCTCCCCTAGCCTCGGGCTGCTGGCACCCTCCGACCTACGCGGCACGCCCATCACCCTCTCCATCAAGGCCCTCGAGCGCGCCGATCAGCTCGACGAGAAGGCTGAGCGCCGACACGAGAAGCAGCTGGAGAATAGCATCGTCTATTGCCGTCCAGGGCTCGCCCTCGTACGCCTGAGCTGGGAGGGCAAGACGCTCCTGCAGGAGAAGATCCCCCTGACGCAGCTCGGCGCGCTGCAGGCTCTAGCGCCCAAGATGCTCAACCTCAACCAGGGCAAGACCACCTCCATCTACCTCGACACCCGTACGGGAGCCGTGCGCCAGATCAAGCAGGAATAGACCAGGCATAACTGCACCAACCATACCAACTCACACCTATCAACAACTAACGTCTATGTTCAAAAATCATCCTAAGGGACTGCTCGCAGCCTCGCTCTCTAATATGGGCGAGCGCTTCGGCTTCTACATCATGATGGCGATCCTTACGCTCTTCATCTCGGCCAAGTTTGGTCTATCGGAGAAGACGACGGGCTTCATCTACTCGGCATTCTATGCCTCGATCTATCTGCTGGCGCTCGTCGGGGGGATCATAGCGGATCGCACCAAGAACTACAAGGGGACGATCATGGCAGGTCTGGTCGTCATGGCAGTAGGCTACCTGCTCATCGCCATCCCCACACCCACCATCGTAGAGAGCATCACGCCCTACCTCACACTGTCCTGCCTCGGGCTGGCGGTCATCGCCTTCGGTAACGGGCTCTTCAAGGGCAACCTGCAGGCACTGGTAGGCCAGCTCTATGATGACCCTCAGTACTCCAAGGTCCGTGACGCGGGCTTCCAGATCTTCTACATGTTCATCAACGTAGGGGGGATCTTCGCGCCCTTCGTCGCAGTGGCCATCCGCAACTGGTGGCTCAAGGCCAATGGCTTCGCCTACAACGCCGACCTGCCTGGCCTCTGCCACGACTACCTGCAGCATGGTGAGAGCATGAAGCCTCAGGCGCTGGAGAACCTCAAGGAGCTCGCGACCCGCGTGCCCCTGGACGGTCAGACCTTCGCCAGCACCAAGGACTTCGTCCAGAGCTACCTGAGCGTCTTCTCCGAGGGCTTCCACTACGCCTTCGCCGCAGCCATCGTGATGATCTTCGTCTCCCTGGTCATCTTCTTCGTCAACAAGTCTCGCTTCCCCAATCCCGGGCAGAAGGCAGTGGCTAGCACTGACGGGTCGAAGCTGAGCCGCGAGGAGATCAAGATGAGCGCCCAGGAGGTACGTCAGCGCGTCACGGCACTCTTCGCCGTCTTCGCCGTCGTTATCTTCTTCTGGATGTCCTTCCATCAGAACGGCTACTCCCTCTCCTACTTCGCCCGCGACTACGTGGATCTCTCGACGATCCGCATTGACCTAGGCTTCACCGTGATCCAGGGAGCCGAGATCTTCCAGGCGGTCAATCCGATCTTCGTCGTCCTGATGACGCCCGTGGTCATGGCCATCTTCGGCGCGCTCGGACGTAAGGGCAAGGAGCCCTCTGCACCACGCAAGATCGCCATCGGGATGGGTATCGCTGCCCTAGCCTACGTCTTCCTCTCCTTCGTTTCCCTTGATCTGCCGGGTAAGGAAGCCCTCTCCGACATGGCGGAGGCCGCCAAGGAGGACATGCGCCTGACGCCTATGGTGATGATCGGGCTGTACTTCATCCTCACCGTCGCCGAGCTCTTCATCTCGCCCCTTGGGCTCTCCTTCGTGTCCAAGGTCTCACCTCCCCACATGCAGGGGCTGATGCAGGGCTGCTGGCTCGCTGCTACGGCGATCGGGAACTCCCTGCTCTTCATCGGTGGGATCCTCTACACCTCGCTCCCCCTCTGGGCCTGCTGGCTCTTCTTCGTGGTGGCCTGCGCCATCTCGATGTTCCTGATGCTCGCCATGCTCAAGTGGCTGGAGCGCATCGCTAAGTAAGCCCACGAGCACCGAGCACATGCACCTCGAGCCGCCGCAGCACGACACGTACCCTACTGGCTGGGGGCGTGCCGTGCTGCGGCGCTCTCTATATATCCGTATCCGCTAGGCTCCTATCCCAAGCACCCGAGCCTAGCCCCTCCCCGCTAGCGGCCCTAGCCCTAGCCTGTCACTTAAACACTCATGACCCTAGACATCACCGAGCTCAAGCAGCGCGTCCTCGACGGCGGTAGCCTGAGCCCCGAGGAGGGCTATGCCCTACTCACCCACCCCGACAAGGAGGCCCTCTACGAGGCAGCCCACGAGCTGACCGAGCACTTCCTCGGCAAGGCCTTCGATACCTGCTCCATCATCAATGCCAAGAGTGGCAACTGCCCCGAGGACTGCAAGTGGTGCGCCCAGAGTGGCCACTACGCCACGGGAGCCGAGCGCTACGCTCTGGTCAGCCCCAGCGCCTGCGTGGCACAGGCAGCCTACAATCACAAGCAGGGCATAGGGCGCTTCTCCCTCGTGGCGAGCGGACGACGCCAGACGGACAGCGAGATCAAGCAGATCGCCATCAGCTACCGCGCCATCAAGCGCGCCATACCCGAGATGAAGTGCTGCGCCTCGCTCGGGCTGCTGAAGGAGCACCAGCTGCAGGAGCTCTTCGAGAGCGGCGTGACCACCTACCACTGCAATATGGAGACCGCCCCCAGCTACTTCGCTCAGCTCTGCACGACACATACCCAGCAGGACAAGGCAGATACCCTCGCCGCCGCCCGCCGCGTAGGCATGCGCATCTGTTGTGGGGGCATCCTCGGGATGGGTGAGACGCTCGAGCAGCGCGTAGAGCTAGCCTTCTACCTGCGTAGCCTCGGCTCGGAGAGCATCCCAATGAACATCCTCCAGCCCATCGAGGGGACGCCCCTCGGCGAGGCCTCTCCCCTGACGCCCGACGAGATCCTCTCCGCCATCGCACTCTTCCGCTTCGTCAATCCCACGGCCTTCCTCCGCTTCTCGGGCGGACGTGCCCAGCTCAGCCCCGAGCTGCAGCGCCGCGCGATCTATGTAGGGATCAATTCGGCCATCACGGGCGATCTCTTGACGACCATAGGGCAGCAGGCGCGACAGGATATGGCGATGATCGAGGAGTGCGGCAAGGAGAACTGCGCTCAGGACTGGGAGGTCAGCTACGACTACTAGGCAGCGGGACGGCCCTTGCCCCCTACCTGCTCCCTCCAAGTAATATCCCCCGATGGCTCCGTGGAGCTATCGGGGGATCTAATTTAGGACGACTGCGAGCTCGATGCCAGGCAGACGAAATGGCCCATCTTCTCCGCCTCGAGGGCGAACTTAGAGCTAGTGCCAGGGAAGCAAGCCCACGCCCTCACACAGGGGAAGGCAGCGGCCGAGCAAGCCTCGAGCCTTATCCTAGCCTCACGAGGGATATCCCTCAGCGGTCTAACTGATATCCCTCCACCTCCTTACTGCCGTCCTTCAGCGCGCTGACGGATATCCCTCAGCGCGCCGCCCCTAGCGCGGCAGCCCGCTGAGGCCTGTACCGTCCTTCGCCTTGAGTAAGGTCAAGGGAAGGAAGCAGAATAGGGTACGCCTTCCGCACCCAAAGCAAAGCCCCCGTCAGCTCCGTAGAGCTGGCGGGGGCTGTCTTTAGGCTAAGGGCGGCTGCAGCTGGACGGCTAGGCCCTTCGTCCGCTAGAGGTTCGCCACGTAGAGGAGGAGTGGCCGCTCCGCCTCGAGGTAGACCTCGGGGGCGGTAGCACAGTTCAGCGAGCCATTCCACAGCTCAGGCAGCGTGTGCGCCTCCAGGGGCCAGCGCACACCGCGGAAGGTGAGCTGCTGGTGGTAGAAGTCGAAGACCGAGAGCTGCTGCCCAGGCTCCACCGCCACCAGCGAGGGCTCAGTGATGAGGAGGAAGTAGCCCTCATCGGTCAGCATCACGAGCTCCTCCACCAGCGGCGCGTAGGTCGGCAGCAGCGCGAGGTTCGCCAGCAGGTGATCCTCGCGCCCTCCGCTGGCGCCGAGCAGCGTGATGGCACTCGGCCCGTAGCTGGCATGGAGGTAGCGCATGGTCTTCGTCAGGTCGTTGGTCTCCTGGTCGGGGCTGTGGTGCGTACGATCCTCGAGGAGCTGTCTCAGCTCGGGGGCAGCGGAGTCAAGGTCGCCCACCACGGCATCGGGTAGGCGCTCGGTGTACTGCCGTAGCTTGTTCACCCCACCATCGCAGCAGGTGAGGCTGTAGCCTTCCGCCCCTGCCACCCAGCGATCGATGAGTGCCAGCGGGAGCGGCGCCTGGGGGAAGGCACCGTTGGCGAGGACTATGCGCTTGGACAGCGTCTCGAGGCTATAGCGTGGGTAGTGCTTCATCGGGCTGCAGCTGTAGCGTCCTGCTCCTTCATCAAGAGCGACCACTTGCGGTAGCCGAAGAAGGAGACGACGAAGTTCGTCAGGTAGACCAGCATCGAGAGGTAGTCCTCGGCCGTCCACAGCGAGATGATGCCGGCGGCGTTGGCCACGATCCAGCAGAGCCAGTGCTGACGCCACTTACGCCCCATCCAGATCATCCCGACGATGGAGGAGACCGTCAGGAGGCCATCGGCCCAGGGGATGCGCCACTCGGGGAGATAGTTCGTCCCCAGCGCGATGAGGAGCCCGTAGAGGGGACCCGAGAGGAGGAGCGTCCAGCCGAGCGTGCGGCGTGGGATATCCGTGATGGGCAGCTCCTCGGCCGCCGTGCTGGGCCTACGACGCAGCCAGACGAACCAGCCCCAGGCACTCGTCACCAGGTAGTAGACGTTGATGGCGAGCATCCCGTAGAGGCGCGCCCCCCAGGCGATCGGGAGCCACAGCAGCGGCAGGATGATGCCCACAGGCCACAGCCAGATACTCGCGCGGTACTCCAGCACGAGCCAGACGAGGGAGATGCAGATGGTGACGAGCTCCAGCGGATGACTCGCCAGATAAGGGAGCACTTGGTCCATAGGGGAAGGGGAATAAGGGGTAAGGACTAGGCGGGCGAGCGGCTACAGCGTAATCGTCGTCCCCAGCAGCAGGTGGCGCCCCGCCTGAGGGTAGAAGACCAGCCACGAGGACTCCTGCCCCCCAGAGAGGCCGAAGCCACCCCAGCCGCCACTGACATAGCGGCGATCCAGCAGGTTGCTGAGCTGGAGGTTGAGGCTCCAGCCCTTGACGAAGCTGACGGGCAGCTCGTAGCCGAGGCGCAGATGCTCTACGTGGTAGCTCGGGATGCTACGCGTCTGGCTGGTCGTATTGTCTAGGTACTGACGGCCGACGAACTGGCTGGAGAGGGCGGCCTCGAAGCGCCCGAGCGTCAGCGTCAGCGTGTTGCTGACGGTCGCTGAGGGTGAGTAGGCGATCTCCGTATCCTGATACTGCTTCGCCACGAGCTTGCCACTGTCGTAGTCCTCGACATAGAGCGTGTAGTCGGCGATCCGGTTGCGGCTCATCCCGAGGGCAAGGTCCCAGCGGAGCGAGGGGAGCAACAGGAGGGAGGAGGATAGCTCGACGCCCGCGCGGTAGCTCTTGGCGACGTTCTCACTGAGGTCTCCGCCGACGTCGCTTTTCTTACCGTTCTTCACCAGCTGATCCTTGTAGCGCATGTAGTAGACGTTGACGCCCGCGGTGAAGCGCTCGCTGCGGTAGCCGTAGCCCAGCTCCCAGTCGGTGAGGCGCTCGGCATTGGGGTAGTCCTTGGGCGTGACCTTGGTGTAGTTGTCCCTATTGGGCTCGCGGTGTGCTACGGCTACTGAGGCGTAGAGGTGATGCTGGGGGGCGAACTGGTAAAAGAGCCCCGCCTTGGGGTTGAAGAAGTTGAAGCGCTTTTTGAGGCTTAGCTCTTGAGGCTTGCCCTGCTCTACTCGATCGTTGGTCCCCGATATACGGTAGTCGATGAAGCGGTACTGCAGGTCGGCAAAGAGGCTCAGCCCCGAGAGGAGCTCATAGCTCGCCTTAACGAAGCCCGAGAGGTCAGTCTTGTGGGCGCGGTTATCATAGTAGCGCTGCGAGGGGTCGAGGCTGTAGGGCGTGGCGGTGATAGGCGAGCGATAGCCGTAGTGGTCGTTGACGAAGTGGTTCCCCGAGAGGCCCGCCGTCAGCTCCAGGCGTGGAGTCTTGTACTCCAGCCCTGCGATGAGGCCGCCGAAGTCATTGTCCAGATACTTAGCCTGTAGGAGGTCGATCTTCTTGATGGTCTTTGTCGAGCCGTCGGGCTGCGTCTGCTGGAAGTTCGCCAGCCCCATCTTGGAGAGCTTCTCCTGGGATCTGTACTCGTCGTAGTAGCCGTAGCCCTGCGTATAGTGTGCCGTCAGGCTCAGCGTCAGCCGATCGCTGAGCTGCTGGGTGAGCTGTGCCTGGTAGTGGCGCTGCTCGTAGTTGTCGGTGTTCTCGCGGTAGCGTGCCTCGGAGGCTGGGGCGCTGGGATTGACGTGCCCAGCACTGTTGTAGCGGCGGCCATACTTAGCCTCATCCTCGGGGCTCAGTCCGTTCCAGGCGATACCCGTACGCTGCTTGCCGCCGAAGGCGAGGAGCTTGAAGACGCTGCGCTCCCCGAAGTAGCCTGCCTGGAGGAAGTAGGAGTCGCCCTTCGTACCGCTGCGATCCACGTAGCCATCGGTAGCGGTGCGCCCTACGCGCGCCTCGAGGGCCCAGTGCCCCGCGATACGTCCCGTAGAGGCGCTGACCTCACGGCGTAGGGTGTGGAAGGAGCCTCCGAGGACGGAGATCGACGCCCGAGGCGTGAGGGAGAAGTTGTCCGTACGTAGGTTGAGGCTGGCGCCGAAGGCTGCCGAGCCATTGGACGAGGTACCCACCCCACGCTGCAGCTGGGCATCCTGGACGCTGGAGGAGAAGTTGGGCATATTGGCCCAGAAGACGCCTTGGCTCTCCGAGTCATTGAGCGGCACGCCATTGGTCATCACATTGATCCCCGCGGCGTCGACTCCACGCACGCGGATGTAGGTGTAGCCGATACCGAAGCCCGGCTCGCTGGTCGCTACGACCGAGGGCGTCTGCAGCAGGAGGTAGGGGATGTCCATCCCGAGGTTGGACTTCTGTAGCTGGGTCTTGCCCACGTTGGTATAGGACATGGGCGTCTTGGCCGAGGCACGGGTCGCGGTGACCTGCACCTCCTCGAGGCGATGTGTCTTGATGCTATCCTGTAGGCTAAGGCCTATAGCGTGGAGCGGCTGGGAAGGGAGGCCGGGCAGTGAGAGGGCCACCACGGGGAGGATAAGTTTTCTCTTCATCATACAATACTTGTACTATCGGTAGTGCAGAGCGAAGGGAAAGGGTATACTGGTATGTGATGATGACAATTCCTACGCCAGCATTGCCTGGGTCAGGTGTTGAGGGTCTCATCTCAGCCTCAGATCGCCCTACGGCGGATCGTCAGCACCCCTTTGTCCTTGGTTCTTCGGGGAACAAAAATACGGCAGTCCATGCAGATAAGCAAGTTTGCCTCAGCGAGCGCCCAGCGAGCGCCCCGTCTGTCGTGAGGCTTATGCGGGGAGCAGGGCAGCTCGAGCACAGCGAGCTAAGGACAAGCCCGCGCCGAGTCTTCGGCGCTTCATCTAGGGGCTCGAAGTAAAGCGCTCAAGGAGTCGGAGCGCGGCGGGAGCCTTGTCCCAGCATCCTGAGGGCTATCCCTTAGCGCGCTGACTGCTATCCCTCACCAGCCTGACGGACGTCCCTCAGCGTGCTGACAGATATCCCTCACGAGCCCCTGCCCTAGCGGGACATAGCAGGCGGGCTGGGCAGTCCCCTTCGCCCGCTGTAGCGGGCAAGGGCGTTCAGACCGTCCTAAGGCTGCTGGCTGAGCTACGACTGAGGACTGGGGAAGCAAGGGGAAGAGATCGGTCTAAAAAGACGGAGCGCTTAGCCCTCCTAAGGAGAACTAAGCGCTCTAAGTGCGGCTGAAGGGACTCGAACCCCCACGCCTCGCGGCATCAGATCCTAAGTCTGACGTGGCTACCAATTACACCACAGCCGCCGCTCATCTGCATCTCGCTTTCGCGATTTGCTCTGCAAAGGTAGCTCTTTCTCTGCATATACGCAAGTTAGGACAGCGCCGCAGCCCTCTCGAGAGCTTAGCCCCAAGACGAGGGTAAAAGGCCTCCCGCTAGGCGCTCTGCCGCACCATACGCTGCGTCGCCCAGCGGAAGCGGATAGCCAGCAGAATGCCGAGCAGTAGCAGGCTCACGGGGAAGGAGGACCAGATAGCCGTCAGCTGTGCTCCTGGCTCGGTGAGCCCGAGGTGGAAGCCAAAAGCATAGGACAGCAGCGGAGCCAGCACGAGGTGAATCCCGCAGGCATAGTAGGTCATGCGCTTGACATCCTCGATCCCGCGCAGCGCATTGCCGTAGATGACCTGCAGCGCATCCCCTGGCTGATAGAGCGCCATAGGGATGACGGCCAGCGCCGTCATCGTGACCACGGCGGGATCGTCGCTGAAGATATAGCCCAGCCAGTGCCGCCCGAGCAGGAGCCCACTCATCACAAGCAGCGCCACCAGCTCTGCCAGCAGCAGGGCCACGTGGACCACGCCACGCGCACGCGCCACATCGCCCTCCCCATGAGCACGGCTGACGAGGATCGTCGTCGCTGCCCCGAGGCCGTAGTAGATGAAGTAGCCCAGCAGCGTGAGGGTGATGAGATTCTGATGCACCGCCAGTGCGTTCACCCCGAGGGGCGTGACCAGCAGGATGGCCACCGTCCAGGCGGCGGCCTCCACGCCCATCTGCACGCCTATGGGGAAGCCTAGGCGGAAGAGGCGACGCAGGAAGGCCGCGTGCAGCCTCAGCTCACGCACGTAGCGATAGGTCACGCCTAGCGTACGACTATAGCGAAGCGCCACGAGCAGCACCCCAAGGGCGAAGATACGGGCGAAGAGCGTCGAGAGCCCCGCGCCGAAGAGGCCCAGCTCGGGGCAGCCCAGCGCGCCGAAGATCAGCAGATAGTTGCCGAGGACGTTCAGGACATTCGACAGTAGGATCGCCCACATAGGCACGATGGTGCGCCCTATCCCGTCGAAGAACTGCTTCAGCGCCCCCGTAGCCATGAAGACCATGAAGCTCGCCAGCTGCAGCAGGTAATAGGAGCGCACCTCGGGCAGCAGGCGCTCGGGCAGGTCGAAGATCGGGAGGAAGGCGTAGACCCCGACCAGCAGCAGCGAGAGCAGCAGTCCGACAGCGAGGTTGAGCAGCAGGCTATGGCGCAGCAGACGCCCCAGGCGGCTCGACTGCTGCCGAGCATGCGCCTGCGAGACGAGCGGCGTCAGCCCGTAGCTGAAGCCCAGGCCGAGGACAAAGAAGACGGAGAAGATATTGTTGACAAAGGAGGCCGAGGCCAGCGCATCGGTATGGTACTTCCCCACCATGATGTTGTCGGCGAGGCTGACCAGGATAAGGCCGATCTGCCCTAGGATGATGGGGGTACCGATGCGCAATAGGTCGGCTAAGGCCAGCCTTCGGCTAGCCCGAGCAAGAGTAGCTGATGCCAAGGAGATGAGCTATGAAGTAATGAGTAGCGCCGTGAGGTCCACGAGGCTAGCGGCGCTCGCTCCAGCTGGAGCTGAGGCAGAAGATGGGGAGGCTGAGGCGCAGGGCTAGGCGCGTCTTGCTCCGCTGCAGCTCGTGCCCGACGAAGAGCCCGAGGCGCGCCATATCCCCCCAGCCGAGGGAATAGCCTCCCTCGAGGTAGCTACGGCCGTCACGCGTCTCTACGGCCTTGAAGTGGAAGGCCTCGTCCAGACGTAGCACCTCCCCCAGACCGCGGCTACGCGTCAGGAAGAAGTCACGCCCGAGGTAGTTGACGCTCTGGCTCGCCCAGGCCTCGCCGCCCGTGAAGTCTATAGGCAGCGTCGCCCAAGCGTAGCGGAAGGGTACACGCCCCAGGTCACTGAGCTGCTCGAAGTAGCGTGCCTCACCACTGTCCAGGAGCTCCTCATCCCAGCGCTTCCCCACCAGCGCGGTGAAGTCCAGCTGGCCCCGGCCGAGGGCGAAGCTCCCGCGAGCGAAGAGCTCGAGCTGCTGATAGCGGAGGTAAGGCACAGCGCTGCGATCCAGCGCGCCGAGGCCCGTAGCCTGCTCGTAGCTTAGCCCAAGCTCACGTCGGTAGCCTATGGGGAGGAGTTCGCCCGCTACGGTGCGATTGAGCGCCTGTGGGGCTAGGAGCAGCTGCGTGCTGAGCCCAAAGCGGCGATGGTGCTGTAGCGGCAGCTCCACCTGCGGGCGTCGATCCTCCCAGCTCAGCGCCGTGGTGAGGTGCAGCTGCCCTCGGAGGAAGCCGAGGCCATTGCGTAGCGAGACGAAGTCCTTGCTGTAGGCGCGCATCGGGCCATTGCCCAGCTGCAGTGAGGGGTAATAGCCGCGGTAGATCTCCTCGGGTGTGAGGTGATAGGTGCCCCGCGAGGTACGCCCCCCAGAGAGGACGAGGAGCCCCGAGCGCTGCGGCGCGTAGTAGAGCAAGAGATGGTTCTCGCTGAACCAATGGCGGCTCCGCAGCGTGTAGTTATTCGAGCTGCGCAGCGCTACGCTACGCCCTGGAGCGAGGTGGCGCACCAGCTGGACCTCATAGCCCAGCCACTGCCCGTCGATGCTATTGCGGTCGGGGACAAGGTTCGCCAGCCCATCGATACCCAGCGTCCAGCGCCCGAAGTCGAAGTTGCGCCCCACCGCGAGCTCTATGATCCTGCGGAAGGTATGCCCGCTGCCCCCTGTCTCGGACTGGCGGCTACGCATCTGCCCCGCTGCATAGGCGGCGAGGAAGTGATAGCCCTGCGTATCGTTGAAGGGATAGGGCGGCTCGTAGCGGAAGAGACGGTCGAGGTCGGGGTCGAGCCCCTGAGGCTTGACACGGGGCGCCAGCAGCTGTAGCCGCAGCTGCTCGAGGCGCTGCCGCTCGGTGCTGTCGGGCTGCTGAGCCTCAGCCCGCTGCCCCCCGAGGAGGGACAGCAGGCCGAGGAGGAGTAGGATGGGTCGCTTCATCTGGGTCAATGCGCTTGGCGAGAGGGCTGGCTCCAGGCTATCCCTAGCCTAGTCCAGCACGAAGGTACCGAAGAACTGGGGGCGATGGAAGGCAGGCTCCACCTCCTGGATCGGAGCCCAGCTGAGGAAGTGTGGGTGGGCCGTCTTGTCCCCACACTTGTAGAGATTGGCATAGAACTCGCGGGGCAGCTGTCCTGCAGCATAGCCCATCGTCGTCCAGGGGATAGCCACCGTCAGCTGCCAGGCTGCGGGACCCGTACGCTCGAGGCCATGCTGCCCCTGATGGTCACCCCAGCGCTCGATGCTGGCGAACTCCTCGGCGCTCAGCAGTACCGCCTCGGAGGGGCTGGCATGGTGTGCCGCGTAGCAGACGCCTGCCGCGTTGAACTCAAAGTTGATGTAGGCCGTGCCGCGCTCGCGCTGCATGAAGAACTCGACGCAGCTATCCTCGTGCACGTAGTTGCCATCCCCTGGGGAAAGCGTGCGTAGATCCTCGCCCGAGACGCGGTAATTGATGTAGAGCGCCTCGGCGTCGTAGGCCAGGTAGGCAGCCACGAGAGGGCGATGGGGGAAGTCCTGACGCCAGTTCAGCGTATCGATGTAGAGGAGCTGACCCTGCTCCTGCAGGAGAGGCGTGAATTCCTGTAGACTGAGGGAGCCTCGCTCGAGGCGGGGAAGTCTAGCTGAAGCCATAAGTAGTATAATGTATTGGTGAGCACTCGCTGGGGCTGTCCTGACCGAGGCGGCACGCGTGGCGCCCCAGTAGAGATAGCCCCCAGCTATTCGTGGAAGACGGAGTATATACCCAGCAGGGCGATGACGATGAGCACGAGGGCGACGATGCGATTGATCCACTCCAGGCGATGCGAGCCGAAGCGATTGGACACCTTGCGCACGATGTAGGTCAGCGTGATCCACCACAGGAGGCACCCAAGCCCTATGCCCGACATCGCGACGAAGAACTCCACGAACTGGAGCTTGACGACGCGCACGAACTCTAGACGCGCATACAGCGGCAGGAAGAGTAGGATGATGAAGGGATTGGAGAGGGTCAGGAAGAAGGCTCCGGAGACCTTCTTCACGCTGTAGGTGGACTTGAGTGGGTGGCTCTCGACGGGCTCATCCTCCTCCCCCGCCGGCATACGACGCCTCAGCAGGAAGAAGCAGAAGGCTAGGATGAAGACACTCCCCCCGAGACGCAGCTCGCTGCTGTAGCGATCCAGCAGATTGAGGATGAAGCCGACCCCGAGGTAAGCGATGAGGCCATACAGCAGATCACTCAGGGTAGCTCCTAGGCCGACGAGCATACCCTCGCGCCGCCCGCCTCGTGAAGTCTCACGTAGGCAGAGGAGGCCTGTCGGTCCCATGGGTGCGGAGACCAAGACCCCGATAAGTATCCCTTTGAGGAACGTAAAGAGTAGGTCTAGGAGTAACATTGCAGGGACAAAGATACTCATTCTCGAGATACAGCCCCTATATATAGGTATGCGCTAGGCGGCCTCTCCCCCAGCTCAAGCGGCTGTAGCGAGGACTTATCGGGGCCGTCTTTGCCGAGGAGAAGGACATCCTTTCAGCTCCTAGAGCCACGGACTTGAGCTGGGTCGTAGCCGTCCCTCTCGAGGTCGCACCTATACAAGTAGCGTGCGGACCGAGGCATGGAGACGAGCAAACGGAGAGCAGGGGCGAAGCTGAGGGATATCAGTCAGGGGTGCTGACTGCTATCAGTCGCGGCCGCGACGGACGTCCCTCAGCGCCGTGACTGATATCCCTCAGAAGGCCTTCGCCTATACCTGCGCTGCGCTTGGGCTCGCTAGCGTTTTCGCTGAGGTCAAAGGCGGAGGAAGGGAAGGAGCGGCTTCGTCAACCTGAGCGCTTGCCCCAAGCTGGTCGCGTAAGGAAGGTCAGGGAGCTGAGGCCAATAGCTAGAGCAAGCAAGAGCTATACCTTGCGGTCGTGAAACGTATACGTTTCGACCGCGAGACGTATAGCCTTCGGTCGTGGAAGGTATAGCTTGGGTCGAGGCTACCCTTCTACATCGGCTCGCGAAGCCTAGGCGGTGGCGACTTGGCTGGGCACTGCAGGACGGAGGCGGGAGCCTCGCGAAGGAGCAGGATACCTATACGAAGCGTCCCCATCTTCTGCCGTAGCAGAGGATGGGGACGCTGTCTTGGTACGCGAAGCGGGCTCCGGAGGGAGAGCCGCGCGAAGCGAGACTTAGCCGAACTTAGCCCAGGCTATAGGTGTGGACGCTCACGCCTTGGGCAGAGGGCAGATAATTGATACCCCACCAGCACATCTGCAGGAGGACGAAGGAGATAACGAGCCCCCAAAGCGCGGCACGATGGTAGCGGTCGGCTCTCAAGCGTAGATGGATGTAGGCCAGGTAGGCAAACCACGTGGCGGCCGCCCAAGTCTCCTTGGGGTCCCAAGCCCAGTAGTGCCCCCAGGCTTCCTTGGCCCACAGCGCACCGAAGAGGATCCCGACGGTCATGAAGGCCCAGCCCACCTGCACGAGGTTGTCGCAGATATCGAGTTCATGCTCGGTGATGGACTTCTTCTTGAACCACAGCAGATACGCCGCCATCAGCGCCGCAGCACCGAGCACGGCGTAGGCGAACATATAGACGATGACGTGCGGGGCGAACCACGGGCTCTGCAGCGCAGGCATCAGCGTCTTGTTGTGGATATCGGGATTCACGAGGTTGATCGTCGTGAAGACCCCAGCGAGGATCGTGCTGAAGGCTAGGATCCAGGGGTAGCGCCAACGGGAATACACGATGAGCCCCGCCGTGGGGAGGAAGAAGGCGTACCACAGACGCGTCTCCCCCATCGTGCGCAGCGGCGGACGCTCCAGCGAGAGCCACAGCCCGAGGATAAAGGCGAAGTAGACAGCTAGCCCAGCGAAGGTAAGAAGGTAGGTAGGAAGGGGACGCTTGTTCCAAGCCGTCCAAGCACCGCCCGCCCACAGCAGGAGGGCAGGGATGGCGAAGTATATGAAGGAATCCCAAGTCATGGAGATCGTATTGAATGAGGTGAAGAGGAGAAGCGATCGAGGCATAGGGCGCAGCGGCACACGCTTGAGGCCGTCCTAGGCCTGCAGCGTGCGGGGCAGCCCTTCGCTCAGCGAGGGAGCACTAGCGCCGTTTCTGCGAGAAGATGAAGGTGAGCACAGCACCCGCTAGCAGCAGGTAGATCCCTACGTAGACGGCAGGCAGCCAGGGGTCCTTGACGAGCTCGAAGGTACTGGTCTCACTCCATCGGCCCATCGACTCATCGTAGCTGAGCTGATAGATACGCCAGCCGTCGATGGAGACGGGCTTATTGACCTCGACGGTAGCGACGATATTCTTCTGCGACCTCGTATAGACATGGATGCGGGAGGCGTAGCGCTCGGGCTCGCGGCGTGCCATGACGAGGCTCAGGTCCTTGGTCAGCTTGAGCTCCTGGAAGGGGAAGAGGTAGCTGCCGCAGGTGACCCAGCCTACTAGAGGCTTGCCCACAGCGCGATCGCCCTCCATGGGCTGCGCCTCTACCAGAAGCGCCGTGACGGCTCCAGACGAGCCCCAGCCGACGTACCTGACGGTGTCGGAGGTGACGACGGGCGCCGCGAGCGGAAGGTTCTGACGCACGCGGATGCGCCACTTCAGTAGCTTGCCCTCGCGGAAATGCTTATCGACAAGGACGATCTCGGGGTTCTTTGCGGGGATGGACTTCCCCGTCTTACTATTGATGATGAGGAGCTTGGGCGGGTACTCGTCGATGGTGAACTTCTCCAGCTGGATCGCCAGCGGCAGCTCGAGGAAGCCCTGCTCGTGTGTGGCACGCCACTCGGGCATATCCATGCTAGCCGTCAGCTTGACGCGCTCCATGTCGGCACTCCCGAGGGTCGCAGCGACGATAGCGATGAAGACGCCGAGGTGCGACAGTAGGGAGGGAAGCTCCCTGAGACGGAAGTGAAGGATCTGCCGTATCGCGATGAGGCCTACGATGCCCGTGAGGCGGCCGTAGATGAGCACAAAGGGCCAGAAGGACAGCATACGCGTCAGCCCGATGGGATCGATGGCTCGCTCGTGAGGCGCTACCTGTCGGGTGAGCCCCATCGCCACGGTGAGCAGCGCCGCATAGATGAGCGTCGGGACGGCAGCCTCCGTCGTGAAGAAGAAGGAGAAGAGCCGTACGCGATGCCGCAGCGCATAGATGAGGGCTAGGAAGGCGAGGTAGAGGACGAGGCAGATGGCATTGATCGGGAAGGCAAAGGCTGACCAGTCGATCGGGCCGACGCTGTACTGTAGCGCCAGCCCCACGAGGATCAGCCCTGCACCGGTGACAAAGCCTTCCTTCATTTTCCAGAGTCTATTGAACATAGGAGCGTGGGGAGAGAGGTTGGAGAGAGAGGAAGCGCGGCGGCAGACGATGAGGTCTGTCGCCGCGTCGAAGAGGGATATGGGATGCGACTCTAGCCGAGGGCGGCTAGGTCTAGAGCTCGATGAGCTTGCCTTGCTGCTTAGCCGACTGGACCCACTTGGGGACTACCGTCTTGAGGAACTCAGCCTTGTCAGCCTGCAGCTTCTTGCCGTCGAGGCCAATGTAGGCCCAGGCCTTTTCCTTACTCGAGATATCGGGCATAGGGACGTCGCCAGCGAAGCCGTGCTTGGCCAGTACCTTAGCGATGGCCAGTCGTGCCTCCTGTGCATAGCCGAGGCTCTGCCCTAGGATGCGCGTCACCTCCTGCGGTGCGTGGAAGGAAGCTCCGTGGCTAGCGACAGCGAAGTCCCAGCGCCACTGGCTCTTGCGGATAGCCTGCAGGGCATCCTTCATCTCAGGCTCGGTAGCGCCCTTGTCCCAAGCGTACTTAGCCTCGATGTGCGCCTTCGCCAGCTCCTTCTCTACGCGGTTGCGTACGTCGTTGGCCATGCGCTGACGATCATACACGTTCCGTCGGAGGGTCTCTTCATCCTCACGGTGGCAGGTCTGACAGGTCTTGTCGATACGGGCCAGAGGACTGACGATCTGGTGGTCGGTGTACTTGACGCCGCCCTCGCTCACGTAGGGCATATGGCAGTCAGCACAGGAGACGCCACGCTGTCCATGAATACCCATGCGCCAGAGCTCGTAGTCGGGGTGCTGGGCTTTGAGGATAGGGGCACGGGAGAGCTTGTGCGTGTAGTCGGAGTAGTTCATCTCGTCGTAGTACTTCTCTATATCCTCTACCGTGAAGCCCTTGTCCTGGGGGAAGGTGAGGTACTTGCCATCGCCCTTGAAGTAGTACTCGGTGTGGCACTGCGCGCAGACCAGTGAGCGCATATCCTGGTGGGACTGCTTGGAGAGATCCTCCCCGCGGCGCTGGAAGGCCTCGTAGATAGCGGGGCGAGCGGGCTTGAGATTCATCGTGCGGGCATCATGACAGTCCGAGCAGCCGATGGTATTGACGATCTCATTACCCCACTGACTCCAGGGGGCCTTGTAGAACTCAGCGATACCCTTCTCGCGCATCATACGGGGGACGTCGGGACTCTTACAGGTCCAGCAGGTACCAGGCTGGATATCCTTATTACCATCCACCCCTGGGGAGCCCGTACGTAGGATCTCGGTCATATCCTCGATAGCGTGCTTGTGACCGCGGGGCGTGTTGTACTCCATAGCGAAGGAATAGCCAGCCCAGAGGACGACCATCTCGGGGCGAGCGGCGAGCACATCGGCGCGCTGAGAGCCATTGAACTCACCCTGGTAGGTCGTGTCAGCGGTCCTCGCCCAGGACTGATATTCGCGTGGGAAGTCTTCGGCGAACTTTTCGTTCTGCGAGACGATCGAGTCCGTGAAGAGGTGCTTGCGATTGTTGTAGATGCTCACCACCTCAGCGCGACGCTCCAGAAGCGAGGAGACGACGAGGCCAAGGATGAAGACTAGGACCATTGAGCCTCCGAATAGGAGCCATCCCTGCCAACGCTTTAGTTGTTGTGCCATGATCTTGCGTGTCTTTATTGTTTATACTGAGTGTTGTTCTTATGCAGTAAGGGCGCTTAGTTCACCATCTTCTGCAGCCAGTCAGGTACCGGCGTCTTGGGCAGCGGCACCTGAGCTCCTGGAGTGGACGAAAGGGAATTCATCTTGCCGTGAGCGACGTCTCGGTGACAGTCCCAGCAAGCTTGACCGGCGCCGCACTTGGCATCCATGTAGGTGATGCGACCGGTGTTGACCAATTCAGTGTTGAGGGTAGCGTGGCAGCGTACGCAGTTCTCCATGATGACCTCTGCGCTCTCATCGATGGCGCGGATCGCCTGTCGCTCCTGTCGAGTGACAAACTTGTACACATGGTTCATCCCGTCCTTACCCTTGAAGTAGTACTTACGGAATACATTGTCGTGCGGTACGTGACAGTCGTTACACGTGGTATTGCGGGCATGAGCTCCATGCATCCACGTAGCGTAGTAGGGGGTCATGATGTGGCAGTTGACACAGGCGGAAGGGTCGTCTCCTAGGTAGGTGTGGAACCTAAGCAAGTAGAGGAAGAGACCGACCAAGCCTACCACCACCCCGCCCACAAGCAGCAGGGCGACCTTCATACGGCGGCCCAAGCGCGGTAAACGTTGTAGGAATCTGTTCATTACCCAGTATGGTCTAAGTGATAGTTCTACTGCAAATATAAACAACTTTTCATTCATTACGATCACGTACTACTTCGAGTGCACCAAAGTCTATTTACGGACAAATTTTAAGAAGCCTTTGGACAGCTAGCTTACCCGTCTCTGGAGGAGGTGCAAGGCCCTTCCCATCACCTTTCCCGAAGTAGCCCGAGCGGCCTTCTAGACTAAGGCTCAAAGGCAGAGCTACGAGGCCAAGCTAAGTCCCTGCTGGGCGCGTGGTGAATTCTCCCTAAATTCGTACTCGGAGCGGGGTGCCTCTCGACGAAGTGCCACCACCTCCGTAGCAAGGTGTACGAGTAAAGGAAAGGAATGCAAGGACCCAAGGCTCAGGACCCAGCCAAGCCTCGGCCCAGCCACTCAAGGAGCACATGACGCAGCAAGCACAGCAGACATTCATCACCGCCGAGGTATATCGGCGGCTATTGATGCCCCAGCTCTTCGACACGATAGCAGGCCTCAGCTTCGCCGACGGGCGCTTCGAGGAGCTGCCACTTATCACTAGGTACAGCAGCGTGGACTTCCTTAGGGACTACTTCGACGGCGAGGAGCTATCACGCTACCTGCTCTCCCTCGCCGAGGGCTTACTGCGCGACAGCCGAGTTTACTTCCGACGACTGCTCCCACCGCCCGTCTACGGTAGCCTCTTCAGCTGCCTGACCTTCGTAGACCTCGAGGAGGAATGGGAGGAGGTGGGCTTCTGCGTACCGCGGCTCTTCTTCAGCACGCTCCCTACGGTCAGCTACCTAGCCACTGCCGAGCGCCTCGGGCTGGAGGCGCAGCATACCTTTGGGCGCATCTATGCCCCCTACCTCGCGAGGCGGGAGCAGCAGATCTACAGGACGAGGACAAGACAAGGCGGAGTGGAGACCGAGCGCATCTACCTGCTCGCCGCCGAGGAGCTGCTCGCAGACAGGCCTCACCACACAGAGCAAAGCCTATGATAAGCCAAGGACAGCACCTAATGAAGGGCGATAAACGACGTCCAAAGACGCTCCTCATCGAGCAGCTCACGGAACTCATAGAGGCAGAGCTTAAGGTCAAGATCACCACGCAGCCTGGGCGTAATGAGGTGAGCTTTAGGCTGCAGAAGGACGCGCTAGAAGTCTTACGGATGCGCTTCCTGACTGGGACGCACGCCCCTGTGGGGGCGACCTTAGCCTTCACCTTCCACATCAGCGTCACACAGGGACGGCTCAGCAGGCTCTTGCGGTCCGTACTCGGCGAAGGAAATAGACTGCAGAGTGTCTATACCGAACACTCCTCCAACCTCACCCGAAGGGCAGCATTCAGGAACTACGGCATAGTCTGTCTGTATCCAGGCGAGGATGCTCGCAGCCTTGCCAAGTTACTTCTCCCGCTACTTGTCAGGGACTTCATCTACCCCGCGCTCGCCCTCTTCCGAGAAGAGGAGGTAGTCCTAAGCCAGGTAGTCGCCAAGCCAAGCGCCTATACCTATCCCCTAGCGACGATCCTGATCCTCCTTTGGCTACAAGGGCGGCTGGATGATTACGAGCAGCTGCTCTCTGCCTACCCTGACTTCAAGCCCAGTGATCGCGGACTCGTCCAGCGCCACCAAGTGCTCGAGCAGCTCCGCAGCTTAGCACACCTGGAGGAGCTGCTCGCAGACAAGCCACCCCACACAGAGAAGAACCTATGACAAGCCAAGGACAGCATCACAGCATACGGAGGAGCCACGACGAACTAGTGCAGACCTTGATCGGACTCCTCGCTCAGACCTCAAAGGATAAGGTCGCTCGACTCTTCTTAGCCAGCCTGAGCAGCCATCGCCTCGATTGGCGGGCAGGGCTCGCGGCCTATGCCTCCTCCTGCCTATTCGAGGACCATAGCTTCGTCGAGCAGCCTCCCGAGCGGCGAAGCGAGGAGTATGCTGAGTACAGCCCTTGCGTCCTCTGTGGCAATCGCAGGAGTGAAGAAGCCTTCGAGCCCGAGGTAATGCAGAAGCTCTACCTAGAGAGTGGAGGCTTCTGTCGACATGATCTATCGGCACTGTGCTATATACTGGAGTACACTCTGAGTCTAGAGTCCCCGCAGCCGACCCTTCAGGATAGCGAGCTCCTCCGTGCGATCCTCGAGGTGCTGAGCTCTGCGGATGGGAAGAAGCGCCAGGTACTGACAAAGCTCAGAAAGATTCCTGCCTTCGAGGCGGACGCAGAGCAGTGCCAGTACCTACTGGAGACCTTCGGCTACTGTGGCATCCTACGGACGCCGCAGCATCCCGCACCCTCCGTAGCCTTCCGCGATATGATCTTCCCTCCTCGGCGCTCGCACAACACCGACTGGGCCTACCCAGCGGACTTCTGGGAGCCTGCCTATGGGATCGATCCGCAAAGGGTCGCCTATTGGTTTGGCGCCTATCTATAGGGCGAAGCGAGCTCCAGGCATCGTACCCTGCTCGGCCTTATAGCGAGCCCCCCGAGGTCCTTGGCAGTGCATGCCGCGCCTGCGCTTATAAATTAATTACCTTTGCCTTAGCAGCAGGACAAGAGCCCTAGAGGGGCATCCTCCTTATCGAGGAGCCTCGGGCCTACGTACTCGAAGCAAGATACAAATACTAGCTACATCCACCTAAGACATGAGTGATCATAAAGTATATGGGGACCGCCCCGAGAATAACAGCAAGGCCGATTTAGTTCCGCTTAGGTACTTCCTCGGGCTTATAAAGGAGATCCAAGAGTGCTCCACCTATCTAGAGGACCCAAAGTATGACGATGGCTGCCAAAGCCTATTGGTATGCATAGAGCTCCTGCTGATGATCTGTGAGCGCTACCCCAACACCGTCGCAGGATCCATATATAGGCTCAAGCGAAAGAAGGTACAGGAGCTGTGGAATGCCTGGTGGGAGCGGAACGAGAAAAAGATCCCTGCAAAGTATAGAACTGGCACCAAGGAGGCTGCGGATGCGCTATTCGCTCGACTTATGGCAGTCAAGAGTGACGTAAAAGAAGGATAACAGGCCTATGAAAGAAGAAACATTAAGTCCTTTCAGACTCATTCAGCATAGCGATAGCTGGAGTCTCACCCTAGTGACGGACGATGATGCCCTTAGCCTCCTCGCCCTATCCCCAGACGAGCTAGAGCTGGACGAAGACCTTGAGTACGGCGGCTATTTCTGGGATGCCTTAGCCCAGTACCACCTGCACTCGGGACGCGTCGAGCTGGAGGATGAGGTGGGGTTTGATTCGGAGAGCAGCATGTTCTGCATGTACTCCTCGAGCGAATCCGCCCTTAGGCGCTTCGCCGAGTCCTTCAAGGAGGCCTGCGCTGACCCTGAGACCTTAAAGGAGATGCTGCAGGGCTTCGGCGAGTACCTAGACTACTAGTCAGCCGCTCCTCGAGCCAAGCGCTAAGAGCTCTAATGGAAAGGAGAGAAGCTGATCAGCCCGCCCTATTCCAGGGGGCGGAGGACGTCGCGGAGGCGCCACGAGCGAGCCGTGAGGCCATCGAAGCCGTATTCCCAGGCGACTTCCCCGGCAAGGAGGCGCTCATCCACTTCTATACCGAGGTGGGGGCAGGCTCCTTCCCAGGCGGGGCGAGCGTCACCTCCTCCGAGGCCGAAGGAGCGGGCGCGCCCGAGTACGGGATGGAGGTCGAGCGCTTCCTCTCCCTAGAGGAGCTCCCGGGCTACCTAGCCGAATACCAGAAGTTCGGGGGCTTCGAGACCTACTGCGAGGGATATATCCCGATCGCGGGCGATGGCTGCGGGAATGGCTTCTTCGTGAGTAGCCTCACGGGGGAGGTCTTCTACCTAGACCACGAGTACGGCTTCGAGGAAGGGATCTTCAAGGTCGCGGGGAGCTTCGCCGAGGTCCTCTCCTCGGTCCGCCCCCTTGAGGTAGGCGCAGCTGACTAAGACCTAGGGGGCAAGTGCCGCCTCCCCGCCCTGAGCAGCGCACCCAGCGACCAAGACAGCAGCCCAGCCCTATGCCCGAGGATCGTCAGGCATAGGGCTGGGCTTCCTTATGGATATCAGTCAGCGCCCTGAGGGTCGTCAGTCAAGGCGCTGAAGGTCGTCCCTCAGCTCATCGACTGATATCCCTCAGCGCGCCCAGCTACGCCCGTCACGAGCGCCGCACCGAGATCGGGAATGAATTACTACCTTTGAGCTAAGGAAATACCCCTTCTATCAAGACCACCGCAATGAAGATGAAGACACTAGGCCTTGCCCTCCTTACACTCCTCGGAGGCAGCACGCTCACCGCCCAGGCACAGAGCACGGACAGCATCGCCCACACGCTCCTAGTAGCGAACTACGACTACAGCTGCCGCAGTACCGACGCCGAGGGGAAGGAGCTCACCATCAGCTACGGCCTCACGCTGCAGATCGGCCAGGACCAGGCATGTACCCTCGGGCGCAAGCGCCACGACGGGGAGAAGGATCAGAGCGAGCAGCTGCTCTACGTCCCCACTACCTGGCAGAACTACCCCACAGGCCACATGACCTCCCTCGAGACCGTACCACCCTACCGCTACCTCACCGATGAGGCGATGCGCCCGCTCCGCTGGACGATGCTCGCCGAGCGCGACTCGATCTGCGGGCACCTCTGTCAGAAGGCTACGGCTGAGTACGCGGGGCGCAAGTGGACGGCTTGGTTCGCCGAGAGCCTCCCCACGCGCTTCGGTCCCTGGCGCCTCCATGGACTCCCCGGACTGATCCTGCGCGCCGTCTCGGAGGACGGTATCCACCGCTTCGAATGCCTCGGGGTAGAGGATGTGAAGGAAGCCATCAGCTACACTGTCCCCGAGGGGGCGGTGAAGTGCCCACGGAGCAAGTTCGTCGCGCTACGCAACCGCCTCTTCGGCAACCCCAACTACCTCACCAAGCCCTACTACTATATCAAGCCCGAGGAGATCAGTAGCATGACGATCGTGAAGGGCGCAATCATCCTCGGCGATGTGCTGATCAACACGAAGCCCGCCAAGTTCCAGCCCCTAGACTACTAAGTGCGCATGCTACGGCGCCTCTTACTCCTCGTCGTGCTCCTAGTGGGGCTCTCCCCCGCTCGAGCTCAGGCGCAGAGTCAGCCCCAGCCACGACGGCTGAGCCTCAGCGGTCAGCTGCGCTCGGGCACGGAGCCCGTGGCGGGGGCCGTGCTCGCCCTCCTGCAGCCCTCCGACTCCAGCATGCTGGCCTATGCCATCACGGACAGCCAGGGGCGCTACACGCTCCAGCTCGAGACGGCACTCCCCGAGCTGCTGCTGCGCGTGCGGAGCCTCGGCTACCGCCCCCAGCTGCGGCGGATCAAGGCCGAGACCCAGAGGCTCGACCTCAGTCTAGAGCTCGAGGAGCGGCTGCTACGGGAGGTGCTGGTCAAGGCACAGCGGCTCTGGGCACAGCGCGACACGCTGAACTACCTCGTCTCGGCCTACACCCTGCAGCAGGACCGCACCATAGGGGACGTGCTGCGTAGGCTACCTGGCATCACCATCGAGGACAACAAGGTGATCAAGTACCAGGGCGTCCCGATCAACCGCTTCTATATCGAGAACCTCGACCTCCTGCGGGGGCGCTACAATCTCGCCACCGAGGGGATCAAGGTCGAGGATGTGGCCACCGTGCAGGTGCTGGAGCATCACGAGCCCGTACGTGCCCTGCAGGATCAGCGCCCTTCGCAGCAGGCAGCCATCAACCTACGGCTCAAGGACAAGGCCAAGGGCATATGGTCGAAGGCCCTCCGCCTAGGGGCGGGTGCCTATGCCCCTGGCCCGCTATGGGACGCCACCCTGCAGGCGAGCTACTTCGGCAAGGGGCGGCAGCAGCTCCTCCGCTATAGTAGTGACAATCTAGGACGCGATCACGATCCAGCAGCCGTACTCTATGGCGCCTTCGTCAGTGAGCCCACACAGCTGGTGGAGCTCGTGGCGCATGGCCGCCCACCCGTAGGCAATGGCCTCTTCGGCTACCGCCACGGCGCCCACCTCAGCTCACTCACCAGACTCGCCGACAGCGCCAGTCTCAGCTACCAGCTCCACTACCGACATCTGTCTGCCCACGGCAGTTCCTTCGCCGAGACCTCCTACCTCCTGCCCGAGGGAACGAGGCTGCAGCTCACCGAGGACATCAGTGACCGCACGCAGCTTCACGCCACGGAGCTCCAGCTGAGCTACGAGAAGAACCGCGCGCAGAGCTTCGTCAGCAGCACGCTCATGCTCTCAGGGGAGTGGAATGAAGGGCGCGGGGAGCTAAGCTCCGTGAGCCGCAGGCTCCCCCAGGCTGCGGGAGGCACGGCCGAGATCGGGGAGCGCCTGCAGGCCCTTCACCACCGCACGCTCCGACTGAATAGCCGCACGCGCTGGGTGCACCGCGGGGCGAGCGGGGCAGGCTTCGAGTGGAGCTCCACCAACAGCCTCAGCTCCGCCCCTCAGGCCCTAGTGCTGGAGGGGAGCAAGGCAGCACGCCAAGACCTCAGCCTGAGCACCTACGCCTCCTCCAATACGCTCGAGCTGCTGCGCAAGGTCGAGACGCAGCGCTGGACGCTCTCGGCGACAGCGCATCTCGACGCCCGCTACACGACGCTCAGCTCCAGCCTCACCCACCCCGACGTCCCGAGGGGAGGCCGTGGCGAACTAAGCCATCTGCACACCCGCCTTGCGCTGGGGCCCATCCTACGCTACAGCCACGGGACGCTCCAGGGCTCGCTCCGCCTCCCGCTAGCCCTCGGCTACACCCTGCTGGACAATGCCCCTGTAGCAGGCGAGCGCAGTGATGCCCATCGGCTGAAGCTCCACCTACAGCCCTCCCTCAGCCTATCATGGAAGGCCAGTGACAGCTATAGCCTGCAGGCCAGTGCCAGCTACAGCGCCAGCGAGACCCCCTGGCGCCAGCTACTCACGGCGACCATCATGCAGAGCTACCGCAGCCTCACACGCTACCGCGCTACGCTCCACGACAGCCACGCCGCTAGTGCCGAGGCTCGGCTCTCCTATCGGGAGCTCTTCAGCCGCATCTTTGCCCACATCGAGGCGGGCTGGCGGCGCTCGTGGAGCGACATCAGCTACGGCACACGGCTCGACGAGGAGGGGCAGCGCCTCCTCGAGGCTGCCTACCTCCCCCACCACAGCGAGCGCTACACGCTCACAGCCTACGGGCGCAAGGATCTCGACTGGCAGACGACACAGCTCGCCCTCTCGGCTACGCTCTCCCGCAGCGAGCAGGAGCTCCTCCGTCAGGGCGTCCGCATCCACTACCGCGCCCTGGGCTACGGGCTCCAGGGCTCCGTCGGGCTCGACCTCACGAGCGGCTACCGCCTCGAGTACGACGCCCGTTGGCAGAGGCTCAGCTCCGAGCTCGTAGAGCAGCGCCTCTGGAGTAGCGCCCTGACGCAGCGCCTCCAGCTGAGCCTCGACCTCCTACCCACGAGGCTGCAGGCCAAGCTCCACGCGAGGCACAGCCACGATAGCAGCCTCGCCCTCGGGCAGCGGGACTTCCTCTTCCTCGGGGCGAGCCTGAGCTACAAGCCCAATCGGCGCCTAGAGCTCATCCTCGACGGCGACAACCTCAGCGACATCCGCAGCTACTCCACCCGCCGTCTCGAGGAGCTCGAGGAATACCGCAGCGTCTATCACCTGCGCCCCCGCTCGCTCGTCCTCTCCCTACGCCTGACCCTCTGAGCCGTCGCCTGCGCCCTTCGTCCCAGCGCTGCGAGCAGCCCCTTCCTCCCTTACGTTCCCCCCACTGCCCTCAGCGTGCTCCAGTTTGCTGGGGCAGCACCCACCTGTGCTGATAGCGGAGTGACGCAAGGCAGTGGAACGGCTTAGGCTGGAGGCAGCGCTAAGGGGGAGGGGCGTGAGGGATATCCGTCAGCGCTCTGAGGGACGTCAGTCAGGAGCGTGAGGGATAGCAGTCAGCCTCCCCATGGATATACCTCTCGAAAGCGGGACAAGGCTGTCGCTGTGTTGGGACACCTTTGCCCCTCGGCTCGGAGACCTCGGGCAAGTCTTCGCTAGGCGGCGCAGAGCCCCAGCCATAGGCTCTTAGGCTAAGGCTAGCACCGCAGGAAGCACAGCGGTAGTGGCAGTAGTGCGGCGAGGGCTCGAGGCAGGCCCAGCAGCTCAGGATAGGGATTAGACCTCAGCCCCTCCCTAAATCGGCCTAGTCTTGCCTAAGTGTATGATTTTCCCTATTTTTGTGGCTAATTGTTGCGGGCAGCTCTAGGGCTGCCTGTAGTATCCAAGACAAGAGTAATACATTATATAGAACAAGAAGAAATGGCTGTATCGATTAAGCAGACTTCGGATGTAGCTGCCGTCATCACCGTCTCGGTGAAGGGAGCAGACTACCAGGCACAGGTAGAGAAGGAAATCAAGAACTATCAGAAGAAGGCTACGCTGCCTGGCTTCCGTAAGGGGCACGCACCTCTGGGCCTGATCAAGAAGCAGGTCGGGGAATCCATCAAGGTAGATGAGATCAACCGCTACGTGGTCAAGGAGCTCTTCGGCTACATCGACGAGCAGAAGCTCCAGATCCTCGGGCAGCCCCTGCCCGTAGTCGCAGACTATGACTTCGCTACGCAGGAGGACTTCGACTTCGACTACGACGTAGCTCTGGCACCCAGCATCGACGTCCAGCTGAGCAAGGAGGACAAGCTGACCTACTACAACATCGCCGCTACCAAGGAGATGGAGGACGAGCAGATCAAGCACATGCTCGACAACGCTGGCACGCAGATCGACGCCGACGAGGTCGCTGATAACGATGTCGTCTACGGCCGTATGGTCGAGCTCGCTGGCGGTGCGCCCAAGGAAGGCGGTATCGTCGCAGAGAAGGCCCTCATCCTCCCCCGCTTCACACGCAACGAGGAGCAGAAGGCTAAGCTCATCGGCGCTAAGCTCGGTGACACCCTGACGCTCGTCCCCTACAGCCTCTATGATGGCCAGCCCGCAGAGATCACCTCGCTGCTCGACATCAAGCGTGAGGACGTGCCTGCACTCGAGGGCGTCGAATTCAGCTACGAGATCAACAAGATCTCCCGCCGTCAGCCCGCTGAGATGAACGAAGCCTTCTTCGTCGAGGCCTTCGGTCAGGAGAGCGAGATCCGCACCGAGGAGGCGCTGCGCCAGAACATCCGTGAGAGCTTCGGCGAGCAGTTCGCTACCGAGAGCGACTTCAAGTTCGCCCGCGACCTGCGTGAGCTGCTGCTGGCCAAGGCTGGTGACGTCAAGTACGACGAGGCCCTGCTGAAGCGCATCTTCCTGGCCAACAATAAGGAGGCTAAGGAAGAGGACATCGACCGCGACATGCCCCAGGTGCTGAAGGACATCACCTTCGACCGCATCAAGGGTGACCTACTGAAGGCGCACAACGTCAAGATCGAGGATGCCGACCTCGAGAAGCTGGCTCTGATCGTAGCCAAGAACCAGTTCGCCATGTACGGTATGACCTCTGTGCCCGATGACCTGCTGGCTAGCTACGCCAAGAACATGCTGCAGGACGAGCGCACGAAGGAGAACCTCATCGACCGCGTCGCCGACTCCAAGCTCGCTGAGATCGCCAAGTCCGTGATCAGCGTCGAGGAGAAGACGGTGACTCCCGAGGAGTTCAATGCTCTGGTGAACGGAGCCAAGGCCTAAGGCCACGCCCCTCCCATCGAAGGTCTCTCCACAGGGTCTACGCTCTGTAGAGAGACCTTCGTCTCGTCTACTCGCTAGCCTTCGCAGCGGCGAGCATTCACTCGACACCCCTATTACCTATAGCTTATGATCACAGTCAGCGATCTCTCTGTGCAGTTCGGGAAGCGCATCCTCTTCCAGGACGTCAACCTCAAGTTCACCCCCGGCAACTGCTACGGCATCATCGGGGCCAACGGTGCCGGTAAGTCTACCCTACTACGCACCATCAGCGGCGCCCTCGAGCCTACGCGCGGGAGCGTCACCCTCGGCCCCGGCGAGCGCCTCTCGGTACTGAGCCAGGACCACTACGCCTTCGACGAGTACACCGTCATGGATACGGTGCTGATGGGGCACAGCGTCCTCTGGGCCATCATGGAGGAGAAGAACGCCCTCTATGCGAAGCCTGACTTCAACGACGAGGACGGCAACCGCGTGGCCGAGCTCGAGGACAAGTTCGCCGAGATGGAGGGCTGGAATGCCGAGAGCGATGCCGCCATGCTCCTGAGCGGCCTCGGCATCAAGGAGGACCTCCACTACAAGCTGATGAAGGAGCTCAGCGGTAAGGAGAAGGTACGCGTGCTGCTGGCACGTGCCCTCTACGGCAAGCCCGACAACCTCCTGCTCGACGAACCGACCAATGACCTCGACCTCGAGACCGTAGCTTGGCTGGAGCACTACCTCTCGGAGTACGAGCAGACGGTGCTGGTGGTTAGCCACGACCGTCACTTCCTCGACTCGGTCTGCACGCACACGGTGGATATCGACTTCGGCCGCGTACAGCAGTTCGCTGGTAACTATAGCTTCTGGTACGAATCCAGCCAGCTCGCCCTGCGCCAGCAGCAGCAGCAGAACAAGAAGGCAGAGGAGAAGCGCAAGGAGCTGGAGGAATTCATCCGTCGCTTCAGCGCCAATGTGGCCAAGAGCAAGCAGACCACCAGCCGCAAGAAGATGCTGGAGAAGCTCAACGTCGAGGAGATCAAGGCCAGCAGCCGCCGCTACCCAGGGATCATCTTCACCCCCGAGCGTGAGCCAGGCAACAAGATCCTTGAGGTCAAGGGTCTGACGGCCTACGCCGACGACGGCACGCTCCTCTTCCGCGACCTCAACTTCAACGTAGAGAAGGACGACAAGATCGTCTTCATCAGCCGTGACCCACGTGCTATGACGGCGCTCTTCCAGATCATCAACGACGAGGAGAAGGCCAGCGAAGGCAGCTACGAGTGGGGGCAGACGATCACGATGGCCTACCTGCCGCTGGACAACTCCGCCTTCTTCGACACGGACATGAACCTTGTGGAGTGGCTCTCACAGTTCGCCGCCGACACCAATGAGGTTTATCTCAAGGGCTTCCTGGGGCGTATGCTCTTCTCTGGCGAAGAGATCCTCAAGAGCGCCTCTGTCCTCTCTGGGGGCGAGAAGATGCGCTGCATGATCTCGCGCATGATGCTCAAGAATGCCAATACGCTCGTCCTCGACAGCCCTACCAACCACCTCGACCTCGAGTCCATCCAGGCCTTCAACAACACGCTCAAGGCCTTCAAGGGCAATGTCCTCTTCACCAGCCATGACCATGAGTTCATCCAGACGGTCGCCAATCGTATCATCGAGCTGACGCCTGGCGGGATCATCGACAAGATCATGGACTACGACGACTACATCACCGATCCCACGGTCGCTGAGCTCAAGGCCAAGTACTACGGCAACTAAGCCGAGCCACCGAAGCCTCTCAAACGACCCAGCCCCCGAGCCGCAGATCTGCGACTCGGGGGCTGGGTGCTTAGTAGAGGGCTAGGGCTACAGTCTAATGAGGTGGGCGGCGCCGTGCTTCTTGGGAGGAGGCACCGTCTGGGCTGGGCTGGCCTCGGCGGGCTAGTGCTAGCTGTGCTCCCTTTCCCTTGAGGGCTCGGGCGCTAGCTGAGCGTAGTGCCATTCATCTAGGATACGGCCGTTCTTAATCACGGCGCGCTCCATTACGCAGCAGAGGCGATAGCCGGCCTTCTCGAGGACGCGCTGCGAGGCTTTGTTGTAGTCGAAGACACCCGCGAAGATGCGTACCAGCCCAAGCTGCTCGAAGCCGTAGGTCGTCATCAGCCGTGCCGCCTCGGTTGCATAGCCTCGTCCCCAGTAGGGCTCACCGATCCAGTAGCCCAGCTCGGCCGAGCAGCGGTGGATGTCCACCCCTGGGACGAGGCCGACGACACCGACCAGCTGCCCCTCAGCCTCGATGGCAAAGTTGAGCTGCGGGCACTCGCCTTGGCACAGCGCGATGAAGGCCTCGGCATCCTCGAGGCTATAGGGCGAGGGGATAAAGTCCCTAAGGTTATCCCAGATGCGGCGATTATCGCACAGCGCTGCGAGGGTAGGCGCATCCTCGGGCACAAGAGGACGTAGTCGTACGGAGCTCATAGTAGTGGCTAGCTAGGATCAAGGGCAAAGGTCTAGAAAGAACGAGCCCCAGCGGCTCCTCGATTGAGGGGGCGCTGGGGCTCGTCGTGCTTGGGATCTCTAGCGACTAGAGCTCGGGCTGGATCAGAGCCACCCACTTCTCGATGCGCTCATCCGTGAGGTCGGACTGATTCGCCTCGTCGATGCAGAGCCCGATGAGCTTGCCATCCTCTTCGGAGGCCGTAGCGTCGTAGCTGTAGCCTTCGGGAGCGATCGCGCCGATGAAGGTAACGCCAGCGCCCGCGAGGCCTTCCTTGATCTTAGCCAGAGCCTCACAGAAGCTGTCGGGATAGCTGTCGGCATCTCCACAGCCGAAGAGGGCTACCTTCTTCCCAGAGAGGGGCTGCTCAGCGAGCTTGGGGAGGAAATCCTCCCAGTCGTCCTGCAGGTCACCGATCCCCCAGGTCGAGGAGCCGAGGAGGAGCACGTCGAAGGCAGCGGCCTCTGCAGCGCTTGCGCTCGCTACGTCAAAGATGTTTGCTTCAGCACCGAGTGCCTTACCGAGGCGCTGTGCTACCTCACTCGTCGAGCCCGTAGAAGAGCCGTAGAAAATACCAATCTTGCTCATATTATTCTAGCGATGATATGTTAGTAATGTGATTTGCTTCAGCAAAGATAGTAAACTATCTCAGCACTGCACACCTCAGAGGACTACTCGACCTCCTTGATGAGCCCGTGGCGGTAGGCGTAGAGCAGCTTCTTGAGCTCGGATACCTGATCCTTGAGCACGCCGCCCTGGTCCGTAGCCTGCACCAGCACACGGTCGGTAGCGTACTCCCTGACTACGGAGGTACTGCTGATATCGGCCATATGCTCGATGGCCTCCTTGGTCGAGCTGAAGGGCTCGTGCTTGACTAGGTGCAGTCCCTGCGAGTTGAAAATCAGCGTGTAGCCCGCAATCCCCGTGCTCGACTGATAGGCACGGCTGAAGCCTCCGTCGATGAGCATCAGCTTGCCCCCAGCCTGCAGCGGGTGCTCGCCCTTGACGGCCTTGACGGGCACGTGCCCATTGATGATGTGCGTGTCGGGCCCCGTCAGACCGAACTCCTCAAGGATGCGCTCGCACACCTCCTGCTCCGTACGGTAGACATAGTAGTAGCCCTTCTCCTCGTGGTGCGTAGCCTTGTCGGCGATGAAGTAGCGCTCGAAGGTCGTCATCGCGCTCTTGTCGAAGAGCGGCGAGTCGGGGCCACACCATAGGTACCACATGAAGTCCACGGCCTCCTCGTGCTCCTCCTGATCGCGCGCGGTCCAGTGCGCCAGGCGGACGAACTCGTCCACGCGGTCCATCAGCGCACGCCCTGCATAGAGCTTCTTACCGATGCGTACCTTGCGGAAGCTCTTGTCCTTGTTGAGCGGCACGGAGGCGTGGAAGAGGAGATTATGGTTGTAGGTCAGGTACATGCTGCCCTTCTTGTAGAGGAAGTTGATGTGCGCACGCAGCTTGTCACTGTGGCGGAAGGAGTGCAGCAGACGCTCTACGACCTCGGCCTCCTGCTCCGTCAGGCGGTAGGGGTCGCTGGGGTCCACGGTCGGGAAGTGGGTATCCTTGAGCGGGTGTGTCTGTCCGTCGGGCAGCGTGATCGTCCCCTCGCCGAAGTTGATGCGATGCAGTAGGTCGCGATCCTCCATGTGGTACTCGGGACGACGGGTGATGATCTGGTGCTCGAGCTTGAACTGGATGATGGCGATGGCCTTGTGCATCTGCCCCATCAGCACGAGGCTCTTGTCGTCGTACTTCTCATCCGTATCGCCGAGCTTGGGCTTGAAGGCCTCGCAGGGATCGCTGCCGTAGACCTCCATCGCTAGACGTGCCAGTGGGAGCATGTTGATCCCATAGCCCCCCTCGAGGGTGGCGGAGTTGGCATAGCGCAGGGCGATACGTATAGCATTAGCCATGCTGGCGGCATTGCCCACTGCAGCCCCCATCCAGAGCATATCGTGATTGCCCCACTGGAAGTCGAGGTTGTGGTAGGTCAAGAGGCGCTCCATGATGACATCAGCCCCTGGGCCTCGGTCGAAGACGTCGCCCACGATATGCAGCCGGTCGATCGCCAGGCGCTGGATGGTCTCGCACAGAGCGGTGATGAAGTCATCGGCCTGCCCCGTCTCGATGATGGAGTCGAGGATGGCACCGACGTAGGCAGACTTCTTGGGGTTCATGCTGTCCTCGTGCGTCAGCTCCTGTGTGATGTAGCTGTACTGCGGGGGCAGCGCCTTGCGCACCTTACTGCGGGTGTACTTCTCGCTGACGCGCTGCAGCACCTTGATGAGCTGATTGAGCGTGACCTTGTACCAGTCATTAGAGATCTGGCCCGTCTGCGCTAGTCGCTCGAGGCTCTCTTTGGGGTAGTAGATGAGGGTGCAGAGCTGGCGGAGCTCCTGCTCGCGGATCTGGCCAGAGAAGAGGCTCTCTACCTTGGTGCGGATGGTCCCCGAGGCATTCTTCAGCACGTGGATGAAGGCCTCGTACTCGCCGTGGATGTCGGCCAGGAAGTGCTCCGTCCCCTTAGGGAGGTTGAGGATGGCCTGGAGGTTCATGATCTCCGAGGCTGCCGCTGCGGCATTGGGGAACTGCTTGGAGAGCAGGCCGAGGTACTTGAGTTCGCGTTCTGTGATGTCCATAGTTGTAGGGTCGTATCGTTTGGGGATGTATTCCTATTACCTATTGCTGGCCGACCTCGCGCACCTGCTTGACGCCCGAGGCCGATCGTATCTTCTTGATGAGGAGCGTGAGCGCCTCGCGGCGCTCGTAGTAGAGGACGAAGGTGCCGTGGAAGAGGCCGTCCTCTGAGTGGATGGAGTAGCTGCGGAGCTTGATCCCCGCCTCCTTGCGGATGAGCGAGGTGATGTTGGTCGCTATCGCGAGCTCGTCGCGCCCGATGACCTCGAGGCTCGCCAGCTGGCTGTGGCCCTCGTCGCCATTCCAGCGCGCGGCGATGATCTTGTGCGGCGAGTGGGCGAACATATCGGGTGCGTTGGGGCAGCTGGTGCGGTGTACCTTGATCCCACGGCTGGTCACCAGGCCGAAGACCTCGTCCCCGAAGAGCGGGTGGCAGCACTGGGCCAGGCTGTAGGCCACACCCGAGAGGCCGCGGTCGAGGATCAGCATCTCCTTGCTCGAGAGAGGCTGGTCGGCCTCCTGTGGCTCCGTGTAGACGAAGGCCTCGGCCGAGCGCGCAGCGCCGACCGTGGGGCTCGCCTCGAACTGGGCGACCTGCGTCAGCTCCTGCTCGTAGAGGCCAAGGATCTCCGCCGTGTCGATGCGCTCGTGCGTCAGGTCGCGGTAGAAGTCGGAGAGCGTCTTGTAGCCCTTGCGCTGGGTGATGCGTATGAAGGCCGCTTCGTCGAAGGGGAGCTTGCGGTTCTTGATCCTGCGGCGTATCATCTCCTTCGCCAGCGCGATACCCGACTCCTCCTCAGCGCGCAGCAGCTGGCGGATCTTCGCCTTGGCCTTAGGGCTGACGACGATGGACAGCCAGCCGGGCTTGGGGCTCTGCTGCGGGGAGGTCAGCACCTCGACGCTGTCGCCATTGTTCAGCACATGGCGTAGCGAGGCGTTCTTACCGTTGACCTTACCCGAGATGGCCTTGGCGCCCACACGGCTGTGGATGGCGAAGGCAAAGTCCAGCAGGGTCGCCCCTAAGGGGAGCTTGAGGATCTCGCCCATGGGGGTGAAGACATAGATCTCCTGCGCCTTGAGCGTCAGCAGTGAGGCCTCCAGCGTCTGGCGCTTCTCCTCCTCGTGCTCGGAGGTCTTGACGGCCTCGAGGGCCTCACGGACGGAGGCGAGGAATTCGTCCAGACCGCTCTCACTCTTGATCCCCTTGTAGCGCCAGTGTGCCGCCACGCCCTGCTCGGCGATGGCATCCATGCGGCGCGTACGTATCTGCACCTCTACCCACTTGTTCTCGGGGCCCATGACCGTCGTGTGCAGGCTCTCGTAGCCGTTGCTCTTGGGGATGGAGATCCAGTCCTTGAGACGCTCGGGATTGGGGCGGTACATGTCGGTGATGATAGAGTAGACCTGCCAGCAGGCACTGCGCTCGCGCTCGGGCGGCACGTCGAGGATGACGCGTATGGCGAAGAGGTCATAGATGTCCTCGAAGTTCTGCTTGCGCAGCTTGTTGCTGATGGAGCTGACGCTCTTGACGCGTCCCTTCATCTCGAAGGGCACGCTGAGCTCGCGCTCCAGCTGCGCCCGCACGGGGGCGATGAAGGAGGCGATATAGGCGTCGCGGACATGCTTGGTCTCGCCAAGCTTGCGGGTGATGAAGCCGTAGGTCTTGGGCTGAAGGTACTTGAGGCAAAGGTCCTCCATCTCGCCCTTGATGGTGTAGAGCCCTAGGCGGTGGGCGATCGGCGCGTAGAGGAAGGAGGTCTCACGCGCCAGCTCCTGCTGGTCGGCCTCGCGGAACATCGAGCGGGCATGCCGGAGCAGATACAGCCGATCGGCTATGATCAGCAGCACGACGCGTATGTCCTCGGCCATGGAGATCAAGAGGCGATGGAAGTTCTCCGAGCTGATGGACTCGCGCCGCGTGTAGAGCTCGGCGGTGCGCGCCAGCAGCTGCAGGAGGCGTACCTCCTCGCCTCCCAGCTCGCGCCCCAGCTCCTCGAGACTCAGGGTACCGCCCTGCACGGGGCGATAGAGCAGCACCGCCAGGGCGCAGTGATGATCCAGTCCCAGCTCTCCGAGGACGAGCAGGGCCACCTCCATGTGCTGGACGAGGCCTGGGATGCTGTGCGTCCCCTCTTCACTGGACTCGAAGCAGCCCGACTCCTGCGCCGCGCGCAGCCAGAGGTAGACACGACGTATTTGCTCGGGGCTCAGCTGAGCATGCAGCTGCCCGAGGAGCTGGCGGCTACAGCGCCAGAGTGCTTGCACTTCGTGGGGTCTAAACATCGGACAAGTAGTGGTCTAAGGGTGACTAGTAGCAGCAATAAAGGTACGAAAAGACCTCCGTCAATCCAATAGACGGCGTCTACCGACCCTTTACCCTCGTCTACTCCTCGCCCGCAGCTGCGGCCATCCTAGGCTAAGCGGGGCGCGCCATCCGCCTCGACCGAAGGCCCTACGCTGGGGGACTTAGCTCATCTCCCTCAGCCGCTTAGCCCGCCGCACAGAGGCTCGTGACGAAGCCTGATAAGGCAGTCAGCGAGCCTACATCATAGGCTCGGCGAGCGAAGATCATAGACTTCCCGAGCAAAGTAATAATATTGCTTGGGATTTATTATATAACTTCTCGGGAAATATTATATTACTTTCTGTGAAATATTATATTACTTTCTGTGAAATATTATATTACTTTCTGCCAAATATTATATAACTTTTCCCAAAATATTATATAACTTTCCTCGGATTATTATATTACTTTTCTCGAGAACTTATATAAGAATTCTGGAGAAGTATTATAAGAAAGCGCGCAAAGTATTATTACTTCGCTCGCTCAGCTTAGGAGAAAAGCTCGCCCTACCTTATATAGAGCCTCGCCCACCCCGATAGCTAAGCTCGGCCTACCTTATATATAGGGCTACCCTACCTTATATATAAGGCGCGCGCGAGGGAGCTGTCGGGACGGGGAGCGAGGTGCGACAGCGGCCTAAGGGCGTGGCTCGGCTTATTGGCTTATCTTTGCGTAACGCGGCCCTCAGCCAGGCCTCATCCCTGCGCAGACGAGTGCGCTGGGAGACTACAAACATCAGCACAGACAATGCATCATCCAGCACATGGGGCGAGCGTCACACGCTTCGCCGATATAGAGATCCTACGCTACACGATCCCAGGCTTCGAGGCGCTGCCTCTGGAGCGTAAGCTCTTCGTCTATCACCTCAGCCAGGCAGCTCTGGCGGGGCGAGACATCGCCTTCGATCAGAATGGACGGCACAGCCTTCGCCTGCGCGCGCTCCTCGAGGGTATCTACCGCCACTACAGCGGCGAGCGCACGACGGCCGACTTCCGCGGCCTAGAGGAATACCTCTTCCGTCTGTGGTTCTCCTCGGGCATACATCATCACTACGGCTCGGAGAAGTTCGAGCCGCACTTCAGCCGTAGCTTCCTCACCGAGGCGCTCAACGAGGTGCAGGAGGAGACGGGCCAGCTGCTGCGCTTCCGCGGCAAGGAGCTCACGGAGCTGCTGGAGCTGATCTTCGACCCCACCATCGCCCCCAAGCGCACCGTACAGACCGGTGCCGAGGATCTGCTGGCGGCCTCGTCGGCGAACTTCTACGCCCCGGGCATCAAGCAGTCCGAGGCCGAGCGCTTCTATCGGGAGGCCTATGCCGAGCTCAGCGAACGCGAGGCCGCCGCACCGCCTTCGCTCGGGCTCAATAGCCGCCTCTCCCGTACCGAGGACGGCCGGCTCTACGAGGAAGTCTACCGCGTCGGCGGGCTCTACGGCAGCGCCCTAGAGTGCATCTCGGGGCACCTGAAGAGTGCGCTGGCCTACTGCGAGAGTGAGGAGCAGCGACAGAGCATCCTGCATCTACTGCAGTACTACAAGACGGGCGAGCTCTCCGCCTACAATGACTACTGCATTAGCTGGGTGGCCGACACGGCACCCCAGGTAGACTTCATCAACGGCTTCACCGAGGTCTACACCGATCCGCTCGGCATGAAGGGGATGTGGGAGAGCCTCGTGCATATACGCCACGAAGAGGCGAGCAAGCGCACGGCGAAGATCTGCCAGGAGGCGGGATGGTTCGAGGCCCATGCGCCCATCGACCCACGCTTCCGCAAGGAGTCGCCCCGCGGTGTCTCCGCTACCGTCGTCTCTGTGGCTATGCTCGCAGGGGACTCCTACCCCGCCACACCCATAGGGATCAACCTCCCCAATGCAGACTGGATACGCGCCGAATACGGCTCCAAGTCCGTGACCATAGAGAACATCCACAGCGCCTACGAGATCGCCTCGGAGCACAGCGGACTGACGGAGGCCTTCGTCCACGACGCCGAGACGCTGGCGCTGCTGAAGCGCTACGAGGGCACGACAGAGCAGCTGCACACCGACCTACACGAATGCCTCGGCCACGGCTCAGGGCGTCTACTGGAGGGCGTCAGCCCCGAGGCCCTCGGCGCCTACCACTCGACGCTGGAGGAGGCACGCGCCGATCTCTTCGCCCTCTACTACATGGCGGACGAACACCTCATCGAGCTCGGCCTGCTGCCCGACGGGGAGGCCTACAAGGCTTGCTACTACCGCTACCTACTGAATGGACTCATCACGCAGCTGGTGCGCATACGCCCAGGGCATCAGCTCGAGGAGGCTCACATGCGCAATCGTGCCCTCATCGCCCGCTACGTCCTAGAGCGTGGGGAGGCTATCGGTGCCCTGAGCCTCGAGGGGCTCGAGCTCCGCATACATGACTATGCCGCCCTAAGGCCCATCATCGCCGAGCTGCTGGCTGAGGTGCAGCGCATCAAGAGCGAGGGCGACCAGCCCGCAGGCCGTGCCCTCGTGGAGCGCTATGCCGTAGAGGTCGAGCCCACGATGCATGCCGAGATCCTCGAGCGCTACGCCCAGCTCGACATCGCCCCCTACAAGGGCTTCGTCAATCCCCGCCTCGAGCTCGTCTACGATGCCGAGGGCGGTATCAGCGACGTCCTGGCGCACTACGACGAGGGCTATGCCGAGCAGATGCTCCGCTACTCGGAGGAGTACAGCACCCTCACCGAGGACCCCGTCGGCACCTACGAGCTGCAGCAGCCCGAGCCCTCTGACGCCACGCTCGCCCTAGCCAAGGAGCTACGCGGACAGCTGCGCCACGCCATGGACGGACAGGTCGCCAGCTCGATGCGCAGCAAGGGGCTCTACTACGGGATCAACTTCGGCATCACGCTCGATCATATCCTTCGCCTCAGTGCCCGCCTACCTCAGGACGCCGCTCTAGCACGCTATATCCTCAGCCGCGACGTACGCGAGCTGAAGATCATCGGCCAGCTCATCTACCCCGTCGAGGCCCTTAGCTACGAGGAGGCCTCCACACTGGGACGGACGACCTTCGCCAATCCCGAGCTACGCGACTACCTGGCTAAGCACCTCTTCGACCGCCATCCCGAGGCACCCTACTGGGCGCTGGACTGGATCCTCACGCCACGCGCCCAGCGCTGGGAGGACCTGCTGCCGCTGGGCTTCACCATCCTTGCACGGCAGTTCACCCGTGGCTTCGCGATCAGCTCCGAGGCGCAGCGCCGCCTCCTGCTGCGGGAGACGCTGGAGCTACTCTCCGACGAAGAGCTCCCCTACCCCACACCGCTACAGCGTGCCGCCCTGCTGATGCTCAAGCGCTGGGGACGCAGCGATGAGGCGCTCCGCACGGAGCTCCTTGCCTCGGAGGCCCTCGCCCAATGGGCTGAGAGCAGCTCGGCCGTACAGCGCGAGTTCGCCGACGACCTACGCTTCGAGCTGGAGTCCTTCTCCTGAGAAAAGAACACTAACACCACTATACCCATAGACAGATGAAGTACACCAAGCAGCTTATCACCCTCGCCCTAGGGAGTGCCCTCGCCTTCCCCGTGGCCGCACAGATTCCACACCGCAGCTATATCGAGCTGGATGGCTTCGGCGACCACCTCTCGGTGCCCGCTCATGCCGACTTCGACATCAGTCCTACGGACAGCTATACGATCTGCCTCTACCTATCGGGGGACCGCACCATCACCTACGCCTCAGGCCAGCGCCTCGTCTCCCGACGGGACACGCAGCTCAAGGAGGGCGACAAGAGCGGCTACGAACTCCTAGGTCTGAAGAACGTCGCCAAGGACTTCTTCGGCGTCTCCACCCCCGACCAGACGGGCGGCTACGCCCACTCGCTCAACGCCTGGGCAGGCGATGCGCTCCTGCGGCGCGAGCTCCGCAGCTGGCACCACGTAGCCTGGGTCGTCGACCGCAGCCAGAGGCGCATGCAGCTCTACATAGACGGGCAGCTGCAGCGCGTGGGCAGTGACAAGGACATAGAGGGCTGGTCGAGCGCCAATGGCCTACCCGTGCTCCTGGGCGCGGGACGTGCTGCGGGCAAGGCGACGGCCTTCTTCGGCGGCAAGCTCGACAACATCCGCTTCTACAAGCGCGCCCTTAGCGCCGAGGAGATCAAGCGCGACGGACGCACCGAGCGCATCGCCGCACGCACTCCAGGGCTGGTAGCGGCCTTCGACTTCGATGGCTATCAGGCAGGGGCCAGCCAGATCACCGACGCGACAGGACGCCACACGGCCGAGCTCATCGGCTTCGGCACGAAGACCCAGCACCCTGAGGTCGCCAGCTACCGCGAGTACGTGAATAACGCCTCCCTCGTAGGCCGCGGCAAGGATCAGCCTATCTTCAGCTTCAACCTCGGCCTAAGGAAGCCCCAGCCGCTCCACCAGCTGCAGCTCGACCTCACGGGGACGACAGCGCTCAGCGACATCAAGCAGCTCAAGCTCTACGCCACAGATAATCTTGATCGCTTCGACCCACGCAGCCCGGGGCAGCTCCTTGCCGTCGGGACGGTCAAGGATAATCAGTTCGTCTCCCTCACGCCCGTAGGCCGCGGCGCACAGCTCACCAGCGGCACCAAGCTCTGGGTCGTAGCCGACATCGCAGACGAGGCGAAGGAGGGCAACGAGCTGCAGGTCAAGCTCCACGCCATCAGCCTCGGCACGGGTCGGCAGCCCTTCGCCCCCGAGGCACTGGCCGCAGTGCACAGCTACGGCATCGTCCTGCAGCGCAGCCTCATCTGGACGCCAGGGGAGAACCACTCCGCTCACTACCGTATCCCAGGCATCATCCGCCTCAACGACGGCACCCTCGTGGCGAGCATCGACAAGCGTAAGAACAGTGAGTACGACCTGCCCGAGGACATCGACATCGAGGTCAAGCACAGCCAGGACGGCGGCAAGACCTGGAGTGCCCCCACGACGGTAGCTAAGGGACGCCCCGAACAGGGCTTCGGCGACGCCGCTATGGCCACCGATGGCAAGAATATCTACATGGTCATGGTCAGCGGCTCGGGACTGTGGAACTACCCCAGTCAGGCCTCCAAGCCCCTACAGATGTACGCCACCAAGAGCACGGACGGCGGCCGCAGCTGGGAGCCCGTGCGTGAGATCTCCAGCGAGGTCTACACCGACCGCTTCCCCTATGGTGGCTTCTTCGGCTCGGGCAATGGGATCATCACCAGCAAGGGCCGCATCATGTTCGTCGCCGCTATGCGCATGGGCGCTAACTGGGGTGGGCAGATGGACAACGTGCTCGTCTACTCCGACGACCAGGGCAAGAGCTGGCATAGCTCACCCATCGTACGTAGCAACGGCGACGAGGCTAAGGTCATCGAGCTCTCCGACGGATCGCTCCTCGTCTCGAGCCGCAACCGCGCGGGCGGAGCCAACGAGCGCACCTTCGTCCGCTCTCGCGACGGCGGCCTCACCTGGACGGCACCTGCCACCTGGCCCGAGCTGAAGGGCAATTCCTGTAACGCCGCCCTCACGCGCTACGCTCCTGTAGGCTCCAGCAAGGGCAGCCACCTGCTGCTGCACACCTTACCTACCAGCCCCACGCGTGACCACCTGCGTATCTTCCTCAGCGAGGACGAAGGCAAGACCTGGGGCTACTCGCGCGAGCTCTGCCGCGGTGAGGCCGTCTACAGCGAGGTCGTCATCCTCGAGGACGGCACACTAGGGATCATCAGCGAGGAGAATGATCGTCCCGGCTTCGACATCTACTTCACCCGCGTCTCCCTCGACTGGATCCGCAAGGGCAAGAAGCACCAGCGCTAGCCCTCCCCCACATCTCTTACCTCTAGGGAGGCGCGCCGTGCATCACCTACACGGCGCGCCTCTCCCTTTTGCCGACAAGTAAGCGCAGGGCGCCTCGGAGCCTAGCCTTACTTCTCGGCAAAAGTCGTATCGCTCCCTTGAGGCTAGCCAAGGACAGCCGTCACATCGCTCCCTCGCCTAGGCCTCAAGCATCCTCCTCAGCGCTCCAGCAGCTAAGGAGCCCCCTCCTCCGCACAGCGCGCCTCTCGTTCCTTGGGGCTCCTCCCAGACCAGAGGACCGTATTCAACTATAGTATCCCCTGTATCCTATGACGAACGAACGCATCAAGCGCTACCTCCTCCCCGAGAGCGAGCTGCCGCGCCAATAGTACAACATCCTCGCGGAGCTCCCCAATAAGCCCCTGCCTCCCCTACACCCTGCCACCAAGCAGCCCCTCAAGGCCGAGGACCTCTACTCCATCTTCGCCGAGGAGCTCTGCCGCCAGGAGTGCAATGATACCGACGCCTGGATCGACATCCCCGAGGAGGTGCGCGAGCGCTACAAGAACTATCGCTGCACCCCGCTTGTGCGTGCCTACGCCCTAGAGGAGGCCCTCGGGACGCCCGCGCACATCTACTTCAAGAACGAGAGCGTCAGCCCCGTAGGCTCGCACAAGCTGAACTCCGCCCTGCCCCAGGCCTACTACTGCCGCCAGGAGGGCGTCAAAAACGTCACCACCGAGACGGGTGCGGGGCAGTGGGGGACAGCGCTGTCCTACGCTGCGAGCGTCTTCGGGCTGGAGGCCGCAGTCTATCAGGTCAAGATCAGCTACGAGCAGAAGCCCTACCGCCGCAGCATCATGCAGACCTTCGGCGCCCAGGTCACGCCCTCGCCCTCCATGTCTACCCGCGCGGGCAAGGACATCCTCACCACGCAGCCCCATCATCAGGGCTCGCTCGGGACAGCGATCTCCGAGGCCATCGAGCTAGCACGCACGACGCCCGACTGCAAGTACACGCTCGGCTCGGTACTCAACCACGTGACGCTCCACCAGACGGTCATCGGGCTCGAGGCCGAGAAGCAGATGGCCCTCGCAGGCGAAGATCCCGATATCCTCATCGGCTGCTTCGGCGGCGGATCGAACTTCGGTGGCCTTTGCTTCCCTTTCCTCCGCCACGAGCTCCGAGGAGGCCAGCGCCGCCGCTACATCGCAGCCGAGCCCGCCTCCTGCCCCAAGCTGACAAAGGGCAAGTTCGCCTACGACTTCGGCGACGAGGCGGGCTACACGCCGCTGCTACCGATGTACACGCTGGGACACGACTTCAAGCCCGCCAACATCCATGCGGGCGGACTGCGCTACCACGGTGCTGGCGTCATCGTCTCGCAGCTCCTGCGCGATGGCTATGTCGAGGCGGTGGACATCCCCTAGATCGAGAGCTTCGAGGCGGGGATACTCTTCGCCAAGACCGAGGGCATTATTCCCGCCCCCGAGAGCTGCCATGCTATAGCGGTGGCGATCCGTGAGGCGAAGAAGTGCACCGAGACGGGGGAGGCGAAGGTCATCCTCTTCAACCTCTCCAGTCATGGGCTCATCGACATGGCTGCCTACGACAAGTACCTCTCGGGCGACCTGGTGAACTACACCCTTCAGGACGAAGAGATCGCCAAGGGGCTGGAGCCCCTCGACTAGCCTCCACAGCTAATCCACTCTAGCTAGGCGCCCAAGGCACTACTTCGCTAGCTCTAGGGAGCCAAGCCAGCTCAAGCAAATAGCCCCAGCACCGAGTCGCGGTGCTGGGGCTATTTGCCTTAGTGTGCGGTCGCAGCCGCAGGGAGGGGCTAGAGCGTCTGGAGGACGAAGCTCAGCTCAATCTCGTCGTTGATGAACTTATCGCCGAGGCCAGTGAAGAAGCTCTTGGAGCCGTACTTCACGTTCCAGTCTGCGCGGTTGATGCGGAAGGTCTGGCTGGTGAAGCTGTACTTGCCCGTAGCGGCGTCACGCTGGATGGAGGCTACGGGGATGGTGATGTTCTTCGTCACATCCTTGAGCGTCAGGTTACCCTTGAGCTCCTTGATGTCGGCGATCTTGAGCCCTTCGGCGGGGACGTTCGTCAGCTCGAACTTAGCCTCGGGGTACTTCGCCACGTCGAAGAAGTCCTCACCCTCGAGGTGTGCCTTCAGCTTGTCGCCACCTTCCTCGGCCTTGAGGTCTTCGACGATGATACCGTTCATCTTGATGGTGACGTAGCCGCCATGCAGCACATCATCCTTGATATCCAGCTGGCCCGCGCTGATGGGGAGCTTACCGTAGTGCTCTCCGCCGGGCTTGAAGCCCTTCCAGGAAAGGGCCGAGGCCGTAGAGTCTACCGCCAGAGACTCCGCTGCTACATCGCTGACTGCAGCTGCTTCGCTAGCTGCTACACTTCCCTCACCCTTGCTGCTGCCAGAGCAGGAGGCAAGGCTGAGCCCTAGCGCAAAGATCCCGGCCAGGGCAATCGTCTGATACTTCATATTCCTTATATCCTTGTGATGCTGTGGTGCGGACAGCGCCCGCACCGATACCAATTCTTAGGCGTCCCGTTCTTGGGGCGGTGAATAAGTAACCCCTTTCCCTTGCCTTTTGTTTTGCCGAAGGGCTCAGGACAAGCAGCGTAGCGCTTGGTCGCGTTGCCTTGATCCCTTGCCCACGCCTCACAGCCCTCTGCCCTCGGGATCACGAAGAAGTCCACTTCCTCCAGTCTCCTAGGCTCCCAAGCGAAGCGCGGCTATAGACGGAGGCACTCTGAGGGATACCAGTCAGCCCGCTGAGGGACGTCCGTCACGAGGCTGAGGGATATCCCTCGGAGAAGCGGGATAAGGCGGAGAGCTTACGCCGAAGCCTTTTCCCCGCCCGCGGAGACTGCCCGCCCTAGCCTCCGAAGCCTCAGCGCTGGCTGATCCTCGGGAAAGGGCAAGGCGCTAGCTTCCTTAGCACTAAAGCAAAGAAGAGCTGCATCCTTCCCGCCCCCGCCCAAGGAGCTTAGCAGCGGGGAGTCTAGCCGCTAGCTCCCTCAGGGATAGCTAGGCACAGACGAAGCGAGGGCACAGAGGGGCGCTACAGCTGAGCCTATAATACAGCGTCCGCCCCTCCCTAGCCGAGGCTAAGGGAGAGGCGGACACTCTGTGCACCTATGGGGTGGCGAGGATATGCTATCTCTGGGGTCTAGCTGAGGAAGCTCAAGAGGATACCCGCGGCGACGGCCGAACCGATGACCCCAGCTACGTTGGGCCCCATGGCGTGCATGAGGAGGTAGTTGGTCGGGTCATACTCGAGGCCCAGCGTCTGCGAGATGCGCGCCGAGTCGGGCACTGCCGAGACCCCGGCATTCCCGATAAGCGGGTTGATCCTATTCTCTGGCTTGAGGAATAGGTTGAAGAGCTTCACAAAGAGGACTCCGCAGCAGGTGGCCACGACGAAGGAGAAGGCTCCGAGTCCGAAGATCAGCACCGAATTCCCCGTGAGGAACTCTGTAGCCTGCGTCGAGGCCCCGACCGTCACCCCCAGGAGGATGGTCACGGTGTCGATGAGCGGCCCCTTAGCCGTATCTGCCAGGCGCTTGGTGACGCCGCTCTCACGTAGCAGGTTCCCGAAGAAGAGCATCCCTAGAAGAGGGAGCGCCGGTGGGACGAGCATCGTGGTGAGCAGCAGTCCTGCGATGGGGAAGATGATCTTCTCCGTCTGCGAGACCTGGCGGGGGCGCTTCATACGCATGACGCGCTCCTTGGAGGTCGTCAGTAGACGCATGAAGGGGGGCTGGATCACCGGTACGAGGGCCATGTAGGAGTAGGCCGAGACAGCAATCGCGCCGAGTAGGTGGGGCGCTAGGCGGTTGGAGAGGAAGATAGCCGTAGGGCCATCAGCCCCGCCGATGATGCCTATAGCACCAGCCTCTGGGGGAGTAAAGCCCAGTGCCAGAGCTGTCATGTAGGCGGCGAAGATACCAGCCTGCGCAGCAGCCCCGACGAGCATGAGCTTCGGGTTCGAGATGAGCGCGGTGAAGTCGGTCATGGCGCCGATCCCCAGGAAGATCAAGGGCGGATACCAGCCCTGTCGTACTCCCTGGTAGAGGATATTCAGCACCGAACCTTCCTCGTAGATACCTACCTGCATCCCCTGCTGCATCGGGATATTACCGATGAGCATGCCGAAGCCAATGGGGATGAGCAGGAGGGGCTCGAACTCGTATTTAATCGCCAAGAAGATGAAGAGCAGCCCCACCAAGATCATGATGAGGTGGCCCATCGTTGCATTCGCCATTCCCGTGAAGGAATAGAACGTCTGCATATTCTCGACTAAGAAGCCCCAGAAGGACATAGTACTAGCCTATGATGACGATGTCCGAGCCTTCGAGGATGTTGTCCCCCTTGGCTACCTTGATCGCCGTGATGACGCCATCGCACTCAGCGTTGATGTTGTTCTCCATCTTCATAGCCTCGAGGATAGCGACGGTCTGGCCTGCCTTGACGCTGTCACCTACAGCTACCTTGATGTCGAGGATGACACCAGGCAGGGGCGACTGTACGGGCGTACCCTTACCAGCAGGTGCAGCAGGCTCAGCAGCGGGTGCTGGAGCAGCGGCAGGAGCGATGGGCTGGGGCGCGGGGGCAGCAGCTGGAGCAGGTGCAGCAGCCGGAGCGGCTGCGGGTGCTGCGGCAGGCTTAGCTGCGGGGCGAGCCACTGGGGCGCTGAAGCCCTCGTCGAGGATGTCTACCTTGTAGGAGACCCCGTTCACTTCGACAGCAGCGGTCGTACCGTCGATATCGATGATGGCTACGCTGTAGTCGTTGCCGTTGATCTTATACTTGTACTCTTTCATGAGGATGCGTTATTTGTTGGTGTGGTATATCTGTACTATCGAGTAGGCAGCACACGCATGGTGTGCGCCTTGGAGCTCCAGGCCGAGGGGACGCTGCTACGCTTGTAGGTCAGCACGTAGGACTCTTGGTCGTGATTGTGCTTACCCAGCTCCTCATGCAGAGCATAGGAGATAGCGGCGAAGACCTCGGAGAGATTCTTTTCCTGCTGCATAATGCGGGGTTTCGATTAGTGATTATAGCGTTGTAGCCCCTGGATGCGCGCATTCCACTGCGTAGGTCGGCGGCGGATGGTCAGGACGTAGCTCTCGTGGTCGTGCTGGGACTCGCGCTCGCTAGCCAGTGCCATAGCTATGGCGGCAGCTAGCTCACCCGAGGGTACCGCACTCGCTGCGCGGAGGGCGAGCGAGATGGCCACTAGAGCCTCTGGACTGGGCTTCGCTGCTCCAGAAGTGGCGGGGCTACCAGCGGCAGCCTGCGCTACGGGAGCTGTACCCTTGCCTCTGGTGAAGAGGCGGCCTAGGTACTTGAAGACCAGCACGAGCATCGTGAGGGCGAGGAAGACGACGAGGACGGCCGTGAGGGTCATGATGAGCCCTGCAGGATCCTGCTCTTGCAGGGTCTGCACCTTCGCGGAGAGCGGGGCGGTCTCGGCCGCCCACAGGCTATCCGCGGCGGCTGCTCCGAGGAGCAGGCCAGCGGACAGTGTGTATCTGCGTAGGGTATTCATGCTGCGGTAGAGCTTGAATGAGGACACGGCTGCGTCTCCAGCGCTAGACTAGAGAGGCAGGTTGTCGTGCTTCTTGGCAGGATTGATCTGCTTCTTGGTACGCAGCTGCTCGAGGGCGCGGATAATGCGGAAGCGCGTGTTGCGTGGCTCGATGACATCATCCATGAAGCCGTAGGAGGCAGCGTTGTAGGGGTTGGCGAAGGCCTTGCGGTATTCCTCTTCCTTCTGTGCAGCAGCCTCGGCGGGGTTCTCAGAGGCGGCTACTTCCTTGGCGAAGATGACCTCTACAGCACCTGCAGGGCCCATCACAGCGATCTCAGCCGAGGGCCAAGCGAGGTTGACATCCGAGCGGAGGTGCTTGGAGCTCATGACGATGTAGGCACCACCATAGGCCTTACGCAGCGTGACGGTGATCTTGGGCACCGTAGCCTCACCGTAGGCGTAGAGCAGCTTAGCACCGTGGACGATGACCCCATTGTACTCCTGACCCGTACCAGGGAGGAAGCCTGGGACGTCGACGAGCGTAACCAGAGGGATGTTGAAGGCGTCACAGAAGCGGACGAAGCGGGCAGCCTTACGCGATGCGTTGCTGTCCAGCGCGCCGGCCATGACCATGGGCTGGTTGGCTACGATACCGACGCTCTGACCGTTGAAGCGAGCGAAGCCGATGATGATGTTCTTGGCGTAGTCCTTGTGGATCTCGAGGAACTCACCGTTATCGACGATCGTGCCGATGACGTCATACATGTTGTAGCCGCGGTTGGGCTGGTCGGGGATGATGGTGTTGAGGACATCATCGACGCGGTCTACAGCGTCCGTGGGCTCTACGCAGGGAGCCTCCTCCATATTGTTCTGAGGGATGAAGGAGAGCAGGTGACGGATGAGGCGGATCCCCTCCTCTTCGTTGTCGACAGCGAAGTGAGCGACACCACTCTTGGAGGCGTGTACACTAGCACCACCGAGCTGCTCCTGCGTCACATCCTCGCCCGTGACGGTCTTGACGACCTTAGGCCCGGTGAGGAACATGTAGCTCGTGCCCTTGCTCATGATGTTGAAGTCCGTCAGAGCAGGCGAGTAGACGGCACCCCCAGCACAGGGACCGAAGATAGCGGAGATCTGAGGGATGACACCCGAGGCCAGGATATTGTTCTGGAAGATGTTCCCGTAGCCGCTCAGGGCGTTGATCCCCTCCTGGATACGAGCACCACCCGAGTCATTCAGACCGATGACAGGGGCACCCATGCGCATGGCCAGCTCCATGACCTTACAGATCTTGGAAGCGAGCATCTCAGAGAGGGCACCGCCGAAGACCGTGAAGTCCTGAGCGAAGACATAGACCAGACGACCATCGATCGTACCCGAGCCCGTGACGACACCGTCGCCGAGGAACTTCGTCTTGTCGATACCGAAGTTGGTAGAGCGGTGCAGGACGAAGGTATCGATCTCGTCGAAGCTGCCTTCGTCCAGGAGCATAGCGATACGCTCACGTGCGGTGAACTTGCCCTTCTGATGCTGGCTGTCGATTCGCTTCTGACCGCCACCGAGGTGCGCCTGGGCACGGAGCTGGATCAGCTCCTTGATTTTCTCTAACTGAACACTCATATTGATTAGCTTTTAGACTATTGCTTGTCTAGGTAGTTTGATGGGAAGTCCCGCCGCGGATCCTCTAGGCGCTCAGCCTAGGCCCCCGACAGCGAGAGGGACACAAGCGAGGATGGGATGACAGTAGCCTGTATGGTACTACTATCATCCCATCCTCATCAGATGCTTACTTGACGTCGCGGCTATCGCATAGCTCGGTCAGGACGCCCAGCGTGCTCTTGGGGTGAAGGAAGCCGATATTGAGCCCCTCAGCGCCCTTGCGCGACTGCTTGTCGATGAGCTGTACCCCCTTGTCGCCCAGCTCCTGGAGTGCCTCGTCGGTATTGGGCACGGCGAAGGCGATATGGTGGATCCCCTCGCCGCGCTTCTCGATGAACTTAGCGATCGTGCTCTCAGGCGAGGTAGCCTCGAGGAGCTCGATCTTCGTCTGACCGACCTTGAAGAAAGCCGTCTTGACCTTCTGGTCAGCGACTTCCTCAATGTTATAGCACTTCAGCCCTAGGAGACCTTCGTAGTAGGGCAGGGAGGCCTCGATGCTCTTGACAGCAATACCGAGGTGTTCGATGTGTGTAAGGTTCATAAGCTATCTGTGATGCTTTGAATAATGTTGGTGCGGGGGACGCTCCCCCGCCTGTTCCTACTGCAAATGTAAGAATATATCTCTAATCCCGGGCCATGCTCCGCACCCGAGCCTATCGAGGGCCTGCGGGCAGCCTACTCCCTAGCCTCTCGGGGTCGCGCTCAGCGAGGCCTCGCGCCGAGCTGAGCCCCAAGAGGGACGAAGCTGCAAGCTAAGGGGGAGCGGGAAAAGTAATATAAGAAACGGAGCTGAGGGCTATCAGTCAGCGCGCTGAGGGATAAGGGGGACGGCGAAAAGTAATATAAGAACTCTCGGCGCCCCCATAGGCGCAGCGTGCTGAGCTACAGCTCGCGCCTTGCCGAGGGCTCGGTTGGGGCGCGGGGAGGCCTTATGCTCCCCTTCCCGAGGGTATGCTACGTAGACAGCGAAGCCCAACTCCCCCACCCCCTCAGCGCTCCGAGAGCAGTGCGGGAGCGGCAGTCGCGAAGCAAGCGCAGTAGCTGGAGGAGGTACCTTCGGAGGCCGCTCGGAGCCGCTCCCTATACATTATTATATAGCCCCTCGCCCGAGGGGGTGTGGAGGCTCAGCAAGCGGGAGCAGGGCAGGCGGAGGAGGCTGGCAGTGGGATATTACGTAGAAAACGGCTATTTTTGTGGGCGTTATACCCCTATCCGCACAGGACCCAAAGGAATCAGATAACAATTATATAAGTAAACAGACACGATGCAAAACAAAGGATTTGTGACCTTCGTCACAGCGAGCTTGGCTTTGATCTGTGCCTTCTACCTATCCTTCTCCTTCGTAACGAACCATTACGACAAAAAGGCGGAGCAGATGGGTGAGGCTGCGGGCAAGGCCTACCTCGACTCGATGGCCAACGAGAAGGTCTACTTCGGCTACACCCTCAAGGAGGTGCGTCAGCAGCAGATCGGTCTTGGGCTTGACCTCAAGGGCGGGATGAACGTCATCCTCAAGCTCAACGCTGCCGATCTAGTGAAGAATCTCGCTGGTAATCCAGAGGACCCCAACTTCGCGAAGGCACTCGATGCTGCCTCCAAGAGTCCCTCACAGAGCAACTACATCGACCAATTCGTCACTGAGTACAAGCGACTCAGCCCCGGGGCTAACCTCGCCGTCCTCTTCGGCTCGGGCGACCTACGCGATCAGATCAACCCCTCCACGAGCGAGGCTAAGGTCATCGAGCTGCTCAAGGAGAAGTACAACAGTGCTGTCGAGGCCTCGTTCAACGTCCTACGTGTACGTATCGACCGCTTCGGGGTCGTAGCGCCCAACCTGCAGCGCCTCGAGGGCCAGGGCCGCATCCTCGTCGAGCTCCCTGGGGTCAAGGAGCCCGAGCGTGTACGCGAGCTCCTGCAGCGCAGCGCCAACCTCCAGTTCTGGCGCACCTACACCATCGAGGAGGTGGGCAACGACCTAATGGGTCTGAGCGATCGCCTACTAGCCCTCGGTGCTCCCGCACCTGCTGCAGCCCCCGCCGACAGCCTCGCCGCTGACTCCACGCGCCAGCATGTAGCTACGGCACTGGCCGCTGCTGTACCTGCCCACATCGACACGCTGGCCAAGTACCTGCAGATCGGTGGCCGTGGTGGCGCTACTGTCGCTATCGCCAACGACCGCGACCGCAGCAAGATCGACTCCCTGCTGGCCCTGGCGACAGAGCACAAGCTCCTACCCGAGGACCTCAAGCTCATGTGGGGTGCTAAGGCTATCGAAGACCCCACGACGGGTAAGGCTACCAGCCTCTACGAGCTCTACGCTATCCGCACCAACCGCAGCGGCAAGCCCGACCTCTCGGGGGATGTCGTCGTCAGCGCTAAGGCCGACGTAGACCACCAGCAGATCGGCAGCGCTCAGCCCCACGTCTCCATGACGATGAACCAGGAGGGCGCTCAGATCTGGGCACGCCTCACGAAGGAGAATAAGTACCGCTGCATCGCCATCGTCCTCGACGGTGTCGTCTACTCCGCCCCCAGCATCCGTGACGAGATCACGGGCGGGCAGTCCTCCATCTCGGGGAACTTCACCATCGAGGAGGCAACCGACCTGGCGAACGTGCTGAACTCGGGCAAGATGGAGACCACCATCGTCATCGAGCAGGAGAACGTCGTAGGGCCTACCCTCGGTCGTGCCTCCATCCAGGCTGGGATCATCTCCTTCGCCATCGCTCTGGTACTGCTGATGGTCTACATGTGCCTGGCCTATGGCTTCATCCCCGGGATGATCGCCAACCTCGCCCTCGTCGTCAATAGCTTCTTCACCCTCGGGATCCTGGCTTCCTTCAACGCCGTCCTGACCCTCTCGGGGATTGCCGGTCTTGTCCTGACCCTCGGGATGGCGGTGGACGCCAACGTGCTCATCAACGAGCGCATCAAGGAGGAGCTACGCAAGGGCAAGGGCATGACGCGCGCCATCGCCGACGGCTATGGCAATGCCTTCAGCGCTATCTTCGACTCCAACCTCACGTCCATCATCACGGGCGTAGTCCTCTTCTACTTCGGCTCGGGCCCCATCCGCGGCTTCGCCACGACGCTCATCATCGGCCTGGTAGCCTCCTTCATCACGGCGGTCTTCCTCACGCGTATGGCCTTCGAGGCGCTGGATAAGCACCACAAGCTGGACAAGGTGACCTACACGACAGCCATGACGCGCAATCTGCTGGTCGACCCCAAGTTCAACTTCCTCGGGGCACGCATCAAGGGCTACATCCTGCCTGCAGTGCTGCTCATCGCTGGGCTCATCGGCTACTTCAGCGTAGGGCTCAATCAGGGGATCGAGTTCTCGGGCGGACGTAACTACATCATCAAGTTCGACCAGAAGGTAGACAACCAGCAGGTCCGTGAGCGTCTGGCTCCCGTCCTCGACGGTAAGCTCGTCCTCACCGCCATTGGTACCGAGGGCAACGAGGTACGCGTCTCGACGAACTACCTCATCGAGAACTCGGGCGACCAGGTAGAGCAGGAGCTCGTATCCAAGCTCTACGAAGGGCTCAACGGCTTCTATAAGGTCAAGCCCAGCCAGGCAGACTTCGCCACCGAGTACATCGTCAGCTCGCAGAAGGTCAGCGCTAGCATGTCCTCCGACATCACGCAGGGTGCCATCATCGCCGTCTGCCTCGCGCTGCTCTTCATGGCCGTGTACATCCTGATCCGCTTCCGCAACGTAGCCTTCTCGATTGGGGCCTTCGCCTCGGTCACGGTCACGACGCTGCTCATCATCGCTGTGTACGCGCTGCTGTGGAAGGTAATGCCCTTCACCATGGAGGTAGACCAGAACTTCATCGCCGCCCTACTGGCCGTCATCGGCTATGCGATCAATGACGTGGTGATCGTCTTCGACCGTATCCGCGAGGAGCTGGGTCTGCGTCCGCAGGCAGAGCGCTTCGAGGTGATCAACGGCGCGCTGAACTCGACGCTCTCCCGTACGCTGAATACCTCCTTCACGACCTTCCTCGTGATGATCATCGTCTTCGGCTTCGGTGGTGCCTCGATGCGTAGCTTCACCTTCACCATCCTCCTCGGGATCGTCTTCGGTACCTACTGCACGCTCTTCGTCGCTACGCCGATCGCCTACGAGCTGCTCAAGCGCCGCAGCGCCAAGGCAGCAGTCAAGGCCTAGTCCTCCCGCCTCGGGCTCGCCCCTAGCGTAGCTCATGAGCCAGACGCCCCCAGCATCCGCCGATGGATGCTGGGGGCGTCTAGCTTTTTTGCTACCTTTGCTGAGCTGTAGCGAGGGGAGAGTCTCCCCCCACTGCAGCACCCCAAGGAACGCACATACATACCACACTCAGCAGAGCTCGCCCACCCACACGCGACAACCTTTCTCTTAATTACATATACACCCTATGAAACGTGGCATCTACCACTGTACGCTAGCCCTACTGCTAGCACTACTCCCTGCCCTCCCCAGCTGCAAGGCGCAGACCGAACTCGAGGAGACCAGCCTCACCGTCTCGACCACGACGCTCAGCTTCGCCAGCACAGCCTCCGAGCAGAGCATCTCCGTACAGACGAGCGCCGAGAGCTGGTCCTACCTCTCCCCACAGGAATTCTCTTGGTTCACCCTCGAGCAGAGCGGATCGCAGCTCAAGGTCAAGGTCAAGGCCAATACCGAGGCACGCGAGCGCACGGGCGTCATCGCCATCAGCTCGGGCGGACAGCAGCGCCGCGTGCTGGTCAAGCAGGCTGCCGCTGAGGCGACACTGACAGCCGAGCTCAACCGCATAGAGCTCCCCCAGGAGGGCGGCACGCGCACCATTCTCCTCACCAGCAACGGCGAGGCCATCAAGGCCGAGCTCGCCACCGCGAGCAACTGGCTGAGCATCCTCGAGGTGAGCCCCACCAAGCTCGTCCTCCAGGCGAGCCCCAACAAGGAGCAGGCTGCCCGCTCGGCCAAGATCAACCTCAGCCTCGGCAAGAGTCTACGTGAGCTAGAGGTCGTCCAGCAGGGTACCCTATCCTACTACCTTCCCCTAGAGATCTACCCCGCCCCCCTACACCAGATACTTAATTATGAACGCGCGCGCGGGAGTGTCCTCGCCAGCGTCGCGACGGATCAGCAGCAGGGGCGCACGGTCTACCACTTCCTCTCGACCAATCCGCAGATCGCCTCCATCGACTACAGCTTCCAGACCAAGCACCAGCACAGCTACTACACGGCCACCATCACGAGCCAGCACCCCGAGCTCTACAAGGGTAATGCGGCCTTCGCCAGCTACCTCAGCGCCCAGGGCTTCACGAAGCAGGGCGAGAAGAAGCAGGACAACATCCTGATCGAAGTCTACAGCAAGGACAAGGGCTCCTACGCCCTGCAGGTAGTCTACACGCCCACTGCTGTCACCCTCACCTTCCAGTACCTGAGCACGCAGCGCCAGAGCTACGCCACCTTCAAGACACTCCCGATGCAGCTGCAGCTCACCCGCCTCGGGAACCGCAAGATGAATATCCTCGGAGCAGCACGCAGCGAGATCGCTACCTACGAAGGTGGCCTGCAGAGCACGCTGGACAAGAATCTCGGCGTCGCCATCTATGACCGCTACTACGTCAAGCAGAGCATCGACGGCGAGTTCGTCCGCGGCTACTTCTTCTACGCAGCAGGCGGTGACATCCCCGCAGGCGACCCCCACATCGACCACATCACGGCCGTGCAGGGACTCTACGAGCAGACGAGCCTAGGCTTCTACCTTGATGACTTCGGCGAGTACCACCTGACGCAGGAGTTCACCAAGCTGCTCAGCGATGCAGGCTACAAGTACCAGTACCGCCTCCAGGGAGGGCAGCAGTTCTTCTACAACAGCAGCAAGAAGACGGCCCTCTTCGCCTCCATCACCACCCTCGACGGGGTCAAGTACGTCCTTCAGATCCAGGCCGCGCTCCTCTAGCGCGGCCCTGGCTCTGCATCGCCTTGTACCCTCCAATCAGTCGGTAACAGATGAACAAAGCATTCCTTAGCCTCACGCTACTCTCGCTCCTCAGCCTAGGGGCCTGCCAGCGTGAGCTTGATACCCCTCAGACAGCCCAGGCGCCGCAGCCCGAGCAGCTCGCTGCCCCCAATGGCAGCACCGCCACGAGCGGCCTACCCACAGCGGGCGCCGAGCCTGGCAAGCTCTATATCCGCGTCCGTCAGGGCTCGCAGCGCCTCTTCCGCGACTTTGCCTTCCAGCAGACCGCAGCCAGTAGCGCCCGTGCCCTGCAGGCGCTCCCCGAGCAGATGGCACGCAGCCTGCGTAGCATCTCCACGGAGACCCTACAGCCCGTCTTCCCCATAGACCCACGCTTCGAGAAGCGTATGCGCCGTGCGGGGCTAGACCGCTGGTACGTCGTGCACTTCGACCAGAAGCAGGAGCTACGCAGTGCCATGCGCACGCTCAGCGCCGTGCCCGAGATCGAGTACACCGAGCCCGTATACCCTATGACACGTCCCGCGGGCAAGGCTATCCCCACGGATCTGCCCGTAGCCCGACGTGCCTCGGCCGACGACATGCCCTACAATGACCCGCTCCTCTCTGACCAGTGGCACTATCATAATGTAGGGAAGTACCACGGCTCCATCGCAGGGGCAGACATCGACCTCTTCAAGGCCTGGAAGGTCGAGACGGGCAAGCCCAAGGTCATCGTCTCTATCGTCGACGGAGGGATAGACCTGACCCACCCCGACCTCGTGGACAACCTTTACGTCAACGAAGAGGAAAAGAACGGCAAGCCAGGGGTCGACGATGACCAGAACGGATACATCGATGACATCCACGGCTACAACTTCATCAAGGACGATGCCACCATCTACCCAGACAAAGAGTCCCACGGCACGCACGTAGCGGGGACGGTCGCTGCCCGCACGGGCAACGGCATCGGCGTCTCGGGCATCGCTGGGGGCAACGGTACGCCAGGCTCTGGCGTGCGCATCATGAGCTGCCAGATCTTCGGCGCCGAGAAGGAGAACGGCGACTCGCCCGCAGCCATCGTCTACGGCGCCAACAACGGTGCAGTGATCAGCCAGAACTCCTGGGGCTACCCCTACAAGGCACAGATCACCGCCATCCCCAAGGTCATTCAGGACGCCGTGGACTACTTCATCAAGTACGCGGGCTGCGATGATGACGGCAATCAGCTCCCCGAGTCCCCGATGAAGGGGGGCGTCGTGATCTTCGCCGCGGGCAATGATGGGATGGACTACTACTCCTACCCCGCAGCCTACGATGCTATCATCGCCGTCTCCTCGATGGCGCCCAACTGGACTGCGGCCTACTACAGCAACCGCGGTGACTGGGTCGACATCATGGCCCCAGGGGGGGACCTCAACTTCCCCAACGGACAAGTCCTCAGCACGCTCTCCAAGCAGATCACGGGCAAGGAGTACGGCTACATGCAGGGTACATCCATGGCTTGCCCCCACGTCTCAGGCATTGCAGCGCTCATCGTCTCGCACTTCGGCGGGCCAGGCTTCACGGCCGAGCAGTGCAAGGAGCGCCTGCTGGGATCACTGAAGTTCAAGAACATCGACGCTGCCAACCCCAAGTATGCCCGCCGTCTTGGCCGTGGCTACATCGATGCCTCGGCCGTCTTCGCGACCAACCAGCACAAGGCTCCGCAGCGCGTCTCCGCTATCCAGGCCGAGCACATCTCCTTCTCCACGGCCGACCTCTCCTGGGAGGCTGTACGCGACGAGGACGACCGTGTGGCTAGCTCCTATAAGGTCTACTTCGCCGACCAGCAGCTCACGGTGGCCAACGCCACGAGCCACCTAGTGAGCGAGATCAATGCTGCGGGCATCGAGGCAGGCAGCAAGGTCTTCTACCCCGTCGCAGGGCTGAAGGAGGACACCGAATACCACGTAGCGGTCGAGGCCATAGACCGCTGGGGTCAGAGCTCAGGCCTGAGCTTCGCCCGCTTCAAGACGAAGAAGAACACCCCTCCCTCCATCAAGTTTACCCCCGAGCGCCCGCTCCGCGTCTCTGCCCTAGAGAGGCGCACCTTCCACGTGCAGGTCACCGACCCCGACCATCAGAAGGTGAGCATCCAGCTCAGCGGTGAGCAGCGCGGTGTCAGCTACCAGCAGGAGGGCGATCTGGTGACCTTCACCCTGCGCGCCATAGCCCCCCTAGGCAAGCACGAGCTGCTGCTGACGGCGGTGGATGAGCTGGGGGCCAAGAGCGAGCTACGTATCCCCTTCGAGGTCTACGAGTACCATGCCCCGACCTTCAGCGCCTCCCTCGGCAGCCAGATCGTAGGGCTGAGTAAGTCCCGCAGCCTCGACGTGACGACGGCACTCAGCTACGATAAGGAGAGCCCCCTGAGCTTCAAGGCACACAGCGCCGACGGCAAGGTCGCCTCCGCCAGCATCTCGCCCGAGGGACGCCTGACGATCCACGGCAAGCAGAAGGGCGTGACGAGCGTCATCCTCGAGGTCTCAGACGGCATCAGCCAGCCCATCACGACGACCCTGCCCCTACGTGTCGTGAGCGACACCGAGGCCATCGTCTACTCGGTCTACCCACTCCCCGCGACGACGGAGCTCAATATCGCCCTCGACCCCACGATCAATGAGGCACAGGTAGAGCTACGGAGCCTCCTCGGCGTCCAGGTGCTGGAGAAGACCTTCCAGACCAAGGGCAGCGGCGCCATCCGCATCCTCACGCGTCGCCTCACCCCAGGCAGCTACACCCTGCACGTACGCACCGCCAAGGGCAAGTACACGCAGGCCTTCGTCAAGAACTAAGCCTTCCCTCACAGCATGATTATCCCTACCAAGCGTCTCCTCCTCGGAGCGCTCCTCGGCCTCACTGCTCTGCCGCTGACGGCACAGAAGGTCAAGCAGGTGCGTACCCTGCCGCTGCTCGAGCTCAGCACGGACGCTCGTAGTGCCGCCCTCGGCGGTAGCCACTACGGCGAGGCCAGCAGCTCGCTCCTCTACACCAATCCCACCAGCCTCCTCTACGGCTCCTCCCAGTTCCGCGGCAGTGCCTCGGCTCGCCTCATGGGCAAGCTCGAGGGCGCCGAAGGCTCGCTGCAGCTCTATCAGGCTACGGCGGGGCTGCGCCTCGGGGAGCGTCACGGCCTCTTCGCTGGCTTCCGCTACCTCGGCGGTCTCCAGTACGAGGTGGTGAACGGCCAGGAGCAGAGTAAGGGCACGCTCTCTCCCTATGACTACAGCCTCGACCTAGGCTACGCCCTGCGTCTGGGGCGCCTCTCGGCCTACGCCACCGCAGGCTACGTGCAGAGCGAGCTCGGCGACCACTCCGCCAGCACAGCCACCTTCGGCCTCGGCGCCTTCTACCGCAGCCACGCCGAAGAGCCGAGCCAAGGCTTCAGCTACCTCATCGGGGCAAAGGCACAGAACATGAGCCTGGGCTTCAAGTATGCCAAGCACGAGCGCCGCGAGCTCTACGCTCCCGTCTTCGTCGGTGCGGGGGGCGAACTGCACTACGGCCTCAGCGCGGAGCACCGCCTAAGCCTCAGTGCGGGCGCCGACGTCTTCACCTACCCCGTCAATAGCTCCTCGGTAGCCCTGCACTTCGGCGGCGAATACAGCTTCCGCCGTATGCTCGCCGCCCGCGTAGGCTATCAGTACGACACGAACGGCCTGCAGGGCTTCAGCCTCGGCCTGGGCTACCACGGCCGCCGCTTCCAGCTCGACGGCGCCTACCTAGCCCCAAGCACGAGCGGCGCCAATAGCTCCCTCCTCTTCACGGCGGGCATCTCCCTCTAGCCCTAGGGCAAGCACAGCCCCCTTACTAAAGGGTGAGCGCCGAGCCTTCCAAGCACGCAGCGCCCCCAGCCTCCCTGAGCGGAGACTGGGGGCGCTGTCTTTTTCTCCCTTCTGCAAGTTCGGCTTATCCTGAAGCCAGCACCCCGCTTGCGCCGCCTCAAACCCTCTTCCACCGCGTGCTAGGACTTTCCCTACCTTACCCCAGCTCCCGCCTCCGAACCTCGACCAAGCAGCCCCCAAAGGCACCCCCAGCAAAGTCTTCCCGCGCTCCCCCTTAGCCCTCAGCTCGCTGACCGATATCCCTCACGGCTCTGACAGGTGTCCCTCAGCTCCCTCACTGCTATCCCTCAGCCCGATCCGCCTTAGGGCTTAGCTTCATGCGTATTATCCCCGAGCTAGACCAAGACACGCGGCTGGCACCACCTTAAACTAGAGTCACGACCCTGCCAAGCAAAGGACGCCCGCGCACGAGGCTATAAAGAGCAGGCATACGGAGCCCATGAGGACGGCCTGAAGCGCGGAGCGGAGGCCGAGGCGGGCGAGAGCTGTGCGTGGCCTTTTCCTTAGCTTTAGGTCGAATAAGGAATAAATAGTACTTTTGCAGCTACATATTATCAAGACAAGAAGACTTAATCCACAAAACGACAGCAACAAATGTACTGGACCCTAGAACTAGCCTCCAAGCTAGAGGACGCACCGTGGCCTGCCAGCCGTGACGAACTCATAGACTACGCCCAGCGCTCTGGCGCACCCATCGAGGTCATCGAGAACCTCCAGGAGATGGAGGACGAGGGCGAGCTCTACGAGTCCATCGAGGACATCTGGCCTGACTACCCGAGCAAGGAAGACTTCTTCTTCGACGAAGAGGAATACTAGACTCCGCTCGCTCCCTATCTCTTAGGAGCAGGCTACGGACGCCCTCTAGGATCCCTAGAGCTAGGGCTCCGTATCCTGCTCCTACTCATTACTGCAGTCATCGACGATGAAGCGATCAGCAAGCCTTCTCCCCGCCGCCGGCCTCACGCTAGCGCTCCTACTCGGGGCCTGCGGCTCCCTCAGCCCCAGTGCCAGCCGCCCCTCTGAGGGGCGCGCCCAGCTCGTCTCCTGGAGTGAGCCCGCACCCGCAGGGATGCTCCTCATTCCCCGAGGGCACGTATTGATGGGACGCGCCGAGGCCGACAGCCTCTGGGGCGAACCGGCGCAGAGCCGAGGCATCTCGGTGGAGGCCTTCTGGATGGACCGCACTGAGGTGACCAATGCCGCCTACCGCGAGTTCGTCCACTGGGTACGTGACTCCATCCTGCGCGAGCGCCTGGCGGACCCTGCCTACGGCGGAGACGAGCGCTATCGGATCACTGAGGATCGCTATGGCGAGCCCGTACGGCCGCATCTGGACTGGTCGCGCCCGCTGCCCAGCGAGCGCCGAGCCACGGAGGAGGAGCTACGCGCCCTGCGTAGCCTCTACTATACCGACCCCGTGACGGGCGAGCGCCGCCTCGACCCGCGGCAGCTCAACTACCGCTATGAGCGCTACGACCGCCACGCCGCCACCCTCTACCGCGACCGACTGCACCGCGCCCAGACGCACACCGCCTGGGACCGCAACCCTACGGAGCGCCCCATCATCAGCAAGGATACGGCCTACCTCGATGCCTCAGGACGTATCGTGCGCGAGACGCTGACACGCCCCCTCAGCAGCGAATACGACTTCGTCAGCACCTACATCATCCCCGTGCTGCCGGACGAGACTGTCTGGGTCAAGGACTTCCCCGAGGCACGCAATGAGGGCTACAGCAAGAAGTACTTCGAGCACGCGGGCTACGATCAGTACCCCGTGGTAGGCGTCAGCTGGGAGCAGGCTACAGCCTACTGTGCCTGGCGTACTGCGATGACGCTACGCACGCTGCGCCTCCCCGAGGGGCAGACGCTCGAGGAGTATCGACTACCGACGGAGGCCGAATGGGAATACGCCGCCCAGCTCGACAAGGAGTGGGGCAAGCATGGCGTGCGCCAAGCCAAGGGTAAGGTCTGCTTCGTGGGCAACTTCAAGCCTGGCGAGGGCGACTACACCGCCGACCGTCACCTCATCACCGCGCCTGTGGCCTCCTACGCGCCCAACGCCTTCGGCCTCTACGACATGGCGGGCAACGTCGCCGAGTGGACGAGCACCAGCTGGAGCGCCTCGGGCCTCCTACAGACCAGCGACGTCAACCCCGAGCTACGCCGCAGCGTGAGCTACAGCGACCCGCTGGAGCGCACGCTCAAGGTGCTCAAGGGCGGCTCGTGGAAGGATATCGCGCGCTTCATCCAATCGAGCGACCGCAGTCCCGCAGCACAGACCGCCCAGCATGCCTACATAGGCTTCCGCTGCGTGCGCTCCGCCATCACCTTCGGCAAATAAGCCTCTGCCATGTCCCTCAGCCCACAGCCCAGCCCTCGCGGATCTCGTCTTAGCCGCTGGCTCACCTCGCCCCGCGGCCAGCTCCTGCTGCACCGCAGCTATTCCTGGGGCGCTGCGCTGGTGATCCTCGGCGCGCTCTTCAAGATCCTCGAGCTCCCCTACGCCGATGGACTGCTGCTGGTGAGCATGCTCACCGAGTGCCTCATCTTCATCCTCTCGGGCTTCGATAGTCCCGAGCAGGCAGAGACTACCAGCTCCAAGGCTGGCGCTAGCGAGCCCTCCTTCGCAAGCGCCCAGCTGCAGCAGAGCCTCGAGGCCCTAAGCAAGAGTATCGAGCAGCTGAGCCAGCAGCTAGCCACTTCGCCCAGCCTTCACACGAGCCGCCCTGAGGGCGAAGGGCTTGGCAGCAGCCTCAGCCCCGCAGGCTACCAGGAGGAGCTGAAGCAGCTCACCGAGCGCGTGCAGCAGCTACGCCTCGTCTACGAGACCAGCCTACAGGGGAGCAGCGAATTCCAGCGGCAGAATGAGCGGCTCGTCGCCCAGCTCATCCAGCTCAACGAGCTCTATGCCCGCATGATCCACAGCCTCTCGGTGAGTGCAGGCATCCCGAAGCCTTAGCCGCACGCACGCGCCTTAGCTCTCCTCCCTCACGCCTCTCCCCGCATCCCCTAGTCCCATCCCTCAGCTCCCCAGCTATGATCCTCGGCGGCAGCCATCCCTATAGGCAGCGCATGATCAACCTCATGTACCTGGTCTTCATCGCACTTCTGGCGATGAAGGTCTCGCCGCGGAAGGAGAAGCAGCCCGCCAAGGCCGAGGAACAGTCCGAGGCCGCAAAGCAGGGGGCACAGACGTCGCAGCCCGCCGCCCAGCCCTACACGAGGCCGCAGCTCGAGGCGCTCATCCTCCCCCCTCAAGGCCCCATCATCACGGGCGTCCCTACCCGAGGGCGGCTTGTCCTCGCCCTCAGAGACAGCAGCCTACACCCCGAGCTACAGCTGGGGACAACAGCTACCCCACTCGACGCTGCGGGCACCCTCAGCCTTCCGACCTCGCGCACAGGCCGTATCCAGCTCGCGGGGCGGGTCCTCGTGACCCACCCCGACGGCCGCCGCGAGCAGCTCCCCTGGCACACCGACTACGAGGTACTCGCCCCGCAGCTTAGCCTCTCCCCCACCCTCACACAGGTCGTCTACGCGGGCATAGACAATCCCCTAGAGCTCGCCGCCGCAGGGCTCAGTGCCGAGTCCCTCGTGCTCACCGCTAGGAGCGGCGGGACGCTCCGCCCGCTGGGGGCAGGACGCTGGAGTGCGCGGCCTACGCTCGGGGCGGAGGAGCTTCGCCTCGCGATCGCGCAGCGCCTCCCCGACGGTGGGCTGCGCCCCCTAGGCGAGCGCAGCCTCAGGATACGCCCCCTGCCCGACCCGCTTCCCTACCTCCAGCTCGGGGATCAGCGCTTCCGTGGCGGGCGCATCAGCCGCAGCGCTCTGCTCGCGGCGGCTCAGGTGCAGGCCGCGCTGGACGATGTCCTCCTCGACGTCCGCTACAGCGTCGAGCGCTTCCAGCTCATCGCCTTCGACGCGCTGGGCAATGCCCTCCCCGAGGTGAGCAGCGGCAGCCGCTTCAGCGAGCGCCAGCTACAGCTCATCCGCGAGACGCCACGCGGGCGCCGTCTCTACATCAGCGAGATCATCGCCCGCGGTCCCGATGGCCTCGACCGACGCCTCCCCTCGCTGGAGCTGATCCTCCACTAATAGCCCTCCCCTAGCCTATGAAATCCCTCCTACTCCTCACGATACTCGCTAGCCTTGCCCCCCTAGGACTCTCTGCACAGCAGCCCACAGGCCGCAGTCCCGAGCTACGCAAGCAGCCTGCAGCCCAGCCTCAGCGTGCCCTCCCCCCAAGCCTTGGGGCGCAGCAGTCCACGAGCGCGCGACCCGCTACAGGCCTTGCCTGGCGCCGAGGGATCTACCGCCAGCTGGAGCTCACCCAGCCGGCCAATACGCCCCTCTATGCGGAGGGCGAGGACGGGCAGAGCCTCTTCGACCTCATCATCCAGCTTTACCTCGAGGGCAAGATCAAGGGCTACACCTACGGCACGGGCCGTGAGCGCCTCGACGCTGCCCACGTACTCGAGCCGCGGGACTTCCTCGAGCGCTTCCGCATCCCCTATACCGAGGTCGCCGCTGGAGGGAAGCCCCGCTACCAGGTGCTCCCTGCCGACCTCCCCACGAGCCAGGTACGCAGCTATTACCTCAAGGAGCAGCACAGCCTCGACCGCGCCACGACGAGCTACCGACGCGAGGTAGAGCTGCTCTGCCCCATCCTCGAGACTATGGGCGACTACGGGACGGCGCCGATGCCGCTCTTCTGGCTGCGCTACAGCGAGCTCGTCCCTTACCTTCGCCAGCGCCCCACGGCACTGATGCCGGGGGGTAGCCCCGATGCGGGGACGCTAGAGGATTACTTCACCCTCGGCCTCTACCGCGGAGAGATCATCAAGGCCGACCACGACCCGCTCCTCCTCGAGCGGGCGAAGAGCCCCGAGGAGCGCGCTGCCCTCCGTCAGTGCCTCGAGGACGAACTGCAGCAGCTGCGCCGCCAGCTCTCCGTCCCCGATAGCCTCCGCTACCTCCCACCCAAGGCTAAGAGCACCAAGGCAGGGCGTCGCTAGGCCCTCACCTTAGCCACTCCCATCCTAGCCTCTAGGCACAGCTCCCACATCACCACGCTCGTATCTACAGCAGCCCTCCCCTGGTCCTCACAGCGGGAAGGAAGGATACAGAAAGGCCCTCGCCTCACAGCCTACTCCCTAGTGGAGCAGCTGTGAGGCGAGGGCCTTCTAGCTGTGCGCGAGGCAGGAGCACTAGCGCTTCATGGCGCGGTCCATCTCGCGGCGGTCGTCCTTCTCTCGCAGCGAGGCACGCTTGTCGTAGAGCTTCTTACCGCGGGCAGGGGCTATGACGACCTTCGCCAGGCCTCGCTCATTGATGAAGATCTTCGTAGCGATGATGGTGACGCCAGGCGTCTGGGCGTAGTCGGCGAGCTTGCGCAGCTCCTTCTTGTTGAGCAGCAGCTTGCGGTCGCGCCGCGCCGCATGGTTGTTGTACGAGCCGTAGAAGTACTCGCTGATATTCGCATTGTGCAGCCAGAGCTCGCCGCCATGGAAGTGGCAGAAGGAGTCTACGAGGCTGGCCTTACCGAGGCGTAGGGACTTGATCTCCGTCCCGACGAGGACGATGCCCGCCGTGTAGAGGTCGAGCAGCTCGTAGTCGAAGGTGGCGCGCTTATTCTGTATCTGCACACTGCGCGGTGCTTTGGGTTTCGTTGCCATAGGGGTAAAGGGTCGTTACTGTGGAGCCTTGCGCCAGAGGGAGAAGGAGATGAAGACGAAGAGGATATTGGGGAGCCAGGCTGCCAGCCAGGGCGCCATGATGCCCACAGTGGCGAACTGCCCCGTCAGCGTCGTCAAGAGAATGTAGCCGAAGCAGAGCGCGAAGCCGATGACGAGGTTGATCCCGAGGCCGTTCTTCATCTTCTTAGCCGAGAGGACGGCGCCGATGAAGGTGAGGATGAAGGCTGAGAAGATAGCCGCATAGCGCTTGTGCAGCTCGAGCTCGAAGATGCGCGTATTGCTCGCCCCGCGCTCGCGCTGGCGCTCCACATAGCGCGAGATCTGGTCGTTGCGCATCTTCAGCGCGTCCTTATCGTTGACGAGGAAGTCCGTGGGGCGTATCCTGAGGTTGGTATCGAGGTCGTAGCCCACGGTGTCGATGGCCTTCAGCCCTGGGAAGCGGCGGATATGGAAGGAGGGCATGTGCCAGCTGTCCCCACCCGAGTAGGAGGCCTCCTCGGCCGTGAGGCGGGAGACGAGCTTCTGCCCCTTGAACTCGTCGACGGCTAGCGAATAGGCCACCTGGCTCTGGCTCTCGTAGCTGTTGATATAGAGGTAGACGTCCTTGTCGATGGCGATCTGGATGTTGCTCGTGTACTTAGCGGAGCGGCTCTTGATGTACTCCTGCTCGAAGGCCAGACGCACCTCATTACCCGAGGGGATGATGAAGCCATTGAGCACATAGGTCGCCAGCGCGATCACCGCAGCCGAGACCATGTAGGGCCGGAGCAGGCGGCGGAAGCTCATCCCACTAGCCAGCATCGCCACGATCTCCGTATTGGCCGCCATGTTGGAGGTAAAGAAGATGACGGAGATGAAGACGAAGAGGGGGCTGAACATATTCGCATAGAAGGGAATGAAGTTCAGGTAGTAGTGGAAGACGATCTTGTAGAGCGGCACCTCAGGCTTGAGGAAGTCCGAGATCTTCTCATTGACGTCGAAGACCACCGCAATCGATAGGATGAGCGCGATGGAGAGGATATAAGTGGAGAGGAAGGTACGGATGAGGTAGCGGTCCGTGCGGCCGAGCCAGGGGCGGTATGCCTTCTTGGGTGCGGCGGGCTGGGCCTCCTCAGCGGCGGGCTCTGGGCTGTTGCCGGGCTGGAGGCTGGGCTGCTCCTCGGGAACTTCGTCGTGGGGCTTCATCGTGGGGACTGAGCTAGCAGGGAGCCTTCCACCCCTAGAGGCGGTGGTTCATCTGACGCACCATCTGCTCCTTCCAGGGGAGGAAATCCCCCTCGAGGATATGACGGCGGGCCTCACGCACGAGGCGGAGGTAGAAGGCGAGGTTGTGGATCGAGGCGATCTGCAGGCCGAGGATCTCGTCGGCACGGATCAGGTGGTGCAGATAGGCCAGGCTGTACTGGCTGTCCACGAAGGACCAGCCCTCCTCGTCAATGGGGGAGAACTCGCGTGCCCACTTAGCATTGCGGATGTTGATCGTACCGCGGCTGGTGAAGAGCTGGCCGTTGCGCCCGTTGCGCGTGGGCATGATGCAGTCGAACATGTCCACCCCGCGGGCGATGTTCTCCAGCAGATTGATCGGCGTCCCCACGCCCATCAGGTAGCGGGGCCGATCCTTGGGGAGTATGCTATTGGTCAGCTCGACCATCTCGTACATCTTCTCCGTGGGCTCACCGACAGCGAGCCCGCCGATGGCATTCCCCTCAGCGCCGAGGCTAGCGACGAACTCTGCCGCCCGCGTGCGCAGCTCGGGGTAGACGCAGCCCTGCACGATGGGGAAGAGGCTCTGGTGGTAGCCGTAGAGGGGGTCGGTCTCCTCGACACGCTGCACGCAGCGCCGTAGCCAGCGCTCCGTCAGCTCCAGCGACTGACGCGCGTAGCGGTAGTCGGCGTCCCCTGGGCAGCACTCGTCGAAGGCCATGATGATATCCGCCCCGATGACGCGCTCGATGTCCATCACCCGCTCGGGGGTGAAGAGGTGGCGCGAGCCGTCGATGTGCGAGCGGAAGGTCACGCCCTCCTCCGTGATCTTGCGGCGATGCGCGAGGCTGAAGACCTGATAGCCTCCGCTGTCGGTGAGGATGGAGCCCGACCAGCTGTTGAACTTATGCAGTCCCCCAGCCTCACGCAGCGTCTCGAGCCCGGGACGCAGGTAGAGGTGATAGGTATTCCCCAGGATGATCTGTGCCTGGATGTCCTCGCGGAGCTCCGTCATGTGGACGGCCTTCACAGAGCCGACGGTGCCGACGGGCATGAAGATAGGCGTAAGGATCTCTCCGTGGTCTGTCTCGATGCGGCCAGCTCGTGCTGAGGTCTGGGCGCAGGTCTTATGTAGTTCGAATTTGAGCATATGGATAGCCCCTAGCATCCCTCTAAGGCCGCACTAGGTGTGCTATGATGCTAGGATGTGCAAAGATACGAAGATATGCGCAAAGCCCCTCGCCGCCGAGGCAGCGAGGGGCTTCGTGTCTTGTACCGTGAGGGGAGGAAGGGCTAGAGCGCCGCGGTCTTGGTGCGCAGCCAGGCGGCCTCCTCGGGACTCAGCAGAGGCTGCAGCGTCTGGTAGACACGCTCCTGATAGGCATTGTACCACGCCAGTTCCTCGGCTGTCAGCAGGCTCTTGTCCACCAGCTGGTTATCCAGGAAGCAGATGGTCACCGTCTCGAAGCCGAAGAAGCGGCCGAACTCGGTCTCCTCACGCAGCTCCGTGACCACGAGGTTCTCGATGCGGATCCCGTACTTGCCCGAGCGGTAGATCCCAGGCTCGTTGCTGGTGATCATCCCGAGCTGCAGCTCCGTGGGGTTGACCTCGGTACGGATGTTCTGCGGCCCCTCGTGCACGTTGAGGAAGTAGCCGACGCCGTGGCCCGTGCCGTGGCCGTAGTTGAGCCCACGATCCCAGAGCGCCTTGCGCGCCAGGATGTCGATCTGGCTGCCACGCGTGCCCTCGGGGTACTTCGCCAGCGCAATCTGGATGTGCCCCTTCAGCACGAGCGTGTAGTCCGTGCGCAGCTCGGTGCTAGGAGTGCTGAGGGCGATGGTGCGGGTGATGTCGGTCGTACCGTCGAGGTACTGGCCGCCACTGTCGAGCAGCAGCACGCCCTCGGCCTTGACACGTGCCGAGGTCTCGGGATCGGCATGGTAGTGCACGATGGCGCCATTGCCCTGATAGCCGCAGATGGTGGCGAAGCTGTCGCCGTAGAAGCGCTCGCCATGGGCACGATACTCATTGAGACGCACGTCCAGCTCGTGCTCGGTGTAGGTCTCGCCACGGGCCAGCGCCTCCTCGAGCCACTTGAAGAAGCGCGTCAGCGCTACCCCATCGCGAGCCATGACGCGACGCAGGTTCGACAGCTCGGTCTCGTTCTTGATCGCCTTGAGCTGCGTGAGGACCGAGACGCCCGAGACGCGACGGCAGTGCGCAGGGATCTGGGAGGCTAGGCGGTAGGTGATACGCTTGGGGTCTACCAAGAGGCGCACCTCAGCTCCGAGGCCAGCGACGAAGCTGTCGATCGCCGTGTAGTCAAGGATGCGCACGCCATTGGCCGTCAGGTCAGCACGCACCTCATCGGTGACCTTCTCGGGGAGGGTGAAGAGCACGGCATCATCGGCGCCGATATAGCCGAAGCCCACGCCTACGGGATTGTAGGCCACGTCGTAGCCGCGGATGTTGAAGACCCAGGCCAGCTCGTCGATCATGGTCACGATGGTAGCATTGGCCCCCTGTGCCTTCAGGCGACTGCGTACCTCAGCAATGCGCTCGGCGGCGGTACGGCCTGCATACTGGGCGGGATGGAGGAAGAGGGGCTTGGAGGGGATGCCGGGGCGATCCTGCCATACACGATCCAGCAGGTCCGTATCGAGGCGGTAGCTGATGCCGTAGACCTCGAGCTGATGGCGCGTGTCCTCAGCCTCCGCCAGCGACAGGCAGATGCCATCGGCACCAACGACGGCGCCTGCACCGAGCTCCTCGGCGAGGAAGCCCTCGATGCTGGGCGTCCCTGGGACCCCCATCTTGTAGAGCTCGATCGTACTGCCCTCGAGCTGAGCTGCCCCCTGGAGGAAGTAGCGGGAGTCGGTCCACAGCCCCGCCTTGTCTAGCGTGACGACGACGGTACCCGCCGAGCCATTGAAGCCGCTGATCCAGCTTCGACCCTGCCAGCGCGAGGGGGTGTACTCGCTGAGGTGGGCATCTGAGGAGGTGATGATGTAGGCGGAGAGTCCCTCAGCCTTCATCGCTTGACGTAGGAGTGCTAGGCGCTCTTTGATTGAACTCATAGGTCAATGATATTTAGGGTTAGTGTTTCTTTAGCTTGATATAGGAGCTGGGCTAGGCCTAGGGGCTAAGCCTGATGCTCGGGCCGCAGGAGGTCGTTGACCTCCTTGACGGGGTTGAAGGTCTCCAGAGGCACCTCCACGAAGGCGGTATTCCAGTCGTGCATGGCGCCATTCCACAGCCCGGGACGCTCCAGGGCCAGGAGCTCTCGGCCTGCCTGGCTCTTGTGGGCGATGAAGGCGGTCTTGGGATTGACGTAGCGCTCTAGGTCGAAGGGCTTGCCCTGCCAGTCGCGCAGCGAGCAGACGAGGTCTACGGGATTGAAGTACTGCCCAGCCTCGAAGAACTGGCGCTGCCCTGGGTCGGCCATATTGATCTGGCTGCTCTCGAGGATCTGCAGCGAGCTGCTGCCGTCGGTCTCGCGGATGACGAAGGGTCCCCCGCCGGGCTCACCCTCATTGCGTACCATACCGCAGACACGGATGGGGCGGTTCAGCTTCTCACGCAGCCAGGGTGCCAGCGACTCATCGTCCAGCACCTCGGGCAGGCGGATGCCGAAGACGTCGCGCATGAAGGCGCTCATCTCATCCAGCTGGCTGTGGCTCACCTTGCCCTTATCCAGCTGACGCAGGTAGCCGAAGACCTGATCGCGGATGGCGACGAGGACGCCCCCGAGGTACTTCTTGTATATAACCGTCGGGCCCTTATATAGGTCGAGGACGACGTTGTCGATATTCTTGATGAAGACGATGTCGGCATCCAGCGCATTGAGGTTGCGGATCAGCGAGCCGTGCCCCCCAGGGCGGAAGAGCAGGCTACCATCCTCGCGACGAAAGAGTCCCCCCTCAGGCGTCAGCGCCAGCGTATCGGTCGCGGGCTCCTGCTGGCTGAAGCTTACCAGATAGCGCACGCTGTAGTGCTCTTCGTAGCAGTCCTTGACGCGCGCCACGAGGCTCTCGAAGTCACGCTGATGCTCGGGGGAGATGGTGAAGTGCAGGTGCACCTGCCCGCGGCTATCGCGAGCGTAGAGGGCGCCCTCGACGAAGTGCTCCTCTAGGGCCGTACGCTCGACCTTGTCGTAGCGGTGGAAGACGAGCAGCCCCTTAGGCTTGCTGCCGTAGCCCAGCCCCTTCGGCAGGAGCAGCGTCTCCACTACAGCCTTATAGTCGCCCTGTGCTAGGAGCTTGGGGATGCTCTTCCAGTGGTTACGCAGGCAGGCCTCATTGAGCAGCTCGTAGAAGGCAAAGTGGTGCAGCTCGTCAAAGAAGCGGCGCTCGGCCTCGGTACGCGGCTCGCTGTAGTCGGCGTCGAGGAAGGTGAAGAGCATCTTGAACATACGCGAGGCAGCGCCCGAGGCGGGTACCATCTTATATACCGAGGCGTCCTCGCGCTCTAGGTAGCGCTCCCAGAGGCTCATGTAGCGCTCCTCCTGACTGGGCTCATTGCTGATGATGCCGTCCTCGAGGGAGGCTGAGGCGAGGATCTCTAGGTAGGGGAAGCCCTGACGGATGTCCTCTACCTGCTGGGTGGCCTCCTCAAGGCTGATGCCTCGGCGCTGCAGTTCCTCGAGGTCCTGGGCGGTAAATAGTTCCTGCTCCATAGTGGTCGTGCGTGTATGGTGATCTCCTATAGTGATGTCGGGCAGCAGGCCGCGTGCGGGCTACCGCTCTCGTGTCGTAAAGTTAGCGAATACCCGTGGAACTACCGCACGAGCGTCCCAAGGGCTCAGCCGACGAAGCCCACAGCCACCCCCGCCCCTTGCCCCTGCTGCGAGCAGCTGGGCTCAGCGGAAGCAGTGCCAGCAAGGCCTCCCCTACCTTCCCAGCGCGCTGAGGCCGCAGGCGACAGCCAAGGCCTCCTTCCTAGGCTCTAGGGGCTAAGGAGCGAGCAAGCCCCAGCGGGGCGATGTCCCCAAAGGGGTCGGGGCTCCGCCTCTCCTAGCCTAAGCCTCCCTGACTGATATCCCTCACCCGGCTGCCTGATATCCCTCACGGCGCTGAGGGACGTCCCCCAGCGAGCTGACGGATATCCCTCAGCGCCCTCGGGGGCTAGGTCGGACGAAGGCAGGGGCCAGGGGACGTCTCAGATACATAAAGCACGAGCGCCCGAAGCAGCTAGGCTACTTCGGGCGCTCACGTCGTACTTGAGGAATCTAGCAGCGGGGCGCTACTGAGCTGCGTAGAGGTAGAACCACGTCTTCTCGTCCTTGACGCTGGAGAGCTTGTAGTAGGTCGTACCCTCCGTATCAGTCAGCGTCTCCACCTTGTAGGGAGCACGGGAGCGTAGGCGGGAGATCCAGTAGTCGGCCGTTCCAGCGTACCAGTACCAGAAGGTCGTCTCGTTGCCGTCACGCGTCAGGATGTCCAGCTGCGTCGGGTCACTGCCCACGGGGACAAAGTCCGCCTCGTAGGAGAGACGCGTGTAGCTGCCGTCCGAATGCTCGAAGATGGGCATCGTGATGAAGCTCGTCACCTGGGTATCGTTGCCCACGAGGCCTTGCTTCTGATCCGCCTCGGTATTCACCCCGAGGTAGCAGCGCGCACTCATACGCGCCTGACGGCTGCGGTAGAGGGCTGCATTGACCTGGGTGAAGTAGCTGACGATCGTCGGGGAGGCATAGCCCGTCGTGAGGTAGAGGACATAGCTCTTGGTCGCAAGCTCCAGAGGCGCCGACACCAGCGAGGTCGTGACATCCCCCTCGAGGGAGGTGACGCTCGTACCGTCGCTCGAGAGGCGGAAGCCCGAGATCGTGACCCCACCGATGGTAATAGGCTCGTAGAAGCGCAGGCCCTCGGGGGTGTAGGCAAAGGCCATCTGCTGCCGACTCGTGCTCGTCCCTTCGCCTGGGAGGACGAACTCCAGCTGGCGGTAAGTCGGGTGCAGACGTAGCTCTACCTTGCCTGCCGTGCCGATCGTGACGGGTACGAGGCCCTTGCCCTGGAACTTCTGCGCCATAGCCTGCAGGGCAGCGATCTCCGTCTTGGGATCGGTCGTCATGGGCACGAGGCTCATGAGGTTGCGGTACTTGCGCCCCTGTAGCAGGATGCTATCGCCACGGGTGCCCATCAGCAGCAGCTCGAAGTCGCCCCCGCGAGCATTGCGGAAGTATTCGGTCGAGGTACTGAAGTGGTGCAGGATATTGCTACGCGTGTCGAAGGCCAGCGTCGGCATATCGATATTGCGCACGGCGTAGGTGGAGTTGGTGGAGGCCGTCGAGAGCTCCGAGAGGGCGGTAACGCGTCCGTCCTTGAACTGCACGTACATCGAGTAGCCCCCATAGGCGCGCTTCGCGTCGGGGTAATAGGTCAGGCGCCAGTAGCCCTGATGCCCCTCGAGGCTAGCGACCGTCTCCGAGATCGCCTGCTGGGTACGCACGGCAGCCTCGGGGAGCTTGTCCAGATCACTCGAGCTGGTGCAGGAGCTCATCCAGAGGAGGGAGCCCGCCGTGAGGGCTAGGATCTTCTTGTAGTTCATTGCTGTGTCGTGGATGAGGTCATAGTGGTGAAGTCCTGCCGCGCGAAGTCAGGGTAGCGCTTCTGTAGCTGAGCGCGGAGCTTGTCCATATCGAGGCCCCAGGTATTGAGCATGTAGTCCTTGATGATGCGGATCTTCTGCTCGATGATGGAGCGCCCCGAGCGGGAGCGCCCCTCAGGGATGACGTCGGCCGAGACGAGCCTAGCCTCCCACTCCTCTGCGCTCATGATGACATAGTTCCCGAAGAGCTCGGCGAAGTCCTCGTGCGGCTCCTGGCTGGCGTAGTTGGTGATGAAGCCGTACTCGATGGACTTCTTACCCTCACGCGTCCAGCCCGAGATCCAGTCCGCCTGTCGGTAGTCTAGCGAGGTGATCTTGTCGAAGTCCGTCGTGGGCTCGACACGCTGGTGGAAGGTGTGCGCGGCCTCGTGGTACATCGTGCGGAGATAGACGTCCTTGAGGCGGTCGAGGTAGGCCGAGTTCTGCCCGTCCAGCCAGTTCTTCCACTGATCGTACTCCGACTGCACCGAGCTGTCCGTCTCCAGCACCTTCTTCAGACTATCCATCGTATGGTAGTAGTTGCCCAGCGAGGGGAAGTCGAAGCTATTGATGTTCATGAAGATGATCTTGATCCCGTTGACCGTCGAGGCACGTGTGTTGGAGTTGCTAGGCGGTGGGTTGTAGGCCAGGAGCCCCGTGAGGACGAAGGCCTGAGGCGTGAAGCGGCGCACGAAGTCCACCCCCATCACCTCGGTGTAGGGCTCGAGGAAGAGGTACTTCAGGACGTTGACGAACTGGAGGCTATTCTGCTCGTTGGCGGGCGAGGTTACCCAGTTGCGCCCGATCTCACTCTCGGTATAGCGATAGTAGATCTGTATGTTGTAGGGCGAGGTGATCTCGCGCTCGATGTACTCATCCATAGCCGTGCGGCTGGAGGCAGGGCTGAGTACGGAGCCCGAGGTAATATCTGCATCCACCTTGCGGCAGCTGCCGAGGGCCATCAGGAGCGAGCCGAGGGCCCACAGGGAGGCGTTCCTTAGAGTCATATGCATAGTGTGGTGCGCTCCGTAGAGCGAGCGGGGGATTTACTTAGTGCGGGGCGTAGGCTCCATGCCAGCGTTACGGACGTTCTGCGGGATCTGGAAGGTCGTGTGCTCATCCCAGGAGGAGAGGGTCTTGGCGACGGTGAACTTGGCACGATCCTTGGCATCATGGACGAAGCGGAAGACCTCGATCCCGTAGCGGCGGATGTCGAACCAGCGGAGTCCCTCGTGGGCTGTGGCCACACGGCGACACTGCAGCAGGTGCTGCAGGAGCATCAGCTGATCCTCTCCCCCATCGAGGGTGAAGGCTGGGTGCAGCTGCTTCTTGATCGTCGGGTTGGTCGCTGTGCTATAGTCGAGCGCCTTGTAGAAGGCGATGATCTCGTCCTTGGTGAAGGTCTTCTTCGTCGTGTTGAGGTAGGCGGAGCTCCAGGTGTTGAGGTCGGCTACAGCGGCATCGTACTGCTTCTGGATGATCTCGGCCTCGGCGCGCACCAGCAGGGTCTCCTCGGCCGTGAAGGGGACGCAGAGCGTCTTGTCCTTGTTGCTGGCGTAGTAGGGGTACTTCGACTGGTTGATGACGTCACGGTAGTTGTACGAGGACGAGACGAAGGGCACCTGCCAGTAGTCGGCCTGTGCCGTCGTCGAGCTGCGCCAGATGTTCTCCCCGAGGAAGACCTCCTCAGCCACGCGGTGCGTCATGGAGAAGCGCTTCATATTGGCGTAGGAGAAGTTCGAGACCGCCCCTGAGGTCACGGGCAAGAGGAGGAAGTTCGCCGCGACCGTCTCTCTCGTGTAGAGCTTGGCATAGGCATCCTCGGTCTTCGCGCCGACGATGGCCGCGTCCTGGAACTCGGACCAGCGGCGGGGGCTCTTACCATCGAGGGCCGTCGTAGCATGCTCGATCGCCTTGTCCCACTTCTCGTAGAAGAGGTAGAAGCGTGCGGCGAAGGCCTCGGCCGCAGCCTTGTTGAAGTGGTAGATCTTCTGGCTGTAGAAGCTGTCCGAGATGAGCGGGAGCCCCTCGGTGAGGTCCTTGTCGATGGCGGCATATACCTCGGCGACGGTATTGCGCGTGTACTTGGGGTCGAGCGTCTCCTCGGGCGCAGTCATGTAGGGCACACCTAGGTCCTTGGCGCTGGTACTGCTGTTGTAGTGCTTACCGAAGAGGTTCACGAGGACGAAGTGCGAGTAGGCGCGAATCACGAGGGCCTCTCCCTTGGCTGCCGCTAGGTCGCTGCCGCCGCCCAAGGCGTCGATGGCCTTCAGCGCAGCATTGGCGTGCTGTATGGAGAGGTAGTGGGCGCTCCACAGCGCACGCAGGCCGTCGGAGCTGCCGTACTCGGGGCCGTCGTTCCAATAGGCTAGGTCGTAGGTGAACTTGGTGAAGTGCGGGTTGTCCGTCCCGTAGTCGTCGAGGTTGTCCGTAGACATCTCGCAGGCGTAGGCGTAGGAGGTCAGTGGGTAGGCATTGACCAGGATGCGGCGTATCTTGTCGGGGCTGGTCAGGAGCACACGTTCGTCGGGCTGCTCATCCAGGAGCTTGTTGCAAGATCCCAGCACCAGGGGAGCGACGAGAGCCACAAGGGGCACGAAGAGTCTATTCATCCTATTCATCATAAGGCTATCTCGTGGGGCTTAGAGTCCGACACGCAGGGTTAGGATCAGCTTGCGCGGGGCAGTGACCGAGGAGCTGTACATGTACTCGGGGTCGTCGCCACGTAGGCGGGCATCCGAGTAGAGGAGCATGAGGTTCTGCGCCTGCAGCTTGAGGGAGAGGTTCTTCAGCGGGGTGCGACGCAGCAGCGCCTTGGAGACGGTGTACTCGAGCGAGATCTCCTTGAGGCGGACGAAGTCGGTGCTGACGATACGCGTCGTGGAGGCGCTGTAGGCATAGTAGCCATTGATCAGGTTATCCGCGCCGTACTGGTCGAAGGCATAGCTAGTCGGGAGACGAGGGATGTCGGTATACGCCTCGTCGCCAGGCTTCTTCCAGCGCTGCGTCAGCTCACGGGGGAAGGCCGAGTAGTCATCGGTATTGGTGATGCTGCGCAGGCGGGTGACGGCGCCGAACTGGTAGTTGATATTCGCCGAGAGCGAGAAGTTCTTGTAGCGGAAGGTATTGGTCAGCGTCCCTACGTCCGTCGGGTCGAGCGTCCCGCTGTACTTGAGGAAGTCGATGTCGCTACTGGAGAAGTTGAAGTCGCCCAGTGTCTCCACCCCACGCTCATTATAGAAGCGCGGCATCCCCTCATTGGTCAGCCCGAGGAAGGGAATAGAGAAGACCGAGGACAGGGGATAGCCCTCGTAGGAGAAGCCCGAGCCCGAGATCATCGTGCGCACCGTGGGGTTGCTCAGCAGCGAGGTGATCTTATTCGTCTTATGCAGGTAGGAGAAGCCCGTCGTCCAGCTGAAGTCCTTGAGCTTGAGATTAACCGTCGAGAGGGTGAACTGTAGGCCTGAGGACTGCAGCTCAGCTACGTTACCACTCTTCTGCGCTACCCCACCGACCGACTGCGTATAGATGGGCCCGACGAGGTCATAGCTGCGACGGCGGTAGGCGTCGATCTCGGCAGAAATCCGTCCCTTGAAGAGGCCGAAGCCGAGACGTGCCCCGTAGGTCAGGGTTTTCTCGTAGGTCAGGTCGTGGTTCGCGAGGTTGTGGAAGGCTAGGCCGATCTCCTTGGAGCTCGGGCGCCAGGGGATGCTGGGATAGATCTCCTCGAGCGAGTTGGTCTCTGAAGGGTTATCCGCGACCATCCCCACATAGGTCTTGAGGCGCAGCGAGGAGAGGGGACGGAGGTGGCGGAAGAAGTGCTCGCGGTCGACACCCCAGGTCAGCTCCACATTCCACGTCGGGAGCCAGCGCACGTAGCGCGAGGGGCCGAAGCGGTTGCTGGCGTCGAAGCGCAGCAGCGCATCGACGGAGTAGCGACCAGCGAAGGAGTAGCTGGCGCGCGTCAGCATCCCGATGTTGTTATTGACCTTGTTGCGTATCGTGTAGTAGTCCTTCCCCTTCTCGTAGAGGCGCTGGATGGCATCGGGGATGTAGTAGGAGTGATAGCCGAGGTCGTAGAGGACGCCGTAGTTGATGTTCCAGTTGTTCTGCACCGTGCCTTGGTTCAGCTCCACGCCCGCGGAGGCTAGGATATTGTGCTGGCCGAAGCTCTGGTGGTAGTCGAGGTCGAGCTTGAAGCTATTGATATAGTTCTGCACGATGCGACTCTCCCGTATCCCGCCCTCAGGGAGTACAGAGTAGGGCAGAGCATAGGGGTCGTTGGGGTCGGTACGCAGGTTCTTATTGCTATTGCGTATGTTGGTCGTCTGCATGGCGCGCATGCTACGCGCTAGGACAGAGTGCTCGGTATTGTCGTTGAAGGTCGTGGTACTCGTGTACTTGATGTCGGTGACGAAGGTCGCACGCAGCTGCTTGAGGATATCCCAGGTCGCTGTCCCCTGGATGCCGAGGTAGCCTAGGGTCTTGGTGCGGCGGCTCTCGCGCAGCTCGTCGAAGATGTTATAGGGGACGTAGTCCTTGGTATAGTTCTCGTGGGGCAGCAGTGCGCGGCTGGTGCTATTGGCGTACTTGACGGCCGAGGTCAAGGGGTCCTCAGAGGTCGTGTACTCGCCGATGAGGTTGAGCCCGAGCTTGAGCGTCGGCAGGAGCTTATAGTCGGCACTGATGTTACCCGAATAGGTATTAGCTCGGCTGGCGATCGTCCAGCCTGGGTCGACGCGTGTGGTGAGGGAGGCGAAGAGGTTCGTCTTACTCGTCCCGCCGTTGAAGCTCAGTGTATGGTTGTGGACGATGCTATTGCGGTAGAGCTCCTTGAACCAATTGGTATTGGCGTGCTCGGCAGCACGGAAGTAGGCCAGACGCGAAGCCTCATCGTTCGTCAGGCGTGGCTTGCCCGAGGCGTCGAGCTCGTTGAAGAGCTGGTACATACGCCCGACGAGCCCCTGGTCCTTGTTCGTCTCCAGTGTGTGTATGGGGTACATCCCACCGTCGAGCAGATCCTGGATGAGCGCCACGTGCTGCTGGGAGTTCATGACGTTGAGATCGTTGTAGGTCGGGATGGGGCGGTACATGAACTCCCCTCGATAGCTAAGGGAGGAGACCCCTGCAGCACCCGACTTGGTGGTGATCTCTACGACCCCAGCGATCCCGCGCGGGCCGTAGCTGGAGGTCTCAGAGGAGGTGGTGAGGATACGTACAGAGGCGATGTTGTCGACGCTCAGCCCGGGGACGATGCCCGCAGCTACTTGTTTGGGGTCAGCGCCAGAGAAGGACTCGAGGCTGCCGTAGTCGCTGCCGAGGACGACGCCATTGAGCACCCACAGCGGCCGCGCCTTACCTGTGATGGAGGTCGCGCCACGGCTCGAAGTCGAGAGGATGACCTCGTCCTTGCCCTCGCCCTGATGTACGGCCGTGCTATCGCTCTTGGCCTTATCCTTGTCTGGGGTAGGCAGCGTGAGCACCACATCGAGCTGTGGCTGGGTCGCTACTAAGGTCTTGAGGACCTTGCCATCGAGGATGAACTGGAGGGTCTGGCCTGCCTCGAGCTCGAGGACATATAGTCCCTGCTCGGTGGTCACCATACTACGACCGGTCTCCTTCACAACGACTTGGACCTTGGGGAGCACCGCCTTCGAAGCATTGGTAACGCGCCCTGTGACCAAGATTTTCTGCGCCGAGGCCGCGCCTCCGCTGAGGAGGAGCGCTAGGGCCAGCGCTGAGAGTCTTGTCTTCATATACTCTGTAGATATCGATTGTACTCGCGAAGATACTATTTTTACCCTAGACCATGGACCCCGCGAGTGGCGGCATTTAATTACGTTTTTAAGGAGATCCGCCCTCACCACCGCCCTGTAGCAAGCTCCCCCAAGAAACCAAGGCCAGCCTCTCACCCCGAGGAGCTGGCCTTATTCTTTAGCTGAAGGGAAGGGGCACCGCCGCGCCTCCACCCGCGTGGGAAGCAGGCGCACAGCACGGAGCAGCATCTGCAATAAGCGTCCCGAGGCAAGCACGCTAGGGAAGCGCCCCACTGAGGGCTACGCCGTGCCCCAGCCGCTTGAATAGCTCGTGAGGCTAGTCCGCCGCCTATGCCCGCACGGCACTCCTTATATATTAAGGTATGCTTCGCCCCGCATCTTGACACACCCGCGGCTTCTCCGCCCCCTTTCCTTGAATAAGCTCGCCCTACCCAAGCCTACTCGCCTCAGAGCAGCCTAACAGCAGCCAAGACGCCGCGGGCAACACGAAGTCGCCACCCACAAGGACGAGGCTCAAGGCAAAGCCCCAGCAAGGCGATAGCCTTATCCCAGCGAAGCACCACCCTTGCCTCAGCTCCGCGAGGGATACCCCTCAGCCCGCTGACTGCTATCCCTCACGCGCACCACTGACGGCACTCAGCCTCCCGACTGATGTCCCTCAGCACGGCCTCCCCTTATCCCGCACCTCGTGAGAGTTTGCCCAGCCCTTGACTTATCCTAAGAAAGGAGCATGGGTGCGGGCGACATGTGGGCTCAGCCCTAGCCTATTACGCGCGGCGGTGAGGAGGGTGCAGGCAAACTTCGGGAGGAAATCTGAGGCAGATTTTGGACGGTTTTTTGGCCAATTCAAAAAAAGGTCTTATCTTTGCAGCGCAAACGGGGCAGGAAGCCGCCCCCGAGCAATTGAAATCATAACGCGGAAGTAGCTCAGTTGGTAGAGCATAACCTTGCCAAGGTTAGGGTCGCGGGTTCGAGTCCCGTCTTCCGCTCAACTAAGGTTTCCATAGTTTTGATGTGTATTTGTTTGATGAGGCATTCTGAGATTCGATAGTAATCTTGGGATGTTTCTTCTTTTATACCCTAGCCCTCGCTCCCCCGCGAGCCCCAGCCACCTCACTACGTACACGCATGATCCTTTGCATCGCCGAGAAGCCCAGTGTGGCACGTGACATCGCCAATATCCTAGGCGCGACCCACCGCGAGGGGACGCAGGGCCTCGGATACATGGAGGGCAACGGCTACGCAGTGACCTGGACCTTCGGCCACCTCTGCACGCTCAAGGAGCCCCACGACTACCACCCCTCCTGGCGCGCCTGGAGCCTCGGCGTCCTGCCGATGATCCCCGAGCGCTTCGGCATCAAGCCCATAGAGATCGACCACTACAAGCGTCAGCTCGAGATCATCGAGCGCCTGGTCGGCCAGGCCACGGAGGTCATCAACTGCGGCGATGCGGGCCAAGAGGGTGAGCTCATCCAGCGCTGGGTACTGCAGCGCGCAGGCTGTAGCGTGCCCGTCAAGCGTCTATGGATCTCCTCCCTCACGGACGAGGCCATACGCGAGGGCTTCGCCCGCCTGCACGACGCAGAGGACTACCAGTCCCTCTACGAGGCAGGCCTGGCGCGCGCCATCGGCGACTGGCTGCTGGGGATGAACGCCACGCGCCTCTACACCCTGCGCTACGGCGGCCGCGAGCGCAAGCAGCCCCTCTCCATCGGCCGCGTACAAACCCCCACCCTAGCCCTCATCGTCGAGCGCCAGCAGGAGATCGAGCACTTCGTCCCCGAGACCTACTGGGAGCTCAAGACCCGCTACCGCGAGACGCTCTTCTCCGCAGACAAGGGGCGCTACAGCGATAGAGCCAAAGCACAGGCTGCGTTAGAGAGCATACAGGGCAAGGAGCTGGAGATCACCTCAGTGAAGAAGAAGGACGGGAAGGAGCTGCCGCCTCGCCTCTTCGACCTGACGAGCCTACAGGTGAGCTGCAACCGCAAGTTCGCCATGAGCGCCGAGGAGACGCTGGCCACCGCCCAGAGCCTCTATGAGAAGAAGCTGCTGACCTACCCGCGCGTCGACACCACCTACCTCAGCGAAGACATCTACCCCAAGGTCGCGGGCATCCTGCGCGACCTCGTGACGCCCTATCCCCAGCTGGTCGCCCCGCTGCTGAGCGGCGCGCCGATACGTAAGAGCAAGAAGACCTTCGACAACGCCAAGGTCACCGACCACCACGCCATCATCCCCACAGGGCAGCGCGCCCAGGGGCTCACGGAGCGCGAGCAGCGCGTCTACGACCTCGTGGCGCGTCACTTCATCGCGGCCTTCTACCCCGACTGCCTCATCAGCACGACCAGCGTCGAGGCCCAGGTAGAGCGGATCAAGTTCAAGGTCTCGGGCAAGGAGATTCTCTCCCCAGGCTGGCGCACGGTCTTCGCAGGCGATGCGGAGGAGGCCGAGGCCAAGGAGGGCAAGGAGGAGAGCGAGGCCGAGGCCACGCTGCTGCCGACCTTCGTCGAGGGCGAGCGCGGCCCCCAGCAGCCCGAGCTCAAGGAGCGCCAGACGCAGCCGCCCAAGTACTACACCGAGGCCACCCTACTGCGCGCCATGGAGACGGCGGGCAAGTTCGTCGAGGACGAGGAGCTGCGCGAGGCCATGAAGGAGAACGGCATAGGCCGCCCCTCCACCCGGGCCAACATCATCGAGACCCTCTTCAAGCGCGGCTACATCGAGAAGGTCAAGCGCAGCCAGATCCACGCCACCGAGACCGGCAAGCAGCTCATAGGGCTCATCAACTACGACCTCCTCAAGAGCGCCGCCCTCACGGGGCAGTGGGAGTACAAGCTCCGACAGATCGAGCGCCGCGAGCTGGAGCCCCGCTGCTTCATCGAGGAGCTCAAGGAGATGCTCCGCCAGCTGACCCTATCCGTCCTACAGCCCGAGCCATCCGCTGCACCCTCGGCCGCAGCTCAGCCTCAGCCCTCCGCCGCTGCGGATAGCCCCGTAGCTGATCCCCGCGACACAGGCCTCCACTGCCCCCGCTGCGGTGCGGGCACGCTACTACGTGGCCGTAGCGCCTTCGGCTGCTCGGCCTACAGCTCGGGCTGCAGCTACCGCATCCCCTTCGCCACCTGCCCCGAGGCGAGCAGCCCCGAGGAGCTCCAGGCCTACCTAGAGCAGGAGGCACGTGAGGCAACGGACAGCGTGCCCGAGTCCCTCTTCTAGGCACTGCCGAGCCGAGGCCAGCGCCTAGGCCTCGGGCAATGTAGGCAAATGCGTATCTTTGCGCTCATAGAGTATAAGCCCTGCTGCGTCTAGCCCGCCCCTCGGGTGCAGCCTAGCGCAGCAGGTACTATATATATAGGATATAGATGAAGGAAAAGATAAAATTAGGGCTGTGGCTGGCCTTCGGGCTGGCCTGGCTCGGGATCTTCGGCGGTATCTTCGCCATCTCGATGGGCTGGATAGGCTACCTGCCGCCCATCGAGCAGCTGCAGAACCCGATCGACAAGTACGCCTCGCAGATCCTGGCGTCCAATGGGGAGGTCATCGGCACCTTCGCCCACAGCGGCACCAACCGCACCCTCGTCGACTACAAGGACCTATCCCCTGAGCTCGTCAAGGCGCTCATCGCCACCGAGGACGTACGCTTCGAGGAGCACTCGGGCATAGACTTCAGGAGTCTGGCACGCGCTATCTTCAAGACTGGGATCCTGCAGCAGAAGAGCGCTGGCGGTGGGAGCACCATCTCCCAGCAGCTGGCCAAGATGCTCTACTCCCCACCGAGCTCCAACTTCTTCACCCGTATGATGAAGAAGCCCGTGGAGTGGGTCATCGCCGCCAAGCTGGAGCGCTACTACACCAAGAGCGAGATCTTGGCGATGTACCTCAATCAGTTCGACTTCCTCTACAACGCTGTGGGCATACGTAGCGCCGCCTTTACCTACTTCGGCAAGACGCCTGCGGAGCTCAACGTACAGGAGGCTGCCGTGCTCGTGGGCATGTGCAAGAACCCCACGATCTACAACCCCGTCCTGCGCCCCAATAGTCCCCTGCCGCTGGAGCGACGCAATACCGTCTTCCAGCAGATGCAGAAGGCAGGCTACCTGACAAGCGCCGAGGTCGACTCCCTCTCCCGCCTGCCGATACAGATCTCCTTCCACCGCGTCGACCACAAGCAGGGCATCGCACCTTACTTCCGCGAGCATCTGCGCAAGATCATGATGGCCGACAAGCCCGAGCGCAGCGACTACGCCTCCTGGCAGTACGACCGCTACCGCGACGACAGCATCCAGTGGGAGAAGAATCCCCTCTTCGGCTGGTGCAACAAGAACCGCAAGAAGGACGGCTCCCCCTACAATATCGACACCGACGGGCTGAAGATCTACACGACGATCTCCCCCGAGATGCAGCGCTACGCCGAGGAGGCTATGCGCGAGCACCTAGCGGACAATCTCCAGCCCGCACTGACTCGTGAGCGTCTGGCGCGTGGCGGCGATCCCTTCAGCACGAGCCTGACGCAGCAGCAGCGCGACGATATCCTGCGCCGCGCCATGAAGCAGTCCGACCGCTGGAAGCTCAATAAGGAGGACGGGCTGTCGGACGAGGAGATCCTCGCCCAGTTCCGCCGCAAGACTAAGATGCAGGTATGGTCGTGGAATGGTCTCCGCGATACGGTGATGACGCCCATCGACTCCATCCGCTACATGAAGGGCATCCTCCGCTCGGGCTTCATGGCGATGAACCCGCACAACGGACACGTGCTGGCCTACGTCGGGGGGATCAACTTCGGGCAGTTCCAGTACGACATGATCTCGGACGGACGCCGCCAGACGGGCTCGATCATCAAGCCCTACCTCTACTCCCTCACCATGGCCAACGGCTATTCGCCCTGTGACCAAGTGCTGCACGTACAGAAGAGCTACAAGCTCGAGAACGGCCAGTACTGGACGCCGCGCAATACCAACCACCGCCGCGTCGGTGAGATGGTCTCCATCCAGTGGGGGCTGCAGAACTCGGACAACTGGGTGACGGCCGAGCTGATGAGCCGCACCTCGACCAAGGAGTTCAAGCGTCTCTTGGAGAGCTTCGGCCTACGTGGCCCCATCGAGGAGGCTATGGCGATGTCCCTCGGGACGCCTGAGGCGACCGTCGGCGAGATGGTCTCGGGCTATACGACCTTCGTCAACGACGGCGTGCGCGTCGATCCGCTGATGGTCACGCAGATTGAGGATATGAATGGCAACATCGTGGCCACCTTCGCCCCACAGACGACCGAGGTCCTCGACCTCGACGCGGCGAGCAAGATGCTCTACATGCTCCAGAGCGTCGTCGCGGGTGGTACGGCGAGCCGCCTACGCTATGCCTTCGGCCTGGATATGCCCCTAGGGGGGAAGACGGGTACGACGCAGAACAACAGCGACACCTGGTTCGTGGGCTTCACACCCGACCTCGTGGCAGGCTGCTGGGTAGGCGGCGAAGAGCGCAGCGTCCGCTTCAACTCGATGAACTTCGGTCAAGGTGCCGCCGCTGCGCTTCCAATCTTCGGCCGCTTCCTCAAGAAGGTCTACAGCGACAAGTCGCTGGGCTACCTGACGGGTATCCCCTTCCGCATGCCGCAGGGCTTCTCCCCCTGTGGAGGCAACACGCAGGAGGCTGAGGCCGTCGAGGTCTTCGAGGGCGAAGGCGAGGGCAGCAGCTCCGACATACCTCCCGTAGAGTAGCCCCCGCCGCTCACAGACTTACTCCGCCTCACGTCCCGCCTAGAGGCGCCACTACCCGCAGCCACTTCCTCAGCTCGAGGGAGTGGCTGCTGTCGTATTGGGGGCTAGGTAAGGGAAGCCCACGCCCTGCCTTGAAGCCGCGGAAAGAGCTTCCTCCGATCTTGGTCTAAGGCTCAAGGTAAGCGCCCCTTAGCCTTACCCTAAGCCAGCACAAGTAAAGACAAGAAGCCACGCCCAAGGCCACCCAGCGAACAAGTCCGCAGAGGCACAGTGCGGCAGCGGCCTTACTCGAGCACCCTTGAGGGCTATCCCTCGCCAGCCTCACTGATAGCCCTCAGCCCCACCACGGATGCCCCTCAGCGGCCTGACTGATATCCCTCAGCACCCCTTACCCTATCCTCCAAGTGCGCCCCCTGCCTCTCGCCCCTCCACCGAGTAGCTAGGCGGAGGTAAACACGAGGGCGACACGCAGTCTCTGCGCTGCGTGGGCTGGCAGCAGCCTGCTAGTTTTCGTATCTTTGCAAGACATTGTAGCTATTATGAACATCGTACGCGCAGAAGACTATCATGTCCCCGTGATGCTCCAGGAGTGTCTCGAGGGGATGCAGCTAAGGCCTGAGGGCTGCTACGTGGATGTGACCTTCGGAGGCGGAGGACACTCGCGGGCTATACTGAAGGAGCTCCAGGGGGCAGGGATGCTCTACTCCTTCGACCAAGACCCTGACGCTGCAGCGCGTGCTCCCCAGCAGCCTTGCTTCACCTTCATCGCCAGCAATTTCCGCCACCTCGCCCGCTTCATGGACTACTACGACCGACTGGAACAGGTGGACGCTATCCTTGCGGATCTCGGCGTGTCCTCGCATCACTTCGACGCGATGGAGCGTGGCTTCAGCTTCAGGGACGAGACGCCCCTGCTGGATATGCGCATGAATAATAGGGCTGGCCTCAGTGCCCGTGACCTCCTGAATAGCTACGAGGAGGAGCAGCTGGCCGACGTCCTCTACCGCTACGGCGAGCTCAAGCAGAGCCGCAGCCTAGCCAAGCTCATCGTCAAGGCGCGCTCTGTCGCCCCGCTGCAGACGGTCGGCGATCTCATCGCTGCCCTACGCCCGGCCCTGCGCCCCGACCAAGAGAAGAAGCTGCTGGCTTGCATCTTCCAGGCCCTGCGCATCGAGGTCAACGGCGAGCTCAAGGCCCTCGAGGAGCTCCTCGAGGCTTCGCTCCGCGTGCTACGCCCCGGCGGTCGCCTCGTCGTGATGACCTACCACTCGCTGGAGGATCGCATCGTGAAGAACTTCCTCAAGGGGACGGACGACTCGGCCGAGGCACAGATCTACGGCACCGCCCGTAGCGCCTGGCGCCTCATCACCCGCAAGCCCCTCGTAGCCTCCGCCGAAGAGCTGGAGCGCAACCCCCGCTCCCGCAGCGCCAAGCTACGCATAGCCGAACGTATCCGCTAAGCCCACCCCGATCCCCGATGAACGCTACCGCCCAGCCCAGCAGCGACGAGCGCGACCAGATGCGCGCCCCCTACCTCCAGGAGCATGAGCCCTCCCTAGAGGAGTCCCTTGACGACGCCGCCGACCGCCTCTCTGGTGAAGAGGACGAGGCCGACGGCGAGATCCCCAGCTCGGGCTGGGAGACCCTCGAGGGCAACCTACTGGCACATCCGCGGGCTCGCTACTGGCTCAAGGTGGCAGGCTTCTACCTCATCTGCGGTATCGCCTGCGTCCTATGGACCTACCACTTCAGCAGCCAGACGCAGCAGCTCGACCGCCTAGAGCGCCAGCTCAAGGATATACGCTTCCGCTCGCTCTTCATCTCCTCCGAGCTCATCAAGAGCACCCACATCGACAACATCACCCAGCGCGTGACGGACTACCAGCTGCCGCTCGTACCCGCCACCAAGCCGCCCTATCAGCTCATTGACTCGGGACAGTTCCCAGTCCCCAGCCCCGAGGCGAAGTAGCCCCCTCCCCGCAGTACACTATGTGGTCCAAAGTCCTCATCTTCCTCCAGCAGCTCATCCAGCTACTCCGCAACCTGCGCGCCTGGCTCTGGGCTAGGCTCAGCCCGCTACTTGCCCGCCTGCTCGCCCCCTTCTGCCGCTACGAGGTAGAGACGCTCAAGGGGCGCCGTCTCGTCTGGGACTTCTATCCCATCGTGATGGCGGGCTTCACCCTGCTCTTCGTCGGGATCATCATCTACGTGATCCGCTTCTCCTACTCCAGCGAGGGAGCACGCTACCGAGCTGCTGCTGAGCGTGTGCAGCGTGAGAAGCGTGTGCAGGATCTCCCCCTGCGCGGCTCCATCCTCGCCTGCGACGAGCGCCCTGTGGCCGTCACGACCCCCGTATATCGCCTGGGGCTGGACTTCCTCTCTGAGCCGCTCAAGGTGCTCTACGCGCCCCTGCCCACGGGCAAGACACACCAGGACTCCCTCGAGCGTGCCAAGTACTACGCCACACGGCAGGAGCTCGACTACGGACTGGATCGCCTAGCGGTACTCATCGACAGCATCTACGACCTCAAAGCGCATGGCCTCACCCGTCAGCAGCTCAAGGCGCGCTGGCGCAAAGGGCTAGAGCAGCGTAAGCGTGGTCTACCCGTCATCAATCTGGACGTCAGCTACCAGCAGTACCAGATCCTGATGGCCTCCTCCCCCTTCGCGCCGAAGATCATCAAGAACAAGCGCGTCCCCAGCCTCCTCTCCAAGATGATCATCAGCACCGAGCGTACCAAGCGTATCTACCCTTTCGGTTCGCTCGCCTACCGCACCATCGGCCAGCTGCAGCCCTCGGGGGAGAACAATATCTCCAAGGGTAAGAGCGGCCTGGAGCTCCGCTACGACTACCTCCTGCGTGGCCGTATCGGCTCGGCACGACGCGTCTACTACGGCAATAGCTACCGCCGTATCGTCGACGAGCCCGCCCTCGACGGCGCCGACATCGTCACCAACCTCGACATGGACATCCAGAGCATCGTGGAGCACTCCCTACGCGAGCAGCTGCAGCAGCTGGAGGCCGAGAGCGGCACCGTCGTGCTCATGGAGGTCAAGACGGGCAAGATCGTCGCCATCTCCAACCTCGAGCAGGTCAAGCGCAGCCCAGGCACCTACAGCGAGTCGGTCAATATGGCCATGACCAACAAGGCCGAGCCGGGCTCGACCTTCAAGGTTGCCTCCATGATGGTGGCCCTGGACGATGGGATCGTCCGCCCCAATGACACGATAGACGTCGGCAACGGCCTCTGGCCGCATGAGGGCCGCGTCGTGCGTGACCACAACGCTGACAAGGGCGGCTACGGACGTATCTCCGTGGCGCAGACCATCATCAAGTCCAGCAACGTAGGGGTCGCCAAGATCATCGTCAAGGGCTATAAGGACAAGCCCGACGAGTACGTCGAGAAGATCCGCAGGCTCGGCTTCGGCTTCAACTTCCAGAAGGAGGTCGACCTGCAGGGCGTGGAGCGGGCCTCCGTGCGCAAGCGCTCCGACAACCCCAACCGCTGGTACAACACCACGCTGGCGTGGATGTCCTACGGCTACGAGACGCAGATCCCCCCGATCTATACGCTGGCTTTCTTCAACGCCATCGCCAACGGTGGACGCTACATGCGCCCCTACTTCGTCTCCGAGATACGCCGCCGCGACAGCCTCACCCAGCACATCGAGCCCAAGGTGCTCAAGGAGCGCATCTGTAAGCCCGAGACGCTGCAGGCGATCCAGGAGATGCTGCGCCGTGTCGTCACCGAGGGCACGGGGAAGAAGGCGCGCTCGGCCTACGTCGCCATCAGCGGCAAGAGTGGCACGGCTCAGCTCTCGGGCAAGCACGGCTACCGCGACTCGCTGGGGCAGGTGCGCCACCAGGTATCCTTCTGCGCCTACTTCCCCTCCGAGGCACCTCGCTACTCCTGCATCGCCGTGATTCGTGCTCCATCGCCTCGCTACAGCGCAGGTGGGGGGGTAATGGCCGCCCCCATCATCCGCCGCATCGCCGAGAGCCTCGTAGCGCTGGAGAAGCCCCGCCCGCTGGACTCCCTCCCCCGCTCGGCCTCGCCTCTGGCCTATACGCGCCATATCGCCGCAGGCCGCACGGAGCCCCTCCTGGAGCTCCTCGAACAGATGGGACTCCCCGCCCCGCAGCTCGGGGCGAAGGCTCCCGCCTACATCCGCATTGATTCGGCTGCTCGCATCTCGGCGCTGCCACTAGCGGCGCAGGGCATCCCTGACCTCAGGGGCATGAGCGCTATGGACGCCGTCTACCTCCTGCGCAGCCGCGGCTACCGCGTGCAGCTCATCGGGGCGGGGAACGTCACGGGCCAAAGCATCCCAGCAGGTACAGCCGCAGCCCGAGGCAGCGAAATCGTCCTCCAGCTCGGCTACGAGGCCTAGCCCAGCGCCGCCTCTCGCCCTCCGAGCAGCCGTCCTCACTTGCCCTCTCCGAAGGGCCTCACAATAGACAGACCAAGCATCAGATGATACTCTCCCAGCTACTGGCGCACCTCGACTACCGTACGAGCGCCAGCCCCGAGCAACTCGAGACGCTCGAGGTCACTAGCGTCACCGACGACTCCCGCAGCGTCATCCCAGGCAGCCTCTTCGTCGCCCTGCAGGGCGTTCACGTCGATGGCAATAGCTTCATCCCCAAGGCGGTGGAGGCAGGCGCCCGCGTCTGTGTCGTCCAGCAGCTCCCCGCCGAGCAGCTCCCCGGCGTCCTCTACATAGAGGTCGCTTCAACCGCTGAGGCCCTCGGCCTCCTCTCCGCAGCCTGGCACGGCTACCCTGCCGAGCAGCTCCAGGTCATCGGCGTCACGGGGACGAATGGCAAGACGACCATCGCCACCCTCCTCTGGCGCCTCTTCCGCAGCCTCGGCTACAAGGCCGGCCTACTGAGCACCGTGTGCAACTACATCGACGCTGAGCCCGTCCCCTCGACCCACACGACGCCCTCGGCACCGCAGCTGCAGGCGCTCCTGGCGCGTATGCTCGCCGCAGGCTGTACGCACGTCTTCATGGAGGTCAGCTCCCATGCTATGGCGCAGCGCCGCGTAGCGGGGATCCCCTTCCGCGGCGGGATCTTCACGAACCTCACCCGCGATCACCTCGACTACCACGGCAGCGTGCAGGAATACCTCAAGGCCAAGAAGAGCTTCTTCGATGGACTGCCCAAGGGTGCCTTCGCCCTAAGCAATGCCGACGACAAGAACGGCTCCGTGATGCTGCAGAATACTGCCGCTACGCGCTACAGCTACGCCCTGCGCGCCGCTGCCGACTACCGCAGCCGCATCCTCGAGAGCTACCCCTACGGCACGCTCATCGAGCTCGAGGGACAGGAGCTGCTCGTCCAGCTGGTCGGCGAATTTAACGTCTACAACGTCCTGGCCGTCTACGCCGCAGCGCGCCTCCTGGGCCTAGAGCGCAGCGAGGTGCTGGTGGCGCTCAGCCAGCTCACGGCTGTCGACGGGCGCTTCCAGACGCTGCTCTCCCCGCGCGGCTACGTCGCCGTCGTCGACTACGCCCACACGCCCGATGCTCTACTGAATGTGCTCGAGACCATCGAGGAGCTGCGGCCTAAGGGCGCCCGTATCCTCTGCGTCGTCGGCTGTGGCGGTGACCGCGACAAGGGCAAGCGTCCCCAGATGGCTCAGGTAGCCGCCCAGCACTCCGACCGCCTGATCCTCACCTCCGACAATCCCCGCAGTGAGGACCCGCTAGCTATCCTGGCGGATATGAAGGCAGGCCTCAGTCCCGAGGATCTGGCCCATACACTGGTCATCGCCGACCGTGCCGAGGCCATACGCACAGCCACGATGCTCGCCGAGCCCGGGGATATGATCCTCGTCGCGGGCAAGGGGCATGAGACCTATCAGGAGATCGCGGGCGTACGTCATCACTTCGACGACAGAGAGATCCTGCAGGGACAGTTCGCCACCGAAGCATAAGCCACACACCTACTCCTCTAAGCATTTAGCCTATGATTTATCACCTCTTTGCCTACCTCACGAGCCAAGGCTACAGCTCGACGATCGCACGCCTGATGAGCTATGTCTCGGTACGCGTAGGCCTAGCGGTCATCCTCGCACTCCTGATCAGCACCATCTGGGGGGGGCGTATGATCAAGTACCTCCAGCGCAAGCAGATCGGTGAGCTGGTACGTGACCTCGGCCTCGAGGGCGAGCAGCAGAAGAAGGGCACCCCCACCATGGGCGGTATCATCATCCTGCTCTCCATCCTCATCCCCACGCTCCTCTTCGCTCGGCTGGACAACATCTACATCCAGCTGATGATCATCACCACGCTGCTGATGGGGCTGCTGGGCTTCGCCGACGACTATATCAAGGTCTTCAAGAAGGACAAGAACGGCCTGAAGGAGCACTACAAGATCCTCGGGCAGCTGCTCCTCGGGCTCATCGTCGGCGTCACGCTCTACCTCAGCCCCAACGTCGTCATCAAGCGCAATAGCGAGGTCGTCCGTGAGGGGAATGCCCGTGAGATCCGCTTCGAGACCACCGATAGCAAAAGCCTCGAGACGACCATCCCGGGCTTCAAGAACAACAACCTCGACTATGCCGAGCTCATCCCCCTAGGCGATAGCGACACGCGCAAGCTCATCGGCGTGGGTATCTTCATCATCATGACCGTAGGTGTGGTGATGCTCCTCTCCAACGGCGTCAACCTCACCGACGGCGTCGACGGCCTGGCCTCGGGCAGCTCCGCCATCGTGGGGCTCGTCCTCGGCATCCTGGCCTACGTCTCCAGCCACCACGACATGGCGGGCTACCTCAATACGATGTTCATCCCCGGCGCCGAGGAACTGGTGATCTTCGCCGCCACCTTCGTCGGGGCGACCCTCGGCTTCCTCTGGTACAATTCCTACCCTGCGCAGGTCTTCATGGGCGACACGGGCAGCCTGGCCCTCGGGGGGATCATCGGCGTCTTCGCCATCGTCATCCGCAAGGAGCTACTGCTCTTCATCCTCTGCGGGGTCTTCATCGCGGAGTTCGGCTCCTCCTTCATCCAGCGCTTCTACTTCAAGTTCACCCGCCTGACCCGCGGCAAGGGGCAGCGCGTATTCAAGATGGCGCCCCTGCACCACCACTTCCAGCTGCCTGGCGGTGCCGCCACTGAGGCCCTCTGGAAGCGTCCTGTGCAGAAGGTCCCCGAGGCGAAGCTGACGATGCGCTTCTGGCTCATCGGCATCATCCTCGCCGTGCTGACCATCGTCTCGATGAAGATCCGCTAGCCCTCGCACCACGCTATGTATCAGATAGAGGATAAGATCGTCAGCCAGGACATCTTCGACGTGCTCTTCGCCTGCGACTACGCCAAGTGCAAGGGCATCTGCTGCGTCGAGGGCGACAGCGGGGCTCCGCTGGAGGCGGGCGAACGGGAGCAGCTGGAGCGCTACCTGCCCGAGGTCAAGCACCTCCTCTCGCCCGCGGCGCTCGCCGTCATCGAGGCTCAGGGCGTCAGCTACCTCGATGAGGACGGCGACGAGGTGACCTCCATCGTGGGCGGCAAGGACTGCGTCTTCACCACCTACGACGCCGAGGGCAACTGTCAATGTGCCTTCGAGAAGGTCTACTACGAGGGCAAGACCGACTGGATCAAGCCCATCAGCTGCCAGCTCTACCCCATCCGCCTGACCAAGTACCGCGACTTCACCGCCGTCAACTACCACAAGTGGTCGGTCTGCAAGTGTGCCCTCAAGCGCGGCAAGAGCCTTGGCCTGCCCGTCTACCGCTTCCTCGAGGGGCCGCTGGTGCGCGCCTTCGGCCGCGAATGGTACCAGCAGCTCGAGGAGGTCGCCGCCCTCATCAAGGAGGAGCAGATGGGCGACTAGCCGCAGGCAGCGATCGCTCGGCACGCGACCAAGCACTACCTACAGATCAAGCCCCACTGGGTGAGCACCTCAATCGAGGAGCCTTCCCAGTGGGGCTTGCCCTTGCCTCCGTCCTGCTGCGCAGGCCGAAGGGAGCGCGGTCCAAGCAGCCCCGCCGCGGGACGACCGTCCTGCCCGAGCGCCGCGAGACTTATCCCTCAGCGCACTGACGGATATCCCTGACGCCCCTGACTGCCGTCCCTCAGCGCCTTGACTGATGTTCCTCAGCAACCCTCCACCTATACCAGCACCCCGCCGAGCCCGATACCGCCCCTCGATCACCTAAAGTTGGGGCGAGAGCTACGGTCGCCCCGATCATCTGAAGCAAGAATAGGAGCATATCCCTTGGTGGACTAGCAAGGGATAGGACAGACTAATTAGCTGGCCTTACTTGCGACCAGCCACAGCAAATAGGAGAAGCCCCAACGGGGCGCCCCTTTCAAAGCCCAGGGTGCGCAGCCCTGCAAGGGCGACCAAACCCTGGGTAGTCAGGGGCAATAAGGATAAAGCCCTACAGGGGCGATCCACAAGACGATCGTGGCGACGAAGAAGGACGACGACAGTAGCCATAAAGGGCTAGCCCCACCAGGGAGACTCCTCACGCGAGGAGCGTCCCTGGTGGGGCTGGCTCTTTACTTCAACCTCGCTCGAGGAAACTAGCGTGCTAGCTCTCGTAGCCCTCGGCGAGCCTCAAGACATCGCCAAAGACGCCGCGCGCCGTGACCACAGCCCCTGCGCCCGCGCCCTGAATGACGATGGGCTGGCTGCCGTAGCTCTCCGTGTAGATCTCGAAGCAGCTATCCGCGCCACGTACCCTCCCTAGGGGCGAATCGCGCCGAACACGCCTCAGGCCTGCCGACAGATGTGCCTCACCCCGCTGGCCATCCCAGACGATGTCGCCGACGTAGCGCAACACTTCGTCCGGGGCGCAGGCGGCACGCTCGGCCTCAATAGCCTGCTCCAGCTCCTCGAAGCGCTGCCAGAAGTCCTCTAGGCTCAGCTCCCCGAGGGCCTCGGGCACGGGATTAACCCAGTCGACATCCCCTAGCTCGGCCGCTACATCCAGCTCTCGGACGAGGATGAGCACCTTGCGTGCCACATCCTCCCCACTGAGGTCCTCACGCGGGTCGGGCTCGGTGAGCCCCAGGCGCGCCGACTCCTCGACGACCGCCCGCAGCGTGAGGCTGGGATCCTCCCCGAGGCGGTTGAAGATATAGCTGAGGCTCCCCGAGAAAAGCCCGTGGATGCGGGTGATCTGCTCGCCCGCCAGGTGCAGCAGCTTGAGGTTGTCGATCAGCGGGAGGCCCGCGCCGACATTCGTCTCATAGCGATAGCTGCGGCGGTGCAGCTGCAGGGTCTGTCGAAGATAGAGGTAGTCGGCGTAGGGGGCGATGTTGGAGCGCTTGTTGGAGGAGACGATATCGAAGCCGTAGCTAGCGAAGAAGGGATAGAGGGAGGCAATGTAGCTAGAGGCCGTGTTGTCCACGAGGATCATGTTCTCCAGCGCATGGCTCTGTCCGTAGTCTACGAGCTGCTCCTCTAGGAGGCCCTCCTGCGCACACTCCTCGAGGCGCTCCTCCCAGCCCAGGCCTATGCCCTCAGCGTCGAGGAGCAGGTGGCGCGAGTCGGCGATGGCGAAGATCCTCAGGTCGATATGCTTCTGCTCCCTGAGCTGCTCGCGCTGCTCGATGAGCTGCCCAATGAGCGCACCGCCGACGGTGCCGTGGCCGATGATGGCCAGGTGGACGCGCTTCGGACGCTCGAAGAGCTCACCGTGGATGACCTTGAGCGCCTTCGCCCGCTCCTGCTCCGTCACCACGAGGCAGAGGGTATTGTCAGGCACCGTATTGCTCAGCAGGATGGGCAGCACCCTATTGCGTACCAGCGCACGGTAGGGGCGGTCGAACTCCAGCAGGTTCAGCCCGATGATGGCAACCACCGCCAACCCCTTCTCGGCATAGATACGCGTCGTGCGCCCCTCGATGAGGTCCTGGCGGAACTCCGTCTTCAGCGCCTCCACCGCACGATCTGCGTCCCCCTCTGCCACGACGATGGCCGTGCCGCGCTCCGTAGAGCCCTGCGATACCAGCCCCGCACTGACATCGGCGTCACGCAGCGCGCCGAAGATACGTGCATCGACCCCCGAATGCCCCAGCATATTGCGCCCCTCGAAGTGGATGAGCGCTCGGCGCGACTGCGAGGCTAGAGCGCGGACCACCTTGCGGCGTGGCTGCGAGGTCACCAGCGTACCTCCCGTGCCGCTGCCGTAGCAGAAGGTACTGAGCACACGCAGCGGGATGTCCTTAGCCTGCAGTGGCTCGATGGTCTTGGTGTGAAGGATCTCGGCGCCGAATTGTGCCAGCTCGGCGGCGTCGCCATAGGAGAGCTCGTCGATACGGCGCACCTCGGGGACGAGCTCGGGATTGGCCGTATAGATGCCATCGACATGGGTATAGTTCTCCATCAGCGAGGCGTCGAGGAAGTTCGCCAGCAGGGCGGCGCTGTAGTTGCTGCCGTTGCGTCCCAGCGTCGTACGTAGCCCCGCAGCATCCCGAGCGATGAAGCCCGTGACGATGGGGATAGCCCCCTCGGGCAGGCGGCCGAAGAGCTCGACGCAGCGCCCACGGGAGCGCTCTAGGTCGACGGCTGCAGCACCGTATTGGCTATCGGTAACGAAGAAGTCCCCCGCGTCGATGGCGCGGGCATCGTAGCCCTGCCGTCCCAGCAGGTGCGCCAGGTACTGCACCGAGAGCAGTTCGCCGTAGCTGACGAGCTCGTCCCTAAGGCGTGCGCTGCACTCGCGGACAAGGGCGATGCCCGTCAGGAGCTGCGACAGCCGCTGCCGCTCGGGGTAGAAGGCCAGCGCCGTCCCCGCCACCTGGTGCTCCCAGAAGCGCTCCAGCGCCGCGGCAAAGTCCTCCCCGCGTACGGCCTGATCAATCAGTGCCAGCAGCGCATCCGTGCTGCCCCCACGCGCCGAGACCACGACCACAGGCCGCTCTCCACGCTGGTAGCTGTCGATGATGATCTCTTGGACCCGTGCTATACCAGCACCATTATCGAGGGACTTACCCCCGAACTTCAATACCTTCATAAGCTAGCGAGCGAAATAAGGGCGGAGCAGAGCGTTGAGCTGCTCGTACTCCATGAGGAAGGCGTCATGGCCGTGGATCGAGTGGATGACGTCGAGCGTCACCCCCGGCCGCAGCGCAGCGAGCGTGCGGTAGGTCGCCTCGGCGCGGTCATGCGTGAAGAGTAGATCGCTGTCGATCGAGACGATATGGATGTTCGAGGCGATGCGCGCCAGCTCGGCAGCCTCCTGGCAGACGCCGATGCTGTAGGTCAGGTAGGTCATCACCCCATAGGCGGAGAGGAGGAAGCGCTCCTTGAGGCGGTCGCCGTGATAGCGTAGCCAGCTCTCTACCTTGTAGCAGCTGCCCTCCTCATCCAGCTGGCTGGCGAAGCGCGCATTGAGCGACTGCGGCGTGCGGTAGCAGGCCATAGCATGAATGCGTGCGTCCCTCAGCGGGTCGGAGGAGTTGGCCAGGATCTGCCGCTGGATGAGCGTCTGCGTCAGCAGCCAGTCCGAGGCACGCCAGTCCGAGGCGATCGGGACAATGTGCCGCGCCAGATGTGGACGCAGGTAGGCCAGCTGCCAGGTCAGCGCCCCGCCCATAGAGCCGCCTACGATGGCGTAGAGCTCGGCGATCCCCAGTGCCTCGAGGCCCTGCAGGATGAGGCGGGCGACATCCAGGAGCGTGAAGCGCTCGGGATCCTCGCACAGCTCACCGTCGTAGCCGTTGCCCGGGATGTTGAAGGCGAGGATGGTGTACACCTCGGGAGAGATCGCCCCCTCGGGACTGACGAGGCGATTCCACCAGCCCTGCTCCCCCGCTACGGACGAATTGCCCGTGAGGGCGTGGTTGACCAGCACGATGGGGGCTGTCCCCAGTGCTGGCCCAGCGAGCTCGTAGCTCAGGCGCAGCACGGGGTGCAGCTCTCCACGCTCGGAGCGGTAGTCCCTGATCTCTAGGTAGCTAAGCATGCGCTCCTGATGCCGCCAGAGCCTGCTTGATATCGGCCTTGAGGTCCTCGACATCCTCCAGCCCGATGGAGAGGCGTACCAGCTCGGGGCTCACCCCTGCGCTCTGCTGCTGCTCGGGGCTCAGCTGGCGGTGTGTCGTGCTACTGGGGTGGATGATGAGCGACTTCGTATCGCCGAGGTTGGCCACGATGCGGAAGATCTTCGTACTATCGACGAAGGCCTTGGCAGGCTCGTAGCCGCCCTTGAGCCCGAAGGTGATGATGGCACCGAAGCCCCCCTTGAGATAGCGGCTGCAGATCTCGTGGGAGCTATCTGTCTCCAGCCCAGGGTAGTGGATCCACTCCACCTCAGGCTGCTCCTGCAGCCAGCGGGCGATCTTGAGCGCGCTGGCCGAGACCTCGCGGATGCGCAGGGCGAGCGTCTCCAGTCCCTGCAGGACGAGGAAGCTATTGGTCGGGCTGATGCAGCCCCCGAGGTCGCGTAGCCCCTCGACACGAGCCCGTGCGATGAAGGCGGCAGGGCCGAAGGCCTCACTGTAGACGAGCCCGTGATAGCCGGGGCTGGGCTCGGTGAAGTCGGGGAACTTACCATTCGTCCAGTCGAACTTCCCCGAGTCGATGACCGCACCGCCCATCGCGGTACCGTTGCCACAGAAGTACTTCGTCAGCGAATAGATGACGATATCCGCCCCGTGCTCGATGGGCTTGAAGAGGATAGGCGTCAGTGTGTTATCCACCACCAGCGGCAGGCCATGTGCGTGGGCGATGTCCGCCACGGCACGGATGTCGACAAAGTCTAGCTTAGGGTTCCCCAGCGTCTCGGTATAGACCAGCCTAGTCGTGGGCAGGATGGCTGCCTCGAAGGCCTTGGGGTCACTGGCATCGACGAAGGACGTCGTGATCCCGAGGCGAGGGAGCGTGACACTCAGCAGATTGTACGTCCCCCCATAGACGCTGGAGGAGGCGACGATATGATCTCCCGCACGCAGCAGCGTGAGGATGGTCGTGGAGATGGCGCTCATACCACAGGCGGTAGCGATCGCCCCGACCCCGCCTTCGATAGCTGCCAAGCGCTGCTCCAGTACGTCGGTCGTGGGATTATTGAGGCGCGTATAGAGGTAGCTGGCCTCTGCGAGGTCGAAGACACGAGCCGCGTGGTCGCAGCTCTCGAAGGTGAAGGCATTGCCCTGATAGATGGGTACGGAGGTAGTGCCGAGGTTCTGGGAGGGCTCGAAGCCTGCGTGTAGTGCTTCTGTCGTAGCGTTCGTCGTCATTGTCGTCTGTGATTAGGAGGGGTGAATAAGCTAGGTCTATATAAGCAGACAGGCCGCTGCCACTCTGATGTGTGCAACGGCCTGTCGGTATATCTCTAGGAGGAGCAGTGCTAGGAGCGCTCGGGGTACACGACAGCCGATGCAGACATCATCTGCATCATCATCATGTACATCGTAGCCTTCATCTTAGTTCTTGTCCTTTTTGTCTGCTATCTATACGGCAAAGGTAGTATAAAATTTGTAAAGAACAAATCCGCACGCGCCGCCCCTCCGTCCCCAGCTCGCTCTCCCCTAAGGCAAGCCCTCCCGCTCCCCTCCTCAGCGCCCTCCTCCCCTTCAAGCTACGCCGCCTAGCCCAATCCACGCTTAGCGAGCCCGCCCAGCACAGACCGCAAAGGCGCAAGACGAAAAGCACAAGGCGGAAAGCCAAGGAGACAAAAGCTACGATAAGAAGAGCAAGCGGATACCAAGCTAAGGATACAAGCGTGGCAGCCCTGTCCGAGCCCCGCGAGGGCTAGCCCTCAGCCTCCTGACTGATATCCCTCAGACACCCCTCCCCTATACTCGCCTAGCGCTACAGCTTACTCGACCCTCTGCCTCAGCTAAGGACAGGGCAAGCCGAGCGCTGTCCTGCAGCGCACGAAAGCAAGCCACTTCATAAAGCCTGCACCGAGCCCCGCATTCTTCTTCTAGAATGCACTTCAGCCGCTGGCTAGCCTTAGAGAAGGTAGCGCTGCTTCAACTCCTTGGCATACTGCTCAATACCAGGATAGATATACGAGTCCGTTATCCCGAGATTTGCCAGCTCCTTACGAATCGTATCCTTCTTATCACTCGGGATAATGAACTTCCGCTTGATCCACTCCTCTGGCACCTTAGGCCCCTTCCTCTTGTGTACATATAATGGTCCCCAAGACCCATCCTCCTCCTGCTGTGAATATAGCCCTAAGCCGAACAGTAAGAAGGCGCCTGATTGATTCGTAATACGTTGGTTGCCATACTTGGCCTTAACTAAGAAGATACTCACCAAATCGTAAGGCTGAATCAAAGGCTGGAAATGAGGTTTCTCCCCCCTGATTTGGTGGAGCAAGCCAGCAGCCTTCGCCTGTTCATTGAAGGCTTGCAGATATGAAGCTTGCCAAGAAGACCATGAAGTCTTCAATAGGATGCGTCGCCAAAGCTCATCTAACCAAGAATCAACTCCCTTATATGGATCCTTACTGCTGAAATAAGCTGGTGACAGGGGTTCTCCTGATGCCATGAGCTTGGCCAAATACTTATTCCGAATACTATTTACATCCGGGAGAGGCAGCCCAGAATAAAAAAGTAGCATAAATTGGCCTATACACAGCGCCTCATGCAGACAGCACTTTTCCAAGTCCTCGGGGGGTAGCTCATCACTTAAAGCGCCATAAAAAGACCCTTCCGAAGCAGGGCCAAGATAGAGAAAGAAGAATAAGTCCTTAGACGCACACTTTGCTAGGTTAGCCAACACGGAGACTGTGTCGCTATCATAATGCTTAACCTTTTGCTCTGATACTGCTAAGTGATAGACGGCCCCATCAGCAGGATGGGGCGTAGCCTCGTCACAAGCAAAATACAAGGCTACAAGCGGGTTCATCGTCACATCGAGGAGGCGAGTAGGCAGGCCGTAATGCTGCATCTGCACCAAATGATCTAAGGCAGATCGGCATTCAGAGAAGCTCTGCGGCTCATGCGCGACCATATCCCGAAATAGCCGATGCTCCACTTCAGGGCCATCAGGTGTCCTCAAGATCGAGGGTATGAGCTCCCAACCCTCGTCCGCATGACCTCTATAAAAGGTCTCGGTATCTTCTTCTCTATCAAGCCCTGCAAGCCGTGCCACAAACTCAGCGGCTGACTTCACGACGATCTCCTTTGCCTCGGAGGGAGCTGTAGGGCTGCTGCTAGCAACTTCGGTATCCATATTCATGGGGATGAGGATTAAGTCTTAGGGACTTTACTTAGTGTCAGTGCGTATAAAAGATAAGGGCGGTAACAGCACTCGCTACTACCGCCCTGTGAGGTGAGAACATTGATATGACAGCAGAAGGTAGCACGCGCGCTAAAGGTCCAAAACCTAACACATCTATACGTACATACTACACTAACTATACTAAAGCCCATTTTCAGAACTCCAGAAAGGAGGTGTTCCAGCCGCACCTTCCGGTACGGCTACCTTGTTACGAC
>NZ_CALIXW010000044.1 GCF_938046015.1 uncultured Porphyromonas sp. | reverse complement strand
CCCTCCAGCTGTACAGCTGGAGGGGCGAGGCCTTTCTTAAGTCGGCAGCTTCTGGTAGTGCCGCATAATGTAGGCTGGGAGGAAAGCGGCTAAGCTCTTGCGGAAGTCTTGGCCATAACAGCGCAGGATCCCTTGCTTTGCTCTGCGCCTGTCCTCGCTCGGATGGGGCGCCCAAGTATAGACGGCTGCAAGGATTGCCCGTATTCCTTCGAGCAAAGGGTGCGAGGAAGTCAGCACGAGGCGATAGCCTCCTCCCAGCTTCGCGGGGGATATCCCTCAGCCTCCTGACTGCTATCCCTCGCGCTCCTGACTGACGGCCCTCGGTGAGCTGACTGATACCCCTCAGCTCCCTTTACCCATGATCGTGTCCTGCGCCCAGCAGCCCTGCGCTTTTGGCTTGGCCTATCGGTTGGCTCGGGAGTGCGGGGTGGGAAGCTACTTGTCCTAGATGTATGCTCTCACTCCTCATTAGGGGGAAGATATTACCTTTGAGGTATCGAACCCTTGTAATTAGTATATAATAGCTCCCTTTAGAACAATGGTAGAAGATAAGGATACTGAACCCTCCTACAGCGATATTTATAGGCTAGATAAGGTATTCCACGGCTGGATGGATCGGAAGGAAAGCCTCAAGATGACTTCGCAGGACCTCCAAGCGCTCCTCAAGGAGCTTCCCTTCGACGAAGGGCAAGCGTGTACGGAGGCAGCCCTCGAGGAGCTGCTACGCAAAAGACGCATCCCCTCGGAGGAAGCCAAGAGCCTGATTCAAGATATTGTGCGACTTCGCTTTGAGTTCGCCGACGCTCTAGGCCAAGAAGCTGAGATGTGGAGGGAGGATGGATTTAGCTATATCGCACAGCCTATTGAGGCTGCTAAGGATGTGCTCGTCGAGGATAACTGGCTAAGCCTGACAGCCTTCTACGAAATGTACCAGGAGGAAGTGCAGGAACGAGAGAAGTTGCTCCTCTGGTCACTGATCAGGGCGGCTCAACTCCAGTTCTCCTTAGAGGAGGTCGGTGGATTCTACGAGCGTCTGATGGCCTTGAATCCAGATCGGCAGGAGTACCTCGATTATGCTGCTTTTCTTAGGAGTGCAAAGAACTACGATAAGGCCCGAATTCACTATGAAAAGGCGATAGAGGAACTCCGAGAGTTAATCGGTACGGGTAAGGAGTGGTTTCGAGAAGACTTGGCCTTCACCTTATATGATTTAGGAACTCTGCTTGTCGAGTGCGATGAAGGCCAGCAAGCTCGAGCTTGCTGCGAAGAAGCACTGCAAATCTACCGAGAGCTGGCAGAGCAGAAACCTGAAATACACAAGTCAAATGTAGCTGTAATCCTCAATTACATGGCTCTCTTAGCTGAGGAGGACAGCGAGTGCAAGCAATCCCAAGCTCTCTGGGAGGAGGCACTGCAAATCTATCGAGAGCTGACAGAGCAGAATCCCAAGGTATATAAGCCCTATGTGGCGGCTATTCTCAACCACTTAGGTCTCTTGCTCGACGATGCCAGGGAGTTCAAGCAAGCCCAGACTCGCTACGAGGAGGCACCACAGATATACCAAGAGCTGGCAGAGCAACATCCTGAGGTATATAAGCCTGAGGTGGTGACTATACTCAACAACTTAGGCTGCTTGCTCAGTGATGCGAAGGAGTTCAAGCAAACTCAAGCTCGCTACGAAGAAGGGCTACGTATATACAGAGAGCTGGCAGCAAAGAATCCAAAGGACTACTTGCCAGCTCTAGCTATGGAGCTAAACGATCTAGGTGCCGTATGCATCGAGAGCAGTGAGTTCAAGCAAGCTCAAGCTCTCCTTGAGGAGGCGCTACAAATCTGCCGAGAGCTAGCAGCAAAGCATCCAGAAGTGCACATGCCTACTCTGCCGATGCTCCTCCAGAATCTTCATGTTGTTTATAAGCACCTGGATATGCGAGCGGAAGCCAAGGCGGCCCATGAAGAGGCCTGTAGCATAGCACAAGTATACTGTAGCGATGTCCTGGCTAGTGAGCCCTAGCTAATGATGTGTCTCGTATGAGGGGTGGTAGCTGGCTTCCCTTCGTGCTGTGCTGGAGGGGAGGTATGGCCTTGGTCGTGCTGTGTTCAGGCTCGGCCGATTGGCGGATTATCCTTACCTTTATCCGCAAAATAATATCAGTCACACCAGTGTGTTATGGCGACCATACTTTACTGCTTCGACCTGCCGCTAGATAGCCTAGACGGGCTGGAGGAGACCCATCGGGTGATACGCCCCCCTCGAGGCCGCGACTTCAGCGACGAGGAGCTCCGTCAGCTCCTGCCTGAGGCCGAGGTGGTCTGTACGGTCTTTGGGCGTCCCTTCGGGGACGAACTGATGGCGCTGGCACCACGGCTTCGCCTCATCGCCAACTATGGGGTCGGCTACGATAATATAGACCTCGACGCAGCACGAGCCCGCAGCATCGCGGTGACCAATACGCCACGGGCTGTGATCGCAGCTACGGCTGAGCTCACCTTTGCGCTGCTGCTGGCTTGCTCCCGCCGCGTCGTCGAGCTTGACGGCCTCATACGCCGCACGCCTGGCGTCAAGCCCCGAATAGGCCGCGTGGATTATCTGGGCTTCGACCTTGAGGGGGAGACGCTCGGCATCCTAGGCTATGGCAATATCGGTGCTGCTGTCGCACGTCGAGCCCTAGCCTTTGGGATGAAGGTCTACTACTATAAGCGTCATCGCCTGAGTGCGGCCGAGGAAGCGGACGAGGGGATCAGCTACCTCTCGATGGACGAGCTGCTCGCCCGCTGTCGTGTGCTGAGTGTGCACACGCCCTATAGTGCCGAGACGCATCACCTCATAGATGCTCGGGCGCTGGCGAAGATGCGTCCCGATGCCGTCCTCATCAATACCTCACGCGGGGCGGTCGTCGATGAGGCTGCACTCGTCGAGGCGCTCACTCAGGGGCGTATCGCTGGGGCTGGGCTGGACGTCTTCGAGCAGCAGGACTGCGCCTCTGTGGCACTCTCGGCGCTCCCGCAGGTCGCTATGACGCCCCATACGGGGACGGCGACCACGAGTACCCGCCGGGCGATGGCTCTGGAGCAGCTCGCGGCAGTGCGTGCCTTCCTCTCGGGAAGCTCTGACCTTCCGCGGGTCCTTTAACCCTCGACTTGTCTTGACCTCTAGCCCCCTTAGATCGTGAAGCTGCTCCTTTCCCTTCTCTCGCTCCTCTGCCTATTCCTTATGAGCGCTTGCTCCCAGTCTGGCTCGGGCTTTACGCTGAGCCACCCCGACGACAGTACCACGCTGATCCGTATTCCCCAGCCCAAGCGCTACCTCTTGCTCCCCATCGAAGAGGAGCAGCCCGAGGTACTGCTGCGCCTTAGGGATGATAGCCTCAAGATGCCCTATATGGATGTGCGCCTAGCGGTGACGCGGGTGGACTACTACGTCCCCCTAGAGCTCCCAGCAGGTCGAGCTGCCGAGGTCGAGATCGTGGGCCTAAGCAAGGAGGCCCTTTGCTGGCAAAGGCTGAGCCTCAGCGACAGCCTGCCCGAGCCGCCTAGCGACACCTACCGCGCACCCGATCACTTCGCTCCGCGCTACGGCTGGATGAACGACCCCAACGGCCTCATCTACCATGAGGGCAAGTACCACCTCTACTATCAGTACAACCCCTACGGAGCCAAGTGGGGCAACATGCACTGGGGGCACGCCACGACCACGGACTTCCTCCACTGGCAGGAGCATCAGCCAGCGCTCAGGCGCGACACGCTGGGGCATATCTTCTCGGGGAGTGCTATCTGCGATACGCTCGGGGTGGCAGGCTTTGGCAAGGGAGCGCTCCTTGCCTTCTATACGGCGCATCAGTTCGTCGGGGAGAAGCAGTGGCAGGCGCAGTGCCTCGCCTACAGCACCGATGGCGGGCAGAGCTACACGAAGTACGAGGGGAATCCTATCCTCACGGCTGCTAACGGCGTGCAGGACTTCCGCGACCCCAAGGTCTTCTGGTACGCCCCACGTCACAGCTGGTATATGATTGTCTCGGCAGATAAGGAGATGCGCTTCTACCGCTCGGCCGACCTCAAGCACTGGGCCTATGTCAGTGCCTTCGGGGAGGGCTACGGGGCGCGTCCCAATCAGTTTGAGTGCCCAGACTTCTTCGAGCTACGCGACCCGAACACGGGGTGCAGCCGCTGGGTGATGATCGTCAATATCAATCCTGGGGGAGCCTTCGGGGGCAGTGCTACGGAGTACTTCGTGGGCGACTTCGACGGCGAGCGCTTCATCCCCGATAGCGCGCCCGAGGTCACACGCTGGCTGGACTTCGGCAAGGACCATTATGCCTTCGTTACCTTCTCGGGGCTGCGTGATCGGGTACTCGGCTTGCCCTGGGTGAGCAACTGGCAGTACGCCGATGTGACGCCCTTCCGCACGACGCGCGGGGCTATGGGTTTCCCACGAGAGCTCTTCCTCTTCGAGTCGGGAGGTCGCAGCTACGTCGGGGCTCGGCCTGCTCGCGAGCTGCTCGGGCGTCGCGGCCTAGCTCGGGATCTCAAGCGGGCGGACGCAACGCGCGACAGCCTCCTGCTCTCTGACCAGCTCGCCTCGCTCGGTGATCGCTACGAGCTCATCCTTCGCCTGGCGCCCCAGCCGGGTGTGCAGCGCTGCGGCCTCGTGCTAAGCAATGCCAAGGGAGATCGCCTTCCCGTCTACCTAGACCTAGAGCGGGGCCGTGTCGTCATGGACCGCACGCGTAGCGGACTGGTGGACTTCGGTCTGAAGGCTAAGTCCCACGAGCGGGAGAGCGGCGACTGGCGTAAGGACGAGACGCTGAACTACCATAATGACTTTGCCATCGCTACCTGGGCGCCACTTAGCCTCGTCTCGGGGCCGAGCTACGAGCTGCGTCTCTTCCTCGATCGCAGCATTGCGGAGCTCTTCGTCGATGATGGGCGCATCGCTATGACCAATCTTGTCTTCCCGCGTGCTCCCTACAGTACGCTCCAGCTCTTCAGTGAGGGAGGGGAGACGAAGCTCCTCGAGGCGACGCTTTATCCTCGTAAGTAGCACCTAAGTCTGATATACCCATCACACGCTCCGTCCGCTATGTCGCAGTCTGTCCTCCATCTCCGTGCTCCAGCCCTAGAGTGCGTGCGTATCGCCCTCATCGGTCTCGGTAGTCGCGGGCAGAAGACCCTAGAGCGCTACCGCTATATAGATGGCGTCCGCTTTACAGCTCTGGTGGATCATAGCCTGGAGCATCTAGAGGAGGCTCAGCTCATCCTCGAACGAAGCGGTCGGGAGCGGGTAGTCCTCGCTACTCAGGATAGTCAGCTGGCGCTGGCCTCGAATGAGGTCGACCTGGTGCTGATCTGCACGGACTGGTATTCGCATGCCGCGCTCGCCTGCGCAGCGATGGAGCAGGGGCGGCATGTAGCCCTAGAGGTGCCCGCAGCCCTCACGCTGGCGGACTGCTGGCGGCTTGTCCATACGGCAGAGCGTACGCAGCGTCATTGCTTCCTTCTAGAGAACTGCTGCTACGACCCCTTCCATCTGGAGATGCTCGCCCGAGTTGAGGCGGGCGACTTCGGTGAACTGAAGCACGCCGAGGGCGCCTATATCCACAACCTCCAGGGGCAAGATCCTACCGAGCTGCCCCGAGATCATCAGCTGTACCACTGGATGGGGGAGCGCTATCCCTTTACGGGGGGCAACGCCTATCCCACGCATGGCCTCGGGCCTATGGCGCAGCTCCTCGGTATCTATAGAGGGGATCGCTTCACGAGCCTCTATGCTTGTGCCTCGACTCCAGGACTTCCCTTGACGCAGCGCCACAGCTCCATCCTGCTGCAGACGGAGCGAGGTCGCACGGCGCTCTTGCAGCTAGACCTGCACAGCCCGCGTCCCTATTCGCGCCTGCAGTCCCTTGTCGGTACGGAGGGCTATATGTCCAAGTATCCTCTGCCTATCCTGCAGCAGCGAGCCTGGGCGCAGGCCTTGATGGGGGAGGCGCTCCTTGAGGAGCTGCGAACTCGGCCGCGCTCGCCCTTGACTTCGTTTGTGGCCGAAGGGGATGCTAAGGGCGTACCCAACGTGATGAACTATACGATGGATGCTCGGCTCATTCATTGCCTGCGCGAGGGACTCCCCCTAGATATTAGTGTATACGATGCTGCGCTTTGGAGTGCGGTCATCGAGCTTAGCGCCCACTCCGAGCAGGAGCAGCGCCCGCTTTCTCTGCCCTCTTTCCTTTAGCTTCCCCTTCTTGCGCCCTCTATGCTCTAGCAGAGAAGAGCTGCGCGGTGGTATTCCTTGTCGCTTCGGCCCATGTAAAGGGGGGCGAAGCGCCTCGTTATGTCCGTATTCTATTTATGAATATCTTTGCTCTGCCTTACCCTTATCAGTCGGCGGGCTGAGGGATATCGGTTACGGCGCTGAGAGCCGTCAGTCAGCAAGCTCATGGATATCAGTCAGCGTGATCTCGCTTTGCTCGTGCTATTTGGCGGGCTTAGGATGCCGCTGTTTATTGCCTCTAGGGCTTGGCTTTTTGCCTAATCTGAGCCTGCGTCGCCTCAAGGAGGTTGAATGCGTTACTATTGAAGCATGTTCCTGCTTGGCCCTTGCTGGTCTAGTGTAAATGCTTAGTATTTGATTACTTGTGCTTAACTTTGGGGCGAGGCTAGAGGATATGAGTGGACGCTGGGATGAGCAAAGTGTCAACGGATTTGCTCGCCGGATATGGTCGAATGTGAAGAAAAATGCTATCTTTGCCGAAAATAAAGAGTCAAGATAATCAGCTTATAAGAATACAGTATTATGAATCTCAAGTCTTCGCTGCTTGTATTAGTGGGTCTCGTAGGCCTCTCTGCTAATGCTCAGACGCAGCACACGTCGACGGATGCACCTGCACACAAGGTAGCATTCACTCACAAGCCTGGGACTAACTACTTCGTCTCTCTCGCAGGGGGCGCAGCAGCTATGTTCACGAGGCAGAATGCACCTGTGCCCTACAAGGATCGTCTTTCCTTCGCAGCTGCTCTTTCGCTAGGTAAGTGGCATACGCCTTACTATGCCAACCGTCTGAAGCTGGTTGGGGGTGAGACCTACACCTTCCATACCTCGCCAGGTAACTATCGTAATGATAACTACTATGTAGGTGGTCACTACGACTTCATGTTCGACGTCGTTAACTACTTCTCCAGCTACCGTGAGGATCGTCTCTTCCACCTGATCCCTTACGTTGGTCTTGGGTATGAGTACAAGTTCCACAACAGCGTCAAGGGTATGCCTAACGTACATGCGCTGACTGGGAACGCTGGTATCCAGCTCGCTTTCCACGTGGCTAAGCGTGTAGATATCTTCCTCGAAGGTGAAGCTACCTACAACAACCTCGCGCTTCGCTCCAACTATCCCGCTGATCAGCTCTACAACTCGCGTCGTCTGACGGCTCTGGCTGGTCTTACCTTCCACGTCGGTCGTCAGGGCTTCACCCCTGTTGAGCCACTGGATCAGAACTATATCGACGGTCTTCAGGGGCAGATCTCCAAGCTCCGTGCTGAGAATGCAGAGCTGGCTAAGCGTCCTGAAAGCTGCCCCGACCTCGAGCTGGCTCAGCCTGCAGCTCCTGCAGCTGACCGCTTCGTTGCGGATAAGTCCATCCTCTTCGAGCAGGGTAAGGCTGTTGTCTCCAAGGATCAGCTGATCACGGTCTTCGATGCCTCTGAGTTCGCTAAGAACGACGGTGAGATCGTCGTGACGGGCTATGTAGCTAAGAACGAAAGCCGCTTCAAGGGTCTCGCTGAAAAGCGTGCTCGTGCCGTCGCTCAGCTGCTGACCGACAAGTACGGTGTATCCTCTGATAAGATCACGGTTGAGTGGAAGGAAGCTGGTGAAGCACCTTACAGCGCAGCAGAGCTCGGCTGGAATCGTGTCGTCGTCATCCGCTCTAAGTAACTCACAGTAACACGACACAAAGAATAGCAATGAATACGAAAGTTATTACGCTTGCACTAGCAAGCCTCGTGGCTGCTGGTAGCCTTCAGGCTCAGGAAGTACAGAGCCGTAGCTCGCGCACGGTTTTCGCTAAGGATAAGGCCACGGCTCACTGGTTCATCGAAGTAGGGGATGCTGCTGTCATCAACCTCGCAGGTGAGAACAAGCACGCTTCCTTCTCCGATCGCATCAGCCTCGTGAACCCCAATATCGCAGTAGGTCGCTGGATGACGCCTTCCTTCGGGATGCGTGTGCAGCTCCAGGGCGGTCAGCTCTATGACTTCTCCAAGCCTTACGGTCCTTTCGGTCGCGTAGCTGCAACTCATAACGGCTACCTCCGTCACAAGGCTACCTACGGCTGGGCTCATGCTGACTTCATGCTGGATGTTGTCAACTACTTCACGCCTTACCGTGAGAACCGTGTCTTCCACCTGATCCCCTTCGTAGGGATTGGTTTCGGCTACAACACGACGATCACAGCTCGTGGTGTAGAGTATAAGAACAATACCTTCCGTCCCGTCCTCCTCGGTGGTGCTCAGCTGAAGTTCCGTCTCAGCCGCGTCGTAGACTTCAATATCGAAGGTCAGGTATCGGGTGCTAACTTCCGTCTCCCAGGGGCTCAGGCGGTGCCTAACAACCACTCTGACTACTACGCTCAGGCTGGTGCTTCGCTCACCTTCCACCTGGGTAAGAAGGAGTTCGATCCGATTACGCCTAACGACCCTGCTCTGATCAGCGACCTCAATGGTCAGATCAACAAGCTGCGTGCAGAGAACGCCGAGCTGGCTAAGCGCCCTGAAAGCTGCCCAGACATCGTGCCTGCTCCCGCTGCAGCTGCTAAGGTCGTCGGTAACGTGATCTACTTCCGCCTCAACAGCGCCGTCGTAGACCGCAACCAGATGGTCAACGTCTACAATATCGCTGAGTACGCTAAGAACAACACGGAGACCATCACGCTCGTAGGCTTCGCTGACCGCAAGACCGGTACGCCTGACTACAACTACAAGCTCTCCAAGCGTCGTGCTGAAGCTGTCGCTGATATCCTCGTCAAGAAGTATGGCATCTCTCGCGATCGCCTGAAGATTGACTGGAAGGGTGACACGGTACAGCCTTACGCTGAGAACGTATGGAACCGCGTCGTGCTGATGAGCGCTGAATAAGTAGCATCGCACCGAAAGGTCAAGAATAAGATCGGGGACATCCAGTTATCTGGGTGTCCCCGATCTGCGTTTAGTAGCCAAGCTTGGAGCGGCTGTGTAATGCTCGCCTTAGTGCTCGTCTCGACAGTAGGCTGCGTTAAGCGATGATACCCTAGGTGGAGCCTAAGGTCAAGGGAGAGCTTCCCTGAGGGATATCAGTCCGCGCTCTGAGGGGCGTCGGTCGCGGGTGTGAGGCTTATCAGTCAGCTGGCTGAGGGATATCCCTCACGAGCCTAGCTAGAGGCGGTCGTCTTGCTTCGGCCAGTTGTTTCTCGCGCTGGAAGGGAGGGGCGGAGGTATGCCGTCTTGCTCACTGGCATGCTTATTCTAGGAAGAGGCTAACTGATCCTGTCGCTATGCTCGATCTAATGGATAGGGTAGCGCTAAGGGCAAGGTCTTGTGGCGCTGTGTCTTTATGGGAATTCGCCGTATCTTTGTGTAGTACGCTAGTAAGAAGAACGAAAAGAGCTATTAGGAATGATCACAGCCGAGCGCTATCATGACATCTGTATGGGGCATCGTGTCGTAGGGCATGAGTCCAAGTGTAAGCACCTGCATGGGCATAACTATCGCATACACTTCGTCTGCGCATCCTCCGAGCTGGACAGCCTAGGGCGTGTCATCGACTTCTCCGAGATCAATAGCCGGCTCTGTCAGTGGCTAGAGCAGTACTGGGATCACCGTACGCTCCTCTGGGCTGAGGATCCACTGCTGCCCGAGCTGCAGCGCCTCGTCCCTGAGGATATATGCGTCGTCCCCTTCAATCCCACTGCCGAGCAGATCGCCGAGTACCTCGTGCGCGTCGTCGGCCCGCAGCAACTCGCGGGGACGGGGATCGAGCTCGTGAGCTGCCGTGTCGATGAGACGCGCAAGTGCTCCGCGACCTATGTACAGCCCCCTTCCGCCCCCACACGCTAGCCTAGTTCCTCCTCCCTTTGACCTAGATCAAACTACATACACACCACACTAGAGCTATTACCCGATGAATATTCGATCGCTAGTACCGCTTCTCTCCATGGCTGTGCTTATCGCCTCCACTCCGCTGCACGCACAGGCGCAGCGCAAGGTCCCCACACTCGCTGAGCTTACCTCTGGTAGCCCCAACCAGCTGCGTCCCGAGACTATTCATGCGCTTCAGTGGTTCGGCAAGGACTATATCTACATTGACTCCGAGGGGCTCATGCATGCCGAAGCAGGGGGGACTAAGGCGCCTGAGCTCTTGATGAGCCAGAGCGAACTCCTTAGCCTACTTGGCGAGGATGCTAAGGCGCACCCCGCTAAGTACTTCCTGCCCTTCCAGTTGGTCGGTAAGGATAAGGGGCTGCTTCAGCTGACCTACGCTAAGAAGCACTACGTCCTAGACCTAAAGCGTCGTCAGCTCGTCTCGACCTTTGATCAGGATACTAAAGAGGAGCAGGCTTTCCTCCTCGATCCAACGGCCAAGCGTGCAGCGGTCGTCAAGGGTAATAACGTCTACCTCGCCGAGGACGGACAGCTCAAGCAGCTCACCACCGACGGCAGTGCTACCATCGTCTACGGACAGACGGTACATCAGAATGAGTTCGGGATTAGTGGCGGACTCTTTTGGAGTCCCGACGGCGAGTACCTCGCCTTCTACCGTATGGATCAGCAGATGGTCGCGCCCTATCCGCTCGTCCATATCAATACGCGTAAGGCGACCCGTCAGGACCTCTATTATCCTATGGCTGGTATGCCAAGCCACGAAGTGACCCTAGGCGTCTACGAGCTCAAGACGGGTAAGCTGAGCTACATGAAGACGGGGATGCCACGAGATAAGTACCTCACCAACATCTCTTGGGCGCCCGATAGCAAGGAGATCTACATTGCGGAGCTCAACCGTGAGCAGACGCGCATGGAGCTCAAGGCCTATTCGCCTAGCTCGGGCGAGGCGCTGCGTACCCTCTTCGTCGAGGAGAATGCCAAGTACATAGAGCCTCAGTATCCCATGCGCTTTGTCCCTGGGCGTCCTAAGGAGTTCATCTGGCAGAGCCGACGTGATGGCTATATGCACCTCTACCGCTATACGACGGAGGGTAAGCTCCTCGGGCAGATCACACAGGGCCCATGGGAGGTCGTGGACTTCCTCGGCTTTGCCGACGAGGGGCAGACCCTTGTCTATAGCTCGACGCAGCAGAGTCCGACGAACCGCAATGTCTATCGCATCGGCCTCGACGGCCAGCGGCAGACGCTCCTGACCATAGAGCTCGGCTGGCATCAGGCGCAGCTCTCGCCCGATGGCGACTACCTCATCGATACCTTCGAGTCACTCAAGGATATGCGCCAGTGGCGTATTGTCTCGGTGAAGACGGGTAAGGTGGTCAAGCAGCTCAAGACCTCGGTGGATCCCGAGGCCGACTACCAGATGCCCGAGATCACCATGGGGATGATCACGGCAGCTGACGGCAAGACGCCCCTGTACTACAAGCTCATCAAGCCTCTCGGCTTCAACCCGAAGAAGAAGTATCCCACCATCGTCTACGTATATAATGGACCGCACGCGCAGCTGGTGCAGAACCGCTGGCATGCGGGCAGCGCAGGCTGGGACCTCTACATGGCGACGCTCGGCTACGTGGTCTTCACTGTGGATGGCCGCGGCTCAGCAGCTCGTGGCGCAGACTTCGAGCAGGTCATACATCGCCAGCTCGGCTTCAACGAGATGGCCGACCAGATGAAGGGGGTGGAGTTCCTCAAGAGCCAGCCCTGGGTGGATGCTGACCGCCTCGGTGTCTACGGCTGGAGCTATGGGGGCTTCATGACGACGAACCTCATGCTGACGCACCCCGAGACCTTCAAGGTCGGTGTCGCTGGCGGAGCCGTCATCGACTGGAGCCGCTACGAGGTGATGTATGGCGAGCGCTATATGGATAGCCCGCAGGAGAACCCCGAGGGCTACAAGGCAGCCAACCTCGCCCTGCGTGCTGGCACCCTCAAGGGACGCCTCTTGCTGATCCATGGTACCATCGACCCCGTCGTGGTATGGCAGCACACGCAGCTCTTCGTCGAGGCCTGTGTCAAGGCAGGTACCTACCCTGACTACATGATCTACCCCGAGCATGAGCACAACGTGCGTGGGCGGGATCGTGTGCACCTCAATGAGACCATCACCCGCTATTTCCGTGATCATCTATAGCCCCGCTTCCCGTAGACCTAGCTACATCATATGAATATACTTCTATTAGGATCTGGTGGTCGTGAGCATGCCCTCGCCTGGCGTATCGCTCGCAGCCCACGCCTCACTGAGCTCTTTATCGCACCGGGCAACCCTGGGATGGCCAACTATGGCCGCTGCTTCCCGGAGGTCAGCGTCCAGGACTTCGAAGCCATCGCCGCCCTGGTGCGTCAGTACAAGATCGACCTCGTAGTGGTCGGCCCCGAGGTGCCACTCGTCGGGGGCATCGTGGACTTCCTACACCGACAGCCGCAGCTGGAGCAGCTGCTCATCGTGGGGCCTGACGCTGCAGGGGCGCGTCTCGAGGGAAGCAAGGAGTTCAGTAAGGCCTTCATGGAGCGCCACGGGATCCCTACGGCAGCCTACCGCAGCTTCGATAGCGGGAGCTATGCCGCAGCGATAGACTACCTCCGCTCGCTCCAGCCTCCCTACGTACTCAAGGCCAACGGCCTAGCGGCAGGTAAGGGCGTCATCATCAGCTCCAGCCTCGAGGAGGCACAGCGTGAGCTGCAGATGCTCCTCTCGGGACGCTTCGGCGAGGCCAGCTCGCGCGTGGTGATCGAGGAGTATCTGACGGGGATCGAATGCTCGGTCTTCGTCGCGACGGACGGTAAGGACTGGCGTCTGCTCCCCGTAGCCAAGGACTATAAGCGTATTGGGGAGGGCGATACCGGGCCCAATACGGGCGGTATGGGCTCTGTCTCCCCCGTGGCCTTTGCCGATGCTGCCTTCATGCAGCGCGTCGAGGAGCGGGTCATCCGTCCCACGATAGCAGGCCTGCAGGCCGAGGGCATTGATTACCGCGGCTTCATCTTCATCGGTCTGATGAATGTCGGTGGAGAGCCCTACGTCATCGAGTACAACTGCCGCATGGGCGATCCCGAGACGGAGTCCGTGATGCTACGCATTGATTCGGACTTCGTCGACCTGCTGGAGCGTATGGCACGCGGGGAGCTCGGGGACTACCGCCTCGAGGAGTCTGCAAAGTATGCTGCTACGGTCGTCATGGTGGCTCCAGGCTACCCCGAGGCCTATCCTAAGGGTATGCGTATCAGCTATCCACACGAGCCGACCTTCGACTCCGCCCTCTTCCATGCAGGTACCTCGCGCGATAGCTCGGGCCATCTGGTGAGCTCGGGTGGACGCGTGCTGACGGCTAGCTGCCTCGGGTCGACGCTCGAGGAGGCACTCGCCGCCTGCTACCGCCTCGCCGATCAGGTCAACTACGAGGGCAAGACCCTACGCCGCGATATAGGTCAGGACCTACTAGCCCTACAGTAGCCCTATGCTTCGTGCCGAAGTCTATGAGTGCAGCTCTTCCGAGGAGGGGCGCTCATAGACTTCGGCCTATTACTACTCTCCCGATGATCCTATGATGAAGACCTCAGCGCGGATGCTAGCGCTCGGCTGGAGCGAAGTCCTGCTCTATGGCGGGCTCTTCCTCTTGCTTTACTTAGGGCTGCCCTATGCACAGCCTGTAGTAGACACGGCTTCGGTGCCGCTGCCCCAGCTCGGGGAGGGGAGTGTGCGCCTCGTGCTGCTCTTGCCGATCTTGGTGGCCTGCGTGCTGCTGTGGATCTTGGGGGAGAGCTTCCTGCTGCTGAGCAAGGTCGAGCGACGTCTGGCGTGTCTGCTTCTCTGGGCTTGGGCGCTGGCCTTCCCTGGTCTTAGCCTCACGGCGGCGCTGGTGCTCGACCTCTACCTCCTGCTACGCTACCTCAGCTTCGACGCCTATCAGGATCCTCAGCGCACGCAGAATACCTTCTACAGCGGTTGCCTCCTCGGTGGGCTCACGCTGCTGCGGCTGGACTATGCGAGCCTGCTCCTGGTACTCCTGCTTTCCTTCTACACGCTGCGCTCCTTCTCGCTGCGTGGGCTTCTGGCGATGCTCTTTGGCTACCTCCTCACGCCCTGGCTGGTGGGGGCGCTGCTCCTCGTTCTGAGCCCTGAGGAGCTCACGGCTTGGCTAGGCTACATCGAGCGCCAAGTGCAGAGCTTCCTGCCCCTAGGGATGGTGCAGCTGCTGCCTAGCCAGATCCCTTATCTTGCGCTGCTGGGACTGCTCCTACTCCTAGCCTGGGGCGGCTACCGAGGGCGCTACTATCGGGAGAGTGTACGGCATCGCGATATGATCCTCTCGCTGCAGCATGACGGCTGGATCTTCATCCTGCTCTCCCTCGCCTTCCCTCGCAGCCTGCCTGTGCTGCTCCCCCTGGCCCTGGTGCCTCTGGCTATGACCTTGGCACGGGGTCTGGGCTCGTGCTCGCGACGCACAGCACGTATCCTGCGCGTACTTATCTTGCTGAGCGTCCTGGGGGTAATGCTGCTGCAGCGCCTAGGCTGGGAGCGTATTACCTCCCTCCTGTCTCTCTAATAACTTGTATCAAGGATGAATCACAATCCCAATAACGTGCGCATCGGTGATGAGGTGCGCTTCCTCAATGCCGTGGGTGGAGGGCGCGTAGCGCGTATCACCTTCGATACCGCTTGGGTCGAGGACGAAGATGGCTTCGAGATCCCGACGCCGCTCAAGGAGTGCGTCGTCGTCACCGGGGAAGACAGCTTCGTCCCCGCTCCGCGTCCACCGAAGCTCATCCAGGGCAAACTCCAGCCGAAGAAGGCCGCCGAGCGCCCCGCAGCTAGCCCCGAGCGTCCTGAGCGCACAGGCTACAGCCAGCCGCAGCGCCTGGGGGATACGACCAAGCGCACCATCTCGCCCGAGCTCAATGTATATCTGGCCTTCCTCCCCCTCGAACGCACCGCTCTGGGGCGTACCAGCTATGAGGCCTATCTGGTCAACGAGAGCGACTACACGCTCTTCTTCACCTACCTCAGTGCCGAGGGCGCGGACTATAGCCTGCGTAGCTCGGGCATGATTGCCGCTGGTGGGGACTACTTCCTCGAGGAGCTAGCCCCATCGGATCTCAACGAGCTGGAGCAGCTGGCCTTCCAGTTCACGCCCTTTGCCGAGCGCGGGCGCTTCCCGCTGCAGGCGCCGCTCCTGGTACGCCATAGGCTGGATGCGACGCGCTTCTTCAAGCTGCATAGCTTCAAGGAGAATAAGTTCTTCGAGGACGACGCGCTCGTTATCCCCCTCGTTTCGGGGGCTAGGCCCGAGGTGCAGCCCGAGCTCGCACCCCGGCAGCTGGAGGAGGCCCTGCGTACGGCCTTCCCGCAGCAGGGACGTGCCCAGCGGAAGGCTAAGCCTGCCGCCGCGGCGCCTGCACCCGACGAGCCCATCGTCATCGACCTACACGCCAGCGAACTGCTGGAGACCACTGCCGGGATGTCCAGTGCCGATATCCACGAGTACCAGATCGCCTACTTCGACCGCGTGATGCAGCAGCACCTGGCGCACAAGGGGCGTCGGCTGATCTTCATCCACGGCAAGGGGGACGGCGTGCTGCGCCGCTCCATCGAGTCGGCCCTGCGTTTGCGCTACCGCGGCTGCCGCCATCAGGATGCTTCCTTCCGTGAGTACGGCTATGGGGCGACCCAGGTCACTATAGGCTAAGAACGATTATGCTAGAGATCGAGCACAAATACCTGCTGCGCTCGGACGCCTTCCTCCGTGAGGCTACCGAAGCGATCAAGATAGACCAGGGCTACCTCTCCCCCGGCAAGCCCACCGTACGTGTACGTCGCTGGGGCGATCGTGGCTTCCTCACCATCAAAGGGCCTACCGATCCTCGCGGTCTGCAGCGTGCCGAGTACGAGTACGAGATCCCGCTGGCGGAGGCGCTGGAGCTCCTGGAGCTCTGCGGCCGCCGTCGCCTGACCAAGACCCGCTACATCGTCCCCTACAAGGGGAAGAACTGGGAGGTCGATGTCTTCTCGGGACGCCATGAGGGACTGATGATCGCCGAGCTCGAGGTAGCCTCTGCCGATGAGCTCGTCGAGCTCCCCGAGTGGGTCGGGCAGGAGGTCACAGGCGACCCACGGTACTACAACAGCCGCTTAGCCGCTGAACAATAAGCACTCCCAGCGCGTTAATAGAGCGTAGCCCCATAGCTAGGGGAACGTCAGAAGTCATTATATCCATATCATCACATCACAGTTACACAGATGAAGTTCGAACTTATCCAGCTCCCCTATGCCGCTGACGCTCTGGAGCCCGCCATCAGTGCCGAGACCATTGCTTTCCACCACGGCAAGCACCTAGCAGGCTACGTCAATACGCTCAATAGCCTCATCGAGGGCACGGAGTTCGCTGACGCCTCCCTCGAGGAGATCGTCCGCAAGAGCGAAGGCCCTACCTTCAACAACGCTGGGCAGACGCTCAACCATAACCTCTACTTCACCCAGTTCGCCCCCAATGCTGGTGGTGCACCTACGGGCAAGCTCCTCGCAGCTATTGAGGCTAAGTGGGGCAGCTTCGAGGCCTTCCAGCAGGAGTTCCTCAACGCCGCCACGACGCTCTTCGGCTCGGGCTGGGTGTGGCTCTCGGCAAAGGAAGACGGTGAGCTCGTCCTGACGAAGGAAGCCAATGGCAGCAACCCCGTAGTCCATGGCCTGCGTCCCCTCTTCGGTGTCGACGTATGGGAGCACGCCTACTACCTCAGCTACCAGAACCGCCGCGCAGACCACATCAAGGACATCTGGGCGATCGTCGACTGGTCTGTCGTCGCTAGCCGCTACTAGTCCTCCCGCCGCATAAGGCAAAGGAAAAGGGCGCCCCACAGCTAAGTGTAAGCTGTGGGGCGCCCTCTTTATTGAGCTAGCGGAGGCCTCGCCTAGAGCTCCAGCTCGAGGCCGACCTGTAGCTCCTCGGGGGCAAAGCGCAGTCCCCAGCCTGAGGTGCCCAGGCCAGGCTCTTCGCCGCCGATGAAGTCCTTGCGGTAGCCCGCGAAGCCGAGACGTAGGCAGAGGCAGAGGCCCTTGGTGAGGTCAATGCAGGCGCCGGGGCGCAGACCGACCTCCCAGCCCATACGCTCCTCAGCGCGGCTGATGCCGAAGCCCCCATCAATGTAGAGGTTGAAGGGCTCGCGGTGCATGTAGTAGTAGCGACCGAAGGGGCGAAGGCTCCAGGCCTGCTCCTTCATGCTGTCGTTACGCTCGTAGTGGAAGCCTGCGACCAGACCCACGCCGAAGGTGTCGTTGAAGAGGTAGCCGACCTCGGGGGCAAAGCTGAAGCTGAGCTTCTTCCCCTCGTTTGCTGCCCAAGCCGAGAGGCTACCGCCGAGGATGACGCGTCCCTTGTGATCCCCATCCTCATGGTGGTGTGCCTGCTGAGGGAAGGGCTGCTGAGCATGTGCCTTGGGGCTGCCTAGTAGGAGGGTAGCGCCGAGGCTAAGGAGGCCGAGTGTACGGGTAACACTTGTCTTCATAGTTTAGGGTTTTGAGTTTAGAGATAATGTTTGTCTCCGCAAAGGTACACAATCTCTTGGGCTTAGCCCAGCCCCGCCTCCGTCCTGCCTCTACTCGAGACCCACGCCGACATGGGGCTAAGGAATCAGTTGTGTCGAGGGACGCAGCGAGCGTACAGGCGCATCCCAGCTCGCTGACTGATATCCCTCGTGCCGCTCACTGACGTCCCCCAGCCTCTCCACTGACATCCCTCGAGAGGCTGACTGATATCTCTCAGGATGCCTCCGCCTATGAGGTGCGCGCCCCTGCGCCTTCGCCTTCGCCCTCTTTCCTAGGATAGGGTAGCGCTTATCCTAGGCCTGCGACCCTGGGCGCCAAGGAGGTGGGGCGCCAGCGGATAGGATTATTATGGCTACCTTTGCGAGACAATCTAGTGGGCTTCACTGCGTGAGCATAGCCCTACAGACTAACTATTTAGATTGCCGATACACCTATGGACGCAAGTAACCAAAACCGCATCCCGACCCCCGAGTCCTTCACCAAGCAGCACGATAGGGCTCTCTTGCTCGTGACCTTCGGCAGCACGCTGCCGGGGCCGCACGCTACCTTTGAGCGCCTCAAGGCGAGCTTTGCCGAGCACTTCCCCGACCGAGATATCTTCCTCGCCTTCACCTCCAAGTTCTGCATCCGCAAGTGGGCCGAGCGCTCTGGTGAGCAGTACTACACCACGGACAAGTGGCTGGCGGCCATCGGTGCTGCAGGCTACCGCCAGGTGAGCATCCAGAGCCTGCACGTCATCCCTGGGCTGGAGTACTCCTTCATCGAGGATAGGTACATCCCCCAGTTCCACCGCAACTACCCCGAGATCCCCACTACGGTAGGGGTGCCCCTCCTCTGGAGCAGTCACGACATCGCTCGGGTAGGGGACTGCCTCTACAGCCTCTTCGAGGAGCGCCTAGATCGGGGCGAAGCGGTCGTCCTGATGGGCCATGGTAATCATACGGACAAGTATCCCGAGGCCAATGGGCGCTACGACCGTCTGGCTGAGTACCTGCAGACGCGCTCGCCCCGCTTCTTCGTCGGGACGGTGGACTACGGCTCGCTGCTCTTAGAGCACGTGGCCGAGCAGATCGCCGCTACCTGCCCCCCAGGCTGTGTCATCAACTTCATGGCGCTGATGAGCGTGGCGGGGGATCACGCGCAGAACGATATGGTGGGCGACTACGACCCCGAGGAGCCGCTCGAGGAGCAGAGCTGGCGCGTACGCTTCAGCCAGCTGGGCTACACCATCGAGGATAGCAATTGCCATCTCAAGGGGCTGGGGGACTTCGCCTCCATCCGTCAGATTTGGATCGATCACCTCGTAGAGGCCGAGCGCCAGCAGCACCAGCACTAGTCTTCCCTCTCAGCCTTAGCCTATGCTTAGACGTATCTATCTACTGGCGCTGGCTGCAGTCCTCGCACTGCATCCAGCCTCGGCCATGCATATTATGGAGGGCTTCCTGCCGCTGAGGTGGTGCCTCCTGTGGCTCCTCGTCTCGCTGCCCTTTGTCGTCCTCAGCTACCGCTACGTAGCGCGGCAGATCAAGGCTACGCCCCGCATGCGCAGCACCTTCGCCCTCTCGGCCGCCTTTGTCTTCATCCTCTCGGCGCTCAAGATGCCCTCTGTCGCGGGGAGCAGCTCACACCTGACGGGGACGACCTTCGGCACGCTCGCCGTCGGGCCTATGGCACTGCCGCTGGTGGGGACGATCGTTCTGCTCTTCCAAGCGCTGCTGCTGGCTCATGGCGGTATCAGTACCCTCGGGGCAAATATCTTCTCCCTCTCGATCGCGGGGCCCTTCGTCGCCTACGCCCTCTACCGCGGCCTCGGTCGTCTAGGGCTCGGGCAGCGCCTCACCATCTTCGTCGCTACCTTCTGTGGCTCGATGGCGACCTATATCGCTACCTCCTTCCAGCTCGCCCTAGCCTATCCCGATCCCGTCGGGGGCATCCTCGGGGCGGCGTGGAAGTTCCTCGGCATCTTCGCCATCACGCAGGTCCCGCTCTCCATCCTCGAGGGGGTGATGACGGTGCTGGTCATCGGCCTCCTAGCTCAGAGTGGTCAGTCGCTACTCCTAGAGCAGGTGCCCACGCAGCCTAAGGGCACGCGTGTACGCCGTCCACAGCTGATCCTCCTCGGGATCCTCGGGCTCGTCTGCCTGGCGCTGCCGATCCTGACGAACTTCTTCGATATTGGCACGGGCACGGACGACCAGGCTGGGGCGATGATCGGGCAGATCGCCCCTCACTTCCAGGAGCAGCCCTTCTGGGAGGGCTTCGACCCCGGGGAGGGAGAGGCTTACCTCTTCGCCCTGCAGGTGGCTATCGGCATCGCGCTCTTCGTCTGGGGGCTGAGGAAGTACCTACATAGTCGTAAGCAGGAGGGGGCCTAGCACAGCTACATGAGTCATACACGCTTCTGCTCTTGGCGTCCCAGCCTGAGGCTAGAGCAAGCACTCCTCATCGGGGCGCTTGCTCTCGTCGTGCTGACGCTCTACCTCGAGCACTGGGGGTTACGTTGCCTCCTCCTAGCGGGCTACCTCGTGGCCCTCTATACCTGCTACCGTGGCTCGCTGCTGCAGCTGACGCGGCGCCTCGTGCTTCTGCTGCTGGTCCTCCTGCTCTCCATCCTTCCCATCGCCCTAGAGCGCGGGGATGCGAGCACGCTCTACTGGGACTGGGGCGGCTGGGGGATAGGCTATGCGGGGCTCAGGCAAGCGCTCAGCACGGGGCTGCGTAGCTTTAGCTCCGCCCTCATCCTACTTGTGCTCCTACAGCTCCTGCCCCTCTACCGCCTCTATAGTGTGCTGCGTAGCCTCGGCGTGCCGCAGCTCTTCATCGAGCTGGTCGAGCTGACCTACCGCTACATCTTCGTCCTCGAGGAGACGACGACGCAGATACGGCGCGCACAGCTCAGTCGCCTCGGCTATCAGGGCGGGCTCTCCGCGCAGATCGCCGACAGCACGCTGCTCCTCTCCCGCACCTTCATCCTCTCGCAGGTAGAGGCCGACAAGCTCTACCTAGGCCTGCAGAGCCGAGGCTATGAGGATGAGCCCGCAGCGCCCCCCGCCCCCTCTACGACGCCGCTTGTGCTCGAGCTGCGCGGGCTCGGCTACCGCTATGAGGAGGCCGAGGAGGCACTCAAGAGCCTCGACCTAGAGGTCAAGCGAGGGGCGAGTATCGCCCTCTTGGGGCATAATGGCGCGGGTAAGTCCACGCTCTTCCTCCTGCTCTCGGGACTCCTCGAGGGCTGGTCGGGCGAGCTTCTCCTAGAGGGGCAGCTCGTCCCATCCAAGGAACGCAGCCTCCTGCGCCGACGCATTGCCCTCGTGCTGCAGAACTCCAACTACCAGCTCTTCACCCCCTCCGTGGAGGACGAGCTGCGCTACGGCCTGCGCAAGCTAGGCCTCACCGAAGCTGCTCTCGAGCAGCGCCTTGAGGAGCTCCTAGAGCGCTACGAGCTCCGTCCGCTTCGTCACCGTGCCCCGCACGAGCTCAGCGAGGGTCAGCGCAAGTGGCTCGCACTCGTCGCAGTCCTCTCGACCGATCCCGAGGTCATCCTCCTGGACGAGCCGACGGCCGCCCTCGACGCGGTCTATACACGCCGTGTCCTCGGGCTCCTCGAGGAGCTGAGAGCCGCGGGCAAGACCCTCATCGTCTCCACGCACGACATGGAGCTCGCCTATCAGCTGGCCGAGGAGGTCATCCTCCTCGAGCGCGGCGAGCTACGTACGCACCGCGGGGCCTCGGCCTTCTGGCAGGACGAGCCGCTTCTACGGCAGGTAGGGCTCGCCCAGCCCTGGGCCTTCAAGGCAGCGCAGTCCGCTCCGCGCCCCGCTACCTTTGTCACTGAGTGCGAGCGCAAGGACAGTGAGTACAGCCTGCCCGTATTCCTGCACGCCCCGTCTTATCCTATCTTGGTCGTCGGGGGAGGCAAGGGGGCTTGGCGCAAGGCTCAGAGTCTCCTGGAGCGCCGCATCCCGCTGCGCATCCTTGCCCCGAGCCTCTGCCCTGAGCTGGCAGAGGCCGTCGCCGCGGGGCTATGCCACTGGGAGGAAGGGCGCTACCGAGGGATCGAAGACCTCGGAGGGGCGCAGCTCGTCCTCCTAGCCCTCGGCGATCGAGCGCGTGAGGCGGAGCTGGCACGCGAGCTGGAGGCAGCGGGCAGGCTCTACGCCTGCCTCAGCGATCCGCTCCTCGGATCCGTGCAGCTGGGCGCTACCCTGCAGCGCGAGGGGCTGACCCTCAGCCTGCGTAGCGACTACCGCCTGCCCGAGCTGACGCAGGCGCTCAAGGCGCACTGGGGCGCGCAGCTCCCCGAGGGCCTCGCTACCGAGCTCCAGCAGCTCAGCCAGCTACGCCGCGCCGCACACCGTGTAGAGGAGGGGGAGGCTGCTGCCGAGGCCCGAGCGGCCTACGAGGCTCGTAAAGAGAAACTATTCGCACAGCTAAGGCTACGATGATAGGCTTAATCAGTATCAACCACAAGACCGCCTCGCTCTCGCGCCGTGAGCAGTTCGCCTTCTCGCCCGAGGAGGCGCGCTACCTCATCGACGAGTGGCGGCGGGCGGGCTATATACGCGGGGGACTCGTCCTCTCGACCTGCAATCGCCTCGAGGTCTACTACGACTGCGACGAGGCCATCACACGTGAGCATGAGGAGCGGCTGATCCGCAGCCTCTATGACTTCAAGCGGGTACGCACCCGCGGGGACGAGGGGATCTTCGTCACCCAGCAGCACGAGGCGGCGATCCGCCACCTCTTCCGCCTCTCCTCGGGCCTCGAGTCCATGGTACAGGGCGAGACACAGATCCTCGGGCAGCTCAAGGATGCCTTCCGCCGCGCCAAGGACCAGGAGCAGACGACCTCCTTCCTGACGCGCCTCATGCATAAGGCCTTCGAGACGGCCAAGGGGGTGCGCTCGCAGTACCTCGTCTCGGCGACGCCCATCTCGGCAGGGGCTGCCGCCGTGGACTTCCTCGCCAGGAGGGATCCTGACTACCTGCAGCGCCCCATCCTCATCCTAGGGGCGGGGCAGATGGCCGAGGTCATCACCGAGCGCCTGCAGCAGCTCGGGGCGGTCCACATACACCTCTACAATAGGACGAAGGAGCGTGGGGAGGTCTTCGCGCGGCGCCATGGCCTGGAGCGTCTCTTCTCGGGGGATCAGCTCCGAGAGGCCCTGGCGGGGGCTGCGGTGACCTTCGTCGCGACCTCCTCCCAGAGTCCTATCGTCACGGAGGAGCTCCTCGGAGAGAGCTCGGGACGACGTACCTTCTTCGACATGGCCGTCCCGCGTAATGTCGACCCCGCCGTTGACGAAGATCACTCCATTAGGCTCTACACCATTGACGATCTACGTGGGGCACAGCTCCTAGAGGCGCAGGCCCCCGAGGCGGCCGCTGCCCTCGCTTCCTATATAGATACGATGATCACCGAGTACATCTCCTGGTGCGAAGCCTCCGAGGTGCGTAAGGTCATCGGTCGCATCCAGGAGACCTCGCAGCTGCTCCTTACGCGTGAGCTCAGCCGCCTGCCCAGCGAGCTCCCTGAGGAGCATCGCCAGCTCGTCGCCCACTGGGACGAGCACCTGCGCATCACCTATACTACGGCCATCGTCTCCGCCCTGCGCGAGCTCAGCGAAGAGGCAGGCCACAGCCGCTACGCCTCGGCACTACATCACATCTTTACCCATATACAGGACAAGCTCCATGACGAAGCCTAGAGCACTCATCCTCGGTACACGCGGCAGCCAGCTCGCCCTACGGCAGAGCATGATGGTGCGTGAGGCCCTCCTCGCACAGCACCCCGAGCTGGAGATCGAGCTACGGGTCATCAAGACTAAGGGCGACCGTCTCCAGCAGCTCGCCCTTGACGCCTCGGGCGACAAGGGACTCTTCACCAAGGAGCTGGAGCACGCCCTTCGCTCGGGAGAGATCGACCTGGCGGTACATAGCCTCAAGGATCTGCCCGTCGTCCCAGCCGAGGGCACCTGCATCGGGGCTATCCTACCCCGAGCTGTGACGGTGGACAGCCTGATCGGGGCGCCTTCGCTCGAAGCACTCCCCGAAGGCGCCCTCATCGGGACCTCGAGCCGTCGCCGCACCTACCAGCTGACCGTACACTACCCCCAGCTACGTACGGCGGCCATACGCGGCAACATAGATACGCGCCTGGCGAAGCTCGAGTCTGGACAGTACGATGCTATTCTCCTGGCGGAGGCTGGCCTTAGTCGCCTTGGCCTCGAGGTAGCACGTCAGCCCATCCCCGAGGAGCTCATCGTGCCCGCACCAGGGCAGGCCGCGATCGCCGTGCACGTCAGGCAGTCCGACGAGCGTCTGCTGCAGCTCCTTCGATCCATCCACGATACGGTGACGGCAGAGGAGGTCGGCCTCGAGCGCCGACTGCTCCAGGCGCTGGGCGGAGGCTGCGCGCTGCCGCTGGGCTGCGTCTGTCATATCACGGGCGAGGAGGCGGAGCTGCGCGTCTTCTTTGCCAGTGAGGATGGCCAGCAGCACTACAGCGAGCGCCGTGTCCTGCCCCGCAGCGAGGCCGAGAGCTATGTGCTGGAGCTCGCCGAGCGACTCAAAAAGGACTTTGCCCTATGAAGAAGACCCAAGTACACCTAGTGGGCGCGGGCCCTGGCGACCCGCGTCTCTTGACCCGCCGCGCCTATGAGCTGCTGAGCCGCGCCGATATCGTCGTCTACGACGCCCTCGTCTCGCCCGAGATCCTCGCCCTCATCCCCGAGCGCGCAGAGCGTATCCCCGCGGGGAAGCGTGCCGCGGGGCACTCCATGCACCAGCGTGAGATCAACGCCCTGCTGGTGGAGCTGGCCGAGCAGCGTGGTGGCTGTATCGTGCGCCTCAAGGGGGGGGATCCCTTCGTCTTCGGCCGCGGGGGAGAGGAGATGCTCGCCCTACGCAGTGCGGGCATCCCCTACGAGATCGTCCCTGGGATCAGCTCGGGACTGGCAGCGCCTGCCTACTTCGATATCCCTATTACTCATAGAGGGCTGAGCCAAGCCTTCACCTGCATCACCGCCTATACAGAGGATGAGGGCCTGCCCGAGCTGGACTGGACGAGTCTGGCGAAGCTCCCTGGGACGCTCGTCTTCTACATGGGGATGCGTCAGGTGGCGAAGATCTCCGCGGCACTCCTCGGGGCGGGCATGTCCGCCGAGCGTTCCGCGGCTATCCTCAGCAAGGGCACCAGCCCCGCGCAGCAGCTACGCTCCGAGACGCTGGGAGCCTTTGCTGCCTCGACGGAGGACTATAGCGCCCTCGCTCCGGGGCTCTTCATCGTGGGCGAAGTCCTTAGCCTCGCTGAGGGGCGACAGCCTAAGCCGCTGGAGGGCAAGCGTATCATCGTGACGCGCGCCCAGCAGCAGGCCTCTGGTCTGGCCGATGGCCTTCGAGCTCAGGGGGCTGAGGTGCGTCTGCTGCCGAGCATAGAGATCGTCGAGCGCACGGAGGCATGTCCCCAGCTGGAGGCAGCGCTCTCGGATCTGTCGCGCTATGACTGGCTGCTCTTGACCTCGCCCAACGCGGTGCAGTACTTCTTTGCTGCGCTGGAGCGCACGGGACGCGATGCCCGCACGCTGGCTGGCCTACGGCTGGCCGTCGTCGGGCCGATGACGGCTGAGACGCTAGGCCGTCACGGGCTGCGTGCCGACTTCATGCCGAGCGTCTATACGGCTCAGGGCTTCGCTGCGGACTTCCTCGCGGCCTATCCTGAGGCTGAGGGACGCAGGCGGCTGCTCTTCCCTTGCTCGGAGCTGGCGCAGTACGAGCTCAGCACGAGCCTTGAGGCTGCGGGCAGTCAAGTAGAGCGTGTGGAGCTGTATTCCAATCATCCCATCGCCTACCGCCCCGAGGAGCTGCAGCGCTGCTTCGCGGGCGCCGACTGGCTGACGGCCTGCTCCTCCTCCTCCATTGATCACCTCTACAGCCTGCTGGAGGCCCAGGGGCAGACGGCACTCCTCAGGGAGGTGCGCCTGGCGGTCCTCGGGCCGCAGACGGCTGCGAAGGCGGAGCGCCTGGGGCTCACGACGAGCCTCATCGCCCCCGAGGCGACCATCCCCTCGCTCGTCGAGGCGCTCTGTAAGGCTTCGTCAGCCGACCAAGCCGAGGACTTAGACTAAGGCTTCACTTACCCGCCCTCCTCGTGTGGGCTCTGCTGAGGGATAGCAGTCAGGACGCTGACTGCTATCCCTCAGCTTCTTTATGGACGTCCCTCAGCCTCGTGACTGATATCCTTCAGCGAGGCCTCCACGAGGAGGGTATGACGCTTCGTCTTAGGGAGGCCTCGGCAAGGCTCTGCTTGCCCTGCTCCTTGGCTTGTCGGCTCAGGCATTCCTCTTGGGCTTAAAACTCTTTTACGTACTTTTGTGCCGTCAATAAACTTGTTTAATGTGCCCTCTATGAGACGATTACTTTACCTCTTGATAGTCCTCCTGGCGCCCGTCCAGATGTATGCTCAGATGCTCTTCTCCGAGAATCTGACGATGAGTATCGATAGCAGCAAGACGCTACAAGGGACGATCCTGCCCGTCCTCAACTTCCAGACAGAGAAGGAGAACGTCCTTACGCTAAAGAATACCGCCAATATCAACCTGCTGATCCGACGCAGCCGTGTGCTCAATCTGATCAATAAGCTGGAGTTCTCCACTTACGGCGATCGCATCCTCGTCAGTGGTGGGCATGTGCATGCCGAGTACCGCTATCTGCTGGATCGCGCCTTTGAGCTCTATCCCTACATGGAGTCTCAGTGGGCCGCTAGCCGTGGGATGGACTTCAAGTTCTCCACTGGGCTGCAGTCGCGCTATCGCTTGGTCAATAGCGCGAGCTGCCTGATGTTCGCTACGCTGGGCCTCTTCTACGAGTACGAGGAGTGGAAGCATCCAGCTCCTGCGCCTCATGCTGCGGGCTATGCCTATAGCAATAGGATCAAGAGCCACCTCTAGCTGAGCCTGCGGCATCACCTAGGCGAGCACTGGGAGCTGATGGCCTCGGCGATCCATCAGGCAGCACCTGATAGCTACCTCAAGCAGGCGCGCTTCGGGGGCGCTGTCGACCTCAGATACCGCATTACCCCAGCCATCGGGTTGCGGGGTACCTATCGCCTGATCTATGATACCGCCCCTATCGTACCCATACGGAAGGACTATACGACGGTCGATGCAGGTATTGATCTGACCTTCTAGTGGCTTGCTTGACGCCCTCCGAGGTAAGGGATGAGCGCCGTTCTTCGGCTAGCTTAAGGAAGCTCCCCCTACTTTGTGTCCATAGCTCAGTACCTTTTAGGCGCTGGGCTATACTTTTTCAAGCATATTGCCTATATTTGTATAGATAGCATAACTAAGTACGCGCAGCATATGAACCTCCAGCAACTCGAGTACATCCAGGCACTAGATAAGTACCGTCACTTCGGTAAGGCAGCCGATGCCTGTAAGGTCACGCAGCCTACCCTCAGCACGATGATACAGAAGCTGGAGGATGAGCTCGGGGTGAAGATCTTCGACCGCAGCCATCAGCCCATCGTACCGACCCCCGTGGGACGACGTATCCTCGATCAGGCTGGGGTCATCCTCATGCAGGCAGCCCAGATGCATCAGGTGATCCGTGAGGAGGCCGAGGCTGTGACGGGCACGCTGCGCCTGGCGGTGCTCCCGACCATCGCGCCCTATCTGCTGCCTCGTATCATGCCCCTTCTGGAGCAGGAGGTGCCCGAGCTCAAAATCACCTTCGTCGAGATGAAGACCAGCGAGTGTATCGAGGCACTGACGCTCGGAGAGGTGGACATGGCGCTGATCGCCTCGCGTCCTGGGGTAGAGCAGCTGACCGAGCACATCCTCTACTACGAGGAGTTCATGGGCTATGTGCCGAGGAGCTCGGAGCTCTTCGATCAGGAGCATATACGCAGCTCGGAGCTCGTGGGGAAGCGCCATCTATGGCTGCTGGACGAGGGGCATTGCTTCCGCGACCAGCTGACGAAGTTCTGCCACCTCAAGTACGACCCCAGCCAGCAGCTCAACTATAGCCGCGGTAGCCTCGAGACCTTCATGCACTTCGTCGAGCAGGGGCAGGGCGTGACCTTCATCCCTGAGCTTGCTGTAGAGCAGCTGGACCCTGCGCGCCACGAGCTGGTGCGCAGCTTTGCGCTCCCTCGCCCGACGCGTGGGGTGAGGCTGGTGACGCACCGCGAGTTCGTCCGCCATCGCCTCGTCTCCGCCATCGAGGACATCATCACGCGCTCCGTACCGCAGGCGATGCTGCGCCTGCGCTCGGGGCAGGACTTAGTTTAGCGTCTTGGCTGCGGTCCTTTATGAGATCCGTAGCCTCGGTATTGCATTACTTTTCTTTCACTATAAAAATCGATCAGCTATGCTTAAGGATAAGCAATCACCATTGACCCGCATCGGGATTTTCTATGACGGCAACTACTTCTGGCACGTCAGTACCTTTTATTACCAGCATCACGAGCGTAAGAGCCGCCTAAGTGTGCGGGGCCTGCACCGCTTCATCCGCGAGCAAGTCGCTCGGGAGGAGGGGACGACAGAGCAGCGCTGCAAGATCGTAGACGCCCATTATTTCCGTGGCCGACTCAGCGCCAGCGAGGCAGCCAAGGCCTCGGGCGACGTCCTCTACTACGAGCGCCTCTTTGACGACGTCCTCAATAGCGAAGGCATCCTGATGCACCACCTACCCCTGTCGCGCAATGCTAAGGGGAAGAAGAAGGAGAAGGGCGTGGATGTCCTCTTCGCGCTCGAGACCTACGAGCGTGCCCTGAAGGATGAGCTGGACGTCGTCGTCCTCGTAGCTGCCGACGGGGACTACATCCCGCTGGTGCGCAAGCTGCACACCCTCGGGATACGCGTCATGGTCATCGGCTGGGAACTGGAGCACCTCGGTGAGGGCAAGAAGGATGCGACGACCTACACCTCCTCGGATCTCCTCGACGAGGCTACCTATCCCATCCTGATGAACAACATCATCGATCGCCGCGGCCACCACAATGACATCCGAGTCAACGACCTCTTCGTCTCTAAGGGTGCCCCCGAGGATCGTCCGCAGCGCGAGTCGCGCAGCAAGTCCAGCTACCATGCTCCGCAGGCACGCCAGGTGACGGAGTCGGAGAGTAAGGAGCTGGAGGCGCAGGCCGAGCAGCAGCAGGGTGAGGCTCTGAGCCAGCCCCAGCTAGAGAGCGAGGCTACGGAGCAGACCGAGCTCCTCGTGACGCTAGAGCAGCAGGGCGAAGAGCCCCAGCAGCTGGATACCGAGCTGCAGCCTACGGATACTGAGGCTGCGGAAGCGCCCCTCACCGAAGAGCAGCCTGAGCAGCAGGAGCCTGTCGAGCTCGCCGAGGAGTTCTTCGAGCCCAAGGAACCCGAACTTCCGCTGAGCAGCAGCGTGCAGGAGGAGGCCAAGGGCCTACTACCCACAGAGCTCAAGGTCCTAGGTAAGATCGAGCTCCCCGAGGAGAAGACCGAGCCTCAGGAGCCCGCTGCCGAGTCCCTGCCAGGCTATGCCGAGGGGACGATCCAGGCGCTGAAGAAGGGCTTCGGCTTCATCGATGTCGGGGTAGGGGAGAATGCTTTCTTCCACTACAAGAGTCTTGTGCCCGGCCTGCGCTTCGATCAGCTCATCGAGGGCGACCGTGTGGAGGCTGAGCTCCACCGCTCTGAGGAGGGTAAGCTCGTGGCGAGCAACGTGGCGCTCATCCTCGACTAGAGGCGCCCGCCACACCCGCCCCGCAGGCGACAGCGAGCCTACTACGAGTAAAGGGAAGTCCCCAGGGAGAAGCATCCCGTGCTTCTCCCTGGGGACTTCCCTTTATTGCTCTGCTCCTCGCGAGGTGATTGCGGGCGGGGCTTCTCCGCCTAGTGTCGCTGGGCTAACGGTAGATGAGGCGGTGGAATTGGCTTGTGTCGAAGAGCTCCACAGCGACCTCGTACAGCCCCTCTGTCGTGATCTGCCCGAGGCGCTCCTGCAGCTCGGCGTCCTCGACGTAGCGGTGCAGGTGGAGGAAGCTCTTGCCCATGGCGAGGAAGCTCTGCTCTCTGCTCTCGGCGCTGATGAGCAGCTGCCCGCGCAGCTGACGCAGGGCGGCAGCGAGCTCCTGCTTGCTCAGAGGCTGCTGGCGCATACGCTCCAGCTCCGCTAGCACGAGCTCTATAGCCTCGGCCTCGGCACGGTGTGAAGAGCCGAAGTACACGGTGAAGAGCCCCGTGTCGCTATAGGGCGTATAGTTGCACTCGACATGGTAGACGAGGCCGCGGCGCTCGCGTAGCTCCATGTTGAGCCGTGCGTTCATGCCGTTGCCCCCGAGGATATTCGCCAGTAGGCTCAGCTCGAGACGGCGCGGATGGTAGAGGGAGTAGGCGCTGCGGCCGATGAGGACGTGGCTCTGGGAGGTCTGCTTGCGGCGGATGACCGTCCGTGGGCTGAGCTCGGGGAGCGGCTGGGCTTGCTCGGGACTATTGCGGTAGGGCAGCGCCGTGTCTGGGTAGGCAGCCTCAGCAAAGGCCGTGAGCTCCTCCATCGTGAAGGCCCCTTGAGCGAAGAGCACCATGCGCTCGGGGCGGTAGTAGCGGGCGAAGAAGCTGCGCTGCTGCTCGGTGGTGAGCCGCCCGACCGAGCGCTCCGTCCCGAGGATAGCGTGCCCGAGGGGATGGCCGTGGAAGACCTGGTCCTCGAACTCGTCGAAGATCAGTTCGCTCGGACTATCCTCGTAGGAGTGTAGTTCGTCGATGATGACCTCGCGTTCCTTGACCCACTCCTCGTCGGGGAAGCGGCTGTGGCGAGCGATGTCCAGCAGCACCTGTAGGCTACGCTGGCGGTAGGCCGAGGGGAAGAGGGCGTAGAGCATCGTCTCCTCCTTGGTCGTGTAGGCATTGAGCTCTGCACCCACCGCCTCCATGCGCTGGATGATCTGCGTGGCCGAGCGTAGGCGCGTGCCTTTGAAGAGCATGTGCTCTATGCCGTGCGCCAGGCCGTGCTGCAGACGGGACTCGTGGCGGCTGCCGACGGCGATACCTATCCCGAGGTAGCTGACGGGGCTATCCTCGGCGGCAAGGATGATACGTAGCCCTGAGGCTAGGGTCTTAGTCTGATACTTCATCTGTGCGTCTTGTGGGGAGCTGCTGCCCCCAATGCAGACAGCCTCCCGTGGGCTCCCTAGAGAGCGCTCGGGGCCGTGGGGCCCGAGGCGCGGGGGAGTTGCGGGAGGCTGTCTGTACGGCTCAGCGAGTTGCTGAGTGGGCTTGTCGTGGCACTCGGCTAGTGGTGTCGAGCGCAGCTAATGGCTGCTTGGAGCACAGGTCGGAGGACTACTTCTTGTCCTTGGGGACCTCGAGGCGGCCTGCCTCGCTGCTGGTGGCGATGCGCTCGTAGTAGTCCTTGTCGTAGCCTGGGAAGGAGGGCATGACGATCTGACCGTAGCCGTTCTCCTCGAACTTACCGTCCTTCTCCTTCTTCACGTTACCGTCCATATACTTGACCAGAAGGTACTCGCCGAGCTTCTTCCAGCGCTCCGTCGCACCATTGGCCGTCTTGGCGCAGACCTCGGTGAGGTAGCTGATGGCCTGCTGAGGATTGGCCTTCAGCAGCTCCAGCGCCTTGGCATCCGTCGTCTTGACCAGCTCGTCGAAGCTGTTCTCCAGCTGCTGCTGCACGGGGCGGATATCGGCGATCATGGGCTCATACTTGTGGTAGGCCATGTTCGCGACCCAGTTGTGTATCCAGAAGGCACTCGTCCAGCTGAACTCCGTCATGCTGCCGTTGCCACGGCGATAGCACTCGGGGATGCTGGTGATGGAGGCGTACATAGGCGTCAGGACGGCGGTATTGGCATCGTCCACGCCGAACCACAGGATACCGCCGACAGCGTCGGGCAGCCAGCTACGCAGCTGTGCGATCAGGACGAAGCCCGTCTGCTGCGTGGCGATCGCACGCTCGTTGACGTACTCGCGCCCATCGACGTTGAAGGTCATAGGACGCCAGCGGTAGGGCACGCGGTAGGCACCAGCCCCAGGGTCCTGCGTCATGGAGAGCGGCGTATCCTCGTAGTGATTGCGCATCCCCTTGCGTACGTCGGCCAGCGTCACCTTGCGGTCAGGGATGATGTACAGAGGCATGGGCTCCTCGTTGACGTCGCCCTTGACGAGCTTGGTGTACTTGTCCATGCCCTTGTCGAACTCGCGGAAGAAGCTCCACACACGAGCCTCGCAGGCGCGCAGCCCACTGAAGTCGTAAGGGTTATAGGCCTTCTGGAAGTCGAAGTCCTTATCCTTGCCCTTGAACCAGCCGTACTCGCGAGCGAGGTTGACGACGTCCTTCTCGTACATGCAGTTCTCCTTGTCGCCGAAGGGGATCTTGTGGATGCGGGCCTGATTGGCGTGCGCGCTGATGGCGTCATCGGGGATGCGGATAGCTACCCAGGTGGCGCCCTTCTTCTTGGGGCCCTTGCCGATCATCTCCAGCACCCAGACCTCGTTCTTGTCCGCGATAGTGAAGGATTCGCCCGAGCTGTAGTAGCCGTAGTCTCGTACCAGACCCGTCATGACGCGGATGGCCTCGCGGGCAGACTGGCTACGCTGTAGGGCGATGTAGATCAGGCTGCCGTAGTCCATGATGCCCTTGGGGTCGGAGAGCTCCTTGCGCCCGCCCCAGGTGCTCTCGGTGATGGCCACCTGGTGCTCGTTCATATTGCCTACGACATTGTAGGTGATGGGTGCCTGGGGGATGAAGCCGAGGGGCTTGCCCGTGTCCCACTCGCGTACCTCAAGCATGAGCCCCTTGCCCCAGCTCTTGGCAGGGTAGTGGACGAGGTCGCCATAGAGGGTGTGCGAGTCAGCGGAGTAGCTGACCATGACGGAGCCGTCGGCAGAGGCCTTCTTGCCGACAATCAGGTCGGAGCAGGCTGCGGCGCGCTCGGGCGTGAGTGCTGCCAGCGTCAGCGCACAGGCCCCGAGGATAGCATATTTTCTCATCGGTCTAAAGTATTAGGTGTGTGAGCGTGTTGTCTAATGCACTTATAAAGATAGGGAAAATGCTAAGAACGTCCTCCCCGAAGCGCCTCAGCGGGCTAAGGCGTAGCGGGTGCTCAGCTCGCTGAGGGCAGCGATGAGGAGCTCGCTCTGCTCGGGGCGCTGCGTGGCGATACGCAGCGTCGGGCGCTGGTAGCCGAAGTTGGTGCAGTCCCGGACTAACAGTCCGTACTCTAGGGCGAGGTGCTCCTTGAGCTCTGTGGCTGAGAGGAGGCGCCCTTCGTCCCAGAGCTCCAGCTCGAGGAGGAAGAAGTGGGTGGCCGTCTCCCCAACGCGCAGGCCTGGGAGGGCAGCGAGGGCGGAGCGTAGCCGTGCAGTCTCTGCCCACAGGGTGCTGCGGTCGAGCAGCTCGGGGAAGCCTTCGCCGACGATCCACTGCCCCGCCTGGAGCGCCATAGCCCCAACGCCCCAGGGCTGGCGGTAGCGCGCCAGAGCGGCGATCTCCTCCGTCTGTCCCATCAGGTAGCCGAGTCGTAGGCCAGGCATGGCGAAGCGCTTGGTCAGCGAGGCGATGAAGAGCACGTTAGGATAGCGGGCGAGGATGACCTGCGGCTCGGGGAGCTCGGCCTCGGTGAAGTAGCTGTAGGAGCTGTCGAGGACGAAGAGCAGCGTGGGGTGGGCGGCGAAGAGCTGCTCGAGCCGTTCGAGCGGATAGACCTCGCCCGTGGGGTTATTCGGGTTGCAGAGCCAGTAGATGCCGCTGGCCTTCTGAGGGGGCTCCAGCGTCTCGAGGCGCTCCAGCTCCAGCCCGTAGAGCTGGGAGGCATCGGCATACTCGCTGAAGGTCGGGCTGGGGGGAAGGTAAGCACGTGCCCCACGATGCGCCTGAGCTACGAGATAGATGGCCTCGGTTGCTCCGCTGGTGACCAGCAGCTCGCCCTCGGTGAGGCTATGATGGTCGGCCAAGGCCTTGCCTAGGCTCTGTGCCCTAGGCTCGGGGTAGCTGCCGATGCAGTCGATATGCTCAGCTAGATAGCGCCTCAGGGGCGTCGGGTCGGTGAGGCTGGTGACATTGGAGCTGAAATTAGCCTTGATCCCCGTGTAGCGGTAGAGGTCGTCACCGTGTCCGTCTGTCATCGTCCGAGTATTTGGTAGATACGCTCGAGGTCTACGTGCTGGCGCAGGTGAGCGGCCAGTCGATCGTACTGCTCCTGCTTGAAGGCCTCGTAGTCAAGGGGCTGAGCGCCCGTGGCGATACGCTCGGCGAAGGGGGCGAGCAGGCGCTCGATGAAGACGGCATTATCTAGGATGCCGTGGAGGTAGGTGCCCATGCAGTGCTGGCTAGTCATGCAGCCCTCCTCGCGGCCGTCGGCCATGCGCACCAAGGGCTGAGCCTCGGCCTCGGGCTCGCGTGTGGTGCGTCCCATGTGGATCTCGTAGCCCGTGCAAGGCGTCTCGTCCCCGATGAGGGTGAAGTGCGCCTGGGTCGTGACCTTGTCCCCCGCCATCTCGGTACGTATCGGCAGCAGTCCCAGCCCAGGGAGTCGCACGATGTCGCCCTCCACGCCCTCGGGGTCGGAGACCTCCAGCCCAAGGATCTGGTAGCCGCCGCAGATGCCGAGGATGGTCTTGCCTGCGCGGTGGGTGCGGATGATGGCCTGCGCCACACCGTTGCGACGCAGCTCGTAGAGGTCGGCCAGCGTACTCTTGCTCCCCGGGACGATGATGATGTCGGCCTCCTGCAGCTCCTCTACATTATTGGTGTAGAAGAGGTGCACGCGCTCGTCCTGCTCTAGACGGGCGAAGTCGGTATAGTTCGAGATGTAGCGCAGCAGGACGACGGCGATATTGACCTTGCCCTGCTGGGCCTGTAGGGCGCGCTTGGAGAGGGCTACGGAGTCCTCCTCCTCGATATGGACGTCCGTCAGGTAGGGGACGATCCCGAGGACGGGCAGCCCGCAGAGCTCCTCGATCAGGCGACGCCCCTCCTCGAAGAGGCGGATGTCGCCGCGGAACTTATTGATGATCACCCCCGACAGCAGTGCTCGGTGCTCGGGCCGCTGCAGCATCACTGAGCCATAGACCGAGGCGAAGACCCCCCCGCGGTCGATGTCGGCCACGAGGATCGTCCGCGCCCCAGCGTGCTGCGCCATAGGCATATTCACCAGATCCGAGTCGCGGAGGTTGAGCTCGGAGATGCTCCCAGCGCCCTCGAGGACTATAGGATTGTAGCGTGCGGCTAGGCGGTCATAGGCAGCGCAGACCTCTTGTCGGAGGTGTCCACGCCCTACGGTGCGGAAGTACTGGTAGGCATCCTTGTTCCCTATGGGGCGGCCGTGGAGGACGACCTGGGAGGTCTTGTCGGAGCTGGGCTTGAGCAGCAGGGGGTTCATATCCGTATGGCAGGGGATGCCCGCAGCCTCAGCCTGCACGGCCTGCGCCCGCCCCAGCTCCAGCCCCTCGGGGGTGACGTAGGAGTTGAGGGCCATGTTCTGCGCCTTGAAGGGAGCGGGGTGATAGCCATCCTGGAGGAAGATACGGCAGAAGCCTGCCGCCAGCACGCTCTTGCCGACGTCGCTCCCCGTGCCGACGAGCATTAGGGGGGCTAGGGGGCGCTGCTCAGTCATGGGCGGGCTTCTTCTTACGCTTGTAGCTGAAGGCCTGCCAGCGCTCCTCGGGCCAGTTCTGCTGCTGCATCTCCCACTTGGCGAGGACGAAGAGCCAGTCACTCATGCGATTGACCCAGGGGATGAGCCCCTCGGGCAGCGGGTCCTCACGGTCGAGCGTCCAGAGGCGACGCTCTGCGCGGCGTGCTACGGTACGCGCCAGCTGCATCTGAGCTGAGAGGGGTGTGCCGCCTGGGAGGATGAAGAAGCCGTTCTCACTGAGCTCGCTCATCAGGCGGGCAGTCTCCTCCTCGAGGGCGCTCAGCCAAGCGAGGTCGAAGTTATTGGGGTTCTCGGCTCGGCGCTCGCTGCGGGTGGCCACGAGGCTCATGGCCTGCATGATCTGCATCTGCACCTGGCCGATGAAGCTGTGACGGGGATCCTCGAGGGCGAGGTAGGAGCGTATGAGCCCGAGGTGGGCATTGAGTTCGTCGAGGGTGCCATTAGCCTCGATACGTATATTATCCTTAGGGATGCGTTCGCCACCGAAGATACCTGTCGTACCTTGGTCGCCAGTTTTGGTTACTATTCGTGCCATGAAGGGCAAGGTTTAAGTTAGGTAAAGCGTTGCTGGTACAAAGGTACGGCTTTCCCCCCACGCGCCTTGCCTTAGAGCCCCTTGGTAGCTTGGGGGGAATGTCCCTCTAGAGGAAGACTGTCCGCGGAGCTAGCTCTCGGGGGGCTGATGGATATCCCTCAGCCTCCTGACGGGCGTCCCTCAGCCTCGTGAGGGATAGCCCCCAGTGCCTTGACTGATATCCCTCAGCACAGCTCTCCCTACAGGCAGCGCCCCGCGCTAGGTCTAGCCTCGGGAAGTTGGGAAGAGCGGGAGGGGTAGGGAGCGAGCTAAGGAAACATCCTGCTGCTTCCCCGCGAGAAGGGGGAGCTAAATTTGCTCCGAAGGCGCTCCAGTAGCGTCGTGGAGGCTGCCCTTAGCCCAGTGCCAGGGTATTTTGAGCGTCTTGATAATATCGCTATCTTTGCAGCGAAGTCAATGGAAGGCCCTCTCGGGGCGTCCATTCCTCAGGTCCTATAGCTCAGTCGGTTAGAGCACCTGACTCATAATCAGGGAGTCCTTGGTTCAAGCCCAAGTGGGACCACGCTCCATACAGACACACAGATAGTAGCAGGGACGAGCGCGCCGACGCTCGTCCCTGCTCTTTTTATATTCCTGCCCCGCCTTGGGGCGTGGTGTCGTGCCGTAGCCTAGCGGCGTGCACGTATTGAGAAGCTCGCTGAGTCCAGCTGCCCAGGGAAGGGGGGATTGTCCTTGCGTAGCGAGAGCTCGAGAGCCTTGATCCGCGGGAAGCGATCGAAGAGTGCCGAGGCGATCCTGCCCACGACATACTCCAGCAGCAGTGAGGGCTGGGCCATCTCCTCGGCGATCACCTCGTAGAGCTCGGCGTAGCTGATGGTCTCGCTGAGGGTGTCGTGCTGCATCGCCGCCGACACCTCGGCCTCGACGCGGCACTCTAGGGTGAAGTAGTTGCCCACCTCGCGCTCCTGCGGGGCGACGCCGTGGTAGGCGTAGAAGCGCATACGCTCCAGCCCGATGATCATCTGATCGACTTGCATACGTGTATGGGGTCTTAGTAGCTTGGTATAAGGATAGGGGAGAGTAAGCGAAGAGCATCGCAGGCTAGGAGCTAGGCTCCTCGGGATCCTGCGATGCTCTTCGTATAGGGGGCTGCCTAGGCGAGGCTAGAGGCCAGGCCAGAGGCTGAGGATGGCGGGCGAACTGGGGCTCTCGCGCTCTACCTCGGCCTCAACGCCGTCGGGTAGGCGGTGGAAGAAGTTGAGCCCCGTACGCCGCTCCAGCTCCTCGATCGAGATCGCGAGGCTGCGGAAGGCTGGGCTATTGCTGTACTTCTTGTGCTCGACCCAGAGCCCGATGGCGTGGTAGGTCGAGCCCTGCTGGCGGAGCAGCGCTACCCAGTAGTACTTGGGGATGAGTAGCACATTATTGGCCTTGTAGGACTCTACTTGGTCGGGGCGTATTGTACCGCCCTTGACGACATAGAGCACATCCCGCAGCTTGCTATTGCGCCCCCAGCCTCGTACCAGCTCCTCGATCTTGCTCCAATAGCTTTGGTTGAAGCCTGCGCCTATTTGTGGGCTCATATTGGAGTAGTAGAAGGTCTGTCGGTTAGCCTCACGGCTGGACACTCGGTCCTCCGAGGCCACGAGGTGGCCGCGGTCGTAGCCACTGCCTCTGAAGAGGTGCGCCGTTGAGAACTCGGCTGGGATACGTGGGTCCCAGGCCCAGGCGTCATCCCCGCTGCGGCTGACGGCCTTGCGGGAGCTCTGCTCGTCGAAGGAGAAGGCGACCCAGCGCGCGTGGCGTAGCTGGGTGTCGTACTCTAGGGAGTAGTTGACGCGCCCCTCGGCGTAGTGGGTGACGAAGTAGTTCTCCGCGCCCTTGCTCAGCGCGGGGAGCTCCAGCAGGGTAGGGTCGCCGAGGATGTGGATCCCCGTCGTGCCCCCGGGCTGCGTCGTCTGGGCCTGCTGTACCAGTTGCAGCGTGTCGGCCTCTCCCGCAGCGCGTACGATGAGCAGGGCCGTGCGCTCTGCCCCCGCGTTGCTCTGGGTGGAGACACTGATCCCGAGGCCATTGGGATTGGCCTCGCCCGTAGTCTGGGAGAGGCTCACCCAGCTGCGGGCGCTCTCGGGCTGGAGCTCGAGGCGCCAGGCGGCGGGGCTCTGCAGATGGGCGAAGAAGCTGGAGGCCTCCGACCCTAGGAGCTTGGTGCGTAGGTGCGTGGAGGCGAGGCTGAGCTGCGGAGCAGAGGCTGCGCGGTCACGAGGCTTATCCTGGCGCTCGGTCGTACAGCCCGCGAGTACGCCCCCCAGCACGAGGCTGAGGGGGAGTAGCCCTAGGAGGTGGCGTAGCGTCTTCATTGCTTAGTAAGAGCTTCCTGATTACTTAGTGCAGCGCTGAGCGTCGAATCGGATGTCGCTGAGGCTACGAGGCCAGAGGTTGAACTCCTTGACCTCGCCTGTCTTGGTCGTGCGGAAGGAGCGGCTGAGGATACCGACGATAGTGCCTGCCTTGTCGCTCGTCGTCTCGCCCTTGAAGGAGGCCTTGCCCGAGATGGCTAGGCTCAGACCACTGATGCCAGTGGGCAGGCTCGTGGCGCAGTCCTCGATGCGGGTGGCGAAGTAGCTGGGGATGGAGCCTTTATTGTTGGGCTTATTGGGGTTCAGCGCCTTGCCATGCTGGCTGAATTGCACGCCACTGAGCTCTACGAGGATATTGTCGTAGGAGCCTGCATAGACTTCGGCGAGGGTTAGCTTCTTGGGGCGGATCTGCTGCGTGCGGCCTGTGTCCTCGAGGACAGCCTCTGCGCCCGTGTCCTTGGCGAACTCGAGCTGCAGGGAGCCATTATAGAGGCCGATGCTCGCACCCTTAGCCTTGACCTTATATACCGTCCCAGCCTTGAGGCTCGCGGGGAGGTCCTTCCCTAGGCGTACGATGATCCCCTGGTCGCCACTCTGTAGTGTGAGGTTCAGCGCCGTGCTGTTGCCCTCGCTGAGCTGCGTGATGAGGGTGGCCTCGAAGCTGATGTCCTCGGTGATCTGGTGCTTGGTGCTGGTGGCGGGGTACTTGGCGATGAAGTCCTTGAGGCTAAGCGCCTGCTGCGTCCCCTGCCCAGGATCGGGCGTAGGAGTGGGCTTAGGCTGGGTGCTCGACTCGCTGCAGCGCTTGCCCGTGAGCCCAGCGAGGTCGGCTGCCCTGCGGGGCCAGAGGTTGTAGGCCTTCTTGGGCTGCTCGGCAGGCGTCTGGTTCTTGAGCGTATTGATCTGTAGGATCCCTACGACGCGGCCGTTGCCTTCGGGGCTCGCCTGCGAGCGCAGCGCCTCGGGAGCATAGCCCGAGATGGCGACGGATAGCCCGTCGACGGCCTGGGGTAGCTCGGTGACGCAGTCGCTGAGGTGGTGGTAGTAGCTCGCTGGCGCGCGTGTGCCGCTAGGCTTATTGGGGTTCAGCGCCTTGCCTGTAGCGGCGAACTGTACACCGTCTACGGCTACGAGGATGTTGTCATATTTGCCCGAGTAGATATCGGAGAGGCTGAGCTTGACGGGCTCGACGGTCTCGAGGCTCTCGCTGGCAGTGACTGCGGAGGCGTCGGTGACGGCGCTGAGGTCGAGCTGCAACGAGCCGCCGTTGAAGCGCTGCACCTTACCACCCTTAGCCTTGACGACGAAGACGGTACCAGGCTTCCATGCCTTGTTGGCCGGCTTGGCCAGGCGCACCGTGATGCCCTGGGTGCCTGCCTGCAGGACGATGTTGCGGTTGTTGGTCAGATTGTTGGCCTCGATGTCCGAGACGAGGGCAGCCTTGAGGCTCACGTCCTCGCTCACGGTGACTTCGCTGCCCGTGTCGTACTTCTTGATGAAGGCGGCGAGGCCCGCGGCATCGGACTTGATGGTCTCGCTGCTCGTGCCGCTGCCCGTCTGCGTGATGGTATAGAGCTCGGACTTGCCGCCCAGCTGTAGGGCGACCTGAGCGGAGCGGTTGGCGCCCGTATTGGGCAGCACCTGGATCTTGATCTCTACGCTGCCCGCACCGCCTGCGCTGGGGCTGATGTTGATCCAGTCGGCGGTGGTGACGGCCTTCCAGGAGCGGTTGCTCGTCAGCTGGAGGCTAGCCGTACCGCCAGCCTCGGGGATGGCGAAGGTCTTATCCTGAGCCTTAGGAGCGGTGATGCTGTACTCAGGCTTGGTGTAGGCGTCGTCGTTGTCCTTACAGGAGGAGATCCCAAGGGCAAGGCAAAGGCTGGCTGCGGCGAGGAGCGTCCAGCGACTGTACTTATGCTTAGTCATTAGTTCGAGGTGATGAATGAAGGCTGGGAACTAGAAGCGAGCGTCGGTAAGCTGGACATCCTGCTCGCGGAGGATGATGAGCTGGGGTGTGGTGCGGAAGTAGCTCAGGATACCCGTCACCGAGCCCGAGCCCTTGGGCAGCTGCTTGCCAGCGAAGCGGGCATAGCTACTGGTGCGTACGACGAGCTGCGCCCCCGTGCGGTCGGTCAGCGTACGATTGACCTGTGCGAGCGTAGCGCGCTGCTCGGGGGAGGCGTAGGTCTGCCCTAGCTCCGAGGCGGCGAACTGTACGTCCTTGATGCGGACCAGTGTCCCAGCATAGCTCGTGCTGAGCTCGGATAGGCTCAGCGTACGAGGCTGCAGCTCGCTGCGCCCGACGATGAAGAGATGCTGCTGGACGAACTTCTCAGGGAGGAAGGCCGTCTCGTAGCGCGCGTCCGTACTGCGGTAGCCGAGGCCTATCTGCCCGCCATAGGCGCCGAGCTGTAGGTCCTGGCACAGCAGACGTACACGGGCTCCCTGTGGATAGATGGTGCTGAGGTTGCCGAGGGCAAACTTCAACTCCATGCCGCCCGTGGAGTCCTGGATGTAGCAGCTGCGGTAGACGTTGCCCTCGGTATCGTCCGAGGCGACGATGGCCTCGACGACGATGGGGCGCTGGAGGGTCAGCCCGCCCTGCGTGTAGAGCTCCTTGAGCTGCGCGATGGTGTGCGTCGGGCGTGGGAGCTCGTCCGCGCTGCGCTCGGTGGCAAAGCTCGGCGGGTCGGGCTCGTTGTACTTCGTGCAGCTCACAGCCCCCACGAGGAGCAGTCCCATGAGCGGTAGGCTATATAGATGATGAAGCGTCATGTCGGTAGGATGCTATTAGAACTGGAGCGTGGTGTTGAGGAAGAAGGTCGTCCCATAGACGTAGCTGAGCTTCGGGTCGAAGGGGCGGAAGGGGATCTGCTGGCCACTCTCGTCGCGCTGGGTGCGGACGCGCAGCTGCTCGAAGCCCCCGCTGGGGAGCTGCTTGTTGTTCAGCACGTTGCTCACCGAGAGGTTGAAGCGCAGGAAGGTGCCGTACTTGATCCGCCACGAGTAGCTAGCGAAGAGGTCGACGGTAAAGCCATCACGTAGGCGCTCGGGGTGGATGTAGCCCTGGTCGAGGGCGGCACGAGCTCGGTCGGTACGCAGCGCGGGAGCCATGCTGACGTAGTTGCGCCCGAAGTAGTTGGCGTTGATCCCGAAGTTGGCATACCAGGGGGCATAGTAGGTGAGCCCTACGGTGGCTGCCGTCTGTGGCGTGCCGCCGACCTGTAGCCCCTTCCAGTAGATGACGTCACGGTCTACGATCTTCTCCGAGTTGTCGATGGTCTGCACGTAGCTGGGGTTGCTGGCGTACTGGTACTGGCCGAGGGCGAGGGCGGCATTGGCCGTCAGCGTGGGACTGAGCTTAGCCTCGAGCCCGAGCTCCATCCCGAGGTGGCGCGTGTCGATGCCGGTGAGGATGTAGTTGGAGAAGGAGGCCTGGCTGTCGTCGTAGAAGTTCATCGCCTGCGTGTGGTCAGCGATCTGCGCGTAGAAGCCCGTTAGGCGTCCGCGCAGCCAGGGCAGGCGTACCTGATAGCTGGCCTCAGCGCTGAGGATACGCTCGGACTGGGGGTTCTCCACGTAGCTATTGCGTGTGCGGGGCGAGATGAAGACGTTGCGGAAGGTCGGTGCCTGCTCCACGTAGGCGAGGTTGGCCTGCAGGTAGTGGTGCCCGTTGAGCTTGTATATTGCTCCTGCCTTGGCCGTGAGGTCATTGAACTTCACACGGTCGGAGAGACCGTAGGAGTTGTCGGGGAAGAGCCCGCGGCGCTGCTTCCCGTCACGCTGCATCGCCGTGTGGGTATAGCCCAGAGCACCGTAGACATCCAGCTTGCTCAGCTTATAGGTGGCCTGCCCCCAGGCTACAAAGCGACTCGTCTGCGCCTCGTAGTCGTGCCCGAAGCGATCCCCCCGCTGCACGATGCGGTCGGGGTGATTGAGGTCGACCTGGCTCTTGGAGGCGTCACCGCCGAAGTCGCGCTCGGCGAACTTGTCCACGTCGTAGACGAAGTCCGCCCCGAGGAGATCCCCCACGACGGCGAAGTTCTCCGTGCGGTTGTGTCGGTAGCTGAGGCCGCCGTTGAGCTCCAGCTGCTTGAGCGGCTGCCAAGCCATCGTGCTGGCCCAGGCGAACTCTCGCTGATCGGTGTGCCTATCCTCTACCATGTACAGAGCACGGCGTCCAGTGGCCAATGCCTCACCTGCGGCATTGCGCACGGTCGTCATATTCCCCCTATTGATAGCATACATACGATCCCAGTCGATATAGCGTGTATTGGGATCGCTGTGCCAGAGCTCGGCATAGCGTGCGGCGGCCTCGGGGTCTTGGCTCCCTGGGGTCGCCATGCGTGTGAAGTAGGAGGGGAGGTAGCGGTAGTAGTCGGGTCGTGGGTCGGGAGCGTTGTACCAGTTGAGGGCGCTGTAGCTGTTGTAGCCGAAGCGATAGCTCATCGTGGTCGAGATCTGCAGGCGACGCTGCAGGTCGTTGAAGTAATGGCTGAGCTGCACGATGGGCTCGTGGCTGTCGCGGACGCGGGCATTGCGCCATGCTCCTGCCTGGCGGCCAATGTTGGGGTTGTAGAAGTTCGATCCTGCCAGATCGTAGGCCTCCTGGGTGGAAGCGCTGGCTACCCCGCGTCGGGTGGGAGCACCGAGGGCCATCAGGCTGATGTGGTTCGACTCGTCCAGGCGCTTCTCTATCCCGAGGAAGTAGCTCCACGCGTCGTAGAACTGCCCGCGTACATAGCTGTACTGTCCGTCTCCCGAGCGGCGTACGACGCTCGCCAGGAGCGACCAGCCGCGCTTATTCTCCCCTGTCGACCAAGTGAAGGCAAAGCGGTTGGAATAGGTGCGGTTGCTATTGGAGTAGGTGAGGCGGCGCTGCGCCCCGAGCTGAGAGGGGCGTATCGTCACGTTGTTTGTGATGCCCACGCTGCCTATGCCCGAGACGATGGGCTCGAAGGACTGCGAGGTCTGCTGTAGGCGGGTGACATCGTTGAGCCCACCCCACAGCGACCAAGCGGAGTAGCCGCTATTGAGGTCGTTCATCTCCACGCCATTGAGCATCTGGCTGCTGTAGGGGCTGTCGTAGCCGCGGGCTCTGAAGCGCGCCGTGCTGAAGACATAGCTGGAGGCCGAGAGGAAGGGATCCTTCGAGGAGGTCAGCAGGGCGACACGGTCGCTGCCGCTGACCGCATCGTCGCTATCATCAGCTATCAGGAGCTCGTCGTAGCGCTCGGGCGTGGAGGGTAGAGGTACCAGCTCCAGTAGAGGTAGTGCCTTGCCCAGGCTGTGGATATAGACGAGCTGCTTGGCCTCGTAGCCTGGGGCCGTGACCGTCAGGGTATAGCGTCCCTCGGGGAGCTGGGGTAGCTGATAGAGACCCCGTGCGTCGACTACGATCAGGCGTGTCGTAGGCCCGTGGAGGCTGATTCGTGCCCCAGGGACAGATAGCCCGCTCTTGCTGTCCCGTACGAGGGCGCCGCTGCTGCTATTCTGCGCTACAGCCCCTAGGCTGAGACAGCTGGCTAGGGCGAGGACAGTAATCGTTTTGTTCATAGGATGGCTCTAGGTAAAGGCGGCACGGCGGACGGCCTCCGAGGAGGCTGCTGCGGTACGCGGCATAGTCTCGTTGCGCGCCTCGCCGTACGATAATTATTACTTTTGCATCTTAAAGGTAGGCATTCTCAAGCAATTCATCAAAGTAAGAGTAAGACCCCATGGTACGCAAACTCACACCGCTCCTGCTCGCGCTGCTCCTGCTGGCGCCAGCGCTATCGGCTCAGCGTCAGATACGTCTGACGGTAGCCTTCTACAATCTAGAGAACCTCTTCGACACCATTGACGGGGAGAATAACGACGCTGACTTCCTCCCCGACGGCTCCAATCAGTGGACCATGGAGAAGTATCAGCAGAAGCTCCACAACATGGCCTACGCCATCAGCCAGATCGGCGGGCAGCGTGGCCCCGATATCATCGGCCTGGCGGAGATCGAGAATAGGGGCGTCCTCGAGGACCTGCTGCGTCAGCCCGAGCTGCGGGATGCGGGCTACCAGATCGTGCACTTCGACTCGCCCGATAAGCGTGGGATCGACTGCGCGCTCTTCTACCGCAGCTCAGTCTTCCAGATGACCTCCGCCGAGCCTCACCCCGTGACGCTGGTGGGCGAGGAGCATATCAAGACGCGTGATGTGCTCGAGGTGACAGGTAAGCTCTTGGGGGAGCCCGTGAGCATCCTCGTCGGGCACTGGCCGAGCCGTGTCGGGGGCGAGCAGGCCTCGCTGCGTCGTCGTATGCAGGCTGCCAAGGTCATGCGCTCGGTCACAGACTCCCTGCTGCAGCTGAATCCCCAGACCAAGGTCATCCTCATGGGTGACTTCAACGACGACCCTACCTCCCCTAGCGTGGTGGAGGGACTGCGGAGCAAGAACAGCACCGAGGGCCTGCAGCCAGGCGAACTCTTCAACCCACTGGCCAAGCACTACCTCTCTGGGCGCGGCACGCTGGCCTACCGTGATGTGTGGAACCTCTTCGATAACATCATCGTCAGCCAAGGCCTGCTGACCAGCCCCGCCGATAGTCTACACCTACTGAAGGATGCTAAGACGGGCGACTATGGGCATATCTTCGACGCCGACTTCCTGATTCAGAAGACGGGTCACTTCAAGGGCTACCCCTTCCGCACCTTCTCCTCGGGTCGCTTCCAGGGAGGCTACAGCGACCACTTCCCCACTTACATCTATCTGACGCGTACGGTGAAGTAAAGACCGCGCAGCCGCTAGTACCCGTATTCGAGGGCTAGTCGCAGAGCCAAGCAGCCCCGCTCCGAGGACCAGCATACGGTCCTCGGGGCGGGGCTGTCTCTTTTGTCCTAGCTGCTTCGCTGCTTGGCCACGGCCTCGCCGACTGCGCTCCTCAGCTAGCTTGGGCTGAGGGGCTATTGGGCTGAGCTAGTAGGGGAGGAGCTCGGGACACTTGCTCCTCACTGGGGGCGTAGCAGGCGACGGGCAAGGCGATAGCCTGGGCTGGCCGCTTGTGAGGGATATCCCTCAGCGCTGTGACTGATAGCCCTCAGCCGTCTGACGGACGTCCCTCACGGGGCTGATGGATACCCCTCAGAAGGGCTCCCTTCTAGGCGCGCACTTCGCTGGAGCTTAGCCGTTCGCTCCTTCAACTTATAGGCTGCGTAGGGGGCAAGGTGGGGAGGCGTCGAGCCGCGGACTAGGGCCTAGTGTCGTCCGCTTCGCGGGGCAGCGCAGCGCTTTTAGCTCCTTTCCTTATCTTTGCCCGAGCCCCTTAGGGGGCTGATCCCCAAGTAAAGAATAAGTTTATGTACGATATAGCAGCGATACGTCAGGAGTTTCCCATCCTGAGCCAAGAGGTCTACGGCAAGCCCTTGGTCTATCTAGATAATGCCGCCACGACGCAGAAGCCGCGCTGCGTCCTCGAGGCCATAGAGCGCGCCTATACCTCGGCCAATGCCAACGTGCACCGCGGCGTGCACTACCTCAGTCAGATAGCCACCGAGCACCACGAGGCGGCACGCCGTCGCGTGGCGGACTTCGTCGGTGCGCCCAGCGCTGAGGGCCTGATCTTCACCCGTGGCACGACCGAGGCGATCAACCTCGTGGCCTACTGCGTCGGCGAGCGCTACATCCAGCCCGGCGATGAGATCCTCGTCTCGACGATGGAGCACCATGCCAATATCGTGCCCTGGCAGCTGATGTGTGCACGGCGCGGGGCGGAGCTGCGCGTCGTGCCGCTGACCCCCGAGGGCGAGCTGGATATGGAGGCCTACCGCGCCCTGCTCAGCGAGCGCACGCGTCTGGTAGCTCTCGCGCATGTGAGCAATGTCCTCGGTACGGTCAATCCCGTGGCGGAGTGCGTACGCCTAGCCCACGAGGCTGGGGCGCTGGTCCTGCTGGACGGCGCGCAGGCTGTGGCACACACCTCTGTGGATGTCGCGGCGCTCGGGGCAGACTTCTACGCCTTCAGTGCGCACAAGGTCTACGGGCCTACGGGCATAGGGGCGCTCTACGGGCGGCCCGAGCTGCTGGATGAGCTGCCGCCCTATATGGGAGGCGGCGAGATGATCGAGCGGGTGAGCTGGGAGCGCACGACCTACAACGTGCTGCCCTTCAAGTTCGAGGCCGGCACGCCCGACTACGTCGGCTCGACGGCCTTCGCTGCTGCGCTGGACTTCGTCACGGCCCTCGGGCTGGACGAGATCGCCGCCCATGAGGAGGAGCTGCTGCACTACGCTACGGAGCGCCTCAGGGCGGAGTTCGACGACAGCTACATCCTCGGCACTGCGCGGGAGAAGGGAGGTATCCTCTCCTTCGGCATCGGGCAGATCCATCCCTTCGACCTCGGCACGCTGCTGGATCGCCTCGGTATCGCCATACGCACGGGGCATCACTGCGCCGAGCCGCTGCTCCGCAGTATGGGTCATGAGGCCGTGGCACGCGCCTCCTTCGCCCTCTACAATACGCGTGAGGAGGTCGATCGCTTCTTCGAGGCGCTCCATCGGGTCGTACCCATGCTCCGCTAAGGGCTATGGTTGACCGAGGCAAGGAGCGCCAGGCGCTCCGCGCGCACTTCTCCCCGCTGGGGCTCATGGAGTGCGGCTGCGATGAGGCGGGGCGGGGCTGCCTGGCTGGGCCCGTAGTGGCCGCCGCGGTGATCCTGCCCGATAGCTTCGCCCACCCACTGCTCAACGACTCCAAGCAGCTCACCGAGGCGCAGCGCGAGCTCCTTCGCCCCATCATCGAGGCTGAGGCGCTGAGCTGGGGCATAGGTCTCTGCAGCCCCGAGGAGATCGACCAGCTGAACATCCTGCAGGCCTCCATCACGGCTATGCACCGAGCTGTGGACCAGCTCGTGCTGAGCCCCGAGCTGCTGCTCATCGACGGCAACCGCTTCCGTCCCTATCCTGGGATCCCGCACGAGTGCATCGTCAAGGGCGACGCCACCTACCGCAGCATCGCTGCCGCCTCGATCCTCGCGAAGACGGAGCGCGATCGGCTGATGCTGGAGCTAGCACAGCTGTACCCTGGCTATGGCTTCGCCGAGCATAAGGGCTACCCGACGCCGCAGCATCGTGCCGCCCTCGCTGAGCTTGGCCCGAGCCCCGTGCATCGCCTCAGCTTCCGCCTGCTCTAGCCTTGGGCTCTTCCACTGCTAGCACCTCGTCCGCTGCACCTCGCCCCTAGGGACTAGCCCTAGTTCCCCCTTCCCCCTTGAGCCTCTGTGTCCTACCAATCGTAGGCCCTGGCTCCGTGGCACGCGGATTAGAGCTATATTTGTATAAGTAACGATACCCAGGGCAGGGCTACGAGTGCCTGCCCCTACTCAAGATCTATATGCATAGCGACAGTCTAGTCATCATACCCACCTACAATGAGCGTGAGAACATAGCGCAGATGATCGATACGGTCTTTGCCCTGCCTCAGGCTTTTCATCTCCTCGTCGTCGACGACGGTTCGCCTGACGGCACTGCCGCCATCGTACGCGAGAAGCAAGCCGAATACCCCGAGGCGCTGCATCTGCTGGAGCGCTCGGGCAAGCAAGGTCTCGGTACCGCCTATATCGCGGGCTTCCGCTGGGCGCTGGAGCGCGACTACGCCTACATCATCGAGATGGACTGCGACTTCAGCCATCCGCCGATCAAGCTGCTGGAGCTACGTACAGCCTGCCACGAGCGCGGGGCGGACGTGGCGGTCGGCTCGCGCTACGTGCCTGGCGGCGCAGTGAAGAACTGGCCCCTAGACCGCATCCTGATGAGCCGCGGAGCCTCGCTCTACGTGCGCCTCATCATGGGCATGCCCGTCATGGACCCCACGGCGGGCTTCGTCTGCTACCGCCGCGAGGTGCTGGAGACGATGGAGCTCGGCGAGGTGCACTTCAAGGGCTACGCCTTCCAGATCGAGATGAAGTACACGGCCTACTGCCTCGGCTATAAGATCACGGAGGTGCCCATTACCTTCGAGGACCGCGTGCTGGGCACGTCGAAGATGAATACCTCGATCTTCAAGGAGGCCTTCGTCGGCGTCGTCAAGCTCCGCTACTGGCACAGCCGGGGTATCTTCCCCCAGCGTCGCCGCTGAACCTCGAGGCGCTACGCTAGCGCTCTATCCCTAGGTCTACCCTACACTCTGCCCTATGAAGAAGTTTGCCTCCCTCCTCGCCCTCACGCTCCTGCCCCAGCTGGGGCTAGCGCAGCAGCTGACGAGTGCCGATGAGCTGCAGCGCCTAGTGGCCATGCCGCTCAAGAATATCTTCGTCGAGTACCCCAATAAGACGAGCCACATCCAACTCGACAGCACGGAGCTCTGTCTATCGCCGCGGGATCTGCATCCCGCCTTCTACGGCAGCTTCGACTGGCACAGCTCGGTGCACAGCCACTGGATGCTGGTGGAGGTCCTGGCCACGCAGCCCCAGCTTGGCCTGCGTCGTGAGATCATCGCCGCTCTGGATGCGAACCTGACAGCGGAGAAGATGCGCGGTGAGGCCGCTTACTTCGACCGCAAGCTCGCGGGCACCTTCGAGCGCACCTACGGCTGGGCCTGGCTGCTGCAGCTCTCGCGCCAGCTGCACCTGCTCACACGCTCGGAGGACGCCGAGCTCAGGGACAAGGCCAAGGGCTGGAGTCAGGCGGTAGACATTCTCGCCGATAAGATCGTCGCCAAGTGGAAGGCCTACCTGCCGAAGATGCATTACCCCAATCGTATCGGCACGCACTCCAACTCCGCCTTCGCCCTAGGCTTCGCCCTAGGCTTCGCCCTCGACTACGCCCGTGAGCGAGGAGACCGAGATTTCGAGACCGCCCTCGTCGCCAAGGCCCGGGAGCTCTACCTGGGGGACAAGCGCATCCCAGCGCACCTAGAGCCCAACGCCACGGACTTCATCTCCCCTGCGCTGATGACGGCCGACCTCATGACGCGCGTCCTCGAGCCTGGGGAATATCGCCGCTGGCTGAGCCGCTACTTCACCGCCGAGGGGCTGGACCGCCTCTGCCAGCCGCTGGTGATCACAGACCTGACAGACTACACGATCGTCCACCTCGTTGGGCTCTCCTTCACCCGCGCCTGGACGATGGCGCGTGTGGCGCGTGCCCTGCCTCAGCGTGACAAACTGCGTCAGCGACTGGAGCGTATGGCCCCGACCTTCTACCGCCAGGGGATGGAGCAGATCTTCGCCTCGGGCTACGGCGGTGACCACTGGCTGGCGAGCTTCGCCCGCTATGCCGACGAGGTGCTCCAGGGCAAGCAGTAGCCTCTCGACATCCTTAGTCTGGACGCAAACTCCCCCTTAGGTGAAGCACTCCCTATACCAGCGCGCCCAGCGTCTCCTCGAGAGCTGGCTACGAGGCGGAGGCCTATGGATCAATAGGCATAGCTACATACGCATCGCGCTGATCATCTCCTCCGTCCTCTTCTCCGTCCTCTCGCTCTTCGTCTCCGATCGGCTCGTGGCCAAGATCGCCCTCGAGGAGCATGAGAAGCTGGAGATGTGGACCAACGCCGTGCGCGCCACCAACTCCTACGACCAGGATATGACGATGACCTACCTCTATCGTATCCTGGAGGCTAATACCGCCATCCCCATCATCGTCACCGACCGTGATGGCGTCATCATCAGCTACAACAATATCGACCTGCCCGACGAGGGGGCAGAGCGCTACCTACAGCGCGAGCTGGCCCGCATGCGCGGCGGCTATCCCCCCATCGTTATCTCCGAGACGGCTTCCCCGCAGTACGTCTACTATTCGGATAGCAATGGGCTGCGCTACCTGACGATCTTCCCCTACATTCAGCTGGGGGGCTTCGTCCTCTTCCTGCTGGTGGCACTCGTGGCCATCATCTCCCTCAAGCGCTCCGATCAGAACCGCCTCTGGGAAGGGCTCTCCCGTGAGACGGCGCACCAGCTCGGTACGCCCATCTCCTCCCTCATGGCCTGGAAGGAGTACCTCGAGAGCATGGGCACCGAGCCCATGGTCACCGAGGAGATGGGCAAGGACATCGAGCGCCTCGGCATCATCGCCGACCGCTTCCAGAAGATCGGCTCGGCGACCAAGCTGCAGACCCTGGACCTGCATGAGGTGCTGCTGCGCGCCCTGCACTACATGCAGCCACGTATCTCGCGCAAGGTCGAGCTCGTCCCGCCCGAAGCGCCCGAGGAACCTATCCTCGTCTCACTCAGTGAGCCGCTGATCGCTTGGGTCTTCGAGAATCTGATCAAGAACGCTGTCGACGCCATGCAGGGCAAGGGGACGATCAGCTTCGCTTATCAGCTGGGCTCGGACCGCGTCTTTGTCGACATCACCGATACGGGCAAGGGGATCCCTAAGGGCGAGCTGCGCCGTATCTTCCGCCCTGGGGTGACGACCCGCCAGCGTGGCTGGGGGCTCGGCCTTTCGCTGGCGCTGCGCATCATAGAGGAGTACCACAAGGGGCGTATCTACGTCCTGCGCTCCACGCCTGGCGTTGGCACGACCTTCCGCATCGAGCTGGATCGCCTCCCCAGCTAAAGCCCATCACCATTCCCCTTAATTATATGGCCGAAGAACTCAAGCTAAGCGGCACCGATCGCCGTACGCGCTACGAAGAGCTCTACCCGCAGCTCGCCGCGCTCCTCTCTAGTGAGCCGCTACTCCTCCCGAACCTTGCGAACTTTGCCGCCGCCCTACGTCAGACCTTCGGCTTCTTCTGGGTAGGCTTCTACCTCGTCGAGGGGGAGGAGCTCATCCTAGGCCCCTTCCAGGGAGACATCGCCTGCACGCGCATACGCCGTGGCCGTGGTGTCTGCGGCACGGCTTGGGCGGAGGATAGGACACTCGCCGTCCCTGACGTCGAGGCTTTCCCTGGGCATATCGCCTGCAGCTCGGCCTCTCGTAGCGAGATTGTCGTCCCCGTGCACGACGCCTCGGGCCGTGTCGTCGCCGTCCTCGATATCGACAGCGACGAGCTGGAGGACTTCACTGCGGAGCTCGATGCCCCCGCCCTGGAGCGCTACGTGGCGCTTCTTAGTCCGCTCTTCCCCCCTGTGCGATGACGCTTAGCCTACATCCTCGGGAGCTTACGAGCCCGCAGCACCTTCATTGGAGACTACCCAGCTCCAAGAGCCTCACGGCACGGCGCCTTCTGCTCCATGCGTTGGAGGAGGGTGGGGCGCTGCTACCCCTCGAGCTCGACGCCGATACGCCCGAGGATATACGCGTACTCGTCTCGGCCCTCGAGGCGCATCGCCGCGGAGAACCCGTCATCCATGTAGGCGCCTCGGGTACGGCTATGCGCTTCCTGACGGCCTACCTTGCGGCGACGACACACTACCCGCTACGCCTCGAGGGCGCGGACCGACAGCACGAGCGCCCGATCGCGCCGCTGGTCACGGCCCTCCGTGGAGCGGGTGCAGACATCAGCTACCTCGAGGCGGAGGGCTTCCCGCCCCTTGTGATCGCTCCCTCGCGGCTGGAGGGCGAGCTGCTGGAGCTGGACGCCTCCTCTAGTTCGCAGTATCTTAGTGCTCTCTTGCTCCTCTCCCCTCGACTAAGCCCAGGCTACTGTATCGAGCTGGGGGATAAGCCGCTTGCCTCAGCTCCCTATGCGGCGATGACCCTGCAGCTCCTTGGGGAGGTGGGCTATCGCTGGCAGCAGGAGGGGACGCGTTACCACTACCTTGGTAAAGACCAGAGGAGCAAAGTCCAGCCGCTCCGAGATGAAGCGGACTGGAGTGCTGCCTCCTATGCCTATGTCCTGACGAAGCTCCTCCCCTTGGGTTCGAGCTGCTTCCTCAGCAGGCTGCGCTATCCCTCTCTGCAGGGAGATAGTGAGGCGCTGCTGGGTCGCTTTGCCCTCCTCGGTGTGCGGAGTGAGGTGCAGGAAGAGGGCATCCTGCTGCGGCACGAGGCTGCTCCGAGCATAGGGGAAATGCGTTGGGAGTTCAACAGCTGCCCTGACCTTGTCCCGAGCTTCGCTGTCCTCGGCTGTGCCCTTGGCCTCCCCTTCCACTTTACTGGCGTTGCCCATCTACGGCTCAAGGAGTCCGACCGCCTCACGGCCCTCGTGACCGAACTAGCGAAGCTCGGCTACGGCCTCGAGCTAGGCGTAGATCATCTCAGTTACGCGGGGCGACCGACGAAGCTCACGGCGGGTGATCCCCTGCCTACGCTGGCTACCTATCGCGATCACCGCATGGCTATGGCGCTGGCGTTGCTGGCGCTGAAGCATCCCGGGCTGCAGATCGCGGACACAGAGGTCGTGGCTAAGAGCTTCCCCAGCTACTGGCAGCAGCTCGATTCCGTCCTGCAGCTGCGCTAGCTGTGTTCCCTAAGGCTGCCGTAGTCACTGCTAGCCCAGCCCTGCCTCATCCTTAGACAGCGCGAGGTGACGAAGCTATGCCAGCGAAGCTCAAGGATAAGGGAGGGGCTGCTGAGGGATATCAGTTAGCCCCGTGAGGGACGTCAGTCAGCTCCGTGAGGGCTATCAGTCAGGAGGCTGAGGGATGCCCCTCGCGAGGCTGGCCTTAGCCTTTCCTCTTGCTGCGACGCCCTTCCTTTGCTCTATTAAGCAAGCGCGCCCCCAGTCCTTGAGGCTGGGGGCGCGCTTCTCTTTGTCATGGAAGGCTGCTTGTCCGTCTGGAGGAAGGCTAGGCGCTAGGGAAACGAGCGGAGTAGTAGCGCCTACTAAAAAGACTCAGCCCAAGCACTGCCCGCCACTAAGGCGAGGAGTACTTGGGCTGATGAGGTGTGGGGCTCGGTCGTGACCGAAGCTCGAGGCGGCGCGGCTTAGAAGCCGAAGCGACCGCCGCCAGGCATCTTGGGGAGCTTAGGCATCTTGGGCATCTTGCCGCCCTTGAAGCCCTGCAGGCTCTTCATCATCTTGCGCGTCTGGGTGAACTGCGTGAGAAGCTTGTTGACGTCCTGCACCGAGGTGCCGCTCCCCGCAGCGATACGCTTGCGGCGGTGCCCGTCGAGGATGTGGGGCTTGGTGCGCTCCTCGGGCGTCATCGAGTAGATGATGGCCTCGATACTCTTGAAGGCATCGTCCTTGATGTCGATATCCTTGAGGGCCTTGCCTACGCCAGGGATCATGGCCGCGAGGTCCTTGATGTTGCCCATCTTCTTGATCTGCTGGATCTGGGCTAGGAAGTCGTTGAAGTCGAACTGATCCTTGGCGATGCGCTCCTCCAGACGTCGTGCCTCGCGCTCGTCGTAGATCTGCTGTGCGCGCTCTACGAGCGAGACGATATCACCCATGCCGAGGATGCGGTCGGCCATACGCTCGGGGTGGAAGACATCCAGCGCGTCCATCTTCTCGCCCATCCCGACGAACTTGATGGGCTTATCGACGACGGTACGGATGGAGAGGGCAGCCCCGCCACGTGTGTCCCCGTCGAGCTTGGTGAGGACGACGCCGTCGAAGTTGAGACGGTCGTTGAAGGCCTTGGCTGTGTTCACTGCGTCCTGCCCCGTCATCGAGTCGACGACGAAGAGCGTCTCGCTGGGGCGTACGGCCTCCTTGATCGCCTGGATCTCGCGCATCATCTCCTCGTCTACTGCGAGGCGACCCGCGGTGTCGATGATCACGACATTGCAGCCCTGACTCATGGCCTCAGCGATCCCTCGGCGAGCGATCGCCACGGGGTCCTTGCTCTCGAGGTCGTAGTAGACGGGGACGCCGATCTGCTCCGCCAGCACGCGCAGCTGCTCGATCGCAGCAGGGCGGTAGACGTCGGCCGCCACGAGGAGCGGCTTCTTGGCCTGCTTCGTCTTCAGCAGGGTGGCCAGCTTACCTGAGAAGGTCGTTTTCCCCGAGCCTTGTAGACCCGACATGAGGATGATGGCGGGGGAGCCCTCGAGGCGGATCTCGCTGGCGGCACCACCCATCAGCTTGGCGAGCTCGTCGTGGACGATCTTCACCATCAGTTCGCCTGGGCGGACGGCGGTCAGGACGTCCTGGCCGAGGGCCTTCTCCTTGACGTCCTCGGTGAACTTCTTGGCGACGTTGTAGTTGACGTCGGCCTCGAGGAGGGCGCGTCGTACGTCCTTGAGGGTCTCGGCGACGTTGAGCTCGGTGATCTTGCCCTCACCCTTGAGGAGCTTGAAGGAGCGCTCTAGGCGCTCACTCAGGTTCTCAAACATATCTATCTCTTATTAAGGGGATCCGTGATGACACTAGCGCACGAGCCTATTGGTCGTGCTGTCGGGGAATACTACTGCGGGCTGGAAGGTCTTGGCCTCCTCGGCGTCCATCCAGGCGTAGGCCATGATGATGACGACATCGCCAGGCTGTACGAGGCGTGCTGCTGCTCCATTGAGGCAGACGACGCCCGAGCCACGCTCGCCACGGATGACGTAGGTCTCCAGGCGTGCGCCATTGTTGTTGTTGACGATCTGCACCTTCTCGCCTGGGATCAGGTTAGCCGCCTCGAGGAGCTCCTCGTCAATGGTGATGCTCCCTATATAGTTAAGGTTGGCTTCGGTGACGGTGACTCGGTGTATCTTGGACTTGAGTAGTTCGATGAGCATAATTCAAATTAGAGTTCTTTGATCCACGCGCGGCGGGTCTTGTGGTGCTTGCGCTCGAAATAGTTCCACTGCATCTGTACGGCGGCGTTAGTCTCTAGCTCGGGGTTGCTCTCGGCGTACTTGACCCCATTCTTGTGGAAGATGGGGATGAGGTCATCGAAGAGCAGGGCGTTGACGCCCTTATTCTGGTACTCTGGGATGACGCCGATGAGGTAGAGGTCGACGATAGGGTTCTTCATCTTCAGGGCGCGCAGTAGGTGTATCCAGCCGAAGGGGAAGAGGCTGCCCTTAGCCTTCTGCAGCGCACGGCTGAGGTTGGGCAGCGTGATGCCGAAGCCTACGACCTTGTCGTCCTCCTCGCGGACGATGACCGTGACGAAGTCGTAGCGCAGCATCGGGATATACATACGTACGTAGTAGTCGATCTGGTCACGGGAGAGCTCGGAGACGCCGTAGAGGACGGAGTAGGCTTGGTTCAGCGTGTCGAAGATACGGTGTGCGTAGGGCATGATCTCCGCCTGGTTCTTGAACTTGAGCACCTTGAGGCCGTACTTCTTACGCACGAGCTCGGCGATGCGCTGGTGCTTCTCGGGGATGGCGTCGGGGATGATGATCTTGAACTCGTGCCAGTCCTGATCCTTGACGAAGCCCATACGTACCATGTGCTTGGGGTAGTAGGCGTAGTTGTAGATCGTGGCCATGGTTCCGAGCTGGTCAAAGCCCTCGATGAGCATCCCTTCGTGGTCGAGATCAGAGAAGCCCATGGGACCCTGCAGCATCTCCTTACCGCGAGCGCGGGCCCAGTCCGATACGGCCTTGAAGAGGGCATCGACGACCTCAGCGTCGTTGATGAAGTCGACGAAGCCGAAGCGGGCATTGTTCTGATTCCACGTCTCGTTGGCGCGGTGGTTGATGATCCCTGCGATACGACCGACGATCTTGCCCTCGCGATAGGCGAGGAAGTAGGCCGCCTCGCAGAACTTGAATGCGGGGTTGCGGGCGGGGTCGAGCGTCAGCAGCTCATCCTCGATGAGCCCGGGGACGTGGTAGGGATTGCCACGATATAGCTGGAGGTTGAAGCGCACGAACTTGCGCATATCAGACTTCTCCGTGATCTGTCGTATCTCAACTGACATAGTGTATTGCTAGCTGGGCGCCCACCTGGGGCAGACGCGGATATCCTTCTATTGAGCGACAAAGATACGGCAAAAGGGGCGATGCCCCGCTGCCGCTCACTCGTCCATGACCAGGTTGTCGATGATGAAGCCCTGACGCTCGGGGGTATTCTTACCCATGTAGAACATCAAGAGGTTGCTCAGATTGTCCTCCTTGCGTAGACGTATGGGGTCGAGCTTGATATTCTCCTCCGTGATCCAGTCCTTGAACTGCTCGGGCGAGATCTCCCCGAGTCCCTTAAATCGGGTGACGAGGGCGCGCGGGCCGAGCTGGCGTAGGGCCTCCTGCTTCTGTGCCTCGTTGTAGCAGTAGATGTTGGTCACCTCGGGCTCCTGGCTGGGCTGCTCCTCACCCGCCTTCTTGCGGCTGCGTCCCTTCTTCTTAGCTGAGGCGCTGGCGGCGTGCATGAAGTTGTCGGACTTGCGCTGCTCCTTGGGGAGGAAGACGCGGAAGAGCGGCGTCTCGAGGATGAAGACATGCCCGCGGCGTACCAGCTCTGGGAAGAACTGGAGGAAGAAGGTGATCAGCAACAGACGTATGTGCATCCCGTCGTCGTCGGCATCGGTGGCGATGATCACGCGATTGTAGCGTAGGCCGTCGAGGCCGTCCTCGATGTTGAGCGCCGCCTGCAGAAGGTTGAACTCCTCGTTCTCATACACGACCTTCTTGCCGAGTCCATAGCTGTTCAGCGGCTTCCCACGGAGACTGAAGACGGCCTGATAGTTCGGGTCGCGGCAGGTTGTGATGGAGCCGCTGGCGGAGTCCCCCTCGGTGATGAAGATGCTGGTGCGCTCGGGGTCCTTGGCCTTGGGGTCGTTGAGGTGGACGGTGCAGTCGCGGAGCTTCTTGTTGTGCAGGCTGGCCTTCTTGGCTCGCTCGCGGGCGATCTTCGCCACGCCGCTGAGGCTCTTGCGCTCACGCTCGCTCTCCTGGATCTTCTGCTGCATGACGGCCGCCGTGTCCTCGGGGTGCATGTGCAGGTAGTTGTCCAGCTCCTTGCCGAGGAAGTCGTTGAGGAACTTCTGTATGCTCCGCCCGTCGGGCTCCATGTCCTTGGAGCCGAGCTTGGTCTTGGTCTGGCTCTCGAAGACGGGCTCCTCGATCTTGATGCTGATGGCGGCACTCATGCCGTAGCGGATGTCTCGGTAGTCGTAGTTCTTGCCGAAGAAGTCCTTGATGACGCGGGCTACGGCCTCCTTGAAGGCCGAGAGGTGCGTACCGCCCTGCGTGGTGTTCTGCCCGTTAACGAAGCTGTAGAAGTCCTCGCCCACCTGCGCCGTGTGCGTCAGCACGATCTCGACGTCGTCGTCCTTGAGATGAATGATGGGGTAGAGGGCCTCCTCGGTGAGGTTCTCCTCGAGGAGGTCTGCTAGGCCACGCTTGGATAGGTAGCGGCGCTTATTATATAGGAGGGTAAGCCCGGCGTTGAGGAAGGCATAGTTCTTCACCATGGCCTCGACGTACTCGTCCTTGTAGGCATAGCCCTTGAAAAGCTCGGCGTCGGGGCGGAAGGTGACCTGTGTCCCTGAGGGCTCATCACTCGGTACGGCCTCGGTCTCCTCTAGGAGACGCGCGTGGGAGTAGCGTACGGTCTTGGTCAGGCCGTCACGCCAGACGGTGATCTCGCAGTGGATGGAGAGGGCATTGACGGCCTTGATCCCTACGCCGTTGAGCCCGACGGACTTCTTGAAGGCCTTGGAGTCGATCTTACCCCCAGTGTTCATCTTGCTCGTGGCGTCGATGAGCTTGCCTAGGGGGATGCCGCGGCCGTAGTCGCGCACGGTCACCAGCCCGTCCTGGATGCTGATCTCGATACGCTTCCCCGCACCCATGACGTATTCGTCGATGGAGTTGTCGAGGACCTCCTTGAGGAGCACGTAGATCCCATCATCGGCATGCGAGCCATCGCCCAGCTTGCCTATGTACATCCCTGGACGGCGGCGGATATGCTCGTCCCACTCTAGGGTCTTTATGTCGCTGTCGCTATAGCCCACGGTCGTCCCCGCGGCCAGTAGCTCCGTGTCCTTGGTCTCCTTCATCGTGGCTTAGCGGCGGTAGCGCTTGGTGAGGTCCTCGAAGGCGTCGATACGGCGGTCACGTAGGAAGGGCCACCAGCGGCGTACGCGCTCGCTACGGCTGAGGTCGACCTCGACGACGGCGATGGCCTCCTCCTGCCCGAGCTCTGTGACCAGCTCGCCCTGAGGCCCCGTGACGAAGCTGCGTCCCCAGAACTGTATGCCGCCTGTCTGCCCCGAGGGATCTGCCTCGTGCCCCACGCGATTGACTGTGATGACGGGCAGTCCATTAGCTACGGCGTGCCCGCGCTGTACGAGCTGCCAGGCATCACTCTGACGCTGCTGCTCGCTGGCGACATCGCTGCTCTCCCAGCCGATGGCGGTGGGGTAGATGAGCAGCTCGGCACCTGCCAGAGCCATCAGACGCGCTGCCTCGGGGTACCACTGATCCCAGCAGACCAGCACCCCGAGGGTGCCGACGGAGGTCTCTATGGGCTCGAAGCCGAGGTCGCCAGGGGTGAAGTAGAACTTCTCGTAGTAGGCGGGGTCGTCGGGGATGTGCATCTTGCGGTACTTCCCAGCGATGGAGCCGTCACGCTCCAATACGACGGAGGTATTGTGGTAGAGGCCTGCGGCACGACGCTCGAAGAGCGAGAGAACGAGCACGATCCCCAGCTCGCGCGCTAGGGCGCCGTACTCCTCGGTGCTGGGCCCAGGGATGGGCTCTGCCTGGTCGAAGACGTGGACGTCCTCCGTCTGGCAGAAGTAAAGGCCGTTGTGCAGCTCCTGCAGGACGACGAGCTCGGCGCCCTGGGCTGCGGCCTGACGGATGGAGGCCTGTAGGCGCTCCTTATTCTGCGCGTGATCCGCGCTATTGGCCTGCTGGATGATGCCGACCTTCAGCGTGCGTGCTTCCTGTGCCATGCTTAGTTTTCGCTCCATTTATTCTTGTTGATAAAGCCCTTGGGGAACTGCATCGTAGCGCAGTGTAGGCTACCGTGCTGGTAGATGAGGGCGCGGCAGTTCACCCCTACGATCGTATGCTCGGGCAGGGCGCGGCGCAGAGCCTCCAGTGCGGGCTCGTCGGTGGGCTCGCCGTAGGTAGGCACGAGGAGCGCCTTGCCAGCGAAGAGGAAGTTGGCGTAGGTCGCTGGTAGACGCTGCCCCTCCTCGTCATAGATAGCAGGGGGTAGGGGAAGCTCCACGAGCTCGTAGGGCTGCCCCGCTGGGGTACGCAGCGCCTCCAGCTCCTCACGCATACGACGCAGCGCATGGTAGTGGCTGTCGTGGCCGTCACTGCAGCCTACATAGGCGATCTGGGTAGGGGAGAGGAAGCGGGCTAGGGTGTCGATATGACCATCGGTGTCGTCCCCCTCCAGCTCGCCGTTCTCCAGCGCGATGAGGCGCTCTCCACCGAGTAGGCTCATGAGGTAGTCGCGCAGGACGGCCTCGTCGAGGCCCGAGTTGCGGTTGGGCTCGTAGAGGACGCTCTCCGTGGTCATCAGGGTGCCCTCGCCGTCGGTCTCTATGCCTCCGCCCTCGAAGGTCACGCTCAGCGCATTGCTGTAGCCGACCTCAGGACGGAAGACGCGCGCCAGGTAGAGGGCGCGGCTGATGAGGTTGTCCTTATTGGCGGCGAACTTCATCCCCCAGCCATTGAAGGTAAAGTCAAGGATGCGTGGGTGGCGCTTGCCCTCCTCGTCCTCTACATATAGGGAGAGGGGCGCGTAGTCGCGGCACCAGGTATCGTTGTTCTCCGCCTCCATGAGGAAGAGCTGATGAGGACGACCCTCGGGGGCGACGAGCGCACGTACACGCTCGGGGTCACGCGCTAGGATGAGCACATCGACCCAGTCGAGGAGCGTGCGGGCTATATCGGTATAGCAGCGCTCTACCTCGGGGAGCATGTAGGCCCAGTCCATGTCGTCGTTGGGCCAGGTGAGGAGCACGAGGTCTAGCTCGGCCCACTCGGGGATGAAGTGAATCTTGGCAGGCATCTATTCTGCTTAGTGCTGTAATGCTTGTACTTGGTGAACAAAGTCGTCCCACAGCTCGGGGACGGCGCTCTCGCTGCGTCTGTCCTCGCCTCGGAGGGCGGCAGCCCGCAGCTGGGTGGCCGAGAGGCTGGAGCGCGGGGCATCCTGGCAGAGGATGGGCACGCGGGCGCCCTCGGGCAGCTCGGGCATCAGGAGGGGCTCCTGGCCTCGGGGGTAGACGTAGAGCTGGGTCGAGCGGAGGAGCTCCTCCCAGTGGTACCAGCGGGAGATCCCCTCGAGGTTGTCACCGCCGATGAGCAGAGAGAAGTCCAGCTCGGGGTGTCGCTGGCGTAGCGCCTCTATGGTGCGCAGGGTGTAGTGCGGAGCCCCTAGCTCGGCCTCGATGCAGCAGAGCCGTATGCGCTCCTCGGCCGCTAGAGCGCGCTCGATGTAGGCGGCGCGCCAGTCGAAGGGGAGCAGCGTGCCCGCCTCCTTGTGTGGGTTGAGGGGGCTGAGCACCAGCCAGAGCTCGTCACAGCCTAGGCGCTCCAGCGCGTAGTGGGCGAGCTGGAGGTGGGTCTGGTGGAGCGGGTTGAAGGAGCCGAAGTAGAGGCATACCCACCGAGGCTGAGGCTGTCGCTGCGGCACGAGGGTAGGGCTAGATCAGTCCTAGGGTACGCTGCGCCAGGTCGATCTCCTCGGGCTCGCCCGTGTGCTTGCCATCGACGTCGCTGAGCTTGACACAGGGGTGCCACTTGTCCTTCTCCGTCATCTTGCACTTCCACAGCTTCATGACGATGTTCATCGGCTGTATGCCCGCGCCGACGTCATTGGAGAAGTTCGTCCCGATGCCGAAGCTGGTGCCGATGCGGCCCTTGCAGTGCTTGGCGATCTCGATGGCACGCTCGGCGTCGAGGCTGTCGGAGAAGATGATGTACTTGATCTGCGGGTCGACGCGCAGCTCGCGGTAACGGGCGATGACCTTATCGGCGAAGAGCAGCGGGTCGCCGCTGTCGTGGCGCAGGCTCGTGAAGAGCATCGCGTGCTTCTTGCTGAAGTTCTGCATGAAGACATCCGTCGTATAGGTGTCGGTCAGCACCGTACCCAGGTCGCCATCGTAGACATTGATCCAGTCCTCCATGGCCATGTAGTTGGCCATCTTGTAGCCGAACATCGCACCGTGGAACTGTACCCACTCGTGGGGGTGGGTCCCCGAGACGCGCAGCCCGTGCTTGTAGGCGAAGTACACGTTGCTCGTACCGTAGAAGTTCGTCCCCGAGTATTCCTTGAGGAGGCGTGTCACACGGTCCTCGATGTCGGAGCTGAAGCGGCGGCGCATGCCGAACATTGAGAAGGTGATGCCCTCCTCCTTGAGGCGCTGCGCCTTGGCGATGATGCTCTGCTCAGCATAGGCTAGGTCGGGCTCTACGCCCAGTACCTTGTAGTAGAGCTCGCTCACGAGGGCGAGGATGGGGGTCTCCCAGAGGGTCACGCGGTAGAGCAGACCCTCGGCTACGATGCTGAGTTGCCCCTCCTCATCCTGGCTGATGTGGACCTCGTCGGGGTCAAAGCGGAAGCCGCGGACGAAGTCTATATAGGTAGGGGGAAGGTAAGGAAGCTCGCGGGCGAGGAACTGTGCCTCGTCGCGCGTCAGCTGTAGCTGGGCCATCTGCTGCAGCTCCTCGTGCAGCAGCTCGGCGAAGCCCTCAGGGTAGCGGGTCTTCGCGCGGTCGATGAAGCGGAATTGCCCGTAGGCTCTGGGGTAGAGCTTGGAGTAGGCGTAGCTCGTGGTGAACTTATATAGGTCGGTATCGAGGATGCTACGGATGATCGCCATATCGTGTCTATTGGGTGGAGTATGGGTAAATCTAATTTGAGCACAAAGGTACGCAAAAGGCCGCAGCCGTGCGGCTTGTCTCCCTGTCGGGTGCTTGGCTGGCGCCTCCCGATGACCTAGAGGAAGCGCCCGTCTGCCCCCCTTCGCCCCTTTGCCCGCTGCAGACCAGGGGCTCGCCCCGCCTTGCTCGGGGGCTTCCTCACTGGTATCAGTCAGCACCCTCAGGGACGTCTCTCAGCTCCGTGAGGGATATCCCTCAGCCCCCTTATGGATATCCCTCATACGCCCGCCCCATTCAGAAGCAGCTCCGTGCGCAGAGACTGCGGGTAGCTCTAAGGCAGGACTTCTGATACAGCTCCCCTAGCGTGAGCCCAGCGCTCAGGCAAGGATAAGCGGCTGCGCAAGCCCCAGCGGGGCGACCCCTTCAAAGCCCAGGGGGAGGGAATGCTGTAAGCGTGACGGAACCCTGGGTCACGCGTCCCCATACTTAGAGAGCCCTACCGGGGCGACCCTCAAGGCAAGGTAAGATCGTAGGCAAAGCGGTGCTACTCAGCGCTACGAACGTTTTGAGGGTCGCCCCTGTAGGGCTCTCTACCTATTTACCTAGACTACCCAGGGTTTGGTCGCCCTTGCAGGGCTGCGCACCCTGGGCTTTGAAGGGGTTGCCCCGATGGGGCTTGTCCCTCTTGTCAGAGCAAGGCTAATACAAGCCCAACTCATTCAGTACGGTCTACCCCTTCGTGAAGCGTAGAAGGCTCTATCCCTTTGTTGGCTTTGGAGTATGTGCCGCATCAGCGGCGGTAGGGAGGTGGGGGCACTTTGTCTACCTTATATAAGGGGGGCTATCGGGCTGGGTTGAGGAGCTCGGTCAAAGGCTGGGGTGAGGGCTGGACGGGCTAGGGACTCTGTGCAGCGCTTAGGGGCTGAGGGAGCAGGACGAGGGGTGGGCGATTGCACGTTTCAGGGGTATGTGCGCAATTTTACCTACCTTTGCAATTGGACGCTAAGCTATATCGGAGCGCCATTCGTATCACAGCACAGTATCATTACAGACCTCACTCAAGGAGGGTACATTCAGTTCAGGCATGTCGACTGTCGTTAAGACCAAGGACCTTATGATCGAAGTCGCAAGACAGCTCTTCGCTCGTGTTGGCTTCACCAATACGACGATGAACGATATTGCCGACGCCTCGAACAAGGGTCGCCGCACGCTCTACACCTACTTCCGCAACAAGGACGAGATCTTCCACGCCGTCATCGAGCGCGAGCTCGATCGCCTGTGGCATGACCTTGAGCTGGTGCGTCGCCTGACCCTGAGCCCCGAGGAGAAGATCATGACGATGATGCTGACCCACCTCTATAAGATGAAGGACCTGGTGCTGCGCAACGGCTCGCTCCGCGCTGAGTTCTTCCGCGACATCGAGCTCGTGGAGCAGGTGCGTAGCGACTTCGACCGCAAGGAGGTGCAGCAGTTCGAGGATATCCTCGACGCAGGTAATAGGGTAGGGATCCTGCAGATCCCCAATGCGCGCCTCATGGCCTACCTGCTGCAGAATATGGTCAAGGGTATGGAAGTACCCTTCATCAGCGGGGCCTATCGCACCTATGGTACGATCGAGGAGATACGCGCTGTGGTGCGTCACCTCCTGCTCCACGGGCTCGACCCGCGTCACGAGCTCCAGCCTGCTAGCTCCACAGCACTAGATAACAATCCGTAATACATCATATCCTATGAATCTACTCAAAGACAAGGTGGCCATCGTCACCGGGGCCGGTCGCGGTATCGGTCGTGCCATAGCACTGAAGTACGCCCAGGAGGGTGCCAATGTCGTCATCACTGACCTCAAGATCGACGAGACCGTAGAGGCCTTCATCGAGGAGCTCAAGGGCCTCGGCGTCAAGGCTAAGGCCTATGCCTCCAACGCTGCCAACTTCGACGACGCGCACAAGCTGGTCGAGGAGGTGCTCGCTGACTTCGGCCGTGTCGACGTACTGGTCAATAACGCAGGGATCACGCGCGACGGCCTGATGATGCGTATGACCGAGGAGCAGTGGGACCTGGTGATCAACGTCAACCTCAAGTCTGCCTTCAACCTCATCCACGCCGTCACGCCCGTCATGCTCAAGCAGAAGGCCGGTAGCATCATCAACATGGCCTCCGTCGTTGGGGTCTCGGGCAACGCGGGGCAGACGAACTACTCCGCCTCCAAGGCTGGTATGATCGGTCTGGCGAAGAGCATTGCCAAGGAGCTCGGCTCGCGCGGGGTGCGTGCCAACTCGATCGCTCCAGGCTTCATCATCACCGACATGACGCACGCTCTCAGCGATGAGGTACGCAAGCAGTGGGAGGCTCAGATCCCCCTCCGTCGTGGCGGTACGCCCGAGGATGTGGCCAATGTGGCTACCTTCCTCGCCAGCGATCTCTCCTCCTACGTCACGGGGCAGACGATCCATGTCTGCGGTGGGATGAACATGTAGGCCGCTTGGCTTAGCTTCCCTCCAAGGAAAAGACACAAGGCCCCCGACTGCAACGCTGCAGTCGGGGGCCTTGTGCATTGGTCTCGCTCAGTGCCTGTGTTGCTGCGCCCCTAGGGTGGGACGCCGCGCTCCCTATGCAGCGGATGCGGGGCTTCCTAATGAGGGGAGGTCGAGGTGCCTATTGCTGGAGCAGTGCTGCCCCTAGCTCTAGGCTGCTGGGTTGAGCTAACTCGGAGCGCTGCTGACCCTTTAGGAGGGGCTGTTCTCTGTGTAGTCACTTAGTACACTGCGTCTTTGCTGTCAGTGTATCATTGTGTTGATATAATGATTACCTTTGCTGTGTGATTAGTAAGTGACACACTTAACGCAAACAAAAGATATGATACACGTACAAGGATTAGAGTTCGGCTACACTCGTAGCCGCAAGGTCTTCCGAGGGCTGGGACTCGAGCTCGGGCAGGGCTCGATCATGGGGCTGCTGGGACGCAACGGAGAGGGCAAGACGACGCTGCTCAAGCTCCTCACCGGTCAGCTGCTCCGGCAGTCGGGTCAGCTGGAGGTGCTCGGGTATGACCCCAAGCGCCGTCAGGTCTCCTTCCTGCAGCAGGTCTACCTCCTGCCCGAGGAGGTCGCCGTGCCCTCGATCAGCATCGCCAAGTTCTTCGAGGTCAACGGTGCCTTCTACCCCAGCTATGATGCAGCGCTGGGGCGCGAACTGCTGCAGATCTTCTCCCTCAGCCCTGAGATGAACCTCAAGAAGATCTCGCAGGGGCAGAAGAAGAAGGCGCTGATCGCCTTTGCCCTAGCACTGCGCGTGCCCCTGCTGCTGATGGACGAGCCGACCAATGGGCTGGACATCCCGTCCAAGAGCGAATTCCGCCGCGTCCTCGCCCAGTACACCAGCGAGGAGCAGACGATCATCATCAGCACGCATCAGGTGCGTGACCTGGAGCAGATCATCGATAGCGTCCTGGTGCTGGAGCAGGGAGCGATCATCTGCCAGGCTACGGTCAGCGAGATCGCCTCGCGCCTGCGCTTTGCCCCCGTTCAGCCAGGCGAGACGAGCCAGCCACTCTATACCGAGCAGTCTCCACTGGGCCTACTGGGTGTCTTCGCTCGTGGCGCGGATGAGGAGGCTGAGGACTTCAGCATGGAGCTCTTCTTCAACGCGCTGCTCGCGGCACGTCCTGCCGTGCTCTCCGCCCTCCAGTCCCAGGATCTCACCAAGTAAGTAGCTACGACAATGAATACCTCTTCTCTACACAGCTCGGTCTGTGGGCGCATCTATCTACAGACTCGCCAGAGCATTTACGACACGCTCTCGACCTTCCTCCTCTTCCAGCTGATCATGGCGATCATCTTCATCGCCATCCCGCTGCTGCTCCGTATCGCGACCTCTGGCTTCGACCTAGGGGCGGCCTTTCAGAGTTTCGCCTGGGGCTATGGTGATGGTAGCCTGCTCTTCTTCTATGTCATGGGCTTAGGCCTCTTCAGTCTGGTCTGGGTCAATCGTGTGGTGCACCAGGTACAGCCCACGGCCTACACGCAGATCCCTTCCAGTGCCTTCGAGAAGCTCTGCTCGATGGCTCTGGTGATCCTCTGCTACACGCTCGTCACCTGCCTGGCGGTACTACTGCTGACAGGGCTGCTGCAGCTCTATTATCAGCCCGCGGAGGGCTACATCTTCCTCGGCTCTCTAGGGCTAGAGCGTACCCTTGTAGGACTATATAATGCGCTGCCTGGGCTCCTCTTCATCGCCTTCCTCTCGGCACTCTGTATGATGTACTTCCACAATGTCTTTGTAGGCTTCGCCGTGCTGGGGCTGATCCTCGTCCTGCTCTTCTCGGGGGTGATTATGTATGGGTTCATGGCTATCCATATGTCCTATGTCACGCCGGAGGAATTTGTCCGAAGCTGGGAGCACGATATGCTCGTGCAGCGCATCGTCTTCTCCCTCCTAGACCTCGGCCTCGTGGCTGGGCTCTACTACCGCCTGCGCACCTTGCAGATCAAGTAAATCTAAGGATGAACATGACTAAGAACATAGGCTTCGGCTACATCATCGAGCTGGTGGCTGAGCGCATCCTCGACGGCGAGTACACCGAGGGCCAGCGTATCCCCTCGGTGCGTGAGATGGCCGTGTTGATGCAGGTCGCCCCCAATACCGTGGTGCACGCCTACGAGCGCCTCGGGGCTCAGGGGCTGATCCATACGCAGCGTGGGATCGGCTTCTTCGTCTCCCCAGGAGCGCTGGAGCTGGTGCGCCAGCAGCGTCGTCGTCTCTTCCACGAGGAGACAATCCCACGCCTCAAGCGCATCGTCGCCCAGCTCGGCATCACAGATGAAGAGCTGCGGCAGGAGCTCGGGCTCTAGCCCTACCTTGCCCCTCGACTCATCTAGATGTGGATTGGTAAGCTTAGCGCCAGCATCCTCTGGGGAACGTTATACAACGCCCTCGGGGGAGCTGGCGCTGGCTCTTGGGCTCGCCCTCGTCCCGAGCGTCGCGGGCTGGCCTCCCTGCGCTCTAGGCGAGGCAGCGGGCTGGGGCTAAGGGCTAAAATGACTATCTTTGCACCTACAGACTAGCCCTACCCGAGTGTAGGGCCCCTTTAACTAGACAAGACAGAATATGAGTATGACTGTTGCGCCCAATAAGTTCGTGTCCCTCGGCTACGAACTCTATGTAGGCAACTCCGAGGAACGCGTCCTCATGGAGGAGACGAGCCCCGAACGCCCCTTGACCTATATCCAGGGTATGGGGATGATGCTACCCGAGTTTGAGAAGCATATCTTCGGCCTCAAGGCGGGGGATAAGTTCGACTTCACCCTCACCAGTGAGCAGGCCTACGGCCCTCGCGTGGATGAGGCGGTGCATGAGCTGGCCAAGGAGATGTTCCTCACGCCTGAGGGCGAGCTGGACGCCAATGTACAGGAGGGCGCTACGCTGCCACTCTATACGCCTGATGGCGAGATGATCCGCGGTAGCGTCCTGGAGATCCGTGAGGACATCGTCGTCATGGACTTCAACCACCCTCTAGCGGGCGAGGAGCTCCACTTCATCGGCGAGGTCTACGATGTCCATGAGGCTACGCCCGAGGAGATCGAGGCCTTCTTCGGAGGTCATGATGGTGGCTGCGGTTGCGGCTGTGGTCATGACGACGAAGGGCATGAGCACAAGGAGCACGGCGGCTGCGGTGGTGGCTGTGGCTGCCACTAAGCATACATTGAAATGATAGGACGGATGCCTTGGGAGGAAGACCTCCCCTAGGGCATCCGTCGCTATGTACACAGGAGTGCGTGAATAGTATAGGTAGACTGATCCGACTGACGACCTTCGGCGAGTCGCACGGAGAGGCTGTAGGGGGTGTCCTCGATGGTTTCCCCTCGGGACTTCGTATCGACGAGGAGCTGCTGCAGCGTAGGCTCGCCCAGCGGCGAGGCGGCCAGCGCGGGACGACCCCGCGAGCCGAGGCCGATGAGCTGCGCTTCCTCTCAGGGCTCTATGAGGGACGCACGACGGGTACGCCGCTTGCCTTCGTCATCACCAACGCCGATGTGCGTAGCCGCGACTACGAGGCGCTGGCCGAGCTCTACCGCCCTGGGCACGCCGACTACACCTACGAGTCGAAGTACGGCCTGCGCGATCCCCGTGGCGGCGGACGTGCCTCAGCGCGTGAGACGGTCGTACGTGTCACTGCAGGTGCTCTCTGTGAGCAGTGGCTCGCCAGCCGTGGGGTAGGGATCTACGCCTACCTTAGCGCTGTGGGGGGCGTCGAGCTCCCCGAGACTGAGCCGCCTCGTAGCCTCAGTGAGGCGGAGCGCCTGCAGCTCTCCCAGCAGCTCTCGGGCTCCTTCCCCTGCCCTGACCCCGACTACGCCGAGGCGATGCTCACCGAGATCGAGGCCGCGCGTGCGGCACGCGATAGCGTCGGGGGCGTCGTCAGCTGCCGCATCACGGGCCTACCCGTGGGGCTTGGGGAGCCGCTCTACGACAAGTGCAGCGCGCGCCTAGCGTCGGCGATGATGAGCATCAATGCCGCCAAGGGCTTCGAGATCGGCGGCGGCTTCGCGCTGGCTGCAGCTCGTGGCTCTGCGGTACGGGACGAGTTTGTCCCCAGCTCCGAGGGTATCGCCACACGGACCAATCACTCGGGCGGTCTCCTCGGAGGTATCACTACGGGCGAGGACCTCACGCTGCGCATCGCTTTCAAGCCCACCTCCTCCATCAGTCAGCCACAGCAGACGGTGACCCGCTCGGGGCAGCCCACGAGCTTCACCCTAGAGGGGCGCCACGATCCCTGTGTGGCGCTGCGTGCGGTGCCTGTCGTCGCGGCTATGGCTGCGCTGACTCTGGCTGATCTCTACCTCGAATACCTCGGACGCCAGGCTGCGCGTCCCCTACATATATAGATAGTCCATGCCCAGCTTAGCTGCCAAGGAAAGCATACTCGGTACCCTCGTCACCTACATCGGCGTAGGGATAGGCTTCGTGACGACCTTCTTCATCCTGGCCAAGTACCTTACGCCCGAGGAGATCGGGCTGACACGCCTCCTGCCCGAGCTGGCGACCCAGCTCTCGGGCCTAGGACTCCTCGGGATGACCTATTCGCTGAGTCGTTACTTCCCTTTCTTCAAGGACAGCCCGACCAATCCCTACCGCGCTGAGGATGGGCCCAACCACGGCTTCTTCTACTACGTCACCGTGGTAGGCCTGGTGGGTGCCGCTGTGATGAGCCTCCTCTACGTGCTGCTGCGTCAGCCGCTGGTGGGGCTCTATAGCACCAATAGCCCGCTGCTCATTGACTTCTACTACGCCGTCATCCCCCTCACGCTCTTCACGATGGGCTGGACACTGCTGGAGCTCTACACCTACCAGCTGCTGCGTGTGGCCGTACCTAAGGGGATCAAGGAGGTGCTGCTGCGCGTCCTCCAGCTGGCCTGCTACCTGGCCTACGCCTTTGGCTACATCGACTTCACGACGATGATGTGGGGCTTCATCGGGAGCTTCGGCGTCTGCATGCTCGCCAGCGGGGCTTACCTCGGGCGCATCACGCCCCTGAGCCTAAGGCACAATTCCGCCTACGTCTCCCCCGAGATGCGTCGCGGCTTCTATCGCTACTCGGCGCTCTATACGCTGACCTCGATCGGGATCACGCTCTCGGGGCGTATGGACCTCTTCATGGTTGCCTTCATCGATAAGGGGGGGCTCTCCTCGGCAGGGGTCTATACGATGGCCTTCTATATGGTCTCCATCATCGAGATCCCGATGCGGGCTATCCTCAGCGTCGCCGCGCCTAAGATCGCCGAGGCAGCCAAGGAGGGCGATAAGCAGCGCGTCGAGGATGTGTACCGCCTCGTGGGCTTCTACCAGCTGCTCTCTGGCCTCCTGATCTTCATCATGATCTGGGTGAACATAGACAGCATCTTCGCCATCATGCCCAACGGGGAGCAGTTCGCTGGCGGCAAGTGGATCTTCTTCTTCCTCGGGCTGGCGAAGCTCGTGGAGCTAACCCTGACCTGCAGCCATACGGTGGTGAGCACCTCGCGCTACTACTACTGGAATGTCTACTACACCATCAGTGTGCTGGTGATGTCCTTCGTCTCGACCATCTACCTCATCCCGCACTTCGGTACGATGGGCGCGGCGTTGGCGATGCTCCTGACCAATCTCGTCAGCTACGGCCTACAGCAGGGCCTCGTGAGCCTCAAGATCGGGGTGCATCCCTTCAGCCTCCGTATGCTCTACACGCTGCCCATCGCCTTCCTCGCCTGGGGGGCGGATAGCCTCCTGCCGCGTATGAGCTCGGTCTGGGCGGATCTTTTCGTGCGCTCGGCCCTCATCGGGCTGCTACTCCTGCTGTGCCTCCTCGTGATGCGCATCACCCCCGAGCTGATGAGTATGCTGGAGGGGAGACTCCCTGCCAAGTTCCGCCGCTAGGCCTGTCCCATCATCCTTACCTCCCTTCGCTATGCCTAGTCCAAATCCTCAGCGTCCACTCAAGGTCCTGCTCCTGTGTACTGCAGAGCAGGGTGGGGGAGCTGCCGAGGCTTGCCGTAGGCTCCTCGAGGGGCTCTCTTCCATAGGGCTGGAGGCGCGGCTCTTGGTGCTGCATGGTGGTGAGGGGGATGCAGCAGCCGTTCGCTCCGTCCTCGATGGAAGCGGGGCGCGCATTTGGGCGAAGGTTGCTTTCGTTCTGGAGCGAGCGGAGATCTACCTACGTAATGGACGCGACCGCGGACGCCTCTTCCGCGTCTCGACGGCGCGCTGGGGCTTCGATGTGAGCCGCCATCCCTGGGTGCAATGGGCGGATGTGCTGCACCTGCACTGGATCAATCAGGGCTTCCTCTCGCTGCGTGGACTCCAGCGCCTCAGCCTCCTCGGTAAGCCCGTCTTTGCCACGCTGCACGATCTGTGGATGGCGACGGGCATCTGCCACCTGCCGCTGGAGCTCTCGGCTTCGGGGGCTGAGCTCTGTCCCCGCTACCGTGAGGGCTGCGGCTACTGCCCGTTGCTCTCCAGCCGCTCAGAGCATGACCTCTCTCGTCAGATCTGGCAGCGCAAGGTCTTCCTCAGTTCCCCTGCCTTCCACTATATAGCAGTGAGCACGGCGGAGGCAGCGCTCTTCGGTGAGAGCCCGCTGATGCGCTCGGCGCGCCCTGCCCTTGTCCTCCCCAATCCCATAGACCTAGAGCTCTTCTCCCCGCAGACGGCCGAGGCCATGCCCGTGCCCAGCTGGCACGAGGCGGGACGCTACTACCTCACCCTCGTAGCCGCGCGGCTGGATGATGTGGTGAAGGGTCCCGAACTGCTGAAGGCCATAGCGCGTGCCTTCCGAGCCCAGTCCCCCGAGTTCGCCGCACGCACGACCCTTGTCCTCGTCGGGGAGACCAAGCGGCAGGGCTACTTTGATGACCTTGCCCTCAGCCACATCAGCCTAGGGCGGGTCAGCGATCGCCGCGAACTCGCAGCGATCTACGCGCACAGCGACGCCGTACTCTCGACGAGTGTCTACGAGACCTTCGGGCAGACGCTCTCCGAGGCGCTCGCGGTGGGTACGCCTGTCCTTAGCTTCCGCTGTGGTGGCCCCGAGGACATCATTGAGGACGGGCGTACGGGCTACCTTATTGAGGCCTTTGATCCCAAGCAATACGCGGCGCGCCTCATCGAGCTGCTGGAGCGTCGGGGGCAGGGCCGCTTTGACCGAGAGGCTTGCCGCAGCTCCGTGCAGCGCTTCAGCGCCGACCGTATTGCCTCCGAGCTTGCCCGCCTCTACGCTGCCGCACTCCAGCCTACACCTTAGCTCCAGGCTATACCTTAGTATATATGACTCCACGTATCACGATCATCACCATCTGCTACAATGCCGCCTCTTGCATTGAGCGCACGCTCCGCAGCGTCGCGGCGCAGACCTACCCCCATATAGAGTACCTCATCATCGACGGCGCCTCCAAGGACGCGACCCTACAGCTCGTGGCAGAGCTGGCCCCTCAGGCGAAGGTCTATAGTGAGCCCGACAAGGGGATCTACGACGCGATGAATAAGGGCCGAGCTCGAGCCACGGGGGACTACCTGTGGTACCTCAATGCCGGCGACGCCCTACCAAGTGCCGACACGGTAGCTGAGCTCGTAGCGGCCAGCTGCGCCGACTCCCTCCCCGACATCATCTACGGCGACACGCGCCTCATCGATAGCGAGGACAGAGACTTGGGGCTGCGCCGCCTCCGTCCACCGCGGGAGCTCGGCTGGCAGAGCTTCGAGCGAGGGATGCTAGTCTGTCATCAAGCCTTCATCGTGAGGCGAAGCCTCGCGCCTGAGTACGACCTACGCTACCGCTTCTCGGCCGATGTCGACTGGTGCATACGAGCTATGAAGGAGGCGCGCAGCTACTACTTCTACCCCGAGGTCATAGCCCTCTACCTCAATGAGGGGACGACGACGGCCAACCACCGCGCCTCGCTCCTGGAGCGCTTCGACGTGATGCGCCGCCACTACGGTCTAGGGCGCACGCTGCTGCGACACCTCTCCTTCGTCCTGCAGCGCCAGCGCTAGCAGCTCGCTCTAAGAGCCTTAGCGCGGCCTATGTGGTTCTTTAGGAATTCTCCCTTACATTTGCACCAAGAACTAGATATACACCTATCAACACGATCAACAATGGAATACAGAATTGAGAAGGACACCCTAGGCGAGGTCCAGGTGCCTGCTGACAAGCTCTGGGGCGCACAGACCGAGCGCTCACGCAACAACTTCAAGATCGGTCCCGCGGCCTCCATGCCTCTGGACGTAGTGCGTGGCTTCGCTTACCTCAAGAAGGGCGCAGCCTATGCCAACCATGAGCTCGGGGTACTCTCCCTCGAGAAGCGCGACCTCATCGCCGCTGTCTGTGACGAGATCCTCGCTGGTAAGCTCGACGATCAGTTCCCTCTGGTCATCTGGCAGACGGGCTCGGGGACGCAGAGCAATATGAACGTCAACGAAGTCATCGCTAACCGAGCGCACCAGCTCGCTGGGAAGAAGATCGGCGAGGGTGAGAAGACGCTCCTCCCTAACGACGACGTCAACAAGAGCCAGTCCTCCAACGACACCTTCCCCACAGGCATGCACATCGCCTGCTATAAGAAGGTCGTCGAGGTCACGCTCCCAGGTCTGCGCCAGCTGCACAAGGCACTGGATGCAAAGGCTAAGGAGATGGCCGACGTAGTGAAGATCGGTCGTACGCACCTCATGGACGCTACGCCTCTGACACTGGGGCAGGAGTTCAGCGGCTACGCTGCACAGCTCGAGCACGGCATCAAGGCCATCGAGAACACGCTGCCTCACCTGGCGGAGCTCGCTCTCGGCGGTACGGCTGTAGGTACGGGACTCAATACGCCTAAGGGCTACGATGTCGTGGTAGCACGCCACATCGCCGACTTCACGGGGCTGCCCTTCGTGACGGCTCAGAACAAGTTCGAGGCGCTGGCTGCCCACGACGCTATTGTCGAGACCCACGGCGCCCTGAAGCAGGTGGCTGTCTCGCTGAACAAGATCGCCAACGATATCCGCCTCCTCGCCTCTGGCCCTCGTAGCGGTATCGGTGAGATCATCATCCCTGCCAACGAACCCGGCTCCTCCATCATGCCTGGTAAGGTGAACCCCACGCAGGCTGAGGCTATGACGATGGTCTGTGCTCAGGTTGTAGGGAATGACACGACGATCTCGGTGGCAGGCATGCAGGGCCACTTCGAGCTCAACGTCTTCAAGCCTGTCATGGCTGCAAACTTCCTCCAGAGCGCCGAGCTGCTCGGGGATGCAGCCGTCTCCTTCGATATCCACTGCGTCTCGGGTATCGAGCCTAACCACCCCCGCATCCAGGAGCTGCTCAATAAGTCCCTGATGCTTGTGACGGCGCTGAATACGCACATCGGCTACTACAAGGCCGCTGAGATCGCCAACGCCGCGCACCGCAACGGCACGACGCTCAAGGAAGAGGCGCTGCGCCTCGGCTACGTCTCCGCTGAGGACTTCGACAAGTGGGTACGCCCCGAGGATATGGTACACCCCCTCGACTAAGCGTATCGCTCCCCTCTAAAGGCATCGCCCCCACACTCCGCATACTGGAGTGTGGGGGCGATTTGCTTTGTGCCCTGCTGAGGGACTGCCTAGGGGTGGCAGCCTAGGAGGGGAGGAGGGGAGCGGCGGGCTATTTGTTCCTCAGTCCATTGAGGTAGGCGGAGGCAGCCATAGCCTTCTTGGCTGGGGGCTGGAGTGTCTTGATGACGAGGTGCCCCGAGGCTGTGGCGACCTCCAGGCGCTGCTTGGGGCCGATGACGATGCTTCCCGGTGCCAGGGGCGTGGCGGGCAGCTCGCTCTCGGGGAGTACCTCCGTCTCATGGATCTTGAAGGTGAGGGGCTCATGCCCCTCGATGCTGAGCGTACACCAGGCGCCTGGGTGGGGGGTGAGGCCGCGGACTTGATTGTGTAGCTCGCGGGCCGTGCGCGTCCAGCGGAGCTCGGTATTCTCCTTGTCTAGCTTGGGTGCTGCGCTAGGGGCCTCGTCGTGCTCCTCCTGCGCCTGCCCCTTGGGCTCCTCGTCCTGGAGGAAGAGGTCTACTGTCTGACGGAGCGTCTCGGCGCCGAGGTGCATGAGGCGCTCATAGACCGTGCCCGTGGTATCTTCGGGGGCGATGGGGGTGCGTGCCTGCAGGAGGATGTTGCCCGTATCGAGCTCGTGCTTGAGGCGGAAGGTGGTGACGCCCGTCTCCGTGTCGCCATTGATCACTGCCCAGTGTATGGGGGCGGCACCTCGGTAGCGGGGGAGGAGGGAGCCGTGGAGGTTGATCGTGCCGAAGCGGGGGAGCGACCAGACGACCTCGGGTAGCATGCGGAAGGCGACGACGATCCCGAGGTCGGGGGTGAGCTCACGGAGGCGGCCGACGAAGGTCTCATCCTTGAGCCGTACGGGCTGCAGCACCTCGAGGCCTACACTCTGGGCGTAGGTCTTGATCTTGCTCTGCTGTAGCTTCTGCCCGCGGCCCGCAGGCTTGTCGGGCATCGTGACGACGGCCACGATGTGGTAGCCGCTCTCGACGAGCAGCTGGAGCGAGGGTAGGGCGAAGTCTGCCGTCGCCATATAGACGATACGTAGTTGATCCTTAGTCATAGGGGAGCGATTGCGTTAGACGGAGACAAAAGTACGGCCTTTCGGCTGAAAACGACTTAGCCTACCACGCTCCACGAGGGAGGGTGGTAGGCTAAGTGTCTTAAGAGGCTAGGCTTAGAGCAGCTCCTGCGAGCGGCGGATGAAGCGCGCCAGTGCCTCGCCCTTCAGCAGGCCACTGCCTAGGAGCGCCAGGTCTACGAGCTGCCCCACGAGTGCAGTCTCCTGCCCGAAGCGCTGGAGCTCGCTGTTGATCTTGCCCTCGAGCTCGGCTTGCTTGTAGCTCAGGCTCTCGAGCTCCTCACGCTCGGCTGCCGTGACCTCGTCGGCCTTCTTGGCATTCTGTACGGTGCGGGCTGCCTCGACGAGCTCGGTCTGTGCCTTCAGCTCCTCACGCAGCGTCCCGAGCTTGGGCTCGACGCTCGTCTGCTCCTCACTCAGGAGGCGCTTGATGAGGGCGTGGTCGCTGTTGAGGACGACGTTGTAGCCCTCGGGGAGCTCGCCGTAGAAGTTCATCCCTGGCTGGAGGCGTGCCATCTCCTGCATGCGGCGCATGAATTCGCCCTGCGTGATGAGTACGGCATCGGCGTCCTCACCTAGGGCCTCGAAGGTCACGTGGTAGTTACGCTTCTCCTCGCGGGGGAGGCGTGCCTGGAAGATCTGGCTGAGGGCCTGCTGCTCCTCAGAGGAGAGGGAGACCTCACGCTGCTCGTCCTTGGCGATGAGCTTGTCGATGGAGTCGGAGTCGACGCGTACGAAGCGGGTCTTCTCCAGCTTCTGCTCGAGCTGCGAGATGGCGTGTACATCCAGCGGGCCGTCCATCAGGAGGACAGAGTAGCCCTTGGCGGTGGCGCGCTCGATGGCACTGTACTGCGTCTCCTTGTCATTGGCGTAGAGCCATACCAGCTGCCCGTCCTTGTCCGTTTGGCTGGACTCGGTGAGCGTGCGGTACTCCTCGATGGTGTAGAGCTTGCCCTCGAGGTCGGTCAGGAGGTTGAACTTAGCAGCGCGCTCGTAGAACTTCTCGTCGGAGAGCATCCCATACTGGACGAAGACCTTGAGGCTCTCCCACTTCTCCTCGAAGAGGCTACGCTCGTTGCGGAAGAGTTCGTCCAGCTTGTCGGCGACCTTCTTGGCGATGTGGTTGGAGATCTTCTTGACCTGGGCGTCGCTCTGCAGGTAGGAGCGGGATACGTTCAGCGGGATGTCGGGGGAGTCCAGTACGCCGTGCAGCAGGGTGAGGTACTCGGGGACGATGCCCTCGACCTCCTCGGTGACGAAGACCTGGTTGGCGTAGAGCTGGATCTTATTACGCTGCAGCTCCATCTGGTTCTTGACCTTGGGGAAGTAGAGGATCCCTGTGAGGTTGAAGGGGTAGTCTACGTTGAGGTGGATCCAGAAGAGGGGCTCCTCCATCGTCTGTGGGTAGAGCTGATGGTAGAAGGCGATGTAGTCCTCCTTCGTCAGTTCGCTGGGCTTCTTGGTCCAGGCGGGGTGGATGTCGTTGATCTGATTGTCCTGGTCGGTATCCACGTAGGCGCCGTCCTTCCACTCCTGCTTCTTGCCGAAGATGATGGGGATGGGGAGGAACTTGCAGTACTTATTGAGTAGGGCTGTCAGTCTGTCCTTGCTGAGGAACTCCTCGCTCTCGCTGTCGATATGTAGGATGATGTCCGTACCGCGCTCACTGCGGCTGCCGGGCTCGAGGATGTACTCGGGGTTGCCCTCGCAGCTCCAGTGGACGGCCTCAGCGCCTTCCTTGTAGGACTTCGTCTGTATCTCTACGCGGCTGGAGACCATGAAGGAGGAGTAGAAGCCCAGCCCGAAGTGGCCGATGATGGCTACCTTGTCATCCTTGTACTTGTCGAGGAACTCCTCGGCGCCTGAGAAGGCGATCTGATTGATGTACTTCTCTACCTCCTCGGCTGTCATCCCTATCCCGCTGTCGCTGATGGTGATGGTCTTGGCCTCGGGATCGAAGCTCACGCGTACCTGGAGCTCCCCGAGCTCCCCCTTGTACTCGCCTGCGCTGGCCAGCGCGCGGAGCTTCTGGCTGGCGTCCACAGCGTTGGATACCAGCTCACGGAGGAAGATGTCGTGTTCGCTGTAGAGGAACTTCTTGATGACGGGGAAGATGTTCTCGCTCGTCACTCCGATTTTTCCTTGCTTGCTCATAGATCTATCAATGGATGTATGTCGTTGATTACTTAGTTGCAGTTCTCTAGGCAAAGGGAGTGCCAGGACGGGTAGCGTGACAGAATGGCACAGAGTCCTGTCGCGATGCTGCTCCCTCTGGTCTCGGGGCGTGTGCTAGCCCACGGCTCGGAGAGGTGCGCTGCGGCAGCGAGCAGCGGGGCTCCTGAGGGCTCGTGGGGCTTAGAGGACGCTGTCCCCTTAGATCCCTCTAGCTCTGGGGGTGGCTGACTGATATCCCTCAAGGCTGCTGACTGATACCCCTCGGCTCGCTGATGGACGTCCCTCAGCTCGCTGACTGATACCAGTTAGCTGCCTCAGGGATAGGTCAGAGGAGCGGGGCCCTTTGCTGGGGGTGCTTGCCCCCCTCGAGGAGGCCTCCCGCCGAGCCTATATACTCGGGGCGCGCAGCCCCTCGGCTGGCTTGACTTGCATTATCTTAATTCGTAACTTAGCGGGAGAATATTACACAGCTGCTGAGCACTGCTGCCCTACCTCTAGATGGTAGGGGAGAGGCGCTGGGCACTATACGAACAAGAACCGAATGAGTTACCTCAAGTTTGACCGCCGACTGATGGCTAACTTGGATGAGTCCACGCAGCGTGAGTACATCCGTACGAATCGAAAGGGCGCCTACTGTTGCTCCAGTATCGTCGGCTGTAATACCCGCAAATACCATGGTGTGCTCGTCGTCCCTATCCCTACACTTAGTCCCAATAATCACGTACTCCTCTCCAGCCTAGACCTGACGATCGTGCAGCACGGGGTGCCCTTCAATGTCGGGATCCACGAGTATGAGGGCGATGTCTTCAGCCCCAAGGGACACAAGTATATCCGTGAGTACAATGTCGACGTCGTATCCTCGACGACCTACCGCGTCGGTGGGGTCGTGCTGCGCAAGGAGTTCATCTTCTGCCACTACGTCAATAGGGCGCTCATTCGCTACACCCTCCTAGAGGCGCACAGCCAGACGACGCTCCGCCTGAGTCCCTTCCTTGCCTTCCGCGACGTGAAGATGCTGACGCACCGCAATGATCAGCTCGATGGTAGCTATCAGGAGGCGACGTCTGGCGTCAGCTTCTGCCTCTATCCAGGCTACCCGAGACTCTATCTGCAGCTATCCAAGCAGGGACGCTTCGTCGCCGACGCGCACTGGAATGAGCGCATCGAGTACATCAAGGAGCGCGAGCGCGGCTACGAGTACACCGAGGATCTCTACGTGCCGGGATACTTCGAGCTCGATATCGAGCTCGGCGAGTCCATCTACTTCTCGGCAGGCCTCGATGAGGCGGATCCGCGTAGCTTCGCCCAGCTCTTCGACGAGGAGCTGGCGATGCGTACCGTGCGCGAGGATTTCCGTAGCTGCCTGCTCAACTCGGCACTACAGTTCTACTACCGCCCCGACGCGACCCACGGCTACCTGCTGGCGGGCTACCCTTGGTTCGGGGTGCGTGCCCGTGACCTCTTCGTCGCCCTCCCGGGCTGCTCTATCTATGCCGACGCCCCCGAGCGCTACTATAGGATCATGGATACGGCTATCCCCGAGCTGCGCAACTTCATGAGCCAGGTCAGCATCTCCGAGGAGATACGCGGGATCAACGAGCCCGACGTAGGCCTCTGGGCGGTGTGGGCGCTGCAGCAGTATGCTGCCTGGTCGAGCCCTGCCGATATGGTCAGCCGCTATGGGGACTTCCTCGATGAGCTGATTCACTACTATCTGCGCAATGTGCACCCCAATCTCCGCATCGACGAGACGGGGCTCTGCTACATCCTCGGCGATGGCAAGCCGCTCTCCTGGATGGATGCCAAGATCGACGGGCAGGCCGTCGTACGCCGTGAGGGCTACCTCGTGGAGGTCAACGCCCTGTGGTATAATGCCCTCTGCTTCTACCGCGAGGTGCTGCCTAGCAGGTGGACGCCCGAGCTCGAGGAGCTGGTAGGGCGGGTGCAGACGAGCTTCTGCCGCACCTTCATCAATGAGCATGGCTACCTCTTCGACTACGTCCTGCCTCATCATCCTCAGGACTGGAGCGTGCGGCCGAACATGATCTTCGCCGCCTCGCTGCCGTACTCCCCGCTACCTAAGTCTACACGCCGCTCCGTCGTCGAGATCATCACCCGTGAGCTACGCACGCCCAAGGGGCTGCGCAGCCTCAGCCCCAAGAGCGAGGGCTACCAGCCGCAGTGCCACGGCACCCAGCTGCAGCGTGAGCGCGCCTACTACAACGGCTCGGTATGGCCGTGGCTGCTCGGGGCTTACTTCGAGGCCTACCTCAAGCTCTACGGCCGTGGCGCCTTCTCCTTCATCGAGCGTACGCTCATCGGGATGGAGGAGGAGCTGCAGGAGCACGGCGTAGGGACGATCAGCGAGCTCTTCGACGGCAATCCGCCCTTCAAGGGCAGAGGCGCTATCTCCTTCGCTATGAGCGTCGGGGAGATCCTGCGCTCGCTGCATCTGCTCCAGCAGGCCCAGGCGGCATACGACACACAGACACTCCCCATGATACGATACGAATGAGAGCATTGATGTTCGGCTGGGAGTTCCCCCCTCACATCCTCGGGGGACTCGGCACAGCTAGCTATGGACTGACGAAGGGGATGGCCGCGCAGGGCGATATGGATATTACCTTCGTCATCCCCCGCCCCTCGGGTGATGAGGATACGAGCTTCCTGCGCATTATCGGCGCAGGGGATACACCCGTCGTGTGGCGCGATGTGAGCTACGACTACGTACGCGAGCGCCTGGCGGGCAAGATGACGCCCGAGCTCTACTACCAGCTGCGGGATCATATCTATGCGGACTTCTCGCACTACGGGACCAATGACTTGGGCTGCTTCGAGTTCTCGGGCAAGTACCTGGACAACCTCCTGGAGGAGATCAATAACTACAGCATCGTGGCGGGCGTCATCGCCCGCAGCGAGAGCTACGATGTCATCCACTCGCACGACTGGCTGACCTATCCCGCGGGGATCCATGCCAAGCAGATCACGGGCAAGCCGCTGGTGGTGCACGTCCACGCTACCGACTTCGACCGCAGCCGCGGAAATGTCAACCCCACGGTCTTCGGCATCGAGATGGACGGGATGAACCATGCCGACCACATCATCACCGTGAGCGAGCTGACGCGCCGTACCGTCATCGAGAAGTATCATCAGGATCCTGCCAAGGTGACGACGGTGCACAATGCCGTCACGCCCCTCTCGCCCGCTATCCTCGCCCTACCCGACAAGCGAGGCGTCAAGGACAAGGTCGTGACCTTCCTCGGGCGTATCACGATGCAGAAGGGCTGTGAGTACTTCGTCGAGGCTGCGGCTAAGGTGCTGGAGCGGACGCAGGGCGTGCGCTTCATCATGGCCGGCAGTGGCGATATGATGGATGCGATGATACGTCTGGCGGCGCAGCGCAACATCGCCGACCGCTTCCACTTTACGGGCTTCATGAAGGGCCAGCAGGTCTACGAGGTCTTCAAGGCCAGCGACGTCTACGTCATGCCCTCGGTCTCCGAGCCCTTCGGGATCTCCCCGCTGGAGGCCATGCAGTGCGGCGTCCCCTCCATCATCTCCTATCAGTCGGGCTGCGCCGAGATCCTCGACTACGCCATCAAGGTAGACTACTGGGACATCGACGCCATGGCCGACGCCATCTATGCCCTGATCACTTACCCCGAGATGCATGCCTTCCTCAAGGAGGAGGGGCTGCGCGAGGTGAACAGCATCACCTGGGAGGCCGCCGGGCGCAAGGTACGCGCCATCTACGACCGCTACGTACGCTAAACTCTGACACACGCTATACACTAGAGCTATGAAGAAGATTTGCCTTTGCTTCCAGATACACCAGCCCATCCGACTTCGTCGCTACCGCTTCTTCGATATCGGGAATGTCCATTACTACAGTGATGACTACCTCAATGAGGAGGTCTTCGATCGTATCACCGATAGCTGCTACTTCCCTGCGAACCGCATGCTGCTGGAGCTGCTCAAGACCTACCCCGACTTCCACGTCAGCTTCTCGATCTCAGGGCTAGCGCTGGAGCAGATGGAGTACCGCAAGCCTGAGCTCCTCGAGAGCTTCAGGGAGCTCGTGGCTACGGGGCGTGTGGAGTTCGTCGCAGAGACCTATGCGCACTCTATATCCTCGCTCTACGATCCCGTAGAGTTCCGCAACCAGGTGCGCATGCAGCAGACCAAGCTGCGCGAGCTCTTCGGCGTCGCCCCCTCCCGTGTCTTCTGCAATAGCGAGCTGATCTATTCGGATGAGATCGCCCTAGAGCTCGCCTCCCTAGGCTATGAGGGCGTCATCACCGAGGGCGCCAAGCACGTCCTGGGGTGGAAGAGCCCTAACTACCTCTACGGCTCGGCCGTCTCGCCCGAGACCAAGCTGCTGCTGCGCAACGCTGGTCTGAGCGAGCTGGTGACGAACCACTTCTCCAACTACAGCTCTCACGAATACCCCGTCACGGCAGACAAGCTCCTGGGGCGTGTGCAGCACCTCCCCGAGGGTGAGGACTTCACCCTCCTCTATATGAACTATGAGGTCCTTGGGGAGATGAATCGTGCAGAGACGGGGATCTTCGAGTTCTTCCGTGCCCTGCCCAAGCTCGCCGCAGACTACGGCGTGACCTTCGCTACCCCTTCGCAGCTCCTGGATAGCCAGCGCCCAGTGGGGCTGATCTCCGTAGCCTATCCGATTAGCTGGGCTGGTGAGGAGAAGAGTACCAACGAATGGAACGGCAATATCCTTCAGCAGGGGGTGATCGAGAAACTCCGTCAGTGGGGCGAGCGTGTCCACGCCCTCGAGGACCGCAGCCTCTTGATGGACTGGCTCTGTCTACAGAGTGCCGACCACTTCTACTACATGAATACGATCAACTGGGGGGGGCATCCCTACAGCCCCTACAGCTCGCCCTACGATGCCTTCAATAACTATATGAACGTCCTGAGCGACCTACTCCTCCGCGTCGAGGAGCAGGCGCCCAGTAGTATCGAGACAGAGGAGCTGAACTCCTACCAGCAGATGATCCACGCACAGCAGGAGCGCATCGCCGAGCTTGAGGCCGAGGTCAAGCACCTCGAGGGCCTAGTCAAGCAATGAGCTCGCGCCACTAGAGTCGGCTCCAAACAAAAGGGCCTAGCCCTGCGTTGTAGCTATGTAGACATCTAGTGGACACTTCACCATCAGTAGATAGAAGGGAACGCTATGAGACAACTCAAGATATCGAAGTCCATCACCAATCGCGAGAGTGCCTCGCTCGACCGCTACCTGCAGGAGATAGGTCGCGAGGAGCTCATCAGCATAGAGGAGGAGGTAGAGCTCGCCCAGGCGATCAAGCGGGGCGACCGTCGAGCCCTGGATAAGATGACCCGAGCCAATCTGCGCTTCGTCGTCTCCGTCGCCAAGCAGTACCAGAACCAAGGCCTCAGTCTCCCCGACCTCATCAATGAGGGGAACCTCGGGCTGATCAAGGCTGCCGAGAAGTTCGACGAGACGCGCGGCTTCAAGTTCATCTCCTACGCCGTCTGGTGGATACGCCAGGCGATCCTCCAGGCGCTGGCCGAGCAGGCGCGTATCGTACGCCTGCCCCTCAATCAGGTCGGGACGCTCAACAAGATCTCCAAGGCCTTGGCTAAGTTCGAGCAGGAGAACGAGCGTCGCCCCTCAGCCGAGGAGCTGGCGAAGGAGCTGAACCTCCCCGAGGACAAGATCACCGAGACGCTCAAGGTCGCAGGGCGGCATATCTCCGTCGACGCCCCTTTTGTCGAGGGAGAGGAGAATAGCCTCCTGGACGTACTGACCAGTGACGATACGCCCTCGACGGATAGCGTACTGCTCGATGAGTCGCTCAGCAGCGAGATCAACCAGGTGCTGACGAACCTCACCGAGCGTGAGGCCGAGATCGTCAAGTGCTTCTTCGGCATCTGTGGCTACCCCGAGATGACGCTCGATGAGATAGGGATGAAGTACGACCTGACGCGTGAGCGCGTGCGTCAGATCAAGGAGAAGGCCATACGCAAGCTGCGCAACGACATACACTGCGCCTCCCTCAAGCCCTACCTCGGCTAGCCCCTCCCTAGCCCGCTTCCCCTCGTCTACGCTCATGGCTACGCAGTCCCGACTGCGTGGTCATGAGCGCTCGTGTAGATCCTCTAGGCACCGATAGATAATTACAGAGATGACAAAGCGACAAGCACATCATTGGCTCGGCTGGCTACAGCGCTGCGGGATGCTCCCGCGCCGCCTCGTCCGGCATACCGAGGCCGAGGATCTACTCAAGAGCCTCTACGAGCAGCAGCATCAGCCCGCTGGGGCGCAGGCCAGCTCTAGCCCCATCCTGCGTCACGGCCCCGAGCTCTCGGAGCTGCTCCAGCAGTTGCGGCAGGAGGGCTATCTCGCTGCCGATTCCTTCGCCCTCACCGAGCGTGGAGAGCAGCGTGCCCTCGAGCTCATCCGTGCCCACCGCCTCTACGAGCTGTATCTGGCGGAGCACTCGGGCTACACGCCGAGCGAATGGCACCGCCTAGCGCATACCAAGGAGCACCAGCTCAGCTCCTCCGAGCACCAGCGTATCGCCTCGCTCCTAGGCAACCCCCTCTACGACCCGCATGGCGACCCCATCCCTACGGCAGAGGGAGTACAGGCTGAGCTGCCCGAGGCGCTTCCCCTAGAGGCCCTGCAGTCGGGCTCCTGGTACTACGTCCTCCACATCGAGGATGACCTCGTGGAGGCCTATCATTACCTTACGGATCTGGGGCTGACGCGCGACTCCATCTTCCAGCTGCAGACGCTGGAGTCGGGAATCTGTCGCCTCTACTACGAGGGGGAGGCCTATGAGCTCCCCGCACAGTTCCTCAGCTCGCTCCACCTACGTCTGGCCACCCCGCAGGAGCTCAAGGAGAGTCATGCCGCCGAGGTGCGGCGTCTCTCGACACTCGCTCCCGATGAGTCCAGCACCGTGCTTGGACTCTCGCCCTCTTGCCGCGGGCCCATGCGCCGCCGTCTGATGGACCTCGGCTTCGTACGCGGCAGCCACATCAGCGTCGAGATGCGCAGTCCGCTGGGCAATCCTACGGCCTACATCGTACGCGGGGCCGCCATCGCTCTACGCCGTGACCAAGCCCGCTATATCCTTATCCAAGACCCCAAGCTATGCCTTCAAGAATAAGTCCTGATACCTCCTGTACCTCTGCCTCCGCGCAGGCAGCTGCCCTGCAGCGTCGTGGGGAGCACCTCGCCGAGACGCACTATACCATAGCTCTGGCGGGGAACCCCAATACGGGTAAGAGCACCGTATTCAACGCGCTCACGGGGCTCAAGCAGCACACGGGCAACTGGCCCGGCAAGACGGTCGGCAAGGCCGAGGGAGCCTTCGTCTACGCTGGCGAGGGCTACAAGATCGTAGACCTCCCAGGCACCTACTCCCTCTCCTCGACGAGCGAGGACGAGGAGATCGCCCGCAACTTCATCCTCTTCGACCGTCCCGACGTCACGGTCATCGTTGCCGATGCCACCCGCCTGGAGCGTAACATGAACCTTCTGCTGCAGGTGCTGCAGATCACGGATAAGGTCGTCCTCTGCGTGAACCTCCTTGATGAGGCGCGCCGTAATAAGATCGAGATCAACCTCCAGGCGCTCTCCCGCCGCCTCGGCATCCCCGTCGTAGGGGCCAGTGCCCGCTCGGGCAAGGGCATCCCCGAGCTGCTCGTACAGATACGCGCCGTAGCGCTTGGTGAGTACGTCTGCCGTCCCTACCGAGGGCAGAGCCTGCCGGAGCACACGGCGCAGCTCGTCGCGAAGCTCCAGGCCAAGGTAGAGGAGCTCTATCCCGAGGTTGCTAACAGCTGGTGGATCGCCACGCGCCTTATCGAGGACGACCCCTCGATCACCGCGCGCTTCGATGCCCCTGAGCTCCTCGAGCTGGCGCGTCAGGTGCACCTCGAGATCGGGGAGAACTTCCACGACCAGTGGACGGAGTCGATCTATGCCGACGCCTACCGCATTTGCTCGGAGGTCGTGCTGCAGGCCCATGTCGAGGGACGCCTACCGCTGGACGTGCGGCTCGACCGCATCCTCACCTCGCGCCGTTGGGGCTTCCCCATCATGCTGCTCCTCCTCGGGGTGATCTTCTGGCTCACCATCGTCGGGTCGAACTATCCCTCCTCGCTCCTGAGTGACCTTTTGGTGGGGAAGGTGCACCCGCTCTTCCGCTCGGCGCTAGTCACGCTCGGTAGCCCCTGGTGGCTCACGGGACTGCTGGCGGACGGTATCTATCTCACTACGGCCTGGGTCGTGTCGGTGATGCTGCCGCCGATGGCGATCTTCTTCCCGCTCTTCACCTTACTGGAGGACTTCGGCTATCTGCCGCGTGTGGCCTTCAACCTCGATGAGCTCTTCCGTCGTAGTGGGGCGCATGGTAAGCAAGCGCTGACGATGAGCATGGGCTTCGGCTGCAATGCTGCGGGCGTCGTCTCCACGCGTATCATCGACAGCGAGCGCGAGCGCCTCATCGCCATCATCACCAATAACTTCTCGCTCTGCAATGGGCGCTGGCCTACCATCATCCTCCTGTCCTCGCTCTTCATCGGGGCGGCCGTGCCGCCTGCCTATGCGGGGCTGGCAAGCATCGGCGCGGTGCTAGCGATCGTGCTGCTGGGCGTGCTGGTCATGTTTGGTGCCTCCTGGGCGCTCTCCCATACGGTGCTGCACGGGGAGGTCTCTACCTTCCACCTCGAGCTGCCGCCCTATAGGCCGCCGCAGTTCTGGCGCACGCTCTACACCTCCTTCATCGACCGCACGCTGATCGTCCTCTGGCGTGCCCTGGTCTTCGCAGCCCCTGCGGGGGCCTTCATCTGGCTCTCGTGCAATGTACATATCGGGGGAGCTAGCGTCGCCGCACACCTCATCCAGCTGCTGGACTACCCAGGGATGTTGATGGGGCTCAATGGCGTCATCCTCCTGGCCTACCTCCTGGCGATCCCTGCCAACGAGGTCGTCATACCCACAGTGCTCATGCTCACGACGCTGGTGCTGGGCGGTGGTGATCCTGCTGGAGCGGGCGTCCTGATGGAGGGAGGCGATGCCGAGACCTTCGCCCTCCTGCAGCAAGGAGGCTGGACGCTGATGACGGGCGTCTGCCTTATGCTCTTCTGCCTGCTGCATCACCCCTGTAGCACGACGATCTACACGATCTATAAGGAGACAGGCAGCCTGCGCTGGACGCTACTCTCCGTCTTCCTCCCCCTTGGTCTCGGGATCCTCGTGACCATGATCACGGCGGGCATCTGGCGTCTTGTCGCTTAGCTCGCGCAACATTCTTCGCCCTGTGTCTGTTAGCCTCTTTGGTGGCTATAGCGCAGGGCGATCCTTTTCTCTGACCTCACCCTGCTGAAGACCAACAAGCTATTAGAATCAATGAAGGATAAGATCATCGTAGCCATCGACGGCTACAGCTCCTGTGGCAAGAGCTCCATGGCACGCACGCTGGCCGAGGCCATCGGCTATATCTATGTAGACACGGGGGCCATGTACCGCGGCGTCACCCTCTGGGCCATACGTAAGGGCTTCATCGAGAATGGCCTCATCGACGCCTCGTCGCTGGAGCGTTCGCTGGGTGACCTCGAGCTGGCCTTCCGCCTGGCGGAGCAGAGTCCCCGCCCCGAGCTCTACCTCAATGGCGAGCGTGTCGAGCAGGCCATCCGCTCTATGGAGGTCGCCTCGCAGGTGAGCCCTGTGGCCGCCCTCGGCTTCGTGCGCAGCTTCCTGACCGCACAGCAGCAGGAGATGGGGCGGCATAAGGGCATCGTCATGGATGGCCGTGACATCGGTACGGCCGTCTTCCCTGATGCCGAACTCAAGGTTTTCGTCACGGCCGATCCCCAGGTGCGTGCGGAGCGTCGTCTGGCAGAGCTGCGCAGCAAGGGTGACCATATCATCACCATGGAGGAGGTGCTGGCGAACCTGCAGGAGCGTGACTATATCGACACCCACCGCGAGGTGGCACCGCTCATCCAGGCGCCCGATGCACTGGTACTGGACAACTCCCACCTTACCATCCCCGAGCAGGACGCCCTGCTACATTCCTATTACCAGGCTGCGCTTGCCCGTAGAGGGTAGTCGCTGCCTACATCATCCCATCAACATCTAGATATGACCTACCCCACGATAGAGATAGACCAGCAGTCGGGCTTTTGCTTCGGCGTCATCAACGCTGTCAAGCATGCCGAGCAGCAGCTCGAGAAGGACAAGAAGGAGCTCTACTGCCTCGGCGACATCGTCCACAACAGCCAGGAGGTCGACCGCCTGCAGGCCAAGGGCATGCAGACGATCGACTACGACACCTTCCGCCAGCTAGAGGGCAAGCGCGTCCTCTTCCGTGCGCATGGGGAGGCGCCTGCGATCTATCAGATGGCACGCGAGCGCAATATCGAGCTCGTCGATGCCACCTGCCCTGTGGTGCTGGCGCTGCAGAAGAAGGTGCGCAAGAAGTTCGTCGAGCTGGATCCCATCGGGGGCCAGATCGTCATCTATGGCAAGAAGGGACACGCTGAGGTTAATGGCCTGGTCGGGCAGACGGAGGGCAAGGCCATCATCGTGCAGTACCCCGAGGATGTCGAGCAGATCGACTTCGCGCGTCACGTGGCGCTCTTCTCCCAGACGACGCAGTCGCTGACGGGCTTCCTCGAGCTGATCGACACGCTGCGCGATCGTATGCAGGAGGGGGCTCGCTTCGAGTATCAGGACTCGATCTGTCGCCAGGTGTCCAATCGTATGCCGCATATCCAGGACTTCGCCTCGCAGCACGAGCTAGTCTTCTTCGTCGCTGGGGCGAAGAGCTCCAATGGTAAGGTGCTCTTCAGCTACTGCCTCAAGGGCAACGAGCGCAGCATCTTCGTCTCCTCTCCCGACGAGCTGACGGCTGATATGCTACAGCCTCTGCCCACCAGCATCGGCATCTGTGGTGCCACCTCCACACCTATGTGGCAGATGGAGGAGGTAGCAGCACGCATACGCGAGCTCCTCGGTATGCCTAGCTCCACCACGCAGGCATGACGCTCCTAGAGCAGCGTCTCGAGGACTATATCCTAGCGCATACGACGCCCGAGAGCGAGCTGCGGCAGCGGCTCGCCCGACAGGCGCATGTGCAGCTCCTCAGGGCGCGCATGCTCTCGGGACAGCTGCAGGGAGGCCTCTTGCAGATGCTCTGTCGCATGAAGGGCGCTTGCTATGTCCTCGAGCTCGGTACCTATACGGGCTATGCGGCGCACTGCATGGCCGAGGTGCTACCCCCTGATGGAGAGGTGCACACCATAGAGTCGGACGATGAGATGGAGGACTTCATCCGCGGCTTCATCGCTGAGGCGCCCTGGGGTGAGCGGATTAAGCTGCACCTGGGCGATGCCCTCGAGCTGCTGCCCGAGCTGGTGGAGCGCTACGCCTTCGACCTCGTCTACATCGATGCCAACAAGCGCCAGTACCTCGACTACTACGAGCTCATCCTGCCACACCTACCTAGTGGTGCTATCATCCTAGCCGATAATACGCTCTGGGATGGCAAGGTCATCGCCGACCCACTGCCGACGGATGCCCAGACGCAGAGCATCCTGTCCTTCAACCGCCACGTGCAGGAGGATCCGCGCGTGGAGAACCTCATCCTCCCCCTACGTGATGGGCTGAGCATCATCTACAAGAAGTAGCGCCTTCCCCTCACCGAGCCCCAAGCAGCACGCCCCGCTAAGCATCTAGGCTTAGCGGGGCGTGCTGCTTGGGGCTTTTGCTTAGGTGGGCTAGGCTAGGGGAGGCCTTAGACCAAGGCGCCCAGCTCGGTGCGTCCCGTCAGCGAGCGGTGCATGGCGGTGGCGGCGCGGCGTCCGTCGCCCATGGCAAGGATCACAGTCGCGGGTCCGCGTACGATGTCACCCCCAGCATAGATCGTGGGGATGGAGCTGCGCTGCTCCTCATCGACGACGATGGTCCCCGAGCGGGAGACTGAGAGCTCGGGCAGCGACTGCGGTACGAGCGGGCTGGCGGAGTAGCCTATGCTCACGATGACCTCATCGACCTCGAGCTCCACGATGGCGCCCTCTATGGGCTGGGGGCTGCGGCGTCCACTCGCATCGGGCTCGCCGAGCTGCATCTGCTGCAGGCGCATGCGGGCGACGTGCCCCGAGTCGTCGGCGAGGTAGGCGATGGGATTGTGCAGCGTCAGGAAGCGTGTCCCCTCCTCCTCGGCATGGTGGAGCTCCTCGGCACGGGCGGGCATCTCCTCACGGCTGCGGCGGTAGACGATCATCACCTCCGCGGCACCGAGGCGCAGAGCGGAGCGTACGGCATCGATGGCGGTATTCCCCGCTCCGATGATGGCCACGCGCTTGCCTGCATAGCCTCGCTTCTCCTCGGCGATCTCCTCGGGGCTCATCATGTTCAGGCGCGCCAGATAGTCGCTGGCGGAGTGGATGCCCTTGAGGTCTTCGCCTGGGACGTGCATGAAGTTGGGCACGCCAGCGCCCGTAGCGACGAAGATCCCTGCGAAGCCCTCTTCCTGGAGCTGCTGCACGGTGACGTCCTGCCCGACATAGGTGCTAGTGACGAAGTGCACGCCCAGCTGGCGGAGCTTCGCCAGCTCGTGCTCGATAATGTTATTGGGCAGGACGAACTCTGGGATCCCGTAGCGTAGGACTCCCCCCAGCTCTTCGGCGCCCTCGTAGACCGTCACCTCATAGCCCCACTTGGCCATATCGGTGGCGAAGGAGATTCCCGCGGGCCCGCTGCCGATGACGGCGACACGTAGGCCATTGGGGGGCATAGGCGGGGCTAAGGGCTTAGCCTCCTCGGGGTGCAGGCGCTCGTAGTCGGCGACGAAGCGCTCGAGGTTGCCGATGGAGACGGCAGGCTTCTTGAGACTCAGCGTGTAGATGCACTGGCTCTCGCACTGCTTCTCCTGCGGGCAGACACGCCCACAGACGGCGGGCAGGCTGCTGGTCTCGCGGATGATCCCTAGGGCGTCGACGAACTCCCCCCGCTCGATGAGCTTGATGAAGGAGGGGATATGGATCCCCACGGGGCAGCCCGAGACGCAGCCTGGGTTAGGGCAGTCGAGGCAGCGACGTGCCTCCTCCATGGCCAGCTCGGCCGTATAGCCTAGAGCGACCTCGTGGTGGAAGGAGCTGAGCCGCTCCCCGAGGCCGAGCGTCGGCATAGGGGTGCGGGGTGCGGTGATACGTTCTTTATTGGGACTCGCCTTGCGTAGCTCGGCACGCCAGGGCTGGGCGCGGCGCTCCTTGATCAATTCTTCTCTTGTCATAGTGGGCTGATGCTACTTAGCTCCTCGGCGGGATGGGCTGTGCCAGCTCGCTAGGCCGCCCCTCTCGGGCAGAGCGTAGCGTAGGGGGAGGCGCGCTGGGCCTGCTGAGCCTAGCGTACAGGGAAGTCCCCTCGAGATCTATCGGTAGAATGCGCGATCTACAGAGCTGCATCAAGGTGTATACCATCTAAGTGCTTCGGAGTAGCAAGAACAAATATAAGTAAAGCCGAGCAATCCCCCGAAGCTACCCGCAGCCTAGGCGCGCGGAGCTGCTCCTAGGAGGGAGCCTGCTGACGGATATCCCTCAGCCCGCCGATGGATATCAGTCAGGAGGCTGAGGGGCGTCAGTGGCAGCGCTGAGGGATATCGGTCACGGAGCTTGAGGACTAGGGGGATAGGGTATAGGGGCTGCAGCTCCGCGAGCTGAGTAGCTGCTGGAGCTCCTCTCTGGGGCTCCTTGCTCCGGCTCGCGGCCTAGGAATTGTATGATTCCTCGTATCTTTGGCGTTAAGGAATCAAAGGGGTAGGGGAGACGCCGAGGGCGCTCTGCCCGCCCCGACACTTAGTTAAGCTACCAGTATGAAGCAGTTCATCAGACTTCTCCCACTAGCCTTGGTACTCGGGCTTAGCTCCTGCGGCATCGCGGCGATGCTCGAGCCGCAGCGTGGGATCGAGCGTATAGAGCGTGGTATGAGCCGCGAGCAAGTCACGCAGGTTATGGGACGCCCCGACACCCGCAGCCTCGCCGCGGATGGTAGCGAGCTGTGGGAGTATCGCCGCAGTGATGTAGGGGGCGCGATCTATGTCACGCAGATCACCTTCTACGAGGGGCGAGTCACGCGTATGGACAACCACAGGGAGGTCGATCGCTTCCCCGATCGCACGCCCTATCCGAGCCGTCCCCAGCAGGGTGGTGGCTACCCTGGCAGCGGCTATCCCGAGGGAACTTATCCCGGGGGAGGATACCCAAGGGGAGGCTACGAGGCCGAGCAGGAGCGCCGTGCGGAGGAGGCCTTCTCGCAGTTCATCCGCGATATTCAGAGTAAGCCCTTCGACGAGGATAAGTTCCGCCTCATTCGGGATGTAGCGCAGCGCAACTACTTCACTACAGAGCAGACCATACGCGTCCTGAGACTCTTCTCCTGGGATGACGAAAAGTTTAAGGTACTTAGGATCCTAGCCCCACGCATACGTGATAGCTTCAATGCTCATCGGATCATCGACCTCTTCACCTGGGACGATGATAAGGCTCGTGCACGCAAGATCCTTCAGTCCTGCCCTCCATCAGTTCCGATTCCTCCTGGGGGCGGCTATGGACGGGAGGGATCACAGCGAGCAGAGGAGGGCTTCGATGAGTTCATCCGCGATATCCAGCGCAAGCCCTTCGACGAGGATAAGTTCCGTCTCATTCGGGATGTAGCGCAGCGCAACTACTTCACCACAGAGCAGACCATACGCGTTCTGAGCCTCTTCTCCTGGGACGATGAGAAGTTTAAGGTACTTACGATCCTAGCTCCACGCATACGTGATAGCTTTAATGCTCATCGGATTGTCGACCTCTTCACCTGGGACGATGATAAGGCTCGTGCACGCAAGATCCTTAAGTCCTGCCCTCCATCAGTTCCGATTCCTCCTGGGGGCGACTATGGACGGGAGGAGGCGCAGCGTGCGGAGGAGGCCTTCGCCGAATTCATCCGCGATATCCAGCGCAAGCCCTTCAAGGAAGATAAGATCCGCTTCATTCAGGACGCCGCGCGTCGCAATTACTTCACCACGGATCAGGCTGCACGTGTGCTGAAGCTCTTCACCTGGGACGACGACAAGCTCACGGTGCTGGAGGCCTTGGCTCCGCGCCTGCGTGATGCCTTCAACGCCCATCAGCTCGTCGACCTCTTCACCTTCTCCAGCGCTAAGGAGCGCGCGCGTCAGATCCTCGGCTATCGTAGCCGATAGGAGCACCGCGCCCTAGCCCATCACTACATCATGCTCAAGATTAAGCAATTCACCTTCGGACCCGTACAAGAGAATACCTACGTCCTCTACGATGAGGCGAGCCGTGAGGCCGCTATCGTCGACCCAGGCTGCATGCGTCACTCAGAGGAGGACCAGCTCAAGGACTTCATCGAGGAGCAGGGCCTCGAGCCCAAGCTCCTGCTGTGCACCCATCAGCACTTTGACCACGTGTGGGGCGCTGCCTATGTGCTGCGTACCTGGCCTGGGCTCGCAGCCTACGCCAATCGTATAGACTTCGAGAAGCTCCCGCTGCCCTCCGACCAGCTCAAGGGCTACGGCATCCCACTGCCGCTGGAGGACGTCCCAGAGAGCCGCTATACGCTCGTCGAGCAGGACGATACGATCCAGTTCAGGGGGGAGACGCTACGTGTGCTCTTCGTGCCAGGGCATGCCCCAGGGCATATCGCCTTCTACGCGGCTGACTCGGGGATTCTGCTCTCCGGGGATACGCTGCTGCTCGGCACGATAGGCCGCACGGACTTCTGGTACGGCGACTATGACCAGCTGCTGGCTGCCATCAAGGCGCAGTACATGCCACTACCTGATGAGACCATCGTTTTCAGTGGACATGGCCCCGAGACGACGATCGGGCACGAACGCCGTCATAATAGCTTCCTCCGCTAGGATAGACGGGCGAATATTCGTATCTTTGCAGCGCTGTCACTAGGGGCTCTCTCCTAGTCGCGCATGGCTCAGTAGCTTAGTTGAATAGAGCGTCAGATTCCGGTTCTGAAGGTCGAGGGTTTGAGTCCCTCCTGAGTCACCGAGATTGCCTGCCGAGGCTCCGATGAGGAGCGGCAAGTACCCTAAGTAAAAGGCTATCCCCCTCCCAAGCTGCCCGAGGCAGGCTGGGAGGGGGATAGCCTTTTATATTTGCGCTGCTCGCTGGGCGAGCTCGCGAGGTCTTAGCCCTTAGTGCGGGTGTAGCCGAGGGAGGGGAGGAGGCTGCGGAGCTTGGTACGCTGGTCGCCCTGGATGAGGATCTCGCCGTCCTTAGCCGAGCCACCGACACCACAGCGCTGGCGTAGGAGACGGCCGAGCTCAGCAAGGTCTTCCTCGCGCCCGACAAAGCCCGTGATGAGCGTCACCTCCTTGCCGCCGCGCTGCTTCTTGCTCAGGCTGATGCGCAGCTCTTGGCGTGCAGGCTCGAGTGTATCGGGCTCCTCGACCTGCTCGGTCGTGTATTCGAAGTCGGGGTTCGTGCTGTAGAGCACGCCCAGTCGGTCTTTCCAGTCAGCCATACCTAGACGATGGGATCAAGGACGAAGCCCTCGGGGAGGAAGGCCGAGACGTCGGCCCCGTAGTGGAGGAGCTCGCGGACGACGGAGGAGCTGATATGGGTCAGGCGCTGCGAGGCGGGCAATAGGACGGTCTCCATATCGGCGATATGGCGGTTGAGGTCGGCCAGCGTGCGCTCGTACTCCATATCGGTGCTACTGCGTACGCCCCTCAGCAGGACGTGCGCTCCGAGCTCCTGAGCGAGCGTCACCGTCAGCCCCGTATATACGACGATACGGACGCGGGGCTGGTCAGCATAGTAGCGGCTGATCTGCTGCTGGCGCTGCTCGGCGGTGTAGAGGTTGCGCTTGGCTTCGTTCGTCCCGATGGCGACGATGACCTCATCGAATAGAGCGAGGCCGCGGCTGACGATATCGGCATGACCCCGTGTGAAGGGGTCGAAGGAGCCAGCGTAGAGGGCTATGCGCTTCATAGGACTAGGCGTGGGGGAGACCCGTGCGTAGGTCGATGATCTCCTCGGGGGCAGGCGTGAGGTTCTCGACGCCTGTCTCCGTGACGAGGTAGCTATTCTCTATCCCTACGGCGCCGACCCCAGGGAGGACGAACTTCGGCTCGAAGGCAATGACCATCCCAGGCTCTAGGACGTCGCGGCTGCGTGGAGTGAGCACGGGCAGCTCATTGATCTGAAGTCCAATCCCATGCCCGACGAACTGTGCCTGCAGCTCCGTCCCCATGAAGTAGTCCGCAGCACCTGCGGCCGTGACACGCTCCAGCGAGCGCGTGTAGAGCTCGGCGCAGGAGCTGCCTGGGCCTGCTGTCTGCATGACCTCACGGTGCAGCTGGAGGCTCAGCTCGTGCAGGCGGTAGGCCTCGGCAGGAAGCTGGCCGACGGAATAGGTACGCGTCAGGTCAGAGTAATAGACGCCGTAGTTGCCCGCCATGTCGACCATCACCGCGGTGCCTTCGGTGAGGGGCGTCCCGTTAGCCCCTAGAGGCAGCGCCGTAGTCCCAGCACCTCCGAGGGCGAAGTCATAGGGCGAGGCGGTGCCCGCATTGTCCCCTGCCAGCAGGCTGCCCATGAAGATCTCCATCGCCGAGCCGAAGCAGCGGAAGAGCCCCACCGATCCATGCTGGCGCATCACACGCTCCAGCTCGATCTGCAGGTCTCTGTCCGTCATCCCCTCACGATAGACCTTCGGGACTTCGCGGTAGACCTCGACGTGTCGCGCTGCGCACTGGCGAAGCTGCTCGAGCTCTAGGGGCGTCTTGACCATGCGGGCACGGCGCAGCAGCGGCGTGGCGTTGATAATCTCTGCTCCCTCGAAGATGCGCGCCATGCGCTGTACGTCGCTATAGCTCTGCTCGTCCTGCTCGAGGGCGACGCGCCGAAGGGGCTTGAGGTCGAGCCACTCGGGGAGCTGCTCGATCTTGCGGATGTGGTGGAGCTGGCTGGTCTCAGGCTGTGTCTGCGGGCGGCGTACGAAGTAGTGCGCCTCACCCTGCTGAAGTAGTACTGCTAGCCCAGCGAAGACCTGGCCGTAGACATAGAGTAGGGCGACATTGGAGCTAAGCACGAGGGCGTCGATGCCTGCCTCCTGCATGTAGCTCTGGAGGCGCTGCTGGCGTAGCAGATAGTCGGGGTGGAGCATGGGATGGTGAACCTAGGGAGGGGTAAAGGGGCGGCGGGGCTAGAAGGGTACTTGGCCGCCAGGGAAGTTATTATCTGGGGCGAGCGGGTCGAAGGCTGGGGCAGACGGTGCTGCTGCCGCTGGTGCTGCCGTGAGGCTACGACCAGAGAGCGAGGTCGTCGGGCGGGTGGCATCGGCCTCAGCACCTGGCTGCAGGTCCTCCAGAGGGGAGAAGCGGGCGTAGTCGGACTTGAAGGCGAGGCGTACCTCACCGACGGGCCCGTTACGATGCTTGGCGATGATGAACTCGCCGACGCCCTTGAGCGACTCGCCCGTCTCGCTGTCTACGGTGATCTTGTAGTACTCGGGGCGGTGGATGAAGCACACGATGTCGGCGTCCTGTTCGATCGCCCCCGACTCACGGAGGTCAGAGAGCTGCGGGCGCTTGCTATTAGCGTCGCCGCCCTGCTGGCGGTTCTCCACGCCGCGGTTGAGCTGGGAGAGGGCGATGATGGGTATGTTCAGCTCCTTGGCCAGCATCTTCAGTGAGCGCGATATGGTACTGACCTCCTGCTCACGGTTGCCGAAGCTCATCCCGCTGGCATTCATCAGCTGGAGGTAGTCGATGATGATCAGCTTGACCTGATGCTGGCTCACGAGGCGACGCGCCTTGGTGCGCAGCTCGAAGACCGAGAGCGAGGGCGTGTCGTTGATGTAGAGTGGCGCAGCCTCGAGCCCTGCCATGCGGTTATTCAGTCGTGCCCATTCGACGTCGTCTAGACGTCCGCTCTTGATCTTCTGCCCATCGATCTCGCAGACGTTGGACAGGAAGCGCTTGACGAGCTGCACGGAGCTCATCTCGAGGTTGAAGAGCGCTACGGGGATCCCTTGGTCTACGGCCATGTAGCGCGCCATAGAGACGACGAAGGCCGTCTTACCCATGGCAGGACGCGCCGCGATGATGATGAGGTCGGAGTTCTGCCAGCCTGAGGTCATCTCGTCGATCTTGGGGAAGCCCGTCGAGAGCCCGCTGATCCCCTCCGTCCTATTGGCCGCGATCTGGATCTCCTCGATGGCGTTCTTGACCAGCGGACGTATGGGCTCGAAGTCTCCCTTCTTCTCGTCGCGCGACAGCTCGAAGAGGCTAGCCTCGGCGCGCTGTACCTGCTCCTTGACCGCCACGACGTCGTCGAAGGCATCCTTGAGCGTCTGGGAGGCCATGCCGATGAGGCTACGGCTGAGGGCCTTGTCCGCGAGGATCTCGGCATGCGCCTCGAGGCTCGAGGTCGAGAGCATCTTGGTCGAGAGCCCCGCGATGAAGGCCTGGCCGCCGACCTCCTCCAGTACCTCCATGCGGCGCAGCTCCTCGATGACGGTCAGCATATCTATGGGCTTCTGCTCCATAGCTAGCTGCGTCATGGCCGTATATACGAGCTCGTGAGTGTGCAGGTAGAAGGTCTCGGGGCGGAGTAGCTCGCTGACGCGCGGGTAGGCGTCCTTCTCGAGGAGGAGCGCCCCGAGGACAGCCTCCTCGATGGCTAGGTCCTGGGGCGGGATACGCCCGTCGAGCTCGAGCGGCGCCACTGTGGTGGGGCGCTTCCGAGCTACCTTGGGCTGGCTGGGTGCTGGCATCTTAGCTGGTGCTTTATCTGATCCTTAGTCGAGCTTGAGGACAGCGAGGAAGGCCTTCTGTGGCACCTCGACGGTACCGATCTGCTTCATGCGCTTTTTCCCTTCCTTCTGCTTCTCCAGGAGCTTACGCTTACGGGAGACGTCACCGCCGTAGCACTTGGCCGTCACGTCCTTACGCACGGCCTTGATGGTCTCGCGGGCGATGACCTTGGCGCCGATGGCTGCCTGGATGGCGATGTCGAACTGCTGGCGCGGGATGAGCTCCTTGAGCTTCTCACACATGCGGCGCCCGAAGGCCACGCTATTATCCACGTGTGTCAGCGTCGAGAGGGCATCCACGGGGTCGCCGTTGAGCAGGATGTCGAGCTTCACTAGGCGGGAGGGGCGGAAGTCGCTGATGTGGTAGTCGAAGGAGGCATAGCCCTTGGAGACGCTCTTCAGCTTGTCGTAGAAGTCGATGACGATCTCCCCGAGCGGCAGGTCGAAGAAGATCTCGATGCGGTCGCCCGAGATGTACTCCTGCTTGATCAGCTGCCCGCGCTTGCCGAGGCAGAGCGTCATGATGGGCCCGATGTAGGCTGTGTTCGTGATGACCGAGGCGCGGATGTAGGGCTCCTCGATATGGTCTATGGTCGTGATGTCGGGTAGGCCCGAGGGGTTGTGCACCTCGTGCACGCCGCCCTTCTTATCGTAGACCTTATAGGACACGTTGGGCACCGTGGTGATGACATTCATCCCGAACTCGCGGTCGAGGCGCTCCTGGATGATCTCCATGTGTAGGAGACCGAGAAAGCCACAGCGGAAGCCGAAGCCTAGCGCTATGGAGCTCTCGGGCTGGAAGGTCAGTGAGGCGTCGTTGAGCTGCAGCTTCTCCAGCGAGGCGCGCAGGTTCTCGAAGTCCTCACTCTCGATGGGGTAGAGCCCTGCAAAGACCATAGGCTTGACCTCCTCGAAGCCCGCGATGGCCTCGCTCGCGCCGCCCGTGACGTGCGTGATGGTATCCCCGACCTTGACCTCCTTACTGGTCTTGATGCCCGAGATGATGTAGCCTACGTCGCCCGTGCTGACGACAGAGCGCGGCTCCATGTCGAGGCGGAGTACCCCGATCTCATCGGCGTCGTACTCCTTGCCCGTGGCGATGAACTTGACGTGGTCGCCCTTGCGGATGGAGCCATTGACGACCTTGAAGTAGGCGATGATCCCGCGGAAGGGATTGAAGACCGAGTCGAAGATCAAGCACTGCAGCGGTCCCTCGGGGTCGCCAACGGGTGCTGGGACGCGCTCCACGATCGCGCGGAGGATATCCTCGACGCCGAGGCCCGTCTTGCCGCTGGCGCGTATGATCTCCTCACGCTTGCAGCCGAGGAGCTCGATGATCTGGTCCTCGACCTCCTCGGGCATAGCGCTGGGGAGGTCTACCTTATTTATTATAGGGATGATCTCGAGGTCGTGCTCGAGTGCCATATAGAGGTTGGAGATGGTCTGTGCCTGGATGCCCTGAGCTGCATCGACGATGAGTAGCGCACCCTCACAGGCGGCGATGGAGCGGGAGACCTCGTAGGAGAAGTCCACGTGCCCTGGGGTGTCGATGAGGTTGAGGACATAGTCCTGCCCGTCCAGGCAGTAGTTCATCTGGATGGCGTGGCTCTTGATGGTGATCCCGCGCTCGCGCTCGAGATCCATATTATCAAGCACCTGGTCCTGTAGGTCCTTGCCCGAGACGGTCTGCGTCATCTCTAGGAGGCGGTCTGCCAGCGTGCTCTTCCCATGATCAATATGGGCTATGATACAAAAGTTGCGTATATGCTTCATCTTGGCTGCAAAGATACGACTAAGATACGAGCTGTAGCGTGGCGCGCTGCGGGGGAGGCCTTGGGGGCTGCGCTGGTCCTCGTGCCGCTTCGCTCGGGAGGAGCTGCGCCTGGATGCCCTTCTGCCTTGTGAGGCACTCCCTGCCCCCTTGCCCAGTGCTCCTCCCGAGCTGCTGCCTAGGCTCTCTGCTTGGTCGCTTGGAGCTCCCCCTTAGGTCTCGCTGAGCTCCGAGCAGTGGCTTAGGGCGAAATATGATATAATATTCTGGGAAAAGTAATATTACTTTCCGCCGAATATATATAATAATTGCTGAGAAGTAATATAACTTTTCCCGAAAAGTAATATAAAAATCCTCGGTCTCCCTTATCCTTCAGCTCGGCAAGGCTTCGCAGAGCCCGCGCCTCCCCTTAGCTCGGACGGGCGCCAAGCTAAGGCCACAGGAGCTCTAAGTCTAGGGGAGTGAAGCCCTTGTCCGGATGCCTTTAGCAAGGTCGCTCCAAAGCCCCTAGCGCCGTGGGAGCGAGCCCTCCCTAAGCCAAGGAACGGGACGCACTGCTTCTTGGGTAAAAAAAACGTACCTTTGGGTACATTAACATACCTAAGTGTACAAGCATCATGAACTTCGACATAGCGATTATTGGCGGTGGACCAGCAGGCTATAATGCTGCGGCTCAGGCCTCAGATCAGGGTCTTCAGGTTGTCCTCTTCGAGCGTGCTACGCTGGGGGGCGTCTGTCTCAACGAAGGCTGTATCCCCACCAAGAGCCTCCTGCACGCAGCGCACCTCTACCACGATGTAGCCTCTAGTGCTGCCCTCGGGATAGAGCTCGAGGGCTCAGTGAAGGCCGACTATAGCCGCATCGCGGCCCACAAGGACGAGGTCGTCAAGACCCTCACCTCGGGCGTAGCCTACAAAATGAAGCAGCATGGGGTGACGGTCGTCCCCGCCTCCGCACGCCTCGAGGGGCGGGAGGGGGAGCTGATCCGTGTCGCCACCGATACGGAGACCTACCTAGTGCGCTACGTCCTGCTCGCTACGGGGAGCGAGACCGTCATCCCACCCATCCCGGGTCTGGATGGCGTCAGCTACTGGACGAGCCGTGAGGCACTGGCTGCGACCGAACTCCCGAAGGACATCGCCATCATCGGTGGCGGCGTCATCGGCATGGAGTTCGCTGATGTCTATGCTAGCCTAGGGGTGCCCGTGACCGTCATCGAGATGGCACCCGAGATCCTCGGGGCTATGGACAAGGAGACCTCAGGGACGCTGCGCAAGCTCTTCAAGAAGCGCGGGGTGAAGTTCCACCTCGAGAGCAAGGTCGTAGAGGTATCGCCTGAGGGCGTCACCATCGAGACAAAGAAGGGCGAGCGGGAGCTCATCGCCGCCAGCCAGATCCTGCTGAGCGTAGGTCGCCGACCGCTTAGCGCAGGCCTCGGCCTCGAGAGCCTAGCGATCCAGCAGAATCGCGCTGCCGTCGTCGTCAATGAGTACATGCAGACCTCGCACCCTCAGGTCTACGCCGTGGGTGACCTCACGGGCTTCTCCCTGCTGGCACATACCGCCATCCGTGAGGGGGAGGTAGCCATCGAGCATATCGTCTCGGGGGCGGGTCATCCTATGCGCTACGATGCCATCCCAGGCGTTGTATATACGCATCCCGAGCTGGCAGGGGTCGGCGCCACCGAGGAGCAGCTGCAGGCTGAGGGGCGCTACTACCGCACGCTCAAGCTCCCCATGGCCTACGCTGGTCGCTATGTCGTAGAGCAGGGACAGGCACCTGGCCTGTGCAAGGTGCTGGTGGATGAGAATGAGCGCATCCTTGGCTGCCACATCCTCGGCACGCCTGCCAGCGAACTGATCCTCCTGGCGGGCATCGCCATCGCCGACGGTACGAGCGTCGAGGACTTCCGCCGCCACGTCTTCCCGCATCCTACGGTCGGGGAGATTCTGCACGAGGTGCTGCTCTCCTAGGGCGCGGCCTTCGGCCACTTCATTCAAGCAAACAACACACGCAAGACAATAGAACTAAGCTATGCCTACATTCGACATCAAGATCCCCAAGACTGGGGAGAGCGTCACCGAGTGTACCATCACCGTCATCCATGCCAAGGTCGGGGACCTCGTCCAGGAGGATGACGAACTCTTTGAGGTCACCTCGGCAAAGACCGCTGCCTCCGTCCCCTCGCCCGTGGCAGGGAAGGTCGTGCAGATCAATTATACGGAGGGCGAGACGGTCCCCGTGGGGCAGGTGCTCCTAGTCATCGATACCGCAGCTGGTGCTACCGCAGAGCCCGCAGCGGCTCCTGCCGCCGCAGCTAGCCCCGCTCCAGAAGCGAGCGTGCAGCCCTCAGCGAGCCCCGTCGTCGAGCAGACGCTCACCAAGGGGAGCATCGAGCGCTGGTATTCGCCCGTTGTCCTGGAGCTGGCGAAGAAGGCCAAGGTAAGTCAGGACGAGCTCGACAAGATCTCGGGGACGGGCTTCGGCGGGCGCGTCAGCAAGGCCGATATCACCCGCTACATCGAGCAGCAGAAGGGCGCTCCCGCTCCGCAGCCCCGTGCCGCGCAGCCCGCGGCAGCTGCTGCAGCGCCTGCACGCCCCGCCGTCAGCGCTCCTGCCGTCAGCGTAGGGCCCGAGGACAAGGTCATCCCCATGGATCCCATCCGTCGCATCATCGCCGATCGTATGGTGCAGTCCGTGCAGGTAGCGCCCCATGTGACGAGCTTCATCAAGGTCGACATCACGAACCTCGTGAAGTGGCGTGAGGCACACAAGGACGAGTTCAAGCAGCGTGAGGGCGTGGCTCTGACCTATATGACGCCCTTCATCGAGGCTGTGGCCAAGGCGCTCAAGGACTTCCCCCGCATCAACGCCGCCGTCGATGGCTACAACATCATCGAGCGCAAGCACATCCATGTGGGTATGGCCGTAGCACTGCCTGATGGCAACCTCGTAGTGCCCGTGGTGCGTGATGCAGACAAGCTGAGCCGCTCCGGTATCGCCGAGCAGGTGAGCCTCCTTGCGGCCAAGAGCCGCCAGGGCAAGCTGAGCCCAGACGAGATGACGGGCAGCACCTTCACCATCTCCAACTATGGCGCCTCGCACACGCTCTTCGGTACGCCCATCATCAACCAGCCCGAGGTGGCCATCCTCGGCATTGGGGCGATCGAGAAGGAGCCCAGCATCCTCGAGACCGAGGCAGGCGATGTCATCGCTATCCGCCACAAGATTTATCTCTCCCTGTCCTTTGACCATCGTATCATCGATGGTATGCTAGGCGGTGCCTTCCTACACGCCATAGCACAGCACCTCGAGGACTGGAAGCAAGACTAGAGCCCTATGAACGCAGTAAAGAAAAGATACGGGATCAAGAAGACGGACAAGGAGACCCTCCGTCGCTGGTACTACCTCCTCTACCTAGGACGTCTATTGGATGAGAAGGCCCCTAGCTATCTCCTCCAGTCCATCGGCTGGCAGTTCCACGCCTCCAACGCAGGGCACGATGGGATCCAGCTGGCCATAGGGCAGACCTTCCAGCGGGGTAAGGACCACCTCTTCCTCTACTACCGAGACCTCACCGCTGCCCTCTCGGCAGGGATGACGGCTGAGGAGATGATCCTCAATGGTATCTCCAAGGCGACCGACCCCACCAGTGGGGGCCGCCACATGTCCGACCACTACGCCAAGGTAGAGTGGGGCATACACAACATCTCCTCCTGCGTCGCGGCGCACGACTCCCAGGCTGTGGGTCTGGCGCGTGCCCTGGACTACTACAAGGTCGACGGCTGTGCCATCGCCTCCCATGGGGAGTCCTCGGCCTCTGAGGGCTACGTCTACGAGGCGATCAACGGCGCCGCCCGAGAGCGTCTGCCCGTGATTTTCGTCCTGCAGAGCAATGGCTACGGCATCTCCGTACCTACGCATGAGCAGACGGCGAACCCACGCGTAGGGCAGAACTACGCTGGCATCCGTCACCTCAAGGTACTCTTCTGCGACGGTAAGGACGTCTTCGACTCCATGAACACCATGGCGGCAGCGCGCGAATACGCCGTAGAGCATCGTACGCCTGTCGTCGTCACCGCCTCCTGCGTACGCATCGGGGCGCACTCCAATTCGGATAAGCACACCCTCTACCGCGATCAGGAGGAGCTCGACCGAGCTAAGGCGGCCGACCCGCTGCCTAAGTTCCGCCGCATGCTGCTCCGCTACGAGCGCTTTACCGAGGAGGAGCTCCAGCAGATCGAGGCCGAGGCGCGCGAGGAGCTCAAGGTAGCCAATCGCAAAGCCCTGCAGGCGCCCGACCCCACGAGTGACACCGTCATGGACTACGTCATTGGCGAGGCTTACCCAGGCGACAAGTACGGCTCAGGGATCCCCGACGGCACGGGTGAGGAGCTGACGCTGGTGCAGGCGATCAATAAGACGCTCAAGCAGGAGTTCCGTCACAACCCCGATACCTTCATCTGGGGGCAGGACGTGGCGAATAAGGACAAGGGCGGTGTCTTCAATGTGACCAAGGGGATGCTGCAGGAGTTCGGGCACAAGCGTGTCTTCAACGCCCCGATCGCGGAGGACTACATCGTCGGTACGGCTAACGGGATGAGCCGCTTTAGCGACAAGATCCGCGTGGTCATCGAGGGGGCAGAGTTCGCTGACTACTTCTGGCCAGCGATGGAGCAGTTCGTCAACTGCACGCACGAGTACTGGCGCAGCAATGGGCAGTTCTCTCCCAACATCACCATCCGCCTGGCCTCTGGGGGCTACATCCAGGGCGGGCTCTACCACTCGCAGAATATCGAGGCGGTGCTGACCACCTTCCCTGGGGCGCGTGTCGTCTACCCCTGCTTTGCCGATGACGCCGCAGGACTGCTACGTACAGCGATGCGCTCGCGTGGGGTGACGGTCTTCATGGAGCCCAAGGGACAGTACAACAATACTGAGGCTGCAGCCGTCATCCCCGAGGACTTCGAGGTGCCCTTCGGTAAGGCACGTATCCGCCGTGAGGGCTCGGACATCACGCTCGTCACCTACGGTAATACGCTGCTCCTATCGCTCCACGTGGCCGAGCAGATCCAGCGTGACCTGGGTAAGAGCGTAGAGGTAATCGACCTACGCTCCCTCTCGCCCTGGGATGAGGAGACGGTCTACGCCTCCATCAAGAAGACCTCCAAGGTGCTGATCGTCCACGAGGACCGCGTCTTCGGCGGCTTTGGTGCTGAGCTGGCGGCCTCGATCGCCAAGAAGGCCTTCCGTGACCTAGATGCGCCCGTATATCGTGTCGGGTCACTGGGCACGCCCGTGGGCTTCCACAAGTGCTTCGAGCTGACGACGCTCCCCAGCGAGGAGAAGATCTACGCCGCAGCCAAGGAGCTTATCGAGTACTAAACCAATAAACTAGAGTATATGAAGACTGTAGCACTGGTGTACAGCCAGCACACAGCACAGACCGCTGAGCTCGGGGAGCGCATCGCTGCCGCCTGGGGCTCGGAGGTGGTCTACCTCGACCCTGATACGACGCGCCTCGAGGACTGGATGAAGTACGAGCTCTTCATCCTCGGCACGCCGACCTACTTCGACGGCGAGCTGCCCGACAGCTGGGATGAGTTCCTCCCCGAGCTGGAGGATGCCGACCTCTCGGGGCGGAAGGTAGCCGTCTATGGCCTCGGCGATCAGCAGCACTATCCCGTGAGCTTCGCTGATGGTGTAGGGCTCCTCGCCTCCTATATGGAGGAGCTGGGGGCTACGATCGTCGGGAAGACCTCAACCGAGGGCTATAGCTACGAGCATTCGGTAGCTGAGCGCGATGGTCGCTTCCTTGGCCTCGTGCTGGATCCTACGAATCAGCCCGAGCTGACCGACCAGCGCCTTGCCGCTTGGCTGGAGCAGCTCAAGGTCGCCTTCGCAGGCTAAGCCCTAGCTAGCTAAATAAGAGCGCGGCACGGAGATCTTGGTCTCCGTGCCGCGCTGCTTTTGGGGGGGGCAAGGTCTGCCTTGGCCGAGCCGTCGGGCAGCTCGGGGCGGGCTTTACTGGGGGAAGCGCTGATGTATGCTCTCCAGTAGAGCTTCGCGGAAGTCGGGGTGGGCGATACTGATCAGTGCCAGGGCACGCTCGCGCAGCGTCAGCCCCTGCAGGCGCACCGCACCGTACTCTGTGGCGATGTAGTCCACCTCGTTGCGTCCCGAGGTGACGGTGGCGCCAGCGCTGAGCGTGGGGACGATGCGGGAGACTGTCCCGCCCTTGGCTGTCGAGGTGAAGGCTAGGATGGAGCGCCCGTTCTTCGCACGGCGGACACCGCGGAGGTAGTCCACCTGCCCGCCCGTACCGCTGAACTGATCCTGCCCTATGGCCTCACTGGCTACCTGTCCGCAGAGGTCGATCTCGAGGCAGGAGTTGATGGAGACGAAGTTCTCATTCTGCCCGATGATGTAGGGATCATTGGTGTAGTCCACGGGGTAGAGCTCGATGTCGGGGTGCTGATGGACGAAGTCGTAGAGCTCGCGCGAGCCCATGACGATGGAGCTGACGACCTTGCGGGGGTGTAGCGTCTTGCGTGCGCCCGTGATCACCCCGCGGCGCATCATGTGCATCACTCCGTCGGTGAACATCTCGGTGTGTAGCCCTAGGTCCTTGCGGTCCCCCAGGCACTGCAGTACGGCGTCGGGGATGGCGCCTATCCCGATCTGCAGGGTGTCACCATCATGGATGAGTGCGGCACAGACCTCGCCTATGCGCCGCTCTACCTCCCCGATCTCAGGCTGTGGGATCTCGGTGAGCGGGCGGTCGACGGGGATGATGTAGTCGAGCTCGGTGACGTGTACGAGGTTGTCCCCCGCGATGAAGGGCATCTGCTCGTTGACCTCGGCGATGATGACCTTGGCCTCCTCGATGGCAGCCTTGGTATAGTCGCAGGAGACGCCCAGCGAGCAGTAGCCCTCGGCGTTGGGCGGGCTAAGCTGTACGGCGGCGATGTCTACGGGATAGAGCCCCTCGCGGAAGAGGCGAGGCACCTCATGGAAGTGGCAGGGGACGAAGTCAGCCCGTCCCTCGCGCACTACGGGGCGGCTGTGCTTGTCCAGGAAGTTAAGCCGGCCGCGCGCATGCCCCCCCATCTCCGGGCGTAGGTGCCAGGGGGTAGCGAAGTAGAGCATGTGGAAGATCGTAAGGTCGCGGAAGTGCTCGCGCTCGAGGAAGAGCGCCTCAGCAATAGATTCGGGGGCTGCTACGGCGTGGCCGAAGACGAGGTGGGCGCCGTCGTGGACGGCTGCGCGGACGGCAGCACGAGCTGTCGTCGTGTGTGTAGTGTAGTAGGACTTCCAGTCCAAGGAGTCATGCTTGAGCTGTCTCATCGTGCCTTTATGTTGGTACACAAATATACATATTCTGCGCAAGAAATTATCTGCCCGAAGTGACTCCCTGCGATGGGCCTAGCGTCTCCGCTTTCGGAGGCTAAGCGCGAGGGGCTCCTACCGTGCTAGTGCGGTAGGAGCCCCTCGTATAGTGTGCTTGGCGTAAGAGCCTTAGAGCTGGCGGACGAGTTCGCTGAAGATACGTCCCATACGCTCGGAGGCCGCGTTGGCAGCGCGGATGACGTCCTCGCCGTCGTTGACGAAGTCGTCGTCGAAGTGCCAGCCCTCGTTGGTGATGACCGACATCCCGAAGACGCGGATGTCTGCATGGCGGGCTACGATCACCTCGGGTACAGTGCTCATCCCGATGGCATCGCCACCGACCTGACTCCAGAAGGTATATTCGGCTGGCGTCTCATAGGAGGGCCCCGTCAGCCCGACGTAGACCCCTTCGTGCGTGGGGATGCCGAGCTCCTGGGTGATGGCCTTAGCCTTGGTGATGAACTCGCGGTCGTAGGCGCGCGTCATGTCGGGGAAGCGGGGGCCAAACATCTCTGCGTTGGGCCCGATCAGTGGGTTGGGTAGGTTGTTGATGTGATCGCGGATGATCATCAGGTCTCCGACGCGGAAGTTCTTGTTGATCCCGCCAGCAGCATTCGATACCAGAAGGTTCTCGATGCCGAGGAGCTTCATCACGCGGATGGGGAAGGTCACCTGCTCCATGGGGTAGCCTTCGTAGTAGTGGAAGCGTCCCTGCATGCACAGCACGGGTACGCCAGAGAGCGTCCCTGCGATGAGGTTCCCCTTATGCCCGATGGCGGTAGAGTGGGGGAAGTGAGGGATCTGGCTGTAGGGGATGACGGTAGGCTGCTGGAGCATCTCGCCGAGCTTACCCAGGCCACTGCCGAGGATGATAGCGGTCTTGATGTCCTTAGGGAGGCGTGAGGCTAGGTAGTTGGCTGCCTCGTGGTAGTGGTTGTCAAGCATATCGTTCTAATGTGTCTCTTGCTGTGAGTTACTTCGGCTGCTGGGGCTGCCTCTTACAGACCCCAAGGCCGTAGCAAATATACTAAATCCCCCACTTACCTGCACTTACCCTGACGCTTCGGCTCGCCGCTCCTTAGCCTCGCCCCCTAGAAGATGTGTCCTTCGCCCGAGCTCTTCCCTCTAGCTCAGCCTAGGGAGAGGCGAAGTCGCAGCCCCGGTTGGGCAGGGCTAAGGCGGGCTGCGTAGCGGGCTGTGGTGGCTTAGCCTAAGTCCTTCAGCGAAGGGCAAGAAGTGGCGGAGCGAGCTGGTAGCCTCGTCTAGCCGCTCTGAGGGACATCCCTCAGCTGGCTGACTGATATCCCTCAGCCCCTTGATGGACGTCCCTCAGCGCGCCCACTGATATCCCTTAGGAGGCCTCAGAGCTAACTCTCGAGCTTTGTGCTCTAGTCGCCCCGCGCTTCAAGGGCTCCTTCGTCGTATCGCTCGGGCGCTGGAGCGTCCCCCCGAACGGCCAAAAGCCGTATCTTTGCGGAAAGACTTATTAAGCAGTATTCTAATGATGGGAGTAAGCAGCACCAAGGAACAGGAAGATAAGCAGCTCGCACTCGACCGACGCTATCTGCGTATGGCTAAGATCTGGGCGGAGAACTCCTACTGCGAGCGCCGCAAGGTCGGCGCCCTGATCGTCAAGGATAAGAGCATCATCTCGGACGGCTACAACGGCACGCCCGTGGGATTCGAGAACGTCTGTGAGGATGAGGCTGGACTGACCAAGCACTATGTGCTCCATGCCGAGGCCAACGCTATTACCAAGCTCGCCAGCAGTACTCAGAGCAGCATAGGTGCTACCGTCTACGTCACCGATGCCCCCTGTATCGAGTGCGCCAAGCTCATCATCCAGAGCCATATCGTCCGTGTCGTCTACAGCATAGAGTACCGTCTGCGTGACGGGATCGATCTGCTGGAGCGTGCGGGTATCCAGGTGGACTATATCCCGCTCGAGGACGAGGCCTAGGTCTCCCCGCCCGAGGACACACACGACCGATAAATAATACACCGTATATATAAGGGTATGCAAGAATTCAAGGAAGCAAACACCCAGCCCTCCCAGCCCGAGGCTCCAACCCCCAAGTCCAAGGGGGGACGCCTCCTGCGCTGGCTCGCCTACATCACGATCATCTGCCTCCTCTTCCTCGGGGGCATCTTCACGGGAGTGTACCTAGGTCTAGGTCGCTCCTCCGCTGGCCTCGGTAAGCTCGGGACGATCTACGGGCTCATAGAGCGCTACTATGTCGATTCGGTAGACTTCGATAGCCTGCAGGAGCAGGCCCTTCCTCTCATCCTCTCCCAGCTCGACCCGCACTCGGTCTATCTCAATGCGGAGGCCAATCGCCAGGAGACGGAGGGACTCGAGGGCTCCTTCGCAGGGATAGGGGTGCAGTTCAATACACTGCTAGATACCGTCGTCGTCGTCCGTGTCATCGAGGGAGGGCCGAGTGAGCGTGCTGGCCTGCAGCCTGGGGATCGCATCCTCAAGGCGGGTAGCACTAATCTCGTCAAGGACTCCATCACCACCGAGGAGATCATGAAGGCGCTGAAGGGCCCTGAGGACACCGTCGTGCGCCTGCTCATCAAGCGCGGGGCGAAGACCTTCGAGAGCGCTGTCGTGCGCGGTGCGGTGCCCGTCTCGAGCGTCGATGCCGCCTATATGATACGTCCGCACGTGCTCTACGTGCGACTCAATAAGTGGGGGGCACAGACACCTCAGGAGTTCCAGCAGGCTTGGGCAGATCACTCAGCCCAGGGGATAGAGCGTATCTTGATCGACCTTAGAGATAACGGCGGGGGCTACCTGCAGGCAGCTACGACGCTGCTCAGCGAGTTCCTCGACAAGGGCAATCTCCTCGTCTACAACCAAGGGGCGCATTACCCACGTGAGAACTTCACCAGCCCACGCACAGGGCGTCTGCGTCAGACACCCGTGACGGTGCTCGTGAATGAGAATAGCGCCAGCGCCAGCGAGATCTTCTCTGGCGCGATGCAGGACCTAGACCGCGCCCTCATTGTAGGGCGTCGCACCTTCGGCAAGGGGCTCGTCCAGGTGCCCTTCACCCTCTCGGATAGCAGCGTGCTGCGCCTGACTGTAGCTCGCTACTACACCCCCTCGGGGCGTAGCATACAGAAGAGCTATGCCAAGGGACTGGAGGCCTACGCCGAGGACATCGAGGAGCGCTACCTACATGGCGAGCTCTTCTCGGCCGACAGCGTCTCGCGTCCCGATACGACGCGCTACTATACCCGCATGGGACGCGTCGTCTATGGCGGCGGCGGGATCACGCCCGATATCTTCGTCCCCCGCGATAGCACGGGGCTCAATGCCTACTACGTGCGGCTGATGCGCTCGGGGACGCTGATGCGCTTCGCCTTTAGCTACGCCGACACACACCGCACGGAGCTCCTGGCGTACAAGACCGCTAGCGCCCTCGACAAGCACCTGCAGAGCATAGGTGACCAGCTGGTCTCCAGCTACGCCGTCTATGCGCAGCGCTACGGCGTACCCCAGCGTCCTGGGATGCTGCTGGAGTGCGCACCGCTCCTACGGCGTGATCTCATCGCGCTCATCGCAGACCTCATCGGCGGGGACAGGAACCTCTTCTATGAGCTGCGCAACGAGCGTGATCCCGAGGTGATCAAGGCGCTGGAGATCCTCGAGTCGCCCGACTGGAAGCCGAAGAAGAGCTAAGCACCGCACCCGCCATATCATGGAGTCGAAGCAAGAGCTACGTCAGAGACTACGTGCAGCCAGCAGGCTACTCACCGCTGAGGAGCGTGAGCGCTGGAGCGCAAGTATCGTCAAGCAACTCGCACAGCACCCCCGCTGGCAGGCCGCTCGGCGTGTGGGGCTGTATCGTGCGCTGCCTGACGAGCCCGACCTGAGCCCGCTGATGGCCCGATCGGGCAAGGAGCTCTACCTCCCGCGCGTCGTCTCCGATACGGAGCTCGTGTTCCTTCCCTACAGCCCAGGAATGGAGCTGGAGCGCTCGCGGCACTTCGGTCTCGAGGAGCCCGAGCTAGAGGGTGCGCAGCCCATAGCCCCCGAGGAGCTCGAGCTCCTGATCATCCCAGCCCTGTCCTTCGACCGCGAGGGATACCGCCTCGGCCGCGGGAAGGGCTACTACGACCGCTACCTCAGTCAGACGGGTGCCTATCGCATCGGGGTCAGCTACGGCATAGAGCGCGTAGACCGACTCCCCCGCGAGGATTGGGATCTTCCGATGAACGAATTGATTTACCCCTAACGCATCCTTATAGATACATGCTGCGACGCACTACCCTTAGGCTCGGCTCTCGCCTCTACAGCCTCGACACTCCGCTCGTGATGGGGATCATCAACGTGACTCCCGACTCCTTCTACGCGGGGAGTCGTGTCGGGGGGGAGGAGGCGCTGCATGCGCGCATCCAGCAGCTCATTGCCGAGGGGGCCAGTATCGCCGATGTCGGAGCCTATAGCTCGCGTTCAGGGGCAGCCGAGGTGAGCCCCGAGGAAGAGTGCCAGCGGCTGGAACTCGTCCTCAGCATCCTACGGCGAGACTATCCCGAGCTACCCGTATCACTCGATACCTTCCGTGCCGACATCGCACGCTGGGCCGTCGAGGAGCATGGCGTGGCCTGCATCAATGATATCTCCGGTGGGGTACTCGACCCCGCTATGTACCGCACGGTGGCCGAGCTACAGGTAGCCTACATCCTGATGCACATGCGCGGGACACCGCAGGACATGATGCAGCAGACGGACTACGCGGACGTCACGCTGGAGGTCCTCGACTACTTCATCCAGCGCGTCGGGGAGCTGACGGCGCTGGGGCTACACGACCTGATCCTCGACCCAGGCTTCGGCTTCAGCAAGACGCTGGAGCAGAACTTCGAGCTTATGGAACGCCTCGGGGAGCTGCACCGCCTCCTGCCTCAGCCCCTACTGGTAGGCGTCTCGCGCAAGAGTATGATCTATCGTAGCCTCGGGATTGCCCCCGAGGAGGCACTCAATGGGACTACGGTACTCCATACCCTAGCCCTAGAGCGAGGCGCCTCCATCCTGCGTGTCCACGATGTGGCGGCGGCTGTCGAGGCCGTGCGTCTGTGGCAGCAGCTCCAGCCCTACAAGCGCACTGACGAGGCGCTCCACTACTATGAGCGGCGCGACTCTGCGATACCCCATGGAGCGGCCGAGCCTCGCTAGCGTGCTCCCTTCATCCTACTAGCTCATCTCGACGGATTATATGCTTGCCTGGCTACAGATCTCGATCAAGGATATCATCGATATCCTCATGTTGGCGACCTGCCTCTACTACGCCTATGTGACCCTGCGCTACTCGGGCTCGCGCTCCCTCTTCTCGGGGATCATCGCCTTCGTCGTCCTTTGGCTGCTGATCTCCCAGGTGCTTCAGATGCGCCTCATGGGGGCACTCCTTGACAAGTTTGCCAACATCGGCGTGCTGCTCCTGGTGATCATCTTCCAGGAGGAGATACGCAAGATCCTCGTTACCATAGGCTCGGCCCAGCGCTGGCGTCGCCTACGCCGCCTGCTGCGTGTAGGGCAGGAGGAGCAGTCTGAGGCCGAGTACATCGCCCCGATCGTCCTAGCGTGTATGAATATGGCGCGTAAGAAGACGGGGGCACTCATCGCCGTGCAGGGCTCTATGGACCTCTCGTCCTACCAGCACGCGGGGGAGCGCTTCACTGCCAGCGTCAATGCCCGACTCATCGAGAACATCTTCTTCAAGAATAGCCCTATGCATGACGGGGCGATGATCATTGCCGGGGGGAAGATCTGTGCCGCGGGCTGCATCCTGCCCGTAGCGAGCAACCCCGACCTCAATAAGGACCTGGGGCTTCGTCACCGCTCGGCCCTTGGGCTGGCGCAGAAGACCGATGCCAAGGTCATCATCATCAGCGAGGAGCGCGGTACGATCTCTCTGGCCTATAGCGGGGAGATTCTCGTAGACATCACCCCAGAGGAGCTGCGCCAGCTGCTCACCCAAGAATAGCCGTCCTCATGCTCCGACAGACCTTCCTCCGTACGCGCTGCCTCCTTGCCCTGCTCTCGCTCGGGCTCTGCCTACTAGCCACCCCAAGCCTACTAGCACAGACCCCTGGCTACCAGTATGCCGCCTACACGTCGGGCTACAATGCGCTAGCCGACACCGTCACGCGCTTCCCCTCGCTGACCAAGCGTATACAGACGCCTCGCCTGACGACACGCATCTTCGCCGCTCCAGAGCATGGGTCGGTGGAGCTGACCAATGGCGGCACCTATCTCATCTCAGGGGGGAATGTCATCGGGGGCTTCTACTACCGTAGCTCCCAGGCTCAGAGCACGCGTCTCAGGGCCACCGACCAGGCCAATAGCGTGCAGGAGATCTCGCGGGTTTGGCTCTATGGCAAGCAGCTGCGAGCCTCGACCGAACTCACGCAGCTCGATATCATGGACCTCTCAGGCCGTAAGCTCCTCTCCGCCCGCGGTAGCCGTGAGGTACCCCTACAGCTGCCCGCAGGCGTCTATCTCCTGCGTGCGATCTTCCCCACACAGACCCTCGTCTGCCGCCTCACGGTACGCTAATCTCTATGATCCTATGCTAGCGACGAAAGGACCCCACCATCGAGCGCTCCTCCTGGGGCTGCTCCTGCTGCTGCCGCTTCTGCTGGCCTCCCGAGCTGAGGCTCAGTGGCGCCCCGATATCCTAGAGAGCTATAGCTGCCTCACCATAGACCAAGGTCGAGACTACTCTGGCCCCGTCACGGCGACGCTCGTACGGCGCGATACGCTCCTCGAGGCGCCGCGTGCCCTGCTGTACGTCCATGGGTACAACGATTACTTCTTCCAGTCCGCCCTAGGCGACAGCATCACGCGCCACGGCTATGCCTTCTATGCCCTCGACCTGCGCAAGTATGGGCGTAGCCTCTCCAGCGGGCAGGACCCCTTCGAGGTGCACCACCTGAGGGAGTACTACGCCGACCTTAGCAAGGCCATCCAGCAGATCAAGGCGGGGGGAGCTCGGGAGCTCGTCCTCATGGCGCACTCTACGGGCGGCCTCATCACCAGCCTCTACCTAGAGGACACGCATAATAGCGACAGCGTCCAGGCACTGGTGCTCAATAGTCCCTTCCTTGACTTCAACTTCAGCAAGGTACAGGAGCGGCTCGTCATCCCCATGCTCGATGGGATAGGCCGGGTAAGCCCGCGCACCATCGTCGCTGGGATCTCGGAGGAGCCCGACCTCTACGCGCAGAGCCTCCTGAAGCGCTACCACGGGCTGTGGGACTATAATACGGAGTGGAAGAAGGCTAAGGGGCACACCATTCGTCTCGAGTGGCTGCGTGCCATACGACGCGGCCATCAGCAGGTGCAGCGCGGCCTCAACCTGCGTATACCCATTCTGCTGATGAGCTCCGACAGCTCCATCCGTGCTCGTGGCGCCTGGCAGCCCGCCTACGGACGTGCTGATCTTGTCCTCGACGTAGACGACATCCAGCACTACGGCCTCATGCTCGGGGATAAGGTGCAGCCCGTCCGCATCGTAGGCGGACTGCACGATCTCTTCCTCTCGAGCGATAGCGCGGCCTATGCGGAGGCCTATCGTCAGCTCTTCCGCTTCCTCGACCAACTTCCCCCACAGCACTAAGTAATGCCCTATCCCGATAGCTTCGACATACGCAATCAAGAGGTGCTCCCGCAGGAGGAGCAAGATATAGACAAGGCGCTACGCCCGCTGTCCTTCGCTAGCTTCAGCGGTCAGGACAAGGCCGTGGAGAATCTGAAGGTCTTCGTCCAAGCCGCCAAGCTGCGCTCCGACGCACTCGACCACGTCCTGCTGTATGGCCCTCCAGGGCTGGGCAAGACGACCCTCTCACACATCATCGCCTCGGAGCTTGGGGTCGGCATCAAGGTCACCTCGGGCCCAGTGCTCGATAAGCCCGGGGATCTCGCGGGGCTCTTGACCTCCCTCGAGCCCAACGATGTACTCTTCATCGACGAGATCCATCGCCTCAGTCCCGTCGTGGAGGAGTACCTCTACTCCGCGATGGAGGACTATCGCATCGATATCATGCTGGACAAGGGTCCCAGTGCCCGCTCCATACAGATAGACCTCAATCCCTTCACGCTCGTCGGGGCTACGACGCGTAGCGGCCTCTTGACGGCGCCCCTGCGTGCCCGCTTCGGCATCAACCTCCACCTGGAGTACTACGATGTCCAGACGCTGGCGGGGATCGTCCTCCGCTCGGCCGAGCTCCTCGGCAGTCCCTGCGATACGAGCGCTGCCGTTGAGGTGGCCTCACGTAGCCGCGGGACGCCGCGTATCGCCAATGCCTTGCTGCGCCGCGTCCGTGACTTCGCCCAGGTCAAGGGCGATGGACGCATTGACCAGGTCATCGCCAGCTATGCCCTCGAGGCACTGAATATCGACCGCTACGGCCTGGACTATATAGACAACAAGCTACTGGGTGTCATCATCGACAAGTTCGCGGGCGGTCCCGTCGGGCTGAGCACCATCGCTACGGCCCTCGGCGAGGACTCGGGGACGATCGAGGAGGTCTACGAGCCCTTCCTCATCAAGGAGGGCTTCATCAAGCGCACGCCCCGCGGCCGTGAGGCGACGGACCTCGCCTACAGCCACCTCGGGCGCACGCCGCGAGTGCGACCAGCCAGCATCTTCTTCGACGAGGAGTAGTAGCGCCATTACCTATCTCAAGGACACACAGCTATGGGTACCTTCAAGTCTCTGGTCAAGGACACCGCGCTCTATGGGCTGAGCAGTATGTTCGGCCGTTTCCTCAACTGGCTGCTGACCTATGTCTACGTACGCGTGATGCAGCCGGAGGAGTTCGGGCAGATGACCAACCTCTATGCCTGGACGGCGCTCCTAATGATCCTCCTGACCTACGGGATGGAGACGGCTTTCTTCCGCTTTGCCAATAAGCACGAACGCCCTGGGGATGTCTACGTCACGACCCTTACGGCTCTGGGGACTAGCTCCAGCCTTTTCGTGCTGCTGGGCTGGCTCTTCCTCGACCCTTTGGCAGCGGTGCTGCAGGTCGAGGGGCAGCGCCAACTGCTGAGCCTGCTGCTCCTGATCGTCGCCTCGGACGCCTTCATGGCGATCCCGCTGGGCTACCTGCGCTACGAGCAGCGGCCGTGGCGCTTCACGATCATTCGCCTGAGCTTCGTCTTCTTCACCATCTTGGCGACCCTCTTTGCCTTCTATGGCCTGCCCTGGCTCTCGGGGCATTACCCGCAGCTCGGCCTAGGCCTAGACCCACGCCAGGCGGCGCTGCCCATCATCCTAGGGATAAATCTCCTAGGGAATATCCTACAGCTGGTGATGCTGCTCCCCACGCTGCGCAAGGCGCGGGGGCGGCTGGACCTCGGGCTGCTGGGGCAGATGCTTCGCTATGCCCTGCCGATGCTGCTGCTGGGGCTGGCGGGTAACTTCAATAACCAGGCCGACAAGGTACTCTTTCCCCTGCTCTTTGACGACGTGCACTACGCCCACACGCAGCTGGGGATCTACGGCGCCTGCTACAAGCTCGCTGTCGTGATGGTGCTCTTCACCCAAGCTTTCCGCTACGCCTATGACCCCTTCGTCTTCGCCGAGACCAAGAAGGGGGACGAGGCGGCGCGTCGTGCCTACTCCTCGGCGATGACCTACTATGTGCTCTTCACCCTCTTCATCTTCCTCGGGGTGATGAGCTATATCGACGTGCTGAAGTTCCTCATCAAGCCTGCCTACTACCCAGGGCTCGTCGTCGTACCCTGGATCATGATGGGGCAGCTGATGTTCGGTGTCTACTTCAATCTCTCCCTCTGGTACAAGGTTACCGACCGTACCTACTGGGGGACGATCCTCTCGGTGCTGGGCTGTGCGCTCACGGTCGCTATGATCGTCCTGCTCGCCCCGCGCTACGGCTTCATGGCCTGCGCCTGGGCCTCCGTGGTCGCCAATGGCGCCGTCATGGTCGCCTCCTACTTCCTCGGGCAGCGCTACTACCCCGTGCGCTATCAGCTGGCGAAGCTCCTCGGCTACAGCCTCCTCTGTATGGCGCTCTATGCCCTCGAGCTCGGCCTCACGCAGCTGCTGCCCGAGGCCGTCTATCTACGCCTTGGGGCCAATAGCGTGCTGCTGCTCCTCTTCGTCCTTGTGGTCGGCTACTACGAGCTGCCTCGGGAGCAGCTGGCGAAGCTCAGACGCCGCTTCTCCTAGTCTCTAGGCCCGAGGGCCTACCCTTACAATCACAGCATTATCCCAACTATAGTTACTATGGCTTATATACAGAAGGTACGAGGCTTCGAGCCTCAGATCGGCGAAGGCTGCTTCCTCGCCGTCAACGCCACCATCGTCGGTGATGTCGTCCTCGGTGAGGGCTGCAGCGTGTGGTTCAACGCCGTGCTCCGCGGCGACGTCAATTCGATCCGCATCGGGCGCAACGTCAATATCCAGGACGGCACCGTCGTGCACACGCTCTATCAGAAGTCTACCATAGAGATCGGCGACAACGTGTCGGTCGGGCACAACGTCACGCTCCACGGCTGCAAGATCGAGAACCTCGCGCTCATCGGCATGGGCTCCGTAGTCATGGACCACGCCGTCGTCGGCGAGGGCGCTATCGTCGCGGCAGGCTCTGTCGTCCTAGCCAACACCATCATTGAGCCCTACACGCTCTGGGCTGGGACCCCTGCCAAGTTCATCAAGAAGGTCTCCCCTGAGCAGAGCAAGGAGCTCAATGAACGCATTGCCAACAACTACCAGATGTACGCCTCGTGGTTCGACCAGGAGGAGAATGCCGCCCCGCGCTAAGTCTACCCCTCTCATACGATACTACTATGCAGCTTAAACTAAGTCTGGTGCTGGCCCTCGGACTCACCTCCGCCCTCAGCACCTCCCTCTCGGCGCAGTCCACCAAGGACGGTGCTATCACGCCACGTATCCTGGAGTCCCTACGCAAGAGTGAGTCCAAGAGCCCCAGTGAGCAGGCGCTACACAACGCCATCGCGCTGCAGGGCATGAAGGACTTCTTCGTCAACCCGAAGCGTCCCCGCGAGCTGGAGGACAAGTTCAGCATCGAGGTCAAGAGCCAGGGCATCACGGACCAGAAGCAGAGCGGTCGCTGCTGGCTCTTCACGGGACTGAATGTGCTACGTGCCCAGCTGATGGCGCGTGAGCAGTCGGGCAAGTTCTTCTTTTCGCAGAACTATGGCTTCTTCTGGGACCAGCTTGAGAAGGCCAACCTCTTCCTCGAGGGCATCATCGAGACCCGCAAGGCGAGCGATGAGGACAAGAAGGTCGAGTGGCTCTTCAAGCACCCGCTCAGCGACGGCGGTCAGTTCACGGGGATCTCGGATATCCTCACCAAGTACGGCGTCGTACCTGCGGAGATCATGCCCGAGACGGCCTCGAGTAATGACACCCGCCTGATGGGGCAGATAATCACCCGCACCCTGCGTCAGACGGGGATGGCCCTGCGTAAGGCCGCAGCTAAGGGCGAGAGCCTCGTGCAGCTGCGCCAGCGTAAGGAGACTTGCCTCAAGCAGGTCTACCGCATCCTGAGCCTGAATCTGGGCGAGCCCCCTACGAGCTTCAGCTACACGCTGCGCAACGCTAAGGGGGAGGCGATTTCTACCGATACCTACACACCGCAGAGCTTCTACCAGCGCTTCGTCGGTGCCGACCTCAAGGATCAGTTCGTCATGCTGATGAATGACCCCTCGCGTCCCTACTACAAGACCTACGAGATCGACTTCGACCGTCACAGCTACGACGGGCGCAACTGGACCTACGTCAATCTCCCTATGGAGGAGATTAAGCAGATGGCGATTGCCTCGCTCAAGGACAATACGATGATGTACTACTCCTGCGATGTAGGCCGTGAGCTCGACCGCTCTAAGGGCATCGCTGCGCTCAATAACTACGACTACGCCTCCCTCCTGGGCTACGACTTCACGATGGACAAGGCCGAGCGCATCAAGAGCTTCGACAGCGGCTCGACACACGCCATGACGCTCAAGGCCGTAGACCTGGATGCCTCGGGCAAGCCTACTAAGTGGAAGGTCGAGAACAGCTGGGGAGAGCAGTCGGGCGTCAAGGGTCATATCATCATGACAGACGGGTGGTTCGACGCCTATACCTTCCGTCTTGTGGTGAACAAAAAGTATGCGACGGCCAAGGTACTGGAGCTGCTGAAGACCAAGCCCGTACAGCTCCCCGCTTGGGACCCTATGTTCGCACCTGATGCACCCTAGGCTCTAGGTTAGGCTTCGGCTTGACCTAGCACGAACCTCGCTCTAAGCACTGCGCCCCCATGCTCCTCGAGGAGCATGGGGGCGCGGCTTTATGGTCGGGGAGGATCGGGGCTAGGCGCCGACAGCCTGCTTGGCTGGGGAGAGGCTCGATCGGTAGAGCTTGAGGTCGCGCTGTATGGTCATCAGCATGGAGGAGGTGAGCCAGACGTTTTGGCCTAGGCCTCGTATGCGCTCTAGGCGGGTGATGGCGAGCAAGGCCAGCTGATAGAGCTGCTCGCTGAGGCTCCCCGTGATCTTGAGCTGTGCCAGGGCCGAGGCGATGATCATGCGGTCAGTGCTGCGTAGCTCCTTGAGGCTAGGGTGTGCCTCGGCACTCGCTGCAGCGTCGATACGGCGTAGCTCCTCCACGCTCTCGCCGTGGGGAGGGTAGTAGGCAAGGGAATGGAGCTTGCGCAGGACGTGGGCGGGGAAGTCCCTAAGGTCGGCCTTAGGACGGCGGCGCAGTACCTCCTCCATCTCCCACAGGGCATCGCTGCCCTCATCGCTGCCGAAGGGGACACTGCGCTCGGTATTGGAGTAGTAGAAGGGGGAGGTAAAATACTTGCGATAGAGGGGGTGGCTCGTCAAGGGGTGGAGCCCCATCGTGTCGTCGTCATAGTAGTAGATGTCCATGGGGTCGAACTCTGGGTAGTCGCTGTAGCCCTTGTCCTGTCTGTCTTGGCTCAGCTTCGCAGCCTCCTTGAGACAGTGGTCTTCGCTAGGGAAGCGATACATCTCGTAGTGACCAGAGGAACCCTTCTTCCCCCAGTTGACCATGAGGTCCACCCCCATGGTCTCTATTCGCCAGAATTTGTCGGCACGGCTATCCTGCAGTTGCATTGCCTTTTTCATCGTCTCTTCATAGCTTTACAGCATGCACCTCCTAGGGGCTGCCTGTAGTGTTCGTGTATGGCCCTAGCGTGTCTTCACGACTCGCTATGTGACAAATATACATAATCTTATATAATTCAGTCCCCGCACTCCTTTCCCTTGTTCCCCAGCCCCTTATGCTTGCTCAGGAGTGTCTCCCCTAGGGGTCTGTCTCCTCCCTAGGAGGACTTCCCGAGCTGCTCCCTAGACTGGGGCGCGCTGAGGGATATCCCTCCGCCTAGCTCAGAGATATCAGTCAGCGTCCTGAGAGATAGCCCTGAGGCAGCTGACTGATATCAGTGAAGCCCCCTAGAGCTTAACCCTCCTAAGCGCTCCTCTCGAAGGGCTGCAGCAGGCTTCCCCTAGGTAGGGAGGCTACAAAAACAAGCTCCCCGAGGATACGCAGTCGTATCCTCGGGGAGCTGATGCCACTGGGGCAGTATCGCGTCTAGGCTGTGGCGCTAGAAGCTGAGCTTGACGCCGAAGTAACCCGAGCGAGGGGTCGTGGGGCCGTAGATATAGGCGCTGTCACGATTGGGACCGAAGTCGTAGTCGCTCTGGAAGGAGTTGAAGAGGTTGCTGACGCCCGTGTAGAGCTGCACCTTGCTCTTGAAGAGGCGGAGGTCGTAGCTGATCTTCATCCCTAGGTCGAAGAAGGACTGGGAGCGGGTCAGCTCGTTCCAGTCTACGTCTACCTTCTTGGGGTCAGTGCCGTCCATGATGGGCTTGCCCTGAGCGTCGGTGAGGGCGAGCTGGTAGCCCTCGATGCGCTGGCCTGAGGTGATCGCCTGGCGGTCGGTGACGGCAGAGTTCTGCCCCCACTTGACAGCGTGCGGGACGTACATCGAACCCGTGAAGGTCCCTGTCAGCGCTATGTTGAGCGGCTTGATGGGGTTGATGCCGATGGTGAAGTAGCCGTAGGCAGAGGGGGTGCGCATGATCTCCTTGCTGGTCATCGAGACCGTCTGCACCTCGCCATCCTGTGCGACGGGGTCGAAGGACGATCCATCGGCCTTAGGGACGTAGCTCAGGTAGGCGGCGTCGGAGATGTCCTCCTTGACCTTGCTACGTACGCCCCATTCCTGCGCGACGTCGTACTTATTGCTCGTCAGCGTCAGTCCGCCCTGGAGTGAGAGCCAGCTGTAGCTGAGCTTCCCCTCGAGGTTCACCCCGAGGATCTTGGCTCCCGAGGCTACCTGACGGCCCTGGTCATCGATGCCATAGTTGTGGCGCGTGAAGTAGGTGATGCCATCGCGCGTACCCGTCTTATAGTTCGTGAAGACGTCCAGCAGGCGCGTGTAGAAGCCCTCGACGAGGATGTTGAGGTGCGTCTGGCCGATGCGGAAGTACATGTCGTTGCTCAGGCTGAAGGAGTGCGAGACCTCGGGACGGAGGTCATCAGCGTTCACCACCTTCTGTGCCTCACCATTGACGACCCCTACGTGTAGATCCTCGTCGAAGACCTGAGGAGCGCGGAAGCCCTTGGCGTAGGTGGCACGTAGGTTGATATTCTTCGTGGGGTTGAAGCGTAGGGTAGCGCGTGGGCTGAAGATCGCCTTCTTAACGGCAGAGTTTTCATCCAGACGCGTGCCGAGGAGGATGCTCCAGCGGTCGTTCTTCCACTCGAGCTGAGCGAACTGGCTGGCGTTCTTGATCACCTGATGGAGGGCGGGGGAGAGGGCAATGGGATTGGAGGAGGGGTCGTAGCCATCAGCATTGCTCTTCTCCGTCGTCCAGCCACGCAGCGGCATCTCGTCGTGCAGTCTGTCGTAGCTGTATTCGACCCCAGCCAGCAGCTGGGCGGGCATGAAGAAGAGGCGCTCAAAGTCGTGGGTGTACTGCCCCCCGACGACGGCCGTGAGCCCGCGCGTCACCCCGTAGTTGGTACCGTAGTCCGAGCTGTGGATAGGGTAGCCGAGGCGCCCTGCAGGGACGGTCTTGCCCCCGACGAGTACCTCATTGCCGGCCTTATCCTTAGCCTTGGGCTCACCGATACCCCCGTAGTAGCTATTTCGGGTAATGTGCTGGCCGGAGGCGTAGAGCTGGAAGTGGCTCTTGAGGTCGGAGGTGAAGGCGTCGAACTTGAGGTTGGCACTGTAGACCGAGTGGCGTACGGACTCTGCCACGCCTGCCACGTGCTCGGGCCAGTCGATGTGGTCACCGCCACGACGTGCCTCTGCGAAGGTGTGCAGCTCGGCAGTCACGCGCGTTAGGTCACTGGGGCGGATGTAGCCACGCGCCCCGAGGGAGCGGGAGTCGAGGCGTCCTAGCTCGCTGTAGCCGTCGCCATTGATGTCGTGCTCCTTGCGGTAGCGTGCCTGTGAGAAGAGCATTGCCCCGGCACGACCGTCAGTACTGACGAGCGAGCCGTTAAAGGAGAGGTTGTTGTCCAGGCTCTTGAAGCCCGAGAAGCCAGCACTCTCGTTGAAGCTGAAGCTATTGCTGGAGGGATCCTTGGTGATGACATTGATCACCCCTGCGATGGCGGAGGAGCCGAAGAGTGCCGAGCCCCCACCGCGGACGACCTCTACGCGGTCGATCATGTTGGCAGGGATCTGCTCGAGCCCATAGACGCCAGCCAGCGCGCTCATGACGGGGCGGCTGTCGATCAGGATCTGTGAGTAGCGGCCGTCGAGCCCGTTGATGCGTACCTGGTTGAAGCCGCAGTTCTGGCAGTTATTCTCCACGCGCACCCCAGGCTGGAAGATGAGTCCCTGCGCTAGGTTGTTGGCGTTGGCGTTCTCGAAGAGCTTCGTGTCTAGCACCGTGACGAGCGTCGGAGCGAGGCGGCGCAGGGTGGCCTGGCGGTTGGAGGAGACGACGACCTCGTCGAGCTTTACGTTGTCCTCCTCTGCGTCGAAGTTCACCTCGAGGGTCTTCCCTGGCTGTACGGTGACGCTACGCTCCTGGCTGAGGTAGCCGAGGCCGCGCATGACGAGCGTGAGGTGCTTCTGCTTGAGGTTTTTCAGGAAATAGTGCCCTGTGGCATCGGTAGCTGTGCCGTAGGTGCTGCCCTTGATGGCAATCGTGATACCTGCTAGGTGCTCGCCCGTTTTGGCATCGACCACGTGCCCTATGACGTTGGCGTCACTAGGGTGCTTGCTCTGTGCCCGGAGCTCGGCTGGCAGCCCCACGGAGAGGAGGGCTAGGCCTAGCAGCAGTAATAGCGAATAGATCTTTCGCATAGAGGATGAATAAGATAGAGTGTTAATACTAGGGGCTCTATAGCGCGGTAAAAGTAGTGATAATTAGCTCCTCACACTCCGTAATGAGGGCCAAAATACTTAGCTCTAGGTAGGCTGCGGGACCAATATACCTAGATGAGTGGAGGGCGCTTGGCCTCCTTCACCCCCTATAGGGGGTGTCGCCTGGCTTAAGAGGCGGGGAGGAGACTAGGGACGCTTAGTGCTCCGCCCCTCTGCTCCCCTGCAAATGCAAAGCGCCCCTCCGCCTAGGCTAGGGCCTAGAGGGAGGGGCTGAGGAAGGGGGAAGGAGCGCGCTGAGCTAAGGCTTGAGCCAAAGCATAGCTCCGATGAGGAGGGCCAGGAGGAAGACATTGCGCGCCGTCCGAGCAAGCACGCTGTTGAGCTCCGCCCCGCGACTCGTCTGGAGCGCACGATGCGTCTGGCTGAAGAGGAGCACGTAGGGCAGCAGCAGGAGCATGCCCCAGAAGGAGTAGATAGGATAGAGGAGCCCCATCGAGAGCAGTCCGCAGGTGAGGTAGAGCCTAGGGGCAAAGTCCTGTCCCATGCGTACGATGAGGGTGCGCTTGCCTGCCTTGCTGTCCTCGGCGACGTCTCTGTAGTTGTTCACGACGAGGATGTTGACGCTGCTGAGACCTATGGCCGTGGCCAGCTGCCAGAGCGTCTGGTCGAGCACATAGCCGCGTAGGATGTAGAAGCTCGTCACCGTGGGCACCCAGCCGAAGAAGACGAGGACGGCAGCATCCCCCCAGCCGTGGTAGGATAGGGGGTAGGGCCCGCCCGAATAGGCGAAGACCCCAAGCACGACGGCGAGCCCGACGAGTAGCAGCCACCAGGAGCTCAGAGCGATGAGCCAGAGGCCACTGGAGAGGAGCACAGCGAGGCTCAGGTAGAGGGCTATGCGTACCTCCCGCTCGCTGATGAGCCCGCGGGAGAGGGGCCGCAGGGGGCCCTTGCGCTCGTCTGTATCCGCCCCTTTGCGGTGGTCGATGAGGTCGTTGGCGATGTTACTGGCTATCTGAGCCGCGACCGCTACCACGAGGAGGAGCAGTGTGCGTAGGACATCGATAGCGCCGAGTGAGGCTGCGTAGAAGATAGCTACAAGCACTGAGCTCAGGCCAGAGAAGAGCGTCTTGGGTCGCGTGAGGCCGATCCATAGGCTCAGCTTGGACGGTGCGGAGGCGGACTGCTGCATGGCCTAGCCTGGACAAGCAGCCCCGAAGAGCTGGCGGCTAAGGGCGAGCAGCGTGCGGCGCTTATCGGCAGCCGAGACCAGCAGCGAGAGGTTGTAGTCGCTACCGCCGTAGGAGATCATCCGCACGGGGATCTCCTCGAGGGCCTTGAGGATCTGTGCCTCGAAGCCGATGTTCTCCCACTCCATGTCCCCCACGACGCAGATGATGGTCAGCTCACGCTCCTCCTCGACCGTCCCGAGCTGCTCCAGCCCTCGGCGCACCTCGCTGGGGAGCTGGCTGCGCTCGATGGTCAGCGAGATCGAGGTCTCGGTGGAGGCGATCATGTCGATGGGGATGCAGTGGTGCTCGAAGACGGAGAAGACCTTGCCGATGAAGCTCCAGTGCGAGAGCTGATGGCTGCTGCGGATGCGCACCATGGTGATGTTGTCCTTGGCGCTGACGGCCTTGATCATGTCCTTGTCCGTATCCATGGAGATGAGCGTCCCTGGGGCACTCGGCTCCATCGTATTCAGCAGGCGCACGGGGATGCCGTGGCGCTTGGCGGGCTGGATGCAGGTGGGGTGGAGGATCTTGGCCCCGAAGTAAGCGAGCTCGGAGGCCTCCTCGAAGTGCAGGCGACGTACTGGGCGCGTAGCGTCGACGTAGCGTGGGTCATTGTTGTGCATGCCGTCGATGTCCGTCCAGATCTGGATCTCGTCGGCGTGCAGCACCGAGCCCACCAGAGTTGCGGTGTAGTCGCTCCCTCCGCGCTGCAGGTTGTCGATGTCGCCGAAGGCATTGCGGCAGATGTAGCCCTCGGTGATGAAGAGGCGTGTCCCCTCGGGGGCGCGGCTGATGAGCTCCTCGAGGTGCGTGCGTATGTAGCCCTCGTCGGGCTCGGCCTGCTTGTCGGTGCGCATGTACTCCAGGGCGGGCAAGCCGATGGCCTGTACGCCGCGGTCGGCGAGGTGACGCAGCATCATCGCGGTGCTCAGGAGCTCGCCGCGCGCCAGTATCTTCTTCTCGTCGAAGAGGGTGAAGCTCTCGGCGTAGCACATCTGCTCGAGGAAGAAGAAGGTCTCATTGACCAGCGTCCAGGCCTTGTCGTAGCTCTGTGGATTGGGGAAGAGCAGGCGGGTCTCGGCCTCGTACTTATGCTTGAGCTTGGTGAGGATGGTCAGTGCCTCGTGTTGGTGATGGGCCATGAGTTGGTGACCGATCTCTACGAGGGCGTTCGTCGTCCCTGCCATGGCGGAGAGGACCACGATCTTTACTTCGTCCGTAGCCGTGATGAGGTCAGCTACATGGGCTATACGCTCGGCGGAGGCCACAGAGGTACCTCCGAACTTCATTACTTTCACCAGCGATGTCTTTATGAGGGGGATTAGGGGAATGGGCGCTACTCGTGCTCTGCCAGATGGATGCAGCGTGCGGGGAAGCGCTCGAGGACAAGGCGATTGTGCGTGGCCATGATGACGGCTGTACCCCGCTCGGCAGCTAGGCGCTGCAGGAGCTCTACGATGGCCAGACCACTGGCGCTATCGAGGTTGCCCGTAGGCTCGTCGGCTAGGATCAGCTCGGGGTGCCCGATCAGGGCACGTGCGATAGCTACACGCTGCTGCTCACCGCCTGAGAGCTCGTGGGGGTACTTGTAGTTCTTCAGCTCAAGGCCTACCTCACGCAGCGCCTCCTCGATGCGGCGGGCACGCTCGGCAGGGGGCTTGACGCCGTAGGCGCGGAGCACGATGTCGAGGTTGCCCTGCACGGTCATGTCGGGCAGTAGCTGGAAGTTCTGGTAGACGATGCCGAGGCGCTGACGTAGCTGGGGGAGCTGTCGGCGCTTGATCCGAGTGAGCTCGTAGTCGAGTACACGCGCCGAGCCCTTAGCTATGGGCAGCTCGGCGGTGATGGTCTTCAGGAGCGTGCTCTTACCCGCGCCTACTGGGCCTACGAGGTATACGAACTCGCCCGCGCTGAGCTCTAGGTCGAAGTCCTCGAAGAGGATGTGCTCACGTCTCGCTATCTGTACTCCCTGGTAGCTCAGGATCGTTTCTTCTGACGCCATGTCCTTATTCTAGTTGTCTTATCAGTCGCACAAAGATACGCAAAGCCCTGCACCTAGCCTTGGTTCAGCTCCTTGTGCTCAGGGTAGTAGCCGTACTCGTAGCGCGTGGTGCGACGGCGTCGGTACCAGGCTAAGGCATAGGCCAGCGCCCAGACGAGGAGGCAGAGCCCGAAGCTCAGCCACCAGCTGCCGCGCTCTGGCTGCTGCATCCCCTCGGCGCGCGGGTAGGTGAAGAAGGCAAAGCCCCCTAGGTAGAGGAGGATCAGGAGGTAGCTCAGATGGATGCGTCTCATAGCTCGGGGGAGGAATTGCTAAGTCTTTGCTTGAGCTCCAGGAGCTCCTCGAGGTAGTGGCGGGAGCTCGAGAGGCGGGGCACTTTGTGCTGCCCGCCGAGCTTGCCCTGCTCCTCGAGCCAGCGGTGGAAGAGCCCCGCGGGGGCGGGCTCGAGCTGTAGGGGCAGGAGCGTCATGTCCTCGTAGCGCTTGGCATCGTAATCGGAGTTCGCCCGTCGCAGCTCCTCGTCGAGGATACGTGCGTAGGCGGCGAGGTCGCTGGGGGGCTGGACGAACTCAATCAGCCAGTCGTGGTAGCCCTTGCCCTCATCGAGGAGGAAGTGCGGCGCCACCGTGTACTCGGCGACCTGCACGCCCGTACGCTCCGTCGTCCGCGCTATGGCCGTATCGGTATTGGTGACCATCAGCTCCTCGCCGAAGGCATTGATAAAGTGCTTGGTACGTCCCGTGATGACGATACGATAAGGGGCGGTCGAGGTGAAGCGCACCGTATCCCCGATGAGGTAGCGATAGAGTCCCCCGAGGGTCGTGATGACGAGGGCGTAGTCTCTATCCTGCTCTACCTCCCACAGCGGGATCGCCCGTACGTGTTCTGCGACAGAGCCCTCGGCGCTGTACTCCAGCTCGTCCATGGGGATGAACTCGTAGAATACGCCGTAGTCAAGCATCAGCAGCATGCCACTCTCGCTCGGGTCGTCCTGTATGGCGAAGAAGCCTTCGCTGGCGTTGTAGGTCTCCTCGTAGCGCATCCGTGGAGAGGGGATGAGCTCGTGGTAGATACTGCGATAGGGGCTGAAGCTGATCCCTCCGTGGAAGAAGACCTCCAGCTGGGGCCATAGCTCACTGATGTCGCCCGCGCCCGTGTACTCCAGTAGCTGACGTAGCAGCACGAGCATCCAGGAGGGGACGCCCGAGAGGCTCCCGACGGGTGCCTGGGCGACCTCGCGCACGATGGCGCTCATCTTGGCATTCCACTCGCTCATCAGCAGCGTCTCGCGCCTCGGGACGCGCAGCCAGTTGCCCAGCAGGGGCATGTGCTCCACGAGGATGGCGCTGAGGTCGCCCACGGAGGCTTGGCTGCCGAGGCTCATCGGGCTGTGGCTGCCGCCGAGGACGAGCCCCTTGGTGGAGAAAAAGCGGCTGTCGGGGTAGTTCCTCAGGTAGATCCATAGGGCGTCACTGCCGCCGCGGTAGTGGCAATCCTGTAGGTGCAGGTAGGGTACGGGGATATACTTGCTGCGGTCGCTGGTCGTGCCACTTGACTTGGCATACCAGCGGCAGCCTCCGGGGATGAGGACATTGCGCTCACCTTGGATCATACGCTCGATGTCGCCCTTGACGGCGTCGTACTCCACGAGCGGGAGGCGCTGGGCAAAGTCTCTATAGTCGGTAGCTCGGCCTAGGTCATAGCGCTCGCCGAGCTCAGTGCCACGCGCTCGGCTGAGGATGTGGCGCAGCTGGGCGCGCTGTAGGTCCTCTGCCTCGGCGGTGTAGCGCTCGATCTTGCGCAGGCGCAGCTTGGCTGCCTGATAAACGAGTTGTGTCTTGAAGTCCATAGTTAGCTCTCGGGGTGGCTGTACCTCCTAGGCGATCACCCCGCTGGAGCAAAGATACAAGTAATCTGCCGCCCCTGCGCTTGGTCGCTCGTCTGTCTGCTCGATGGACGCTCAGGGAAGGTGCCCGCTTTACCCTGCCTTTACGCAAAGCGAAGGGGCGGGTAAGCCTCGTCAGCGTACAGATATAGGGGGCGGGAGTGTGAGGGATATCAGTCCGGGCGCTGAGGGCCGGCAGTGACGAGGGTGAGGGGTATCAGTCAAGAGGCTGAGGGATATCCCTCAGCGTGCTGGGTCAGGGCTGTCGCCTTGCTGCGGCGCCTTGCGGTTTGTGCCGGGAGCGCTTGTGGGCTGGCTGCACAGCTTTTGGGCTAGCGCGCTCTTCGCTAGGAGACAAAAGAATACCGCCTAAGCCTGCCGTAGAGGCAGACTTAGGCGGTAGCGAGGGCTTGGGCTGAGAGGCCTTACTTCAACCCTATACGGAAGATGCTTCTAGTCGAACGTCGCTAAGTCTCCAGCAAGGATTCCGCAGAAAAGGAAGAATAGGATGAAGCTCAGCAGTGCCAGTACCACGGTACGGATGAGGAGGCAGAGGACGAGGCCCATCCACGAGGCTCGGCAGGTGATCGCGATCGCGTCATCTACGTCCCGAGGTAGGATGGCGCGGTCGTTCTCCCCGATGTAGGGCTTGTCGATCAGTTCTCCGTGGTACTCGTGTGGGCCTCCGAAGCGCAGACCTAGGGCAAAGGCTAGGGCGGCCTCGGGGTAGCCCGAATTGGGGCTCAGGTGGCGCTTCCCGTGGCGCCACACCTTAGGCAGCAGCGCTAGATCGCCCGAGGCCAGGAGCATCAGCAGCATCGTCAGGCGAGCGGGCAGGAGGTTCACCAGGTCGTCGAGCTTGGCCGAGAAGTAGCCGTAGGCGCGGTAGCGGCTGGTGAGATAGCCGACCATAGAGTCCTGCGTGTTGATCATCTTGTAGCTGAGGATACCGGGCAGTCCGAGGAAGGCCCACGAGAGCATGGGCGCGATGACTCCGTCACTGAGGTTCTCCGCGAGGGTCTCGAGGGCGGCCTTGCGTACCTCTTGGTCACTGAGCTGCGAGGTATCGCGCCCGACGATACGCGCTACCTGCCTTCGTCCTTCCTCTAGTCCCTGGTCGGCTGCAGTGAAGACCGCCTTGACCTCCCGCTCTAGGGTGCGCCCAGCTAGCATATAGAAGCAGAGGGCGATGTACAGTAGGTAGGGGACAATGGAGAAGGCAAGGAAGACCGCCATTCCCGAGAGGAGGGAGCCTAGGGCGAAGACCAGGAGGACGAGCAGCCCATTATACAGCGCCCCTTTGAGACGGCGGTGCGCACCTTGGTTGAAGCGCCTTTCGCCCCAGGCGATCCAGCGCCCGAAGGTGATGATCGGGTGTGGGACCCCCTCGGGATCCCCTAGCTTGCGGTCGAGGAGAAAGGCGAGGAACATGGGCAGTACCCCAAGGAAGATAGGGATCCAGAAGAAGGGATAGAGGTCCTTATCAAAGAGGATCCCGAAGAACTCACCAGTGACTAGGAACTCGGCGAGCTCAGAGAAGATACTGGCCATACGCTAGCGCTGGGAGAGGAAGTCGTGGGGGTAGGTGTAGCGGATGTTCCCCTCGTCGTCGATCAGGAGCAGGGAGAGCTCGGAGTCTGGGACCAGACGGCTCGAGGCCTCGTAGCAGGCGTCGACGATGCGCAGCATGAGGCGGTCGAGGTCCTCGGGACTGAGTCCGTTCCACAGCTCACGGGCCAGCGTGAGGCCATCAATAAGGCTGTGCGCCGCCTCGCTACAGCCTGCCTCCGTGGCCATGCGGTGGATGAACTCCTTATTCATCACGACCTTGCGGCTGTGGGTGTCCATGTTGCCCTCGGCGAGCTTTACCGCCTTGCCCAGCATGATGCCCATGTAGACCTTGGGGACGGAGAGGGTGGAGAGCTTCTCGAGGGTCTCCCCGATGAAGTTGCCGTACTGGATGAAGGACTGGAAGGGCAGCTCGGGGAAGGCTCCCTTGAGGTACTTCTCGCTCTTGGCACCCGAGTTGATCACGACGGTATCAGCCCCTAGAGCCAGCGCCACATCTACCTGACGGACGATGGAGGCGATGAAGGCCTCCGAGGAGAAGGGCTTGACGACGCCCGAGGTGCCGACGATGGAGATACCGTCGAGGATGCCCAGACGGGGGTTGAAGGTCTTGCCGGCGAGCTCGCGCCCCGCAGGGATGCTGATAGTGATATCTACCCCGCCCTCGGGGTAGGCACGGCGTACGACGGCCTCCATCATGCTGCGCGGCACGCGGTTGATGGCAGGGCCGCCGATCTCTAGACCTAGCCCAGGCAGGGTGACGCGCCCTACGCCCTCGCCCTGCAGGAAGCGTATGCCGCTGGGCTCCTCGGTCAGTACGACCTCGGAGTAGATCTCCGCTAGATGAGTGACGTCAGGGTCATCGCCCGAGTACTTACGGGCACGAGCTCGGTAGCCGCGCTCTGTGGGCTCGACGAGCTCGATGGGGAGCTCGACCTCCTCCCCTGAGGGCAGGATGATCGTAGCCTGCTCTAGCGCCTCTCCGTCATGGAGCAGGGCGTGCAGAGCCGCCATTGTGGCTGCCGTGGCTGTACTCCCAGTGGTGAAGCCCGTCTTGAGCGGGAAGAAGTCTGGGGCAAGGCGCTGCACAGCCTTGCGCAGTCCTACGGGGCCGTAGACATACTGGTAGTGCTCGGGCAGTGCCGGGCGGGTGATCATATATACGGGGACGCCCGCAGCGAGGGCAGGGGCTATCTTCTCCTCGAAGAAGCCACTCTCTCCGCTCTCCTTGGTGATGACGGCGTCGGGCTGTATGCGGTCGAAGAGCTCCTGGTCCTCCCCTGGCTGGAAGTAGACGATATGGTCGAAGGGGAAGCCCGCCGCCTCTGCCTTCTCCCGCGAGTCCTCACGGTCGAGGATGCGGAAGTAGCTCTCGTGGCGCGACCAGAAGGGCTTCAGGGGAGCGATGGTATTGACTCCCGTCAGTGCAAGGAGGCGATGGCAGGGCTGCGCCTCGAGCTTGGCGATCATCTCCTCATAGCTGGCGCACTCGATGACCTGCCCCGTACGCTCGCTGTAGCGTCGCTCGTAGCGGATGACAGGGATACCGAGCTCGGCCGTCACCTCACCGATCGTCTTGTGGAGGACGGCAGCGAAGGGGTGCGCTGCGTCTATGACGAGCTGTATCTCCTGCTCGGTGATGAACTGGCGCATTACCTCATGCGTCATCGCGCCCGAGACACGCTTGCCGTGCACCATCTCGAGCTCCTGGAAGGCTCCCTTAGTAGAGTAGTAGTAGTCTTTGCCCGACTCGTCGAGGACGCCACATACAATGCGTCCCTCTGTCGTGCCACCGAAGATAAGTATCATTATAGTTATAGCCTGCTGCTTGCTTGATAGAGTTAAGTCTTGGTCTCGAAGATCCGGGCACAAAGGTAGCACATTCTCCTAGCCTCTTCCAATGGGGATGCTCGCGAGCCTCAATAAGGTAGTGGGTCCAGTCCTTGCTTCAAGGGGAGAAAGGCTCCCCAAGGATGGGCGCTCGCCCTCAATTGCTTTCTCCCGAGTCTTTCCCTATAGCCTCAGAAGGGTAGGGTAAAGCCTGCGCCCTGCCGCTGCTCTCTGTGTGGGGCGGGCCAAGCATAGTCCCAGCACTCCTATATATAATGGGACTCGCCCCCCTAAGGATGAACCTCAGGGGGGCGAGTAGTTAGCTTACTAGGAGCGAGCTCTTAGGAGAGCTTTTCCTTCAGAGCAGCCAGAGCATCGAGGTCACCGAGGGTGGCCTTCTCCGTAGCGGCGTTGGTTGCTGCTACAGCTGCGCTAGCATCCTGATGGCGCTGCTGACGCTCAGCACGCTCGGCGCGTTCGCTGGCACGAGCTTCAGCCTTAGCTTCGTCTTCAAAGGTGCGGCTGTGCGAGACGATGATGCGGCGTGCATCCTTGTTGAACTCGATGACCTTGAAGGGAAGGACTTCGCCCTTGACCGCCTGCGTACCATCGGCCTTGACCAGGTGCTTAGGCGTAGCGAAGGCTTCGATACCCTCGGGCAGAGCGATGACAGCTCCCTTCTCGACGATCTCGCTGACCGTACCTTCGTGGATGCTGCCTACGCGGAAGTTAGCTTCGAAGGCATTCCAAGGGTTCTCCTCGATCTGCTTGTGGCCGAGCGAGAGACGACGGTTCTCCTTGTCGATCTCCAGGACGATGATGTCCAGGGGAGCGCCGACCTCGGTGAACTCATTGGGGTGCTTGACCTTCTTGGTCCAGGAGAGGTCAGAGATGTGCACGAGGCCATCAATGCCTTCCTCGATCTCTACGAAGACACCGAAGTTGGTGAAGTTACGGACACGTGCCGTGTGGCGCGAGCCGATGGGGAAGCGCTTGTCGATGTTCTCCCATGGGTCTTCCTTGAGCTGCTTGAGGCCGAGGCTCATCTTGCGCTCTTCGCGGTCGAGGCTGAGGATGACAGCTTCTACCTCTTCGCCTACCTTCAGGACATCCTGAGCGGAGCGGACATGCTGGGTCCAGGACATCTCGGAGATGTGCACGAGCCCTTCGACGCCGGGTGCGACTTCGATGAAGGCACCGTACTCAGCGAGGACGACGACCTTACCCTTGATCTTGTCACCCACCTTGAGATTAGGATCGAGCGAATCCCAGGGATGTGGCTGGAGCTGCTTGATACCAAGGGCAATGCGCTTCTTGGCTTCGTCGAACTCGAGGATGACCACATTGAGCTTCTGGTCGAGCGATACGACTTCGCTGGGGTGCTGTACGCGGCCCCAAGAGAGGTCCGTGATGTGTACCAGACCATCGATACCACCGAGGTCGATGAAGGCCCCGTAGGTGGTGATGTTCTTGACGACCCCTTCGAGGACCTGGCCCTTCTCGAGCTTGCTGATGATCTCAGCCTTCTGGGCCTCGAGCTCAGCCTCGATGAGGATCTTGTGCGATACGACGACGTTCTTGAAGTCCTGGTTGATCTTGACGATCTTGAACTCCA
>NZ_CALIXW010000043.1 GCF_938046015.1 uncultured Porphyromonas sp. | reverse complement strand
GCTCAGTCCGAGGCCAGCGCGCAGCCTAGCCGCCCCTCGACGGCAGCGCCCATGGCACGCCCCGCAGGTGCTCCACTCGTCACACCTCGTCCCGCAGCCCGCACGGCACAGCCTGCCGCTCAGCCCGCCCCAAGTACCACGAGCGCCACGAGCAGCTCCGACGAGCAGCCCAGCCGCCCGATGAGCTACGAGGAGGCACGTGCCCGCCAGCTGCGCGCCCTGCAGCAGCAGGCTCCCGAGGAGCCCCAGGACTAAGGCCTCGGCTAGGTCCCCAGCCCTAAGAGCAGCGGCTCATCCCCACGCAGCGACGTTGGGGGTGAGCCGCTGCCCTTTTATCCCCTTAGCCGAGGGCAAGCCGCCGAGGCTACTCCCCTAGCCTAGCCAAAGCCGTCCACACAGAGCCGCAGTGCACCTTGCGCCTTGCCCGAGCCTTCGTGAGGGATATCCCTCACGCCCCCTGACTGATAGCCCTCAGGCTCCTCACGGACGTCCCTCAGCGTGCTGAGGGATAGCCCTCACGCACCCTCCCCTATAGCCGCGCAGCGCTTGGAGGCTGAAGTGAGGCTACACCACGGCCTAGTCCCAGGCGAGCAAAGGCCTAGTGCGCCCGCTCGCGAGGCCTGCTGTGAGGAGGGTCAAGAGGCCTCGGCGAGCAGCCCTCCGAGCCCGGCCTTAGCCCTGCCGTACAGCGGAGGGAGGATTTGTTGTATTTTTGCGCTCGCAAGACAGAAATCCAAAACAAAGCAAGCTAAAAGTAAATGACCAAGACTACCATAGCGTTCTTCGGTACGATGCCTTATGATAAGGCGACCTTCAACGAGGTGAACGAAGAATATGGCTTCGATATCAAGTACTATACAGGCAACCTTAGCCACGACAACATCTCCCTGACGCACGGCGCCGACGCCGTCTGCGTCTTCGTCAACGACGACCTCAACGCCGAGATCATCGCCGAGCTCAAGGAGAACGGTGTCAAGATGATCGCCCTACGCTGCGCAGGCTACAACAACGTAGACCTCCCCGCTGCTAAGGCCGCAGGCATCACCGTGGCGCGCGTCCCCGCCTATTCGCCCCACGCCGTGGCCGAGTATGCCGTGGCCCTCATGCTCTCGCTGAACCGCAAGATCCAGCGCGCTAGCTGGCGTACGCGTGACGGTAACTTCTCGCTGAACGGACTCATGGGCTTCGACATGTACGGCAAGACCCTCGGGGTCATCGGCACGGGTAAGATCGCCAAGGTGCTCATCGGTATCCTGCGCGGCTTCGGCATGAAGGTGCTGGCCTACGACCTCTATCCCGACCACGCCTTCGCGGAGGCCAACCAGGTGCGCTACGTCAGTCTCGACGAGCTCTACGCAGGCTCGGACATCATCTCCCTGCACTGCCCCCTAACGCCCGAGACGGAGTATATCATCAACCGCGAGAGCATCGCCAAGATGAAGAAGGGCGTCATGATCATCAATACGGGACGTGGCCGCCTGATCCACTCCGAGGATCTCATCGAGGGCCTCAAGAACAAGCAGGTCGGCTTCGCAGGCCTCGACGTCTACGAGGAAGAGGAACCCTACTTCTACAAGGACAAGAGCGACAAGATCATCGACGACGACACGCTGGCGCGCCTGCTGTCCTTCAACAACGTCATCATGACCTCGCACCAGGCCTTCTTCACCCGTGAGGCCACGAGCAACATCGCCCACACGACCTTCAGCAACATCCGTGACTTCGTCCTCGGTCACGAGCTGCCCAACGCCGTGACCGAATAGCCGAGTGCCCCGAGCCTAGGATAAAAGGTGCGCGCCCTGCCGACCCGATGAGATCCTCGG
>NZ_CALIXW010000042.1 GCF_938046015.1 uncultured Porphyromonas sp. | reverse complement strand
CACGGCGACTGAGCTTGAACTTGCCCGTCTTCTGGTCCACGTCGATCAGCTTGACCTCGATGGGCTGACCAGCCTCAAGGCCTGTCTCCTCGATGGTCTCATAGCGCTTCCAGTCGATCTCAGAGATATGGAGCAGACCGTCCTTGCCGGGGAGGAACTCGACGAAGCAGCCATAGGGCATCACGGAGCTGATCTTACCCTGATATACTTCGCCTACCTCAGGCATAGCGACGATGCCCTTGATCAGAGCGACGGCCGTGTCGATAGCTTCCTTGTTGGAGGCGCTGATCTCTACGACGCCCACACCATCGACCTCGTCGATGCTGATGTAGGCACCGCTCTTCTCCTGCATCCCCTGGATGACCTTACCACCAGGGCCGATGACAGCACCGATGAATTCCTTGCCGATACGCAGGGTGACGATGCGTGGAGCGTGGGGCTTGAGGTCATCGCGGGTCTCAGGCTGAGCCTCCATGATCTTACCGAGGATGTGCAGGCGACCCTCACGAGCCTGAGCCAGTGCACGCTCGAGGATCTCGTAGCTGAGGCCGTCGACCTTGATGTCCATCTGCGTGGCAGTGATCCCGTCGGCGGTACCCGTTACCTTGAAGTCCATATCGCCGAGGTGGTCCTCATCGCCGAGGATGTCGGAGAGGATGGCATAGTTCGTACCCTTATTCTCGGAGATCAGCCCCATAGCAATCCCAGATACGGGCTTAGCCAGGGGCACTCCAGCGTCACGCAGGGCAAGCGTACCGGCGCAGACCGTAGCCATAGAGGAGGAGCCATTGGACTCGAGGATATCGGATACGACGCGTACTACGTAGGGGTAGTCCTTGGGCAGCATGCGCTTGAGGGCGCGGTGTGCGAGGTTCCCGTGACCGATCTCACGACGACCTACACCACGCTGTGGGCGAGCGTCACCCGTGGAGAAGGGAGGGAAGTTGTAGTGCAGCAGGAAGCGCTCCTTGCCGTAGTTGAGCACGTCATCGACGAGCTTCTCATCGCTCTTGGTACCGAGCGTGACGGTCGTCAGCGACTGCGTCTCGCCGCGGGTGAAGACAGCCGAGCCGTGGGGGCCTGGGAGGTAGTCGGTCTCGATCCAGATAGGGCGGATCTCCGTCGTCTTACGACCATCGAGACGCTTGCCCTCATCGAGGATAGCGCGACGCATAGCTTCCTTCTCTACGTCGTGGTAGTAGCGAGCGATCAGCGGAGCCTTGGTCTCGAGTTCCTCTTCGGTAAACTTAGCCTTGTACTCCTCGACGATGGCTTCGAAGGCCTCAGCACGAGCGTGCTTATCCGTGCCCGAGATGGCGACAGCATAGGCCTTGCTGTAGCAGGAGTCATGGACGTCCTTGCGCAGCTCCTCGTCGTTCTCCTCGTGGCAATAGGTGCGCTTGACGAGCTTGCCTACTGCTTCGCTGAGCTCGAGCTGAGCCTGGCACTGTACCTTGATGGCCTCGTGGGCAGCCTTGATCGCCTCGAGCATCTCGGCCTCCTGGACCTCCTGCATCTCACCCTCGACCATCATGATGTTGTCCAGGGTAGCACCGACCATCAGCTCGATGTCGGCACGCTCTAGCTGCTCGAAGGTGGGGTTGATGATGAGCTCGCCATCGACGCGCGCTACGCGCACCTCACTGATGGGGCCATTGAAGGGAATGTCGGATACAGCCAATGCAGCAGAGGCAGCGAGCCCAGCCAGTGCATCCGGCATATCTACCCCGTCGGTAGAGAAGAGGATGACGTTGACGAAGACCTCTGCATGGTAGTCATCTGGGAAGAGGGGACGTAGTGCACGGTCGACGAGGCGGCAGGTCAGGATCTCGTAGTCCGAAGCCTTGCCTTCACGGCGCGTGAAGCCTCCAGGGAAGCGACCAAAGGCGGCGTACTTCTCCTTGTACTCCACCTGCAGGGGCATGAAGTCTACCCCGGGGTTGGCGTCCTTGGCGGCGCATACGGTAGCTAGCAGGACGGTGTTCCCCATGCGTAGGGTAACAGCACCGTCAGCCTGCTTGGCTAGCTTACCTGTCTCGATGACGATCTCTCTGCCATCGGGAAGGATGATTGTCTTGCTAATTGGCTGTAGCATTTTATACTTACTTGAATGATATAGTCCTTGAAAAGTCGGGGACAAAGGTAGTCAAATTAACGCTATTCGCCCTACACCCCCTCATAGATCAGACTAATTAGGCTCACAAAGGAGCTTTATGGAGACTCAGAACGCCCCTACCAGCGAGGCCTCAAGGGCACCCTCCCTTCTCCCAGCTCTAGGGCTAAGGGCAAGCGAACGAGCGAACTACAAAGGGTGAGGACCAAGCCCCAAATAGTGGGAGCAAAGTCCTCACCCTCCTTACTACGCAACGACGACCTGGGAGAAGCTCCCAGGGGACTTTGCACGCAATAGTCCGCTCCCGTGACCTGCGAAGCGCCCCCCCCTTGGTAGAGGGTTCTCAAGCGATATCCCTCAAGGAGCTGACCGATATCCATGAGCGTGCTGACTGACGTCTCTCAGCAGACTGACTGATATCCCTCAGAGCCGCCCACCTTAGCTTGGCTTATCCTAGGACGCAGCTCGGAGCTCCCCAACTCGGGCGCTAAGCCCTAAGTCCTACCTATATAATAAGGTAGCGCCATACCCATATTAAGGTAGCGCGCGCATATGCCGCAGCGAGCTGAGAAGGCAGCCGCACAAGGACTCAAGGCTTTTCCTTATCTTTGATGGAGAGGGAACTGGATACAGTTCGCATATACATCAGTCACACATCACAAAAGCTATAGAGCGCCCTATGGATATCAACGAAGAACGGCTGCACCATCCTGAGAACGACCCCGCCTACCTCGGGCTCAAGGTCAACGAGGGGGTGAGTGCCAAGCCCATGATCAACCCCAACCTACGCCGCGTCGCACGACGCAACTATACCGTAGATGAGTATGTCGAGGGTATCCTACAGTCGGATATCACCTGTCTCAGCCAGGCCGTGACCCTCGTCGAGAGCAACCGCCCCGAACATCAGGCCATAGCACAGCAGATCATCGAGCGCTGCCTCCCCTACTCGGGCAAGTCCATGCGCATAGGCATCACAGGGGTGCCAGGGGCAGGTAAGAGCACCTCGATCGACAGCTTCGGGATGCATCTCGTCAAGCAGGGACGCCGCCTGGCGGTCCTCGCCATCGACCCCAGCAGTGAGCGCTCGGGCGGGAGTATCCTCGGCGACAAGACGCGCATGGAGCAGCTCTCCCGCGAGAAGAACGCCTTCATCCGCCCGAGCCCCACGGCTGGATCACTGGGGGGCGTGGCGCGCAAGACCCGCGAGACGATCATCCTATGCGAGGCCGCGGGCTTCGACACGATCTTTGTAGAGACCGTCGGGGTCGGTCAGAGCGAGACGGCCGTACACTCGATGGTAGACTTCTTCCTCCTCATCCAGCTCGCTGGGACGGGGGATGAGCTCCAGGGGATCAAGCGCGGCATCATGGAGATGGCCGATGCCATCGTCATCAACAAGGCCGACGGAGACAACGTCGACAAGGCCAACCTCGCGGCTACACACTTCCGCAACGCCCTGCACCTCTTCCCGCCCACGGAGTCGGGCTGGCGTCCACGCGTGTTGACCTACTCGGGCTTCTACGCTCTCGGCATCAAGGAGATCTGGGATATGATCGATGAGTATCGTCACTTCGCCATGGACTCGGGCTACTTCCATGAGAAGCGTCAGCGTCAGGCCAAGTGGTGGATGTACGAGAGTATCAACGAGGCGCTGCGTAGCTCCTTCTACCTTAATAAAGAGGTGCAGGCACTGCGTCCCCAGGTCGAGCAGCAGGTGCTGGGCGACGAACTATCTTCCTTCATCGGCGCACAGCAACTGCTGGAGTGCTACTTCGCCTCCCTCGGTGCACGTACAGAGCTACCTACGGAGCTCAGCTAGGAGCGGCCTAGGCATATAGCACTACGAGACGGGGAGTGCCCCTAAGAGCACTCCCCTACCGCTATCTATTGCCTATCCAAAGAATTGCCGTATATTTGCACGGCAAAAAAAGGAAGAATTCATATCATATAACAACCCATCGACTATGACGAAAGCAGAAGTGGTGAGCGACATCGCTAAGACTACAGGTATAGATAAGGAGACCACGCTGGCTGTTGTAGAGGCCTTCATGGACTCAGTCAAGGAGTCCCTAGTGCGTGGCGAGAATGTCTACCTCCGTGGCTTCGGTAGCTTCATCATCAAGGAGCGTGCAGAGAAGACGGCTCGTAACATCTCACAGAAGACTACGATCATCATCCCCAAGCGCCGTATCCCTGCCTTCAAGCCCTCCAAGCTCTTTGCCTCCAAGGTAAAGTAGCCCACTAGACCAAGCTCAGATCATCACATAATCATATAATAAGAATAGCTATGCCAAGCGGAAAGAAAAGAAAGCGCCATAAGATGGCTACGCACAAGCGTAAGAAGAGACTGAAGAAGAACAGACATAAGAAGAAGAAATAATGTCTTGTACGAGGGGACTGGATCAGCTTGCGAGCTCGCTCCGTCCCCTCGTGCGCTTCTTAGCACTCCCTCTTACTCACCATTTATAACAGACGCAGCCAGTGACCAGTGAACTAATCGTAGACGTCTCCGCTCGTGAGATCTCTATGGCTCTACTCGAGGATCAGAAACTCGTGGAGCTGCAGAGAGAGCGTAGAGACCTAGCCTTTGCCGTCGGGGATATCTACCTCGGACGGGTCAAGAAGGTGATGCCTGGACTCAATGCGGCCTTCGTCGATGTGGGATATAAGAAGGATGCTTTTCTTCACTACCTAGATCTCGGCATGATCTATCAGGCGCAGCAGCGCTTCCTCGAGCAGATCGAGAAGACGAAGAGCGTGCCTGCCCTACACAAGATCCCCAGCTTCCCCGACCTCCCCAAGGACGGCAAGATAGCAGACTACATCAAGGCGGGACAGAACGTCCTCGTGCAGGTCGTCAAGGAACCCATCTCTACTAAGGGGCCTCGCCTCTCGGCGGAGATCTCCATCGCAGGACGAGACCTCGTCCTCGTCCCCTTCTCAGACAAGGTATCTGTCAGCTCCAAGATCGAGTCCCCCGAGGAACGCACGCGTCTCAAGCAGCTCGTGCTCAGCATGAAGCCTAAGAACTTCAGCGTCATCATACGCACCTCAGCAGAGGGTAAGCGCGCCTCAGAGATCGACCAAGAGCTACGCCGCCTCATCCGCCGCTGGGAGGAGAGCATACAGAAGCTGCCCAAGATCACCAAGACGCCCAAGATCGTCTACGAAGAGTCCAGCCGTGCGCTGGGGATCCTCCGCGACACCTTCAACCCCTCCTTCCAGAGCATCATTGTCAACGACAAGGCCTACTACGAGGAGATCCGAGAGTACGTCGCCCAGATCGCCCCAGGCCGCGAGGACATCGTCCGCTACTACACGGGCAAGCTGCCCCTCTTCGATGAGAAGGGCGTGACCAAGCAGATCAAGTCTGCCTTTGGCCGTACCGTCACCTGCAAGAGCGGAGCCTACCTCATCATCGAGCAGACGGAGGCGATGTTCGTCGTGGACGTCAATAGCGGCAATCGCTCCCGCAAGAGCACCGAGCAGGAGGGGACGGCCATCGACGTCAACCTCATCGCTGCCGAGGAGCTCGCACGCCAGCTACGACTGCGCGATATGGGCGGGATCATCGTCGTGGACTTCATCGACATGCACGATCAGAAGAATAGGCAGCTGCTCTTTGAGCATATGACCAAGCTCATGGAGAAGGACCGCACGCGCCACAACATCTTGCCGCTAAGCAAGTTCGGCGTCATGCAGATCACGCGCCAGCGTGTCCGTCAGGCCACGCAGATCAATACGGATGAGACCTGCCCCACCTGTCTGGGTACGGGCAAGATGAAGTCCTCCATCCTCTTCACCGATCAGCTAGAAGAAAAGCTCCGAGACCTAGTCCTCCGACTGGGTATCACTCATATCAACGTCCACGTACATCCCTACGTGGCCGCATACCTCACCAAGGGCCTCCTGATGTCTATCGCTCGCCGATGGAAGGTACAGATCGCCCGTGGTATCCGTATTACCCCTAACGAGAGCCTCGGCTTCCTCGACTACAAGTTCCTCGACTCTGAGGGCAACGAGTTCGAGGGCCTAGAGGAATAAGGCTCCGCAGAAGGTCTATAGTCATCGTCCCCTCGGAGGGAGGATGATTATAGGCCTTCTTTATTTCTCCCCCACTACAGTCCCAGCCTCCTCAGTCTCATGACAGCCTATCCCTCCAAGCTCGTCGAGCGTGCTGTCGAGCAGCTCTCCTCCCTCCCGGGGATAGGACGCAAGAGCGCGCTACGCCTAGCGCTGCACCTCCTGGCTCAGCCCGAGGGGATGGCGCACAGCCTAGCTGACTCGATCGTAGCGATGCGTGACGGCATCATCTACTGCAGGGAGTGCTACAACATCAGCGATACCGAGCTATGCCCCATCTGCTCTAGCCCGACGCGCGACCGCTCTACCGTCTGCGTCGTGCAGCACGTGGGCGACGTCCTCGCTATCGAGAACACGGGGCAGTACCGCGGGCTCTACCACGTCCTCGGCGGGGTCATTTCCCCCATTGACGGCATCGGGCCAGAGGATCTGCGCATAGACGAACTGATCGCACGCGTAGCCTCGGGCGAAGTCCGCGAGGTCATTCTAGCCCTAGGGACGACGATGGAGGGCGACACGACAAACTTCTTCATCCACCGCAGCCTACAGGGCTACGAGGTGCAGGTCTCCGTGATCGCCCGAGGCATCGCCATAGGGGACGAGATCGAGTATGCCGATGAGGTCACCTTGGGCCGCTCTATCCTGAGCCGCACCGACTTTGACCATTCAATTAGGTTCTGATGCTACACCAAGATCGTCTGAAGGGCCAGCACGTACGCCTACGTGCCCTTGGGCAGGCCGACCTCCCCGACCTCATGCGCTGGGAGAACGACCCCATGGCCTGGAGCTCCAGCAAGACGATCAACCCCCTCTCCCCTGACTTTATCCAGAGCTACATCACCTCCTCGACGCAGCACATCCTCGAGACGGGCTGCATGGGCCTTGTCATCGAGCTCATCGACACCCCCGCTACAGCTGTGGGGCACCTGATGCTCTACGACTACTCAGCCATCCATCGGCGCCTTGCTCTGGGTCTATACATAGCCCCAGAGTATAGAGGACGAGGCTACGCCCGAGAGGCACTGAGCTGTGCCATCGCCTACGCCTTCGAGCAGCTGCGCTGTGAGCAGGTCTACGCCGAGATCCTCAGTGACAACGTCCACTCACGGCAGCTGGTCAAGGACCTAGGCTTCGTCGAGACGGCCCGCCTCCCCCGCTGGCACTGGGACACGAGGACCTACCAAGACTTATTCTACTATCAGAAATGGAACGAATAGAGGAGCACATCGAGGAGCTGCGTAGGGTCATCGCCCAGCACGAGCATGCCTACTACGTGCTCTCCTCCCCTACCATATCGGACTACGACTTCGATCAGCTGATCAAGGAGCTCGAGGCTCTAGAGCAGCAGCACCCCGAGCTGATCACCCCCGACTCCCCGACGCAGCGCGTGGGCTCGGATAATACGGAGGGCTTCGTCCAGGTAGCACACCGCTACCCCATGCTTTCCCTAGGCAACACCTACAGCTATGAGGAGGTCGAGGCCTTCTACCAGCGCGTGGAGAAGGAGCTCGGCGGCAAGCGCTTCACGATCGACGCGGAGCTGAAGTACGACGGTCTCTCCATCTCACTCATCTACGAACAGGGCCGCCTCACGCAGGCCATCACCCGCGGCGATGGGACTATGGGCGACGACGTGACGAAGAACGTACGTACGATCCGCTCCATCCCTCTGCGCCTACAGGGTACAGGCTGGCCGGACGAACTTGAGGTACGCGGAGAGATCCTGCTGCCCTTCGCAGAGTTCGACCGCATCAATGCGGCACGAGCAGCCGAAGGCCTACCGCTCTTTGCCAACCCGCGCAATGCAGCTAGCGGCACGCTCAAGCAGCTCGACCCCGAGGTCGTCGCCGAGCGCAGGCTCGACGCCTACTTCTACTACGTCCCCGCCCACCCCGAGCTCCCCGACAGCCACTATGAGCGTCTCGGGCTCTGCCGCAGCTGGGGACTCAAGGTCTCGCACGCCATCCAGCAGTGTACGAGTCTCGAGGCCATCCTAGAGTTCCTCGACCACTGGGAGGTGGCTCGTTATCAAGCGCCCGTAGCTACCGATGGCGTCGTGCTCAAGGTCGACTCCATCGCCGAGCAGGAGGAACTGGGCTACACGGCCAAGAGCCCGCGCTGGGCTATTGCCTATAAGTTCGCCGCCGAGCAGGCTAAGACGACGCTCCGCTCCGTAGACTTCCAGGTCGGGCGCACAGGGGCAGTCACCCCCGTGGCCAACCTCGATGCTGTCAGCCTCTCGGGGACACAGGTGCGCCGCGCCTCGCTACACAATGCCGACTTCATCGCCTCCTTTGACCTCCACCTCGGGGATCAAGTCTTCGTGGAGAAGGGCGGTGAGATCATCCCCAAGATCGTGGGCGTCGCCTCCGAGGAGCGTCAGCCCGGCGCAGCCCGCGTCCTCTTTCCGACCCACTGCCCTGCCTGCGGCGCCCCACTACATCGTACCGAGGGCGAGGCCGCCTATTACTGCACCAATCAGATGGGCTGCCCTCCCCAGCAGACCGCACGTATCGAGCACTACGCTGGGCGCAAGGCTGCCGACATCCACATCGGGGAGGAGACGATCGCGCTGCTTTTCGAGCACGGCCTCGTCAAGAATATCGCCGACCTCTATAGACTAAGCGTAGAGGATCTGCTGGGACTGCCGGGATTCCAGCAGCGCAGCGCCTCGCGCCTCGTGGAGAGCATCGCTGCCTCCAAGGAGCGCCCCCTGCGTGCCCTCCTCTTCGGCCTCGGCATCCGCTTCGTCGGTGAGACGGTGGCCAAGACCCTCGTACGCTACTATCCGAGTGTCGACGCCCTCTCCAAGGCCAGCGTCGAGGAGCTGACCCAGCTGCCCGATATCGGCAAGGTCATCGCCCAGAGCGTTGTGGACTTCTTCGCCTCGGAGGACAACTGTCGCTTCATCGCTGAGCTCCACACGCTCGGCCTCAGTCTGGAGCGCCTCCCCGAGGAGGAGCCCCTAGAGGTGAAGGCGCACGCAGAGATCGAGGGGAAGAGCTTCGTCATCAGCGGAGTCTTCACCCAGCACAGCCGTGAGGAGTACAAGCAGATGATCGAGTCGCTGGGCGGCAAGAACAGTTCCTCGATCTCGAGCAAGACAGACTACGTCCTAGCGGGAGCCAATATGGGCCCTGCGAAGCTCGCAAAGGCCGAGCAGCTCGGCATCACCATCCTCAGTGAAGCGGATTTCCTCGAGCTCATCGGCTCCGCGTCACCTACTCCTTCGGCAGATGAGTCTACGACAGCGGCGGGCCCAGTAGAGGACCTCTTCCCCCTGACATAATACAGACATTCACCACTACTCTCTAGCATATTCTCTATCTCGTGTAATGGAAATTATCTTCATCTGCATCCTGGGCTTCCTCTTGATCCTGGCCTGCTTCGACCTAGTGGCGGGAGTGAGCAACGACGCTGTGAACTTCCTGAACTCTGCTATTGGGGCTAAGGCAGCTCCCTTCAAGGTCGTCCTTGGGGTAGCAGCCGTAGGGATCTTCCTCGGGGCATCGCTCAGTAACGGGATGATGGACGTAGCGCGCAACGGGATCTACAACCCCGCCTACTTCACCTTCCAGGAGGTGATGACGATCTGCCTCACAGCGGTCGTCACGGACATCATCCTTATCAATATCTTCAACACGCTCGGGCTGCCCACCTCGACGACGGTATCCATGGTCTTCGAGATCCTCGGTGCAGCCTTCTGCATGGCTATGCTCAAGAGCATTGACGACCCCTCGCTGCCCATGCTCGAGATGCTGAACACCTCGAAGGCGCTGCAGGTCATCATCGCCATCTTCCTCTCTGTGGCTGTAGCCTTCTTCTTTGGCTCGGTCGTGCAGTGGATCACGCGTGTGCTCTTCTCCTTCAACTATAAGAAGACACTCCCCTACCTAGCAGGGATCTTCGGTGGCATAGCCCTGACCTCCATCGTCTACTTCATGCTCATCAAGGGGCTGCAGGAGTCGACCTTCGCCTATAAGGACTGGGTCAATACCCACACGGGAGAGCTGGTCTGCTACTGCCTCGCCGTGAGCATCGCCCTGATGCAGGTCCTGCACTGGTGCGGCATCAATATCCTCAAGATCATCGTCCTGGCGGGTACGCTGGCCCTCTCCCTTGCCTTCGCGGGAAATGACCTGGTGAACTTCATCGGGGTACCTCTCTCGGGGCTCTCAGCCTATCAGGACTACGTGGCCAATGGCAATGGAGCCTACGACAGCTACCTCATGGCGGCCAATAATCTCCCTGCCAAGACCCCCTACATCTTCCTCCTCGGATCGGGCATCATCATGACACTGGCCCTCTTCTTCTCCAAGAGTGCGCAGAATGTCATCAAGACCTCGGTCAACCTCTCCCGTCAGGACGACGGTGAGGAGACCTTCGGCTCCTCCCGCATCGCCCGTGGCCTCGTACGCACGAGCAGCGGTATCGGCAACTTCCTCGAGCATGCCATACCCAGCCGCGTACGCCTGTGGATCGACTCGCGCTTCAACAAGCAGGAGCTGACCCTCGAGCAGGGCGCAGCCTTCGACCTCGTACGTGCCTCGGTCAACCTCGTCCTCTCAGGTCTCTTAATTGCCGTCGGTACTTCGCTGAAGCTCCCCCTCTCGACGACCTACGTCACCTTCATGGTCGCCATGGGCTCCTCGCTCGCCGACCGTGCCTGGGGACGTGAGAGCGCCGTGGGACGCCTGACGGGGGTGATGAGTGTCATCGGGGGCTGGTTCGTCACCGCTGGCGCCGCCTTCATCATCGCCATGGTCATCGCCACGATCATGCGCTACGGAGGCTTCCCCGCTATGGTAGTGCTGATCGGGGTGGCCCTCTTCCTACTCTTCAACTCGCACCTACTCAAGCGTAAGAAGGACGATGGTGACGATGAGCTCTTCGTCGCTATCCTCAATGCTGAGACGCCCGAGCGTATGTGGACGCTCCTCTCCGAGCACGTGCGCCTCAATCAGACGACGCTCCTCGACCGAGTCAGTGCCGACTACCTAGCCCTGACGAATGGTATCTTCCACGAGGATCTCAAGACCCTGCGCAAGCTGCGCCAGCACCTAGAGAACCACAAGCGCGCCTTCAAGACCATGCGCCGCAAGGAGACCATCGGGCTGCGCCGTATGGCCTCCGACGAGGATGTACTGGAGCGCAACATGTGGTTCCACCTCGGGGCCAACACCTGCCTACAGATGATCTACGCCCTCGAGCGCGCGGCGGAAGTCGGCTTCGAGCACGTGGACAACAACTTCAACCCCATCCCTGCGCCCTACCGTGAGGAGTTCGAGCCCATCCGCGACCGTGTCGTGGACTACATAGCTCAGGTGCATCAGCTCATCGCCAGCGAGCGTATGGAGGATGCCAAGAAGGCTAAGAACATGGGGAAGGAGCTGCGCAACGTCGTTAAGGACATGCGCAAGACGCAGATGAAGCGCACCCACAAGATCGCCCGCGAGGATCTGCGCGCCTCTCTCGTCTACCTCAACCTCCTCATCGAGACCAATGAGCTGCTCAACAACCTCCGTCACCTGGTAGGCTACAGTCAGGAGCTCCTCGACGAAGAGGCTGAGGAAGCCTAGCCGCCCAGTTAAGCTCATACAAGTATCAAGGGGGCACTCTCCAGCTGGAGAGCGCCCCCTTATAGTTATGCTTCGTAGAGGACGGCAGCTAAGCCTGTCCTAGAAGATGAAGCCGATGCGCACGCCACCGAGCATGCCGGTAGCTACGTTGGTGAAGCTAGCCTTCTGGCCTCCGGCCTCGATACTCCCCACGTGCAGCCCAAGGCCAGCCTCTGCCCCGACGTAGATCTTAGGCAGGACATAGTAGTCTGCACCGAGCAGGAGGTTCAGCCCGACGGTATGCCCCTCGCGCTGATTCGTATGGATGCCGCTGCCATTCGTATCAGCGTTCAGCAGCGAGAGCTTGAGGTCGGCACCTACATAGGGGGATAGGCGACGCGTACCGCCGAAGTGCTTCTCGATACCAAGGCCGAGGTCAAAGAGCGTGCTGCTCACCTCCTGAGAATTCACCTCCTCGCTCGTGATGCCGAGCCCTAGGCTACCACGTAGCGCTAGCTGATCCTGTAGGAAGTAGCGGGCACGCAGCGCGCCCGTACCGAATCCCGAGACCTGTGACCCGCCCTGCAGCTGCAGCAAAGGATTACTCCCCTTGAGTGAGAGGGCGAACTCAGTGGTCACCTTACCCTTGCTTGCCTTGAGTCCAGACTGTCCCTTGCAGCAGCTGGGAGTCAAGGGGAGACAGCTCCGTGGACATTTAGGACTCTGTCCCTCGGGATGATGCTGTGCCTGTAGGGATCCGACCGCAGCTACAGCGAGCGCTGCGGCGAGAATCATCTTCTTCATACCTTTCCAAATAATGTGGGTTACTTGTTCCTTTGTCAGAGCCCAAGCGAGAGCTCTGTCACGACAAAGGTACGATTTCTCCTCAGTCAGCAAAGCACAAGCATTGGGTAAGCTGTGATGCGGTCGCAGCCCCTGCCTCTCCCTTGTGGAGAGCAGCTAGACGAAGCAGTCCCAAGCAGCACGCCCCTCTAGGGAGGAGGCTCGTGAGGGATATCAGTCAGGGAGCTGACGGCTATCCCTGAGCGTCGTGAAGGACGTCCCTCAGCACCCTGACTGATATCCCTCAAAGCACTAGGACGAAGCACTTGACTCACTTAGCTCCTTGGCTGGGATACCTTGGATGAGAACTCAAACCTATCCTAACAGAACAAGGCGAGGTAGCCAAAGCAAAGACTAAGAGGCACATTCCCCCTAGCCTAAGTGAGGCAAGCCCTAAAAAGGCAGTCGCCCCGAGACCTCCGTAGAGGACTCGGGGCGGCTTCCGTAATTAGGGAAGGAGTTGCCAAGGAGCTCACCTCAAGCACCTGCGAGGGGCAGGCTAGCTAATGAGCTTGACCTGGAGTTCGCCTTCGGTGATGTAGCAGAGGTAGCCCGTCACGCGCTCGTAGCCCATAGCACGCATCAGCTGCATGTAGCGGCGCACCTGCGCGGGATAGCCAGGCTGAGGCTTGCCGAACTTATAGTCTACCAGCTCGACCCGCTCCCCTTGCTCGTCCTCGTAGAAGACGATACGATCTGGGCGGCGTACCTCGTGACGCTCCCCACCGATGATCGTAGCCTCGGTACGCACACGTCCCGATCCGTCGAACCAGCGCCGCGTCGCCTCCGCAGTCGTGATCGCCTCGAGCTGCACCTGGATGCTGGGACGGTGCTCCTCACTGACGAGGCCATCCAGCACCGCCTCATCCAGGGCAGCGGAGATATCAGCCGTCGTCGTGATACGCTCGAGGATGCCGTGCATCACACGGCCATTGCGTATGGGGCTGTCCTCGATGAAGTGGTCCAGGCCCTCCCTAAGGACAGCGATACGCCGACTCGAGGGATAGGCCTCTAGCTGCTGGATACGCAGGGGCTGACCTTCCTCCGCCGCTGTTCCCTTCGGGCTATAGCTTGGGAGCTCGGGTAGGCTATAGGCCAGCGGATCTGTAGCTGGGGTCGTCACAAAGCGCGGGGAGGAGCCTCCGAGGCTCGAGAGCAATTCCTCTAGCCCCAGTATCGTGAGGAGCTCGGCCACTGTGCTTGCCTGGGGCTTCTCCTTGGCCTCCTCGGGCTGAGGCAGCCACAGATGGAGCTCTCGGGCGGGGCGTGTCGTCGCCACATAGAGGAGATTGAGGGCATCTAGGGCGCGGTTCACACGATCCTCATAGTACTCGGGGGCAAAGGTGCTATAGGCGAGGCTACTGGTCGCCTCCACGGGGACGTAGGCCACGCGCGGCACCGCCCCCAGCTCCTCATCGCGGCGCATAGGCAGCTGGAGTTCCTCGGGGAAGCGCTCCCGCTTGAGGGGGCACCACAGCATCTCAGCTCGCCGCCCTCCGTCATAGATCTTCCAGTCGAGGTCAGGGAGCAGGACAGCGGGGAAGTCCAGCCCCTTGGACTTGTGGATCGTCATGAGGCGGAGGTTGCGCTCGTCCTCTGGGGCGACAATGGTCAGCCCCGATCCGCGCTCATCCCAGTAGCTGAGGAAGGCCGCTAGATCCGAGCCCTCATGCGCCTCGTGCTGCTGGAGGAGCTCGAGGAAGAAGATCACGTAGGCCTCCTCCGCCTCAAGGAGCAGGCGACCGAAGTAATGGATCAGCAGTTCGCCGAGCTCGAAGAGTCCACGCCGCCCAGCATGCGCCAGCGTCGCGAGGAAGGACTCAGCGAGCTCCCCCGCCTCCTCGAGCTCGGGGAGATGAGGAGCCTCTTCGTACCCTAACTCCTGCCCCTTCTGCAGGCGTAGCTGCTCGTAGTAGAGCTGTAGGTACGTACGATGGTAGCGCGACAAAGGCTGGGCGATGTAGCGGAAGACAGCGATGAGGAAGCCTACACTATAGGCTCCACCTAAGATGAGGGCCTCCTGAGAGGTGAAGTCGAGGCTACAGCGCTCGGCCTCCTCTCTTGTGAGGACGGTCGTCTGCAGCACCTTGGCGATAGCCTGAGCCTCCTTGCTGCCGCGCACCAGGATAGCGATATCGCAGGGACGATAGCCGCGGTGCTGGAGGTCAAGGATGACGGGGATGATAGATCGGTAGCTGCTGGCATCGACTTCGCCCTCTTCACTCCCTTCAGCCTCGGAGGGCTCAGGCTCCGCCTCCTGCGCTCCGCTGAGGTCGACATAGTGCAACGCGACGAGCCCCGCACGCTCGGCATGTGCCTCGGGCACCTGCTGGGCGACCTGCTCGGTGCTGTAGATGCCGAAGGACTGATCGATGAGCTGGCGCAGCCGCTGCTGCTCTGCCGCCCCGAGCCCACTCTCCTCGACCTGCTGCTGATCGGCTAAGAGGCGTGCCAGCTCGGGATAGAGGGTGTTGTTGAAGTGGATGACCTCAGGGGTGCTTCGCCAGTTCGTATCCAACGGTATGGTCTCGGCGGCCTCCTCGCCGAAGTAGCTCCCGACGGACGAGAGGAGCCTGCTATCGGCATTGCGGAAGCGGTAGATGCTCTGCTTGGCATCCCCAACGAGGAGGCTGTCCTGCCCGTTGCCCACGGCCTCGCGCAGCAGCGGGAGGAAGTTCTCGTACTGCATCTGGCTCGTGTCCTGGAACTCGTCGATCATGTGGTGCGCGATACGCGTGCCGATACGCTCGTAGAAGAAGGGCGACTGCCCGGGGTCGACATGCCGCAGCAGGTGGGCGATCAGAGTAGGCGCGTCACTCAGCACGCTGAGGCGCTCCGTATTGCGCAGCGTGTCCAGCTTCTCCTTGATCTTGATGAGGAGACGGTAGAAGCTCAGCTGCCTGAGCATCGCTGTCACCGCCTCGAGGCTAGGGGCATGGTCGCGGCAGAGCTGGTCGAAGGCCTTCCCGAGCTCTGCTAAGGTCGTCGCAGAGAGCCCTGCGGCCTTGCCCTCCTGCCCCTTCTTGAGCAGCGCCTCAGCGCTGTAGTCCTTGGCTTTCCACTCCTGCCAGCGCTTGGCACTCATCAGGGGGGCTTTAGCCTTGAGCAGGCTCGTCCCCTCGAGCTTCGCGGCATGGAGCACTGCTGCCAGCGCCCCCTGCTCGCCGTAGCTGAGGTCCTGGAGCGTCAGCCCTGCCCGCTGCAGCTCCTCTAGGAAGCCCTGATAGATGCGCATGACCTCTGCCTTAGCCCAGGCGCGATAGGCTCGGAGGCTCTGCTCCAGAGCGTCCAGATCCTCGTGATGAGGGAAGGTGCCCGCGATCAGCTGCTTCTTCACAGCCTCGCGCTCTAGCTGCCCTGCGAAGTTCTTCAACCCTGTCTCAACCCGTATGCTCCGCCCTTGGTCTATGCTATCCAGGGCTAGGTGCATGATCCAGTCCCTAAGGGTCTTGTCGGCCTTGCCCTGGTCGATGTCGGCGAAGAGAGCCTGGATGGCGTAGCTGTGGACGTAGGCCGTATCCGTCTCCAGACGCAGCGCTCCGCTGTGCCCAAGCTCATGGGCAAAGCTGCGGATGAGCTCCTGGAAGAAGGAGTCGATCGTGCGTATCCTGAAGCGCTGGTATTCCTCGAGCAGCGTGCGCAGCATGAGGCGAGCGCGACGCTCCAGCTCAGACGAGGAGCAGCCGAGCTCCCTGAGGAGCTCGGCTGCCATACGAGAGCGCCCTTGGCTCAGCTGATGGAGCTCCTCTAGGATACGCTCCTTCATCTCCGCAGTGGCCTTTCGGGTGAAGGTCACAGCCTGTATGCCTTGGTAGCTGCGCGGGTCTCCGTCGAGTGCGAGACGCAGGTATTCGCGTACGAGGGCATAGGTCTTACCCGAGCCTGCCGAGGCGGTGTAGATCTTTAGCGGGGGGGCACTCATAGATTATAGCTAAGGGGAGGCAGGCGCTAGTAGTCGTCGCGCACGGCGCTGAGGTCTATACGCTCATCGTCGCGGCCCCTATTGTGGTAGTGACGGCGTAGGGGGTAGCGTGTCGCCTCGTCATAGCGCTGACGGCAGCGATAGATATCCAGCGCCCAGTAGATGGCCGTACGTAGACTGGTGGGGTCAGCGATCCCCTTGCCCGCTATGTCGTAGCCTGTGCCGTGGTCAGGAGAGGTGCGTACGAACTGTAGCCCCAGCGTCACGTTGACCCCCTCGTTCATATAGAGCGCCTTGAAGGGCGCCAGTCCCTGATCGTGGTACATGGCTAGGATACCGTCGAAGCTGTCCACCTGGGCGCTCCCCCAGAAGCCATCCCCGGGATAAGGGCCGAAGACGAGCTGCCCCGCCTCGGAGGCACGCTGCAGGGCGGGACGGATGATGGTGTCCTCCTCCTTGCCGATCAGCCCCTTGTCCCCCGCGTGTGGGTTCAGCGCCAGCACCGCTAGACGAGGCTTAATGATGCCGAAGTCGCGCTGCAGGCCCTGCTCCAGCAGGCGGAGCTTCGTCAGGATAAGCTCCTCACTGAGACTACGGGCGACCTCCGACACAGGGATATGCGTCGTCGCCAGCGCTACGCGGCAGTCCTGAGCCCCAAGTACCATGAGGCTCTCACCAGGCGTCACTGCCCCGAGGGCATCGAGGTAATCGGTATGCCCCTTGAAGGGGAAGAGCTGCTGCGGCATGACGGCCTTATTGATCGGAGCCGTGACGAGGACGTCACAGAGGCCATTGCGCAGGTCAGCCGTAGCCCGCTCGAGCGCCTCGAAGGCCAGCATCCCCGCCTCCTCATGGGCCTCCCCAGGATGTACCTCTACCTTGTGCGCGCCTGCGCAGTCGATGAGGTTGAGCTGTCCCTCCCGTGCCTCCTCGGCGCCTGTGATAAGCTGCCAGCTCACGGGCTGCTCCAGCTGGAGCTGTCGCTGCCACCACTGGGCTGCAGCCTCCGAGCCATAGAGTACGGGCGTGCAGAGCTCGGTCATGCGCTCATCGGCAAAGATCTTGAAGAGGAGCTCGTAGCCTATGCCATTGATATCGCCGTGCGTGATGGCGACCTTGATACGTCGTGCTGCCATCTCTCGCTAGAAGCCCTTAGTGTAAGCAACCTTGAGGATGAGCTCAGGGTCGAAGGTCTTGACGCTGCTGGGGCGTAGGCTGTAGAGCGCTGCCTCCATCATGCGGATGAGGTGCAGCTTGTCCTCGTTGGGGCGGTAGACGAAGCCCTCGAAGACGAGGACACGCTGGGCGGCCTTGTCTAGGATCGCGTGGCTGACGAAGGGCCCGCCCATCATGGCGCCGCCCGTCATCTTCCACAGGCCGCGCACCTCGGCGCGTGGGCTCTCCTCTCCAGGGAGCTGTACGCGACGGTAGAGCAGGCCATAGTTCTGCTCCGTGCAGGGGTAGCTGCCTTCGAACTCGCCTGCGATATTGGTCCGCAGTACGCTGTCGCGCTTAGCCACGAGGGCATCGAGCCCCATGCTCTTAGGCCCCGTGTAGGGGTAGCTATAGACGAGGATATCGTGACGCGAGCGCATGGAGGAGTTGGACATCCAGAGGAAGTCCTTCGCCACCTTCTGATTGCGGATGTCTTCAGGGACGTTGATGTTACGTCCGAAGAGGCTATCGGTGAAGTGCTGGGCACGCGCGCTGTACTGCTTGGCTAGCAGTTCGCCGAAGAGGAAGAGCTCGTGGCGTACGAAGACGTTCATGATCCCCTCGCCCTTACTATCCAGATAGCTCATGATCGAGTCGGGGCTGGGTGAGGTCATGCGCATCACAACCTGTCCCTTGGCCCAGTCGTCGTAGCTGTACTTCATCGAGGTCGTCGTGTAGCGATCCTTGTCTACGTCGACGATGAGGACATTGCGCACCAGCTGCATGAAGCCCGTGAAGGACTGTGTCGGCACACGCGAGATGCGCAGGCTGGGCTCGGCCTGCGGCAGGGAGGGCGCGTCGTCCTCGAGAAGATCGTAGAGCTTGAGCCCCATAGGAGCCTCGAAGTACTGCTTGTCCATGACGAGCATCAGCTCGCCGGGCTTCCCCGTGGCCTTCTGCTGCAGGGCGCTACTGCCCGAGCTCTTACAGCTCGCGAGCACGCTCATCCCTAGGGCGAGGCAGGGGAGCCAAAGGCTAATCCATCGCTTCATACTATATATATGTATAGGTTGACTTGTGTGACTGATAACGCAAAGATAAGGATTCTGCTGAGCCTAGCCCTCGCCACCACGAGGCTGAGTCACCGCACGGCAGTGACTCGGACAAGCCCTGCGGCCTGCTACGAGCTGGCCTCCACCGAGCTCCGAGCTAGGGCGGACTGAGCTGAGGGATATCCTTCACTGAGATTTCTTATATTACTTTTGATCAATTATTATATTACTTTCGGAGAATTATTATATTACTTTCCGCCGATTATTATATTACTTTTGCCCGTCCCCCTTATCCTTCAGCTCCGTCAGCCCCATCCCTCGCCCTCGCTCCACAAGTTTTGAGGCTCGGGAAGGCTAAAGATGAGTCCTAACACAGTATAGCTCGGGACGAAGACGAAGGGTAAGGGAGGTGTTATGGAGGCAGTCTTGGGACGGCTGGTGGGAGGCGACTGGGCGGTTTGGGGACTAACAGCGAAATATGTACCTTTGGTACGCTGTAGTCCAGCTACAGACCTTGACTCACTAACATTATCACTATAGTACCGTTCGCCTATGAACACCAATGACTTCTCCCTCCGCCATATCGGCGTAGGAGCCCAGGATGCCGAGGAGATGCTACGCACCATCGGGGTCAAGACCCTCGATGAGCTGATCGCCCAGACCCTCCCCGATAACATCCGTCTCTCCGAGCCCCTTGACCTACCCGATCCTATGACGGAGCGGGAGTTCGCCGAGCATATCGCCGACCTCGCCTCCAAGAATGAGGTCTTCACCTCCTACATCGGTCAGGGCTGGTACGACACCGTCCTCCCCCCCGTCATCCAGCGTAATGTGCTGGAGAACCCCGCTTGGTACACTTCCTACACGCCCTATCAGGCAGAGATCTCTCAGGGACGCCTCGAGGCGCTCTTCAACTTCCAGTCCGTCATCACGGACCTCACGGCGCTACCGCTGAGCAACTGCTCTCTGCTCGACGAGGCTACGGCTGGGGCGGAGACCGCCTTCCTGCTCTTCAATGAGCGCAGCAAGGCCAAGACGAAGGCAGGAGCCCGTCGCCTCTTCGTCGACAAGGATGTCTTCCCCTCCACGCGCGACGTCATCACCACGCGCTGCATCCCGCAGGGTATAGAGGTCGTACTAGGCAAGTGGCAGGACTTTGACTTCGGGGCAGACTACTTCGGCGCTATCGTCCAGTACCCAGGGGCTATGGGTGGAGTCAACGACTACAGCGACTTTGTCACCAAGGCTCACGAGGCGGATATCAAGGTGGGGGTCGCTGCTGACCTCCTCGGGCTGGTGCTCCTGACACCTCCAGGCGAATGGGGAGCAGATGTCGTCTTCGGCTCGGCACAGCGCTTCGGTATCCCCATGTACTTCGGTGGCCCCTCGGCGGGCTATATCGCCTGTCGCATGGAGTACAAGCGTACCCTCCCCGGCCGCATCATCGGCCTAAGTAAGGACCGCATGGGCAAGGAGGCCTACCGCCTAGCGCTGCAGACGCGCGAGCAGCACATCAAGCGTGAGCGCGCCACGAGCAACATCTGTACGGCACAGGCCCTGCTGGCGTCGATGAGCGGCTTCTACGCCGTCTACCACGGCCCCGAAGGGCTAAAGCATATCGCTCGCCGCGTACACTCCTACGCGGGCTTCCTCGCGGGCAAGCTGCGCGATCTGGGTTACCGTCTGCTGCATGAGGACTTCTTCGACACGCTCTGTGTCGTCCTGCCTGAGGAAGCTGGCTTCGCCGACAAGCTGCGCGAGCTCGCCCTTGAGTGCCGCGTCAATCTATTCTACGCACCCTGCGGCTGTGTCGTCCTTCTGAGCATCGACGAGACTACCCTGCCCGAGGATCTGAGCGTGCTCTGCTATATCTTCGCCTCGGCGCTCGGCAAGGAGAGCAACTTCAACGACGAGGTCAGCGAGCACAGCATCTACATCCAGCGCAAGCATCTGCGCACCTCGCCCTTCCTCTCCTACGAGGTCTTCAACAAGTACCACACCGAGACCGAGATGATGCGCTACATCAAGCGCCTCGAGCGTAAGGACATCTCCCTGGCGCACTCGATGATCTCCCTCGGCTCCTGTACGATGAAGCTCAATGCCGCCAGCGAAGTCATCCCGCTGAGCAATCCCGCCTTCTGCAACATCCATCCCTACGCCCCCGAGGACCAGGTGGCAGGCTCGCTGGAGCTGCTGGAGAACCTCAAGGAGCTGCTAGCGACGATCACGGGCCTACCCGTCGTCTCCCTCCAGCCCAACTCTGGGGCAGCGGGCGAATACGCAGGTCTGCGCACCATACGCTCCTACCATGAGGCGCATGGCGGTGGGCATAGAGACAAGGTCCTCCTACCTGCCTCCGCTCACGGCACCAATCCCGCCTCGGCCTCGCAGTGCGGCTACCAGTGCGTCATCGTAGCCTGCGACGCGCAGGGCAACGTCGACTGGGACGACTTCATGAAGAAGACCGAGGAGCATCGCGACAGCCTGGCAGCGATGATGATCACCTATCCCAGCACGCACGGGATCTTCGAGACCAACATCATCGACCTTTGCAAGCGCGTCCACGACTGCGGCGCGCTGGTGTACATGGATGGGGCGAACATGAACGCTCAGGTAGGCCTCACCAACCCGGGCTTCATCGGTGCCGACGTCTGCCACCTCAATCTGCACAAGACCTTCGCCATCCCTCACGGCGGTGGTGGCCCTGGCAGCGGCCCGATCTGCATGACTGAGGCCCTCGCTCCCTACCAGCCCACCCACGGCTACGGCGTAGACTTCGAGCCCATCGAGGGTAATGTCGTAGCGGCCTCTCCGCTGGGCAGCGCTGGGATCGACGTCGTCTCCTACGCCTACATCCGTCTGCTGGGCGCGAAGGGTCTGGAGCGCTCGACACGCACGGCTATCCTCAATGCCAACTATCTGGCCGTCCACCTCAAGGATACCTACGGCATCGTCTACACGGGCGCCACGGGACGCGTCGGGCACGAGCTCATCCTCGACTGCCGCCGCCTCAAGGATACCTGCGGGGTCGATGAGAGCGACATCGCCAAGCGCCTCATGGACTTCGGCTACCACGCACCCACCCTCTCCTTCCCCGTCCACGGCACGCTGATGATCGAGCCCACGGAGAGTGAGAGCAAGGCCGAGCTAGACCGCTTCCTCGAGGTCATGCAGTGCATCTGGGAGGAAATCCAGGAGGTCAAGGAAGGGCGCGTAGACGCCGAGGACAACGTCCTGAAGAATGCCCCGCACCCCGAGTACGAGATCGTCTCCGACAGCTGGAGCCACAGCTACCCACGCGAGAAGGCAGCCTATCCACTGCCCTATCTGCGTGAGAACAAGTTCTGGATCAACGTCGCACGTATCGACAACGGCTTCGGGGACCGCAATCTCGTCCCCTCCTTCTGCGCCTGCATAGCTCCTTCGACTGAGGGCTAAGGCCATTCACCTGACAATGCCCCCGCAGCTCCCTCCGAGAGAGCTCGCGGGGGCATTATCTTTACCAAGACCGATGCATAGCTACATTGTACTCCTCAGAGGCGTGATGCCGAGTGGCAAGAACCGCATCCCCAAGATGGCCGAGCTCCGTGAAGCCATCGAGGCGGCAGAGTTCGCCGACGTCACGACCTACATCCAAAGCGGGAATATCGTCCTGCGCTCCCCCCACTCACCAGAGCAGACCTCCACACGTATCGCCGAGATCATACGTGCTTACTGCGGAGCCGAGCTCGGCGTCATCACGACCACGGCTGAGGAGCTGCGGGCGCACCTCGCCTCCAGTCCCTTCGGTGCGGACTACCTCGAGGAGCGGGTCTTCTACCCCACGACGATGGACACGATCGACCCCGAGCGGCTCGCGGCACTATGCGAGGAGGACTACGGAGCCGAGGAGCTGCGCGTCGTCGCGGGACGCCTCTACCTCTATATCCCCACGGATGCCAGCCGCTCCAAGCTCAGCAATAACTTCGTAGAGAAGAAGCTGAAGATCACCGCCACGACACGCAACCGCAAGACCCTCGCCCGCCTCATCGAGCTCGCCGAGGCCCTCTCTCCCGCTTAGCCTCTCCTATATATAATAAGGAGTAGACGTAGGGAGGCAAGGAGGTCGAAGAGCGCCAGCAGCGAGCCCAAGCCTCAGTCACAACGGAGCGAGCCAGGAGGCGAAGCAAAGCGGCATCCTCCCTTGAGCTCTGCGAGGGATATCCCTCAGCAGCGTGACTGATAGCCCTCGTGCCCGTGATGGACGTCCCTCAGCGGACTGACTGATATCCCTCGGGAGGCCTTAGCCTATACCTGCACGAGGCTGGGGGCTCTCTGCCCCTGAGCTACGCCCCAGGGAGGAGCAGGGAGGAGAAGAGCCTGCCCCTGCCCGAGCGCTTAGCCTTAGGGCGCATTGGGGCAAAAGGCGTATATTTGCGAGACACATAATACAACATAGACGCAATGAAGTTCGTAGTATCCAGCAATGAGCTTTACCAGCAGCTACAGACCGTAGCCAAGGTAATCAATAGCAAGAGCAGTGCAGCCGTACCTGTACTGGAGAATATCCTCTTCTCGCTATCCGGAGCAGAGCTAACCCTCGTAGCTGCAGATCAGAGCAATCGCATGACCAGCAGGCTCTCCGTCGAGAGCCTCGAGGGTGATGGCAGCTTCGCCGTACGCGCAGACACCATCCTCAACGCTCTACGTGAGCTCCCCGATCAGCCCATCGAGCTGGAGGTACAGGAGGGCAAGGCCAACCTCGTCTACAGCAACGGACACTACAGCTTCCTCGCCATCGATAGCGACAGCTTCCCCGAGTCCATCGCCTTCGACCCCGAGCACAGCATCGAGCTGCCCGCCCCCGCGCTGCTCCGCGCCATTGAGTCGACGGTCTTCGCCGCTAGCGACAACGAGCGCCGCCCCATCATGACGGGGGTCTTCCTCGACTTCTTCGAGGAGAAGCTCGTGGCCGTAGCCTCCGACGGACGCATCCTCGTACGCTATACGGACAATAACATCAAGAGCGGGCAGCAGATGTCCTTCTGCCTTCCCTCGCGCATCGCGGCGCTCCTCTCCCGCTACCTCCTAGTGAAGGAGACGGGTGTGGTACGTATCCGATTCAACCAGCAGAACGTCTCCTTCGAGCTCCCCCACGTCGAGCTCACGGCACGCCTCTTGGAGGGGAAGTACCCCAACTACAACTCGGTCATCCCGCCCTCTTCGGCCCATCACATCACCGTCGACCTGCCGCTGCTGATCTCTGCCAGCAAGCGCGTGGCGCTCTTCGCCAGCAAGGCTAGCACGCTGATCATCTTCGACTTCACCGAGGGCAGCGCACGTATCTCCGCTCAGGACTTCGACATCTCGACCTCTGCCGAGGAGACCATCCCCGCCAGCGGTCAGGCTGCTGGAAGTCTCGTACGCATAGGCTTCGACTACAACTGCCTACAGAGCCTGCTGCAGAGCTTCGCTGGCGAGCAGATCGAGATAGCACTCACCGACCAGACGCGTGCTGGGGTCATCACCCCACTGCAGACCGAGGAGGGCATAGAGATCTGCACGCTCATCATCCCTATGAAGCTCATCGGCGAGTAGACGCCAGGCTATCTAGACAGACATGAAACTACAGCTCCAACGCCCTGCCGTAGTCTTCGACCTGGAGACTACGGGGGTGCAGATCACGCGTGACCGCATCGTCGAGATCTCCATACTCAAGGTACATCCCGACGGCGAGGAGGAGACCAAGACACGCCGCATCAACCCCGGCATGCCCATCCCAGCCGCAGCTACGGCGGTGCATGGCATCACCGACGAGGATGTAGCCAACCAGCCGACCTTCGCCCAGGTAGCCCGTAGCCTCTACGAGTGGATTGACGGATGCGACATCATTGGCTTCAATTCCAATCGCTTCGACGTGCCCATGCTCGTGGAGGAGTTCCTTCGGGCGGGGATCGCGGTAGACTTCAGCGACCGCCGCTTCGTGGACGTGCAGACGATCTACCACAAGCTGGAGCGTCGCACCCTCGAGGCTGCCTACAAGTTCTACTGCGGCAAGGAGCTGACCAACGCCCATGCTGCGGACGCCGACACCCAGGCTACCTACGAGGTGCTACAGGCACAGCTAGATCACTACCCCGACGAGCTGCAGAATGACATCGCAGCCCTGGCAAAGTTCTCCAGCTATGGGCGCACCGTAGACTTCGCTGGGATGCTAGCCTACGACGAGCAGGACGAGATCATCATCAACTTCGGCAAGTACCGTGGGCAGCGCCTGAAGGAGGTGCTGCTCCGTGACCCAGGCTACTATGGCTGGGTACAGGGGGCACAGTTCCCCCTCGAGACCAAGGCTTGGTTCACCCGCGTCTATCAGAGCCTCATTGCGAAGTAAGGAGTATGGGCGTACTACAAGGCAAGCACATCGTACTAGGCATCTCGGGGAGTATCGCAGCCTACAAGGCAGCCACCCTCACCCGCCTGCTCGTCAAGGCAGGGGCGGAGGTACAGATCGTCATCACCCCAGCGGGGAAGGAGTTCATCACCCCGATCACGCTCTCGGCACTGAGCTCACGGCCCGTCATCAGCGAGTTCTTCAGCGGTCGAGACGGCACATGGAATAGCCACGTAGATATCGGTCTCTGGGCCGACGCTATGGTCATAGCGCCTGCTACGGCTGCCACCATCGGGAAGATGGCCCATGGTGTAGCAGACAACATGCTCATCACGACCTACCTCTCGATGAAGGCTCCCGTCTTCGTCGCCCCCGCTATGGACCTCGACATGGCGGCACATCCCTCCACCCTCGACAACCTCGAGCTGCTCGCCCAGCGAGGGAACTATATCATCGAGTCCCAGTCGGGCGAGCTCGCCAGCCACCTCGTAGGCAAGGGACGCATGGAGGAGCCCGAGGTCATCGTCTCCATCCTGGAGGACTACTTCACCGAGAGCCTCGACCTCGAGGGACGTCGCGTGCTGATCACAGCAGGCCCCACGCATGAGGCCATTGACCCCGTGCGCTTCATCGGGAACCACTCCTCGGGGCGCATGGGCATAGCGCTGGCGGATGAGTTCGCTCGCCGCGGAGCTGAGGTCAGCCTTATCCTTGGCCCCAGCAGCCTCAAGCCCAGCGAGCGCGTGGAGCTCATCCCCGTCACGACAGCAGAGGAGATGCTGGCAGCCTGTCAGGAGCGTATCGGGACGGCACACCTAGCGATCTTCGCTGCCGCCGTAGCCGACTACCGCCCCCGCTACAGCTCCGCGACCAAGATCAAGCGCGAGGGGGAGGACTGCCTCGAGCTCGAGCTGGTGCAGAATCCCGACATCGCCGCGACCCTCGGCCTAGCTAAGGAGCCGTGGCAGTACTTCATGGGCTTCGCCCTCGAGAGTGACGCGGGCGTCGAGGAGGCCAAGCGTAAGATGCAGCGCAAGAACTTCGATGCCATCATCCTCAACAGTCTGCAGGACGCTGGCGCGGGCTTTGCCTATCCAACCAACAAGGTTACGCTCTTCGATCGCGAAGGGGCTATCGAGGCCTACGAACTGAAGACCAAGGAGGCCGTCGCCCACGACATCGCCGACTTCGTCGCCAAGCGTCTCGAGGCCTAAGCACGACCGTCCGAGCCGCGAGGAGACGACCTTGCCCCTCTGCCCCCCCAGGATCTCCGCACCGCTCTCCCTTGCCCCACATCTTCCTTACCCCTTGTAGTGGATTATGCTTACACGACTCAGCATTAAGAATTTCGTCCTCATCGAGGAGCTCATCATAGAGTTCTCGCCTCGCTTCTCCGTCATCACGGGGGAGACGGGAGCAGGTAAGAGCATCATCCTCGGCGCCATCGGGCTGCTGATGGGGCAGAGGGCGGATAGCTCGACCCTACTGACGGGCGCCGAGCGCTGCGTCATCGAGGCACACTTCTCCCAGCTGGATGCTGCTGCCAGTGCCATGCTGGAGGAGGAAGACATAGAGGCCGACGAAGAGGAGTGCATCATCCGCCGCGAGATCACGGCCAAGGGCAAGAGCCGTGCCTTCGTCAACGACACGCCCGCCTCGCTGAGCCTACTGAAGCACCTCAGCGAGTACCTTATCGACATACACTCCCAGCACAAGAACCTGCTGCTCGGGGACGCACAGTTCCAGCTCTCCGTCCTAGATCTCTACGGCGGGAGCGGCGCACTGCTGCAGGACTACCAGCGGCAGTACCATGCCCACAGGGCACTAGCCAAGCAGCTCGAGGAGACGCAGACCCGCGCGGAGAGCCTGCGCAAGGAGCAGGACTACCTACAGTTCCTCTACGACCAGCTCGAGGAGGCCGACATCGAGGCCGAGGAGCTAGAAGGGCTCGAGGAGGAAGAGAAGCAGCTCGCCCACGCCCAGGAGATCCAGAGCGTGCTGCAGCAGGCCGTCTCCGCCCTAGAGGACGATGAGTCGGGAGCCATCCAAGCCCTAGCCTACGCCCTCAAGTCAGTGGAGAGCATACGTGCCTACCACAGCTCGGCAGAGGAGTGGTGCGAGCGCCTGCAGAGCCTCCGCATCGAGGCCCAGGACCTAGCGGCGACGCTGGCCGACGAGGGTGAGAGCGTCACCTTTAGCCCCAAGCGCCTGGCACGCATCCAGGAGCGCATCGACCTCATCCGTGGGCTGCTGCACAAGCACAACGTGGAGGACTGCAACGAGCTCCTAGAGATCAAGGAGCAGCTGTCCGATCAGCTCACCCAGATCACCAGTTCCGACGAAGAGCTCAGCCAGCTCAGGGAAGCGCTTGCCGCCTCGGGAGAGGCGCTCCTAAGCAAGGCGCTCGAGCTACGCGAGCTACGCATCACTGCGGCCAGAGCGATTGAAGGCGCCCTCCTCAGCTCGCTCCGAGAGCTCGGGATGCCCTATGTCCGCTTCCTCATCGAGCTGCAGCAGCTCGACAGCCCAGGGAGTATGGGCATAGACCAAGTTACCTTCCTCTTCTCCGCCAACAAGGACATCGCTCCCGAGCCCGTAGCAGACATCGCCTCGGGCGGGGAGATCTCGCGCCTCATGCTCGCCCTCAAGGCGCTGATCGCTGACCGGAGGAGCCTACCCACGATCATCTTCGACGAGATCGACACAGGCGTCTCGGGAGAGACCGCCGAGCGTATCGCCACCATACTACGCCGCATGGGGCAGAGCATGCAGGTCATGGCCGTGACGCATCTGCCGCAGATCGCGGCCGCGGGCGTAGACCACTTCTACATATATAAGGAGCACGGCTCCGACAGCACACGCAGCCATATCCGCCACCTCTCCGAGGAGGAGCGCGTCGACGAGATCGCTCGTATGCAGAGCGGTAGCCAACTCAGCCAGGTGAGCCGAGCCGCAGCCCGTGCCCTGCTCGACTCTGTCAAGGACTAAGCCAAGAGGCAAAGCATGATCGACATAGCCATCATCGGCGCAGGGCTCACGGGACTCACCGCAGCCCTCCAGCTACAGCAAGCTGGATACAGCGTACAGATCCTAGAGCGCACTCAGCACATCGGCGGCGTGATCCAGAGCCACCATGAGGCTGGCTTCACCTTCGAGCAGGGACCGAGTACAGGCGTCATTGGGAACGCCGAGCTCGCCGAGCTCCTCCAGCAGTTCCCCGAGCTCAAGCAGATCGCCGACCCCAGCGCTGCGCGTCGCCTCATCCTCAAGACACACAAGGGCAAGCAAAGCCTCTTCCCCCTCCCCTCTGGGCCCAAGTCTGGGCTACAGACCCCGCTTTTCTCCTTCCGAGACAAGCTACGCCTCCTCACCGAGCCCTTCCGCGCAGCTGGGAGCGATCCCAACGAGCCTCTGGCCGAACTGGTGCGCCGTCGCCTCGGCAGGGACTTCCTGCGCTACGCCGTAGATCCCTTCATCGGCGGGATCTATGCGGGTGATCCCGAGCGCCTCATCACCCGCTTCGCGCTGCCGAAGCTCTACGCGCTGGAGCAAAACTACGGCTCCTTCATCCGCGGAGCCATAGCCAAGCGCAAGGAGCCTAAGAGCGACCGTGACCGGCTCGCGACCAGGGAGGTCTTCTCCGTCCATGGTGGCCTGCAGCAGCTAGTCTCGACGCTCGGAGAGGCACTCGGAGAGGAAGCCCTAATCCTCGGAGCAGAGAGCTGCCAGATAGCTCCCGAGGGTGACCACTGGCTTATCCGCTACACCCGAGATGGGCAGCCGCAGCAGCTAGAGGCCCGCCAAGTCATCTCGACCGCCCCAGCCTACGAGCTACCGACGCTACTCCCCTTCCTCTCGGAAGCCGAGCTCACCCCCATCACCGCACTACGCTACGCCCCTATCGTACAGGTTGCCTGGGGCGTGGAGCAAGCCTTACCTCAGTTCCATGCCTTCGGAGGACTCTTCCCCTCCTCGGAGGACAGCAAGGTCCTCGGCATACTCAACCCAGGCGCCTGCTTCCCCGATCGCGTGCCCCACGCAGGGGCCTCGATGCTCTCCATCTTCCTAGGCGGCATGCGTGCCCCCGAGGTGATCGACTATAGCGACGAGGAGATCAGGCAGCTGGTCACGGAGCGTCTCGAGCGCATCCTAGGGGTCACCACTCCGCCCCGAGTCTTCCATATCTTCCGCCACCGCTACGCCATCCCGCAGTACGAGGCGGGCAGTGAGGAGCGTCTCGAGCAGATCCAGCGTCTCGAGACGCGCTACCCTGGGCTCCACCTCGCTGGGGCTATCCGAGACGGCATAGGCATGGCGGACCGCGTCAAGCAGGCCGCTCTCATCACAGACTCGATCATACGCTCGAGCCATGGAGCGCAGTGCTAGCAGGCTAGCCCCTCGCACAGAGAAGATCCTCAGGGTCACGCTCCTAGGGAGCCTCTCCAATGCGCTGCTCGTCGTCCTCAAGCTCACCGTAGGTATCCTCGGGCATAGTAGCGCCATGATCGCCGAGGCGATCAACTCGCTCTCCGACTTCGCCACCGACCTCATTGCCCTAATCTTCATCCACATCTCGGGCAAGCCCCAGGATGAAGACCACCACTATGGGCACGGCAAGTTCGAGACGCTCGCCACCCTCGTCATGGCGGGCGTCATGCTCGGCGTCGGGGTCTCCCTCCTCTATCGGAGCCTCAGCACGACGCTCCAGCTGCTGCTAGGCAAGCTCGTCCTCCCCCAGCCGAGTAGGCTCACCCTACTGATCGCAGCCCTCTCCCTCATCATCAAGCTCGGCCTCTACCTCTATACCCAGCGCTGGGCTCAGCGGCTCGACAGCTCGGCGCTGCGTACCAAGGCCCTCGACCACAGAGGAGACATGCTCACACTCTGCGCCGTACTGCTGGGGATCTCGGGAGCCATCGCCCTCGGGCCTCGAGGGCTCTTCCTCGAGCCGCTCGCAGCGGCCATCGTCAGCCTATGCATCATTTACATGGGCTGGAGCTCACTACTGCCAGCGTGCAAGGAGCTCACTGAGGTCTGCCTCAGCCCCGAGGTCGAGGAGGAGATCCGCAGTATCATCTACGCCGCCGAGGAGGTGAAGGGGATCAACCAGCTCCATACGCGCAGCCTCGGCCAGTGCTATGCCATCGAGGTCGACATCCTCGTCTCGGGAAGCATGACCGTACACGAGGGACACGAGGTGACTATAAGGCTCGAGCAGAGCCTCATGGAGCGCTTTGGCTGGGAGACGCATATCAGCATCCACGTCGAGCCCGCTTAGCCAGCCTCCACGACTGAGGCTAAGCTACGCCCCGATCCCCCCTCAGCCCCTACCATTATTATATAGAGCGAGGGACGAAGAAGCCCTCAAGAGGCTGAGCCTCCAGCACAGTCTAAGCAAAGAAAGAGCCCTACGAAGGCGACACGCAGATCACAGCGGCAGCAGCTGCTCGTCACGCGTGTCACCCTCCTAGGGCTCTGTTCGTTTAAGTTGTAGGCTAAGGCTTAGCCTGTTCTTAATGATGACAAGGCTGCGACGCGCCGTGAGACAGCACACAGCATCAGGGGGAGGCTCCGTGAGGGATATCAGTGGGGGAGCTGAGGGACGTCAGTCAGGAGGCTGAGGGATAGCAGTCAGAAGGTTGAGGGATATCCTTCAGAGCGCTGCACCTTAGCTGTCACCGCGCTACGCTGCCTCGCTTACACTGGCGAGCGTACTTCGGCAGTAAGTCTGCGACCTGCGAGAGGGCTTAGCCAGTAGATGAGCGGCACGGACTTAGGGTTATTCCTCGCGCGGATGCTGCAGATGATATGCCCGATCTAGGCGCCAAGGGTAGGCATTTATCTTGGCTATGTACGAAGTTTTTGTATATTTGAGGTCGCAATCTCCGCTCCTTAATATACAAGCAATAGACTACACTTGCTATGAGCAACAAAGCACAACTCGACCCCAAGGCCTTCCAAGGGGTCGTCGACGGCAAGGAGGTACGCCTCTACAGCCTCACCAATAAGCAAGGCGCCGAAGCACACTTCATCAACCAAGGCGCCAAGCTCGTCTCCCTCATCGTCCCTAGCCACTCGGGCTGGACGGATGTCGTCATCGGACACGACAGCCTCCAGGAGTATCTCGATAGCGAGGAAGCCTACTTCGGTGCCATCTGTGGCCGCTATGCCAACCGCGTAGCCAAGGGCAGCTTCAGCCTCGACGGGAAGAGCTATCAGCTCCCGATCAACAACGGACCCAACGCACTGCACGGCGGGCTCAAGGGCTTCAACGCCGTCATCTGGGACGCCGAGCAGACTGCGACGAATAAGATCGCCTTCCGCTACGTTGCTGCCGACGGCGAGGAGGGCTATCCCGGGGAGCTCCACGTAGAGGTCATCTATACACTCACGGAGGAGAACGAGCTGACGATCGAGTACCGCGCTACCACCAGCAAGCCCACCATTCTCAACCTCACGAATCACTCCTACTTCAATCTCTCTGGCGACGGGGATGCCTCCGTGCACGACCACAGCCTGCAGATAGATGCCAAGGAATACCTCCCCACCGACGAGACAGCTATCCCCTACGGAGCCCCCGCGGCCGTAGAGGGTACGCCCATGGACTTCCGTGAGCCTCATCTCGTGGGTGAGCGCATCGACACCGCCTGGGACCAGCTCGTCTGGGCACGCGGCTATGACCACACCTACATCCTCGACAAGCCTCTGGGCAAACTGGGTCGCGCTGCACGCTGCTCCTCGCCCAAGACAGGGATCGTCATGGAGGTCTACACCGACCAGCCTGGTGTGCAGCTCTACACGGGCAACTGGATGAGCGGCAACATGCGTGGCAAGCACGGCCACCGCTACCCTGCGCGTGCCGCTCTCTGCCTGGAGACGCAGCACTACCCCGATAGCCCCAATCGTCCCGAATACCCCTCGACACGCCTCGACCCAGGGCAGGAGTTCCGCTCCACGACGGCCTTCCGCTTCACCGTAGAAGGCTAAGGCAACGCTAACTAACAAAATCCATTCACATAAACAGTAAGTAATGACACAACAGA
>NZ_CALIXW010000041.1 GCF_938046015.1 uncultured Porphyromonas sp. | reverse complement strand
TCCAAACCACCAAATCAGCGCGGTGATCCTTTGCTCTGCGTCTTGCTGCGACTTAGGCCTCAGCTAGCCCCGCTATCGTATCTCATTTTCATCGCGCCCCTCGCTCGGTTTGCGGTTGCAAAGATAGAGCATTTCCTGAATACAATCCAAATCAAACGCAAAAGTCGTACGCAAGTACGCTTAGATAAGGGGATTAGAGAGAGGCATTCAAGGCGAGGGAGGCGCTTCCACGAGGCTAGCGGCGCGGCGAGGGGCTGGAAAGAGAAGCCGACGAGAAGCATGCCAGCAGAGCTCTGAGCCAAGAAGAGCGAGCTTGTTTATAATTCGTCGCACCCCTATATAATAGGTAGCAGCTACCACAGAGACAAGGCTACCCTCCCCCACCCATATCCATCAGCCGCCCCACTGACGCCCCTCAGAGCTCTGACTGACATCCCTCACGACGCTGAGGGACAGCGGTCACGGACGGCAGACACCAGGCGAAGCAAAAGCTGAAGCAAGTCGAAGCGCTCGCACAGCAAAGATCCAGATAAAAAGCCCTGTCCCCAGGCAGCGCTCCAGCGGAGCAGCAGCCTGGGGACAGGGGTATAGGGGGAGGAGGGTGGCGGGCAAGGAGCCCGCGTGGGGAGGGGGCGCTAGAAGGCGGAGAGCTGGACTTGGTCGGAGACGGAGTAGTCCGTCAGCTTGAGCTCCTTCACATAGGTCTGCACCAGCGTCCCCTGACGATAGAGACGCGCGACGAGGCGGACGGGGATCTCGGCAGGCTGATTCGCACTCTCGGTACGCTTAGCGATAAGGCCGATGCCGAGGGCGATCCCCCGATGGGTGAAGGTCGTCTGCAGCTTCTTGATCGCCTTGTCGGCGCTGTCCTCATTGTAGAAACTCTGAGCGACGAGCTTCCCGTCCCTATATATATTAGGATCGCCGCCCGTCGAGGCCAGCCACGAGAGGTTGACGGGTGCGCCCGCCTCGATGCTGAACTCACACTTCAGCTCCACGCCGTTGATCCCGGGGGGGACAGGGCTATCGTTCTTACTGCTGCAGGAGGGCAGCGTGACTACGGCCGCAGAGGTCGCAAGGAGCGCCGCGAAGGGCAGCGCCTGGAGGAGTTGTCTTAGCTTCATATCCTTAGATTAATAATGGATTAATAATGGATTAATAATGGGTGAACTTGGGCTACTGGCCGAGGAGCTCGGCCTCGATCTGACGGACGCGCTCGCGGAGCTCGGCCTCGATCTCGAGGCGGCCCTCGATGCTCTTGACGCCGTGCATGATCGTCGTGTGATCCTTACGGTTGAGGAGCTTGGCGATAGCCTTGTAGGAGCTGTCGGTATGCTTCTTCACCAGGTACATGACGACCTGGCGGGGCAGGGCCAGCTCGGCCTTGCGCGAGGAGACCTTGAGCTGCGCGGCCTCGATCGCGTAGGCGCGGCAGACGCAGTCGAGGATGCGCGAGGGGGTGAGCTCGAGCCGCTGGATATTGACCGAGCTGCCGACGACCTCGCGCGTCGTCGCTAGATCCACAGGGCGATCGGAGTAGCGTGCCCGCGTGATGAGCGTGCGTGCGGCGCCCTCGATCTCGCGGATATTGCTCTTCATGTTCTCGGCGATGAACTCCATGCACTCCTCGCCGAGCTGTACACCGCTCTCGGCGACGCGGCTCATGAGGATCTTGCGTCGGAGCTCGAGGTCGGGGCGGTCAATGTGGAGCATCATCGCACTCTGCATGCGCGTCAGGATACGCGTCTCCATGCCCTGCAGATCAATCGGGGGGACGTCGGAGGTGACGATGATCTGCTTGCCCAGCAGCGTCAGGTGATTGAAGATGTCGAAGAAGGCCTGCTGCGTCTTCTCCTTGCCGATGAGCCCCTGTATATCGTCGATGATGAGGATGTCCATCTGCTGGTAGAAGTCGATGAAGCGCCCGCGGCCAGGGCCGTTGAGGCTGTCGCGCATGTACTGCATCTGGAACTTGGAGCAGGCCACATAGCACACGCGCATCGAGCTATGCAGCTCCATGGCGCGCTGCCCTATCGCTTGGCATAGGTGCGTCTTCCCCACCCCACTGGGCCCGTAGATAAAGAGGAAGTTCAAGCCCTCCTGCCCGGGACGTGCCGCCGTAGCCTCGGCGATGCGCAGCGCCTCGCGGTTGCACGCGCTCTCGAAGAAGGTCTCGAAGCGCAGCGCAGCACTCAGCGCCGAGGAGTAGGTCTGCATCTTGGGCGAGAGCTGCGGCGGTGTGGGCTGCGTCGTCCCCTGCCCCGCCGCGACCTCGGGCTGCGGCTCGATATCCAGCACGGGCTCGATGTCGGCACCCATCACCTCACGCAGCACCGCCAGCAGAGGCTGCGCGTAGTGCGTCGTCAGGCTCTGGCAGAAGGTGCGATCGGGGGCGTAGAGGTAGAAGATGCGGAAGGTACCCTGCGCGTCACTCCCGGTACCGAAGCCCCCACAACGCAGCGGCTGGAACCACTGCTGTATAGTCTGCGCATCGAGGCGCTGAGTGAGGAGCTGAAGGCTCTGCTGCCAGAGCTCCTCAGCCGAGGGGCTAGGGGCGGCCTGCGGGGCAGGCTGCGGGCTATAGGTCGTTGTCACGAGGCGGGTACTTAGGGGTATGGCTTGTTAGTTCGTTCTATGGGCGGCAGGCGCGCTCCGAGGCAAGGCACTTATCCACAGCAGCAGCACCAAGACAATCGTCTGACATACAGCTCGCTAAGGTCTAAGCACACTCCTCACGAGGGCTAAGCCTGGACTGCAAAGTTCTACAATTCGGTGCACTTAAAAAAACGTCCCCTTATTTGCTTTTCTCGATTATTCTCTATGCTCTTTGCGCTCAACCGCTTACAGAGCTCTCCACATAGCCTCGCCGCGCGCCCCTGGCTAAGTAGCTCATTGCTAAGCCTGCAGGAGAATACCCACAGGCTTACCCTCAGCCTTATCCACAGAGCCCCTCAGCTCGCTCACATTTGTATCTCAATATCTTAGCGCATCACGGGGAAAACTTTTCCACACCCGCGAAGCAAGGTGCTTAGCGGTCAGCGGTGGAAGTCCGAGCCTACGCCAGCTAATCCACCAGGCTGGTAAAACAGACCTGGGGCAAGGAAGCCAAGCTCCTTGCCCCAAGCGCTAAGCTGATCCAGAGCCTATTAGGCAGACGCCCTAGAGGCCTCTGGACGAAGTCTGTCTACGGGCTTACTTCTTCCCCTGCGTACGATTAGGGTTCAGCTGCGCTCCCCTATTGCCATGCACCTAGGAGTTCTGTCGGTTCGTGCCTGGCGTTCCCTTGTTGGCGTTCTGCATGTTGGCCTGGTTGTCTGCTGGCTTGATGGGCTTCTTCGTGCTCATTATTGTGAAGATGATTCGATGTTAGTAATAGCTTTTCCCCACCTAGGGGGCAGCGAAGGCAAGCAAAAGTATGCGGAAGCAATACCCCTGCCCTCAAGTCCCCTAAGGGTACAAATTCACTCGCCCTCATCGACGACAGTGCACCGAGCACAGACAAGGCAAAAGGTGCTAAAGCAGCCTACTAGGCCAGCCCAAGCAAGGCAATGCCAACTCGCCCTAAACCCTGCCGCAAGCAGCAAGTCAAGCAGCGCCTCGACCTGCTTCGTAGAGCGAGGTCAAGGCACTGCTTCAAGTAAATCACGGAGGAAATTGGCGAGTCCTAGCGCACCTTCAGATTGAAGCGAACGCCCTCCTCCAGCCACTGGAGCTGGGCAGGCTTGGAGACCTTCTTGAGCTGCTCGTTATACTGCATCTTATTCACGATTACCTCATAGGGACGTCCTCTATAGCGAGGGACGCCCAGCATCAGTACCCCTTGTAGGACACAAGTCCCGTAGGAGACACCCGACCAGTAATCGCGCGCGAGGAAGCGAACCTCTAGAGCACAGGCCACCGCAGACTCATCCTCATTGCACCAGACGGGGTAGAGGTTAATGGAGTGCTGCAGCTCCTTGCCGCTGCGAGGAGCGATCTTCTTCATCACGAGCTCTGCAAACTGAGCCCCCGCCAGATCGAAGGCATCTCCATAGTCAGCACGGAGACGGCGCTGTACCTCAGCCTCCGTAGGCTGAGCGCGATTCGAGCGTGAGCTCACACCCTGAGACATCCCGCAGCTCTGCAGCACGAGACTCAGCAAGGGCAGGAGTAGGAGCACAGCTAGCGTGCGGAAAGATCTTTGCTTACACATAGGCTAGCTTACTTCTTATAGACATCGAAGCTGGCGACAGAGCTCGCATCGCCCTTACCTACCTCCTTCGTCACCTCATTAGCATAGCTAGGGGTGAAGATCGCGGGGTACGAATCGGGACGGAAGCTGAGGCTTACCGTCAGGCGGCCGCGGATCTCGAAGTCATGCTTTCCCTCGGCAAGCAGAGCCTTACGAGCCTTCCAGCGTAGCGTCACCTCTACCGTAGCTTGATCTGACTGCGCATCATAGCTAATGGCCTTCTCATCGAATGTATAGGTCATCTCATGGCGGGTGTTGGGGGAGATGGCACGGCTCTTACGATCGACAGCCACACGTGCCGCGTCCTCCATCAGGGTACGCAGCTGCTGCTCTGTGGGACGTACGCCGCGCTGGATCTCGGTCGACTGGCGCTTGGGTTCCTCGGTGACACAGGAGCTCATGGCTGCCGTGAGGCTCAGTGCCAGGAGCATGCTAGGGAGTAGCTTCTTCATTCTCATTTCTGTTCTTTTGTTTATAGGTTAATAAAGTGAACTGCAAGGTATCATCCGTCCGCTCGTGGACGGAAAAGAAACAGCGCAGCATCCTCCCCCTGCTGTAGGGAGGATGCTGCGCTGTTTGTGCTAGGCGCCCTCAGAGATAGGCTAATATGCTTGTGCGCGAAGTGCACAAGCAGCCGTAGTACTACGGCTGCCCTTTAGGCAAAGCTGTGCCATCTCTGTACGCCAGGCCATAACTATTTCTAAGAGGTAACTTTCGCAAAGATAAGCGTTTTCCCCATGCCATACGACTACGGTGCTCACCAACAGCCGAGAGGAGCCAGCCCCAAAGCATCATCCCCCTTAACCCTAAGCCTCGCGAGCTGGCCTCCTATGCCCCGGCAAGTGCTTGCCCTAGGCTAGACCTCTTCAATACATTTCCCCCCCACCAGCCTTACTCAAAGGCAAGCGCAAGGGCGCCAACCAAGGGGCAGACGATCGAGGCGTAAGGGGGAAATCTGCTGAGGGATATCCCTCATCGCGCTGACGGACGTCCTTCAGAGCCGTGAGGGATAGCAGTCAGCATGCCGAGGGGCGGCAGTCAGGACGTAAGGAGCAGGAGGGGGACAAAGCTAGGGACGTAGGGAGAGCCAGTCGAAGGTAAGGCGAGGGACGTGCGGGGGACAAAAAAGCCAGGGCTGCGTCCTCGGGGAGGACGCAGCCCTGGCGTAGTAGTGGAGGCGAAGGCAGATTACTCTGCGCTCTCTGCAGCAGGAGCAGCAGCTTCGGCAGCAGGCTTGGAGCTGCGGCGTGAGCGGCGCGTCGTCTTAGCAGCCTTCTGCTCAGCCTTAGCGCCGAGCATGTTCTCGTTGAAGTCTACGAGCTCGATGAAGCAGACAGCCGCATTGTCACCGAGACGGTGACCCGTCTTGAGGATGCGGGTGTAGCCACCGGGGCGGTCAGCGACCTTCTCAGCGACGGTGCTGAAGAGCTCCTTGACGGCGAACTTGTTCTGCAGCTCGGCGAAGACTACGCGACGGCTGTGCGTAGAGTCTTCCTTAGCACGCGTGATCAGGGGCTCGACGTAGACACGGAGTGCCTTAGCCTTAGCGACGGTGGTGAAGATGCGCTTGTGCAGGATGAGCGATGCAGCCATATTGGACAGCATGGCCTCGCGGTGCGCCTTCTTACGACCGAGATGATTGAATTTCTTATTATGTCTCATCTTTTACTTAGTCATTATCTAAATTGTACTTGCTAACATCCATCCCGAAGCTAAGCTGCAGACGCTCGATGAGGTCCTTGAGCTCCTCCATCGACTTGCTCCCGAAGTTGCGGATCTTCTTGAGATCCTCTTCCTCGAGGGCCACGAGGTCTGCCAGGGTGACGACATTGCCGGCACGCAGGCAGTTGAGGGCACGGACGGAGAGGTCGAGCTCGCTGAGCTCCTTCTTGAGCAGGTCGGTGACACGGTTGATCTCCTCCGTGTCCTCTACCTCAGCTACCTCAGCGGCGAACTCCTCGCTGCTCTCCTCGACCTCGACAGGAGCGAGGGTGAAGAGGCTGAAGTGCTCGATGAGGATAGCAGCCGCATCCTTGAGCGCCTGCAGCGGATGGATGCTCCCGTCGGTGGTGACCTCTAGGACGAGCTTCTCGTAGTCGGTCTTCTGCTCGACACGGAAGTTCTCCACCGCATACTTGACGTTGCGGATAGGCGTGTAGATAGAGTCGATAGCTATCGTCTGCAGCTCATTGTCCTTAGCCGTCTCGACTGCCTTCTCATCAGCGGGGATGTATCCACGTCCCTTATTGATGGAGAGCTCGATGGTGAGCGTGTAGGCCTCATCGATATGGCAGATGACGAGCTCGGGATTGAGGACCGCGAAGGAAGAGAGCTTGCCGTTGAGCTCCCCGGCCAGGAACTTATCCTTGCCCGAGATGGTCAGACGGACCGTCTCCTCGGTAGCACCCTCAGTGAGCGGACGGAAGCGTACCTGCTTAAGGTTGAGAATGATGTTAGTTACATCCTCCAAGACACCCGGAATAGTAGCAAATTCATGATTGACACCTTCGATCTTGACCGTCGAGATGGCATAGCCCTCGAGTGAAGAAAGGAGTATACGGCGCAGAGCATTGCCGACGGTGGTGGCATAGCCTGGCTCTAGGGGACGGAACTCAAACCGAGCGAATGAGTCCGACGCGTCCATCATGAGGACGTTTTCGGGCTTCTGAAATGCTAATATTGCCATGTGAGTGAGCTTCTAGAGTTTATTACTTAGAGTATAGTTCGACGATCAGCTGCTCCTTGATCTCCTCGGGGATATCCGCACGCTCGGGGGCGTGGAGGAAGGTACCGGAGAGGGATGCGCTGTTCCACTCGAGCCAGCTGTAAGCCGTGTGGCTACGACCAGCGAGGGAGTCGGTAATTACCTCTAGGCTCTTAGCCTTCTCACGTACACCGACGACCTGACCAGGCTTGAGGGTGTAGGAGGGGATATTGACGACCTGCCCATCGACAGTGATGTGACGGTGCGAGACGAGCTGACGAGCTGCGGCGCGGGTCTTAGCGATGCCGAGGCGGTAGACGACGTTGTCCAGGCGGCTCTCGAGAAGCTGCAGGAGGACTTCACCCGTCACACCCTTGGTGCGCTGAGCCTTCTCGAAGAGGTTGCGGAACTGACGCTCGAGTACGCCGTAGGTGTACTTGGCCTTCTGCTTCTCCTTGAGCTGGATGCCGTATTCACTCGTCTTACGACGGCGGTTATTCCCGTGCTGGCCAGGAGGGTAGTTCTTCTTGGTCAGAACCTTATCTGCTCCGAAGATAGGAGCGCCGAGCTTACGGGCGATCTTGGATTTGGGACCTGTATATCTTGCCATTGTCTTCTATTGATTGAGTAGCAGCTCCGCCGCGGGAGTAGCGCGGGAGGTGGATAGCTGGGATGGAGGACGGAGTGCAGCCGCGACCGGTTATGAGGAGAGGATAGATATTGAAAGTATAGCCAATCTATTCACTCATCGTACCTCATCCGAGCATCATCCCTAGGGCTAGACCCCGACACGTCCGAGAGCAGGGCTCTATGGCGGGACGTGGCGTGGGGAGCTGAGTACTACGATTGATATTGCTAGGGGATCCTAAGCGGAGGCTTAGACGCGACGACGCTTAGGAGGACGGCAACCGTTGTGGGGCATGGGCGTCACGTCGATGATCTCGGTGACCTCGATGCCCTTGGCAGCTAGCGTACGGATAGCGGACTCACGGCCGTTACCGGGACCCTTTACCAGCACCTTGACCTTACGCAGGCCGAGGTCGTAGGCGACCTTAGCGCAGTCCTCAGCAGCCATCTGAGCTGCATAGGGGGTATTCTTCTTGGAGCTGCGGAAGCCCATCTTACCAGCGGAAGAGGCGCTGATCGTCTGCCCTTCGTTGTTGGTCAGGGTGATGATGATGTTATTGAAAGAAGAGTGGATGTGAGCCTGGCCCACGGCGTCGACCTTGACGACCTTCTTCTTTGCTACTACTTTCTTTGCCATATCAACGTCTATTACT
>NZ_CALIXW010000040.1 GCF_938046015.1 uncultured Porphyromonas sp. | reverse complement strand
GGTAGGTCTTGTCGTCCTTGAGGAGGATGTTGTAGCGGGGCTGGTGCTCCTTGATCAGCGAGTTTTCAAGGATGAGGGCCTCGGCCTCGCTACCCACGACGACGTACTCTATGCTGCGTATCTGACGCACCAGGAGGCGTGTCTTGGCACTCTGCACCTCGCGCTGGAAGTAGCTGCTGACGCGTCGGCGTAGGTTCTTCGCCTTGCCCACATAGATGATCTGCCCCTCGCTACCTCTGTACAGATAGCAGCCAGGGGATTCGGGGAGGGTGGGGAGGATCTTACGTAGTTCGTCGAGCGTCATGCGGGTAGCGTCCTAGGGCGTGGAGGTGTGGGGATACTGCTGCAAAGGTACGAATTCTTCCCTCCTGCCTCAGGAGGTGCACGTCAGTAGGGTGGGGGCTGATGGCGTGGATTACTTGACCGCCCGCCTGCCTAGCGCAGGGGTGCGGCGAGGGGTATCAGTCAGCTCCTCGAGAGACGTCAGTCGGGCGGCTGAGGGATATCGGTCAGCGGGGGTGAGGGATATCCCTCAGCGAGGCTAAGGGCTATCCCTCGGGAGCGCCCTCAGGGGAGGGGGAGCGGGGCGGGGAGCCTCGGAGCGGAGGATTTGGGGGGCTGCGGCTTTTTTCGTAATTTAGAGCCTTGGTAGTGTAGAGCTTTAGAGGGCTTTGCACTGATAGCTATTATAATAAGGTATTAAGATTAAGCATGCAGGATCGCGAAGATAGGATCATAGATATCACGATCGAGGACGAGATGAAGTCGGCCTACATAGACTACTCTATGTCGGTCATCGTCTCCCGTGCTCTGCCTGATGTGCGTGACGGCTTCAAGCCCGTACATCGTCGTGTGCTCTATGCAATGAATGAAGACGGGAATACCTACGACAAGCCTACGCGTAAGTGCGCCAGCGCCGTCGGGCAGGTGATGAAGTACTATCACCCCCACGGGGACTCCTCCATCTATGGGACGCTGGTACGCCTGGCTCAGCCGTGGAACCTCCGCTACCCCCTCGTCCAGGGACAGGGTAACTTCGGCTCCATCGACGGGGACTCGCCCGCTGCTATGCGTTACACCGAGTCGCGCCTGAATAAGCTCGCCAGCGAGATGCTGCGCGACATCGAGAAGGATACGGTAGACTTCCAGAATAACTTCGACGACTCCACGACGGAGCCCACGGTACTGCCCGCGCGCTTCCCCAACCTCCTGGTCAATGGCTCGGCAGGGATCGCCGTAGGTATGGCCACCAATATGGCTCCGCACAACCTCGGCGAGTCCATCGACGCCTGCGTCGCCTATATCGACAGCAAGGGCGAGATCGACGTGGCTGGCCTGATGAACTACATCAAGGCCCCCGACTTCCCGACGGGAGGCTTCATCTACGGCTATGCTGGGGTACGTGAGGCCTTCGAGACCGGCCGTGGTCGCATCATCATCCGCAGCCGCTGCGAGATCGAGGTGCACAACAATCACGAGCGCATCATCGTCACCGAGATCCCCTACCAGGTCAATAAGTCCGAGCTCGTCAAGAGCATCGCCGACCTGATCAATGACAAGAAGCTGGACGGCATCTCGGGGATTGCCGACGAGTCGAACCGCAAGGGCATACGCATTGTCATCGACGTCAAGCGCGATGCCAACTCGGGCGTCGTCCTCAACAAGCTCTACAAGATGACGGCGCTGCAGAGCTCCTTCAGCGTCAACAACATCGCGCTGGTCAAGCAGCGCCCCGAGGACCGACAGGGTCGCCCCCAGCTACTGAACCTACGCGACCTGATCCATCACTTCATCGAGCACCGCCACGACGTCGTCTACCGCCGTACGCAGTACGACCTGCGTAAGGCCGAGGAGCGCGTCCACATCCTCGAGGGGCTGATCATCGCCGTAGACAATATCGACGAGGTCATCCGCATCATCCGCGCCGCTAGCGAGCCCCAGGAGGCCATCGAGCAGCTGATGGCGCGCTTCAACCTCTCGCTCCTGCAGGCACGCGCTATCGTAGATATGCGTCTGCGTGCCCTCACCGGCCTCGAGCGTGACAAGCTGCGTGCCGAGTACGAGGCGCTGGTCAAGGAGATCGCGCACCTCAAGGCACTCCTCGCCGACAAGGAGCTGCGTGCCGCCCTCATCCGTGAGGAGCTGCTGGATATCAAGGAGAAGTACGCCGATGAGCGTCGCAGCGAGATCATCTACGCAGCTGAGGAATTCAATCCCGAGGACTTCTACGCCGACGACGAGATGATCATCACCATCTCGCACCACGGCTATATCAAGCGTACGCCGCTGAGCGAATTCCGCTCCCAGGCGCGCGGCGGGGTTGGTGCCAAGGGCAGCGACACGCGCGACGAGGACTTCATCGAGTACATCTACTCGGCCTCGATGCATGCCACGATGCTGCTCTTCACGCAGATGGGCCGCTGCTACTGGCTCAAGGTCTACGAGATCCCCGAGGGGGCGAAGAACGCCAAGGGCCGTGCCCTGCAGAACCTCCTCAACTTCGAGCCTGGGGACCGCGTCAATGCCTTCATCCGCGTCAAGAACCTGACAAAGGATCAGGACTTCGTCAGCTCGCACTACCTGCTCTTCTGCACCAAGCGCGGGGTCATCAAGAAGACCCTGCTGGAGGCTTACTCCCGCCCCCGTGCCAACGGGATCATCGCCATCAACCTCGCCGAGGGCGACCAGCTGGTGGATGTCGCGCTGACCAACGGGCGCAAGGAGGTGCTCATCGCCAATCGCAACGGCCGCGCCGTGCGCTTCGCCGAGGATGCCGTACGTGCCACTGGGCGTAATGCTATGGGCGTGCGTGGTATGACGCTCGACGAGGACGGCCGCGACGAGGTCGTCGGGATGCTCGCCGTCGAGGCCGACACCGAGGAGACCATCCTCGTGGTCAGCGAGCAGGGCTATGGCAAGCGCTCCCTCGTCGAGGACTACCGCAAGACCAACCGCGGCACCAAGGGCGTCAAGACGCTCAACATCACCGACAAGACGGGTGAGCTGGTAGCCTTCAGCGCCATCACCGATGAGCACGACCTGATGATCATCAACCGCAGCGGCATCACCATCCGCGTCCATGCCCGCGACATCAGCGTGCAGGGACGCGCTACCCAGGGGGTACGCATCATCGACCTCAAGAAGCGTGGCGACGAGATCGCCTCTGTCTGCCGCGTGCTGACCGAGGAGGACGAGCCTGAGCTCTCTGAGGAACTAGACCCAACAGCTACGTCCGTAGCCCCCGAGCTCGCTGAGGGCTCAGCCACTCAGGACCAGCTCCCCCAGGAGCTGCTCGACAGAGCTATGGACGAAGACCTCAATAAGTAAACATCACACTATCATTAAAGAGAAACCACAATGAAGAAACTACTGTGCGCTGTAGCTCTCGGTCTGATGAGCGCAGCAGGAGCTTATGCTCAGGTGGCCAATGTCAAGGCAGCGGAGAAGATCGCTGGCGCTGGTGATAAGGCGGACTTCGCCGAAGCACGCCGCCTCATCAAGGAGGCTCTGGCTAACGATGAGACGAAGAACGACCCCTATACCTGGTACGTCGCTGGTCTCATCGAGCGTGAGCACTTCACCGCTGAGCAGAAGAAGACGCTGCTGAACAAGGAGGCCGACCAGGCACCTATGTTCACCGCCCTGGTCGCTGTCGTCCCCGCGTGGATGCAGCTCTACCAGCTCGAGAGCCAGCCCGACGATAAGGGTAAGGTGTCGCTGAAGTACGTCAAGAAGGCTAAGGAAGCCCTCCACACCGACTACCAGCAGCTCATCAACGCTGGCTCCTACTACTTCGAGAAGAAGGACTACGCACACGCTGCGGACGCCTTCGGCAAGTTCCTCGAAGTCAAGCGCTCGCCCCTCTTCGCTGAGGACAAAGATGTAGCAGCTATTGACTCCAACGCGATGAACATCGCCTACTACGCCATCGCCTCGGCCTACACCGCAGGGGAGCATCCCACGACGGTCGAGCTCTACAAGAAGTACGGCGACATCGCGACCAATAAGAAGGAGCTCCTGCAGATGGTAGCTGCCTCCTACCTCAATGCTAAGGACAGCCTCGGCGCTATCCCCGTGCTGATCGAGGGGGACAAGCTCGCACCTGAGATCCCCTTCTTCGTGGCCAACATCGTCACCATCTATCAGAATCAGAACAAGGGCGAGGAGGCTATGAAGTACCTCGAGAGCAAGCTGGCTGCCAATCCCAAGGACGCTATGGCGCTGCTCATGATGGGTAACTACTACGAGCGCACCGACCTGAAGAAGGCCCTCGGCTGGTACTACAAGAGCGCCCTGGCTAACCCCGCTGACGGCAATGCGAACCTCTACCTCGGTCAGGCCCTCTACAACGCTGCGGCTAAGATGTACGAGAACCCCAACATCACCCAGGCTGAGGCTAAGGTAGCCGACGACCTCCTCAAGGCAGCTATCCCTGCTCTGGAGATCGCCTACAAGACGATGCCCGACAATGTCAAGGGGCTTCTCGGTAGCGTCTACTACCAGCAGAAGCAGGAGGACAAGAAGGCTGCGGTCGACAACGGTACGCTCGAGGTAGGTGAGCCCAAGCTGGGTGACCTCACGGCACTCATCGAGTCCATCGACTTCTCCAAGCCTGCCGCTGAGGCTAAGGCAGCTGAAGCTCCAGCACAGCCCGTTAAGAAGGCTGCTCCCGCCAAGAAGGCCGCTAAGCGCAAGTAAACACCTGATCTGAGCGGACTCGACTCGGCGCAGAACAGGGTCGAGCCCTGCCCCTCAGGGCTGGAAGCCACGTCTCTCCCGAGGCGTGGCTTTCTCTTTGTCCCTGCTCCGCGTGAGACTATGGAGGTGCGGGCGAGACTGCCACCTTAGCTCAGGCCTAGATTTGGGCTAGATCTAGGCCGAGCGCTTAGCAGCACTTCGCAAGGTTTGCGATAAGATTAGGGGAAATAGAGGTAGGAGTGAACTAAATGCCCGCCTAGAGCGTTATCTCATACGGACGCCCAGCAAGGCTAAGGCTTGGTCTGGGTCCTGCGAGCGCCCAAAGTAACACAATATCTAACCTCACAAACATCACCTACAGAGATGAAGAAGTATCTATTGGCACTCGCTGCCGTCCTCACCATCAGCCTCGGCGCCTATGCACAAAGCCCTACTAAGGCTGAGCCCACCAAGAAGGAAGCGAGCTGCGACACCAAGAAGGGCAAGGGTTGCGCTTGCCACACCGAGGGCGCTAAGGCTTGTACCTGCGCTAAGGAAGGTAAGACCTGCACTTGCGGCCAGGACGCTGCCAAGGCTCAGAACGCTAGCTGCAAGAAGGGCGGTCAGTGCAGCAAGGATGGCCAGAAGTGCGACAAGCAGAACGGCCAGAAGTGCTGCAAGGAAGGTCAGAAGTGCGACAAGCAGAACGGCCAGCAGTGCAGCAAGGATGCACAGAAGTGCGACAAGCAGAACGGCCAGCAGTGCTGCAAGGAAGGGCAGAAGTGCGACAAGCAGAATGCTCAGCAGTGCAACAAGGCAGGCAAGAAGTGCGATAAGAAGTAAGCACGAGCGCTCCGCGCCTCACCTAGATATAAAGAAGCGAGCCCCGAGGTATCCTAGTGGATGCCTCGGGGCTCGCCCTTTTTATCCTTAGCCCTTACCAAGAGGGCAGGCTTAGCCGCTCAGGAATAAGCCTAGAGCGAGTAGAGGATGCTGATCGACTCGTGGTTGATCACGCGCTTGATGGCCTCAGCGAAGACGCTCGCCGTAGAGACGATGCGGATCTTGTCCGAGTGCTTGCGCAAGGGGATGGAGTCGGTGAAGATGATCTCCTTCAGGGCAGAGGCATTGATACGCTCCGTAGCAGGATCGCTCAGCACGGCATGGCTAGCGATAGCGCGGACGCTGCGGGCTCCGTTCTTGATCATCAGGTCAGCAGCCTTACAGATCGTCCCAGCCGTGTCGACGATGTCGTCTACGAGGATCACATCCTTGCCCTCGACCTCACCGATGATGGTCATCTCGGCGACTTCGTTGGCCTTGGCACGGCTCTTATGACAGATCACCATGGGTACCCCGAGGAACTTCGCGTAGGAGTTAGCACGCTTGGCACCACCGACGTCAGGCGTAGCGATGACCGTATTCTCTAGGTCCGAGCTCTTACGTAGATAGTCGACGAAGACCGTAGAGGCATAGAGGTGGTCGACGGGCACGTTGAAGAAGCCCTGGATCTGATCGGCATGCAGGTCCATCGTGATGAGGCGCGTCACCCCAGCCACGCTGAGCAGGTCAGCGATGAGCTTAGCACCGATCGATACACGAGGCTTGTCCTTACGATCCTGACGGGCCCAGCCAAAGTAGGGGATGACGGCAGCGATGTAGTGTGCCGAGGCGCGCTTAGCAGCGTCGATCATCAGCAGCAGCTCCATCAGGTTGTCGGAGGAGGGGTAGGTCGACTGCACGAGGAAGACATCCTTGCCACGGATGCTGTCCTTGTAGTAGACAGAGAACTCTCCGTCGGCGAAGTGCTCTACCTGCATGTCGCCGAGGTTAATGCCGAGCCCCTCGGCGATCTTAGCCGCGAGGTCAAGCGATGCCGAGCCAGCAAAGATGGCTACGTTCTTAGTATCAATACTCATGATGTGTATAGGGTTATAGCGGTAAGGGATAGGGCGTGCCTATAAGGGTTACTGGCGTCGTAGTACGAGTGCGACACGAGAGGGGAGGTAGAGGGAGAGCTCCTCGAGGCCGCTGGGGAGCTCTGCCTGCTGCTCCTCGGGGAGGGGCTGCGTCAGGTGCTCTAGCTGGTCGTCGACAAGCTCGTAGCCACCGAAGGCCGCAGCATCGCTATCGAGGACAATGTGATAGCTGCCAGCGGGCACAGGGAGGCGGTAGTCGGTGTGCGACTGCGTGGGGTGGAAATTAAAGACAAAGAGGAGGTCACCGCGACCGAAGGCCAGCACCTGATCCTCATCGTGAGACCAGTACTGCGTGAGCTTGAGCTTAGCGAAGTCCTGGTGCGACTTGAGCAGCTCGAGCATCGCGTGGTCGAAGCTCTGCAGGTCGTGGTAGAGTAGGTCCTTGTTCTCCGCTAGGCTCCACTGACGGCGAGCGTAGTGGTAGGACCAGCCATTGCCCTCACGGGGAAAGTCGATCCACTCGGGGTGACCGAACTCGTTGCCCATGAAGTTGAGGTAGCCGCCGTTCATCGTCGAGGCCGTAGCTAGACGGATGAGCTTGTGCAGGGCGACGGCGCGGTCGGTGGTGATGCTGCGCGACAGATGGCTCATGTGCCAGTACATATCGGCATCCGCTAGGCGGAAGATGAGGGTCTTGTCTCCTACCAGGGCCTGGTCATGGCTCTCGGCGTAGCTGATGGTCTGCTCGTCCTCGCGGCGGTTCGTCAGCTCGTGCCAGATGGCTCCAGGCGCCCAGGCTTCGTCGGGGCGCTCCTTGATGAGCTGCGTCCAGAAGTCGGGGATATTCATCGCCAGACGGTAGTCGAAGCCGAAGCCACCATCCTCGATAGGTGCCGCCAGACCTGGCATACCACTGACCTCCTCGGCGATGGTGATGGCCTCGGGGTGGATCTGGTGGATAAGCTTATTGGCTAGCGTCAGGTAGGCCATAGCCTCGGCATCCTGATGCCCGTTGAAGTAGTCAGCGTAGGAGGTGAAGTTCTCCCCGAGCCCATGATTGTAGTAGAGCATAGAGGAGACGCCGTCGAAGCGGAAGCCGTCGAAGTTGAAGACCTCGAGCCAGTACTTGCAGTTGGAGAGGAGGAAGTGTACGACGTTGTTGCGCCCGTAGTCGAAGCAGAGCGAGTCCCAGGCAGGGTGCTCCCCGCGGGGCCCTTCGTGGAAGAAGAGCGTACGCGAGCCGTCGTACTTCGCTAGGCCCTCGACCTCGTTCTTCACCGCATGGCTGTGGACGAGGTCCATGATAACGCGTAGCCCGAGGCGGTGCGCCTCGTCGATGAGTGCCTTCAGTTCGTCCGGCGTGCCGAAGCGGCTGCTGGGGGCAAAGAAGTTCGATACATGGTAGCCGAAGGAGCCGTAGTAGGGGTGCTCCTGCACGGCCATGATCTGAATGGCATTGTAGCCTAGCTCTGCGATGCGAGGCAGCACGTCCGTGCGGAAGGCTTCGTAGCTATTCACCTTACCCTCTTCGGAGGACATCCCGATATGACATTCGTAGATCAGCAGTGGCTCCCCGCTGCGGCTAGGGCGGGCGTGGCTGAAGGTGTAGGCCTCCTTGGGATCCCATACCTGTGCACTAAAGATGCCCGTCTGCTCGTCCTGCACTACGCGGGTAGCCCAGGCGGGGATACGCTCCCCACAGCCATGGCCCCAGTGCACGAAGAGGCGGTAGTGGTCGCCATGCTTGAGGGCCTGCTCGGCTACCTTGATCTCCCAGCTGCCGTAGTCGTCGATGCGCTTGAGCTTCCAGACCGACATGACCTGCCAGTCATTGAAGGAGCCGATGAGGTAGACGCTCTGGGCCGATAACGATCAGGCCGATGAGGTAGACGCTCTGGGCCCCGGGAAGGAACTCGCGTAGGGTCCAGCAGCCTCGTTCGTCACGATGTAGTCCATAGTAGAGGTAGCCATCGGCGAACTGCTCTAGCGATATATCTCCGCCCTGGGTCAACGAGCGCTCACGAGCATGGGTGAACTCCATACGGCGACGGATGCGCTCTTCGTAGGGCTTGAGCCAGGGGTCATTGCTTGCGATCTTTGTCATAGGCTTTCGTGTGTCCCACCTGAGGGACTTCAGTGAGTGAGTATAGTCGTTACTTGATGTTCAGTATGAGTGTCGAGGGGAGACTAGCTAGGAGCGCCTTATTGCGCTCGAAGGTATCCTGCCATAGCTCGCCGCTGATGATCGCCAGCTCGCAGCCCTCGGGGAGGGTCTGCAGCTGCTGGCTGACGATGCGCTCGCCCTCGTGGAGCGTGAGGCCCTCATGCTGCAGCTGCTCGGAGACGACGAGTTGCAGCTGCGTGCCGTTGTTCTGCGCCATGGTGCGGGCATAGGGCAGCATACGCAGATCCTCTTGTCGAGCTAGATAGAGGACGATCTCCCTGGGCGTCTCGAAGCAGCGGCTCACCAGGATCCCTACCGAACAGGGTGCACGATCGATGAAGAACTGCATCTTGTCGCGTAGCATGCCGTGGATGGACAGCAGGGCCTCGGTCGTGTGCACGGAGAAGGCTCCGACGCGTCGGCGCATCTCCTCACGCATTGATACAGCCTCCTGGTCGTCTGCCTCGGAGGAGAAGCGTACGCCTGCCCCGACGATGAGCAGGTTGTAGCGCTCCTGCACGAGCTTCGTGAGGATGGTGCTCTCTACCTTGTCCGAGATCTGATAGGAGGTCTCGATGGGCTGGGCAAGTTGCTCCGCCTCGGCAAGGATGGGGCCGAAGCTATCGGCGAAGTACTTGTCTGCGTCTATAGAGTTGATGTCCTGGTCGGTCGTGATGTGCAGGGCCGTGACGTGAGGATGTACCTCGCCACGGCGTAGTAGCTGGTCCGTCAGGCGTAGCAGCGTGACGCCCGAGCTTGGACGCCCGAAGGAGAGCAGCACCTTGAGCCCCGAGGCCTTATCCAGCTGCTCGATGCGGTCATGGCGACGCTCTAGGATCTTATTGACCCAGTTGATGAAGTGCACCATAGGCATCGTCATCACCGTAGTGATTACGGTCATCAGCACTAGGACGGCATAGATGGCAGGAGGTAGGATCCGCATCTCGTAGCCTATGCCCAGTACGACGAGCTCCATCAGCCCACGAGTATTCATGAAGGCTCCGAGATATATGCTATTCTTCGGTGACTCGCCACAGGCACGTGCTGCGATGTAGGTGCCACCGACCTTCCCCACCACAGCCACCAGCGTGAAGAGTCCAAGGAGAATCCACATCTCGGGGCTGTCGATGAGGCCCAGTTCGGTCTGCAGACCACTGGAGACAAAGAAGAGGGGGAGGAAGAGTAGTAGCGCCACGTCCTCGACCTTGTCCGTGATGATCTTACGGAAGGATAGGTCCTCGGGCATGACGAGCCCGAGCATGAAGGCGCCGAAGAGGGCGTGCATGCTCAGCAGCTCAGTGATGATAGAGGAGAGCAGCAGTAGGATGAAGATCACCCCGACCATACCATGACTAATGACCTCCGTATTGTTGTAGACCTTACCTGCAGCACGGAAGAGCGGGCGGATCAGCCCAAACATCAGCAGTAGATATACGATGAGGAAGAGGAGGTTGTAGCCCGTGGAGAGCAGGCTTCCGCTACCCGATATGGCGATGATCGCCGCTAGCATCAGCCAGGCGGTGATGTCGCCCGCGGCGGCTGTCGAGAGCGAGAGCTTGCCGAGGTGAGTACGTAGTAGATTGTTCTCCTGGATGATGCGTGCCAGCACGGGGAAGGCCGTGATGCTCATGGCGATACCGATGAAGAGCGCGAAGGGGACGAAGCCCGTATAGCTCGCGGCGTACTCGGTATAGATGGTATAGCTAAGGGGGAGGGAGAGGACGAAGGGGAGGAAGATGCCGCTGTGGCTGATGATGAGGCTGCCCTTGAGCTGGCGGCGGATGTCGCTTAGGCGGAGCTCCATGCCGACGACGAACATGAAGAGGATGAGACCGAAGTTGCTCAGCAGCTGTACATTCGGTAGACTCTCCGAGGGGAAGATCGTGGTGAAGGCCTCGGGGGCTAGGCGGCCGAAGAGGGAGGGGCCTAGGAGGATCCCAGCTACGATCTCGCCGATGACGGCGGGCTGGCGTAGCTTGCGGAAGATCCAGCCCATCATGCGCGCAGCCATCAGGATCACCAAGATCTGGATCAGCAGCAGCCCGATGGTAGACTGCAAGTGGTGCTGTACGCTAGCGGTGAAGTCATCGAAGGCCCTCGCTCCGCTCGTTGCTGCCAGCTGCGGGGTGCTGCTCTCGGCAAGACCTCCGCCTAGCCGTAGCGTGCCCCAGAGGGCTGCTACCGATGCTAGCAGTACGATGATGTAGAATACAAAAGGCCAGAGACCTCTTTGCTTGGGCATATATCTCCTTCTTTCTTGTTCCGTCCTAACGCTCAGTCCGTGCTAGGCGTCTCTTACTAACTTCAAAGATACGCATTCTTGGCGTCACGGCGTGAAGAACAAGCAATTTGCCCAGGGTTGACCCATAATAGTGTATGCCCTTACTAGAGCTCGAGGTCGAGGAGTGGTATCGGGTTGAGCCTGGCCAGCAGCATCTGTACGCGCGTGATCGACTTGCCTACGGGTAAGCTGATGGATGCTCTTGATCCCAGTCCAGCCCTTGAAGGCGTAGTAGTCTTCTAGCATCCTTCAATTGTCTATCTTTATGGTTGATAAAAAGGAATAGAGATAAATTATGGGTGTACATAGACAGTCAAAGATGAACCAGCTGCTTTAGCTTGGCCAGAAGGGAGGGCTCTTCTTCTTGAGCAGGCTACATGACCAAGGCTATAGCCCTCAACTCCTGATGCGCTATCGGTAAGCCTGGGGTGGTTATCAGCTCTGTCAAAAGGAGCTTTTTATGAATAGCCAGCAGTACCACCAGTCGGTAACCTTGCTCATACGCGTCATGCCTTCTGTCTATTAGGATTAAAGAATTTGCTGTTCATGGAGAAACGGCGATGAATCTTTTTCATCAAGATAGGTCTCGTTATTCTGTGGATATCGAAGACCTGATTAAGTAGGGGAAATAGAAATTTGCAATTCAAAGAAAACAAAGTGATGGAAATTTCAGTAAACGGAAAGAGTGTCTTAGAGCTAAATCAACCACAACCTTTCCATCGAGAGGATTTTATTTGTATTAGAATTGACGAAACCGTAGAGCATATATACATATACAAAGAGAATAAATCTGAGAAGTTTGTTGCTTTTGGATTGACATATCCTAATATCAAGGGTGTCCCATTAAGAACGATCGAGTCTATTGCGAACAAGCTAGGGCTTCTAAAAAGGACCGTATATGCTAGCACGGGGTATATATCGTATAGAATGGAAATAGCAGATGAAATGATAACGCCTTTTGTTATCATAATGTGTAAGTACGTGTTCTACTTTGGGCTTCTTGCCGGCGATAATTTAAGAGGCCCAGAAACCATGATTGTATTACTAGGAGTGGGAGATTTAGGCCTAATGGTTTCAAGCTAGATTACAAAATCGAAGGATAACCTCATGAGAAAGTAATCATCCCCAACAATTAATATGGCAACAACGGACTTTGATAAGAATTTTACGCATCTCATAGAAGATGCACTACACAATGCATTGGAGTATACGGGATATAGTTCGGACATAGACTGTATCTATATCTACATCTATCTTGAACGACCAGTCCAATACTTGGTGTTTTTCAAGATTAACGAGTGCCTATCGCTTAAGCATAAGCTTAATGAATATGCTACCATAAAACAAATTGATGTCTCTGATGAGAATCAGAGGAGGTTGAATTCAAAAGGTAATGCGATCGCTCAGAAAATACGAGCAAGCTTTCAAGATGATGGACGAGAGCTTCCCTCTAGTCTAAGGATAACCTATGAACCTAAGGCAGGCAAGCTCAACTCTACGATGAGTTATGATAAACTCTTAGATGATGAAGATGCAGATTCACTTACAATGTACTTCCGTTGGTTCGCCGAGGAAGGGGGAGTATTGGAACCTTGGCAAATGATATAGCTAGTTAGCTTCTCAGAGGCGTGCTACTAAAGACATCATACAATTAATAGAACATCGTAATGAAAGAAATAACACTGTTAGATGGTGAAGCATACACTATACCTTTATGTTATCAGTCTATCGAACAGGGTATTTATCGTGATCTAGAGGATGAAGGGGATACATGCTTTAGGATGCCTATAAGGTTCAAACTAGATGAAGGGGAATGTCTGCAGTATCCTCTAGAGGACATTCTTGATGAATACTATCTGCATGTATCCGAATTCATCCTATCCACGGGATCTTATAACGCTGTTGTTTTGGCTGGAGAACTTGAAGATCTCCAACGGGCTAAGTGTATCTTGGGTAGGAAGATATCTTGTCGAGTTGTTACAGAAGCTGATGTCGTCTAGCTCTCGATGCAGATGTCCATGACAATTATCTTCCCTATTCATCCAATCAGACCTTAGTCTATAGCTATACCTGATAGCCTATGCGAACAAGCCTACTGTATGCCAGTGCCCTCCTTGCGCTAGGGCTATCGTGCTCCTCACAGACGGACTCAGGGCAGGAGAGAACTCTTCGCTCCAAGTCCCCCAGCACCTACTCCATCGAC
>NZ_CALIXW010000039.1 GCF_938046015.1 uncultured Porphyromonas sp. | reverse complement strand
GGCCTCCGCCACTGCGACCCGAGCCGCCGCTGCGGCCACCGCCCCCACCGCTACGTCCGCCGCCGCGTCCGCTGGGGACACGCTTCGAGGGGTCATAGCTAGGCACTGGGCCGAAGGAGGGATCCACGGGGATCTTGTAGATCTCGCGCCCGAGGAAGTCCTCGATACGGCCGAAGCCGTACTGCTCGCGCTCGCTGACGAAGGTGATGGCCAGCCCCTCATCATTGCCCCCACGCGCCGTACGCCCGATACGGTGGACGTAGTCCTCGGGGTCGTGTGGAATGTCGAAGTTGATGACCATACGGATGTTGTCGATATCGATCCCGCGCGCTACGACGTCGGTGGCCACGAGCAGATCCACCGTGCCGGCCTTGAAGGAGCGCATGACCTCCTCGCGCTTCTCCTGCGTCAGGTCGCTGTGCATCTGCTCAACGCGGATGTTGAGCTTGCTGAGGGTACGCGCCAGCTCCTTTACCTTGAGCTTGGAGGAGGAGAAGATGATGGTACGGGTGGGGGGCGTCTCATGGAAGAGCTGCGTCAGGATGGGCACCTTCTGCGACTCGTAGCAGACATAGGCCGACTGCACGATGGACTCGGGCGGACGGGAGATCGCCAGCTCCACCTCAGCGGGGTTGCGCAGGATCGTGTGGGCGAACTTCTTAATCTTGGGTGGCATCGTCGCCGAGAACATCACGTGCTGGCAGTCCTCAGGCAGCGCCTTGTAGATCTGCAGGATATCCTCCTGGAATCCCATGTCCAGCATACGGTCGGCCTCGTCCAAGACGAAGTAGTGCACGCCCGAGAGGTCGGCCTGCTGCAGGTTGAGCAGCGAGATGAGGCGGCCTGGGGTGGCGATGACGATGTCGGCGCCCTTGTCCATGCCGCGGCGCTGCTGCTCCCAGGCGATGCCGTCGGTACCGCCATAGATGGCTACGGAGGAGATGGGGAGGAAGTAGGAGAAGCCCTCGACCTGCTGCTCGATCTGTATCGCCAGCTCGCGCGTGGGGGCCATGATGAGGGCATTCACCTTGGTGGGGTCGCCTTCGCCACGGCTCAGGCGGTTGATGATGGGTAGTAGGTAGGCGGCTGTCTTCCCCGTGCCCGTCTGGGCGCAGCCTATCATATCTCGCCCCTCGAGGAGTAGGGGGATGGTAGCCTCTTGTACGGGCGTCGTCTCGAAGAAGTTCATTGCCTCGAGTCCGTCCAGCACTTCGTCTTCCAGATCTAGTTCGTCAAAATACATATTCGCTAATGGCTTGATATACAAATGTACCGCTTTTCTAGCGAACAGCCCCTGCCTCGAGGCTCTGCTGAGGCATAATGCCGCCCGCCGCTCCTCCCCGCCTCACCTAGGCTCTGAGCCTTAGCCCTTTCCCCCACCACCGCTACTCCGTCCTAGCGTCCTAAGACCAGCCTCCCACGTCTCTGAGCTATCTCGGGCAGCGGTGAGGGATATCCTTTTCCCACGCCCCTCTACTCCGTCCTAGCGTCCTAAGACCAGCCCCCCGCGTCTCTGCACTATCTCGGGCAGCGCTGAGGGATAGAGCAAATCAGCTACTCAAAGGGCTGGCCGCGAGATCGTCTCTTAGCCCTAGCGGAGCAAGACATGCTTGCCCTAGCCATCCATCAAGCGACCCGTGGAGCTAAGCCCCCATAGGGGCGACCCACCCAAAGCCCAGGGTGCGCAGCCCTAAAAGGGCGACCAAACCCTGGGCAGGATACAGCCAATGAAGACGAAGCCCTACAGGGGCGACCTTGGAAACCGCTGTGGGCAGCATCGTGCAGCGTCCCCTCCCCTATTTCTACTAAGGGTCGCCCCTGTAGGGCTCTAGGTGCATGGGTATGCTTGACCCAGGGTTCCGTCACGCTTGCAGCGTTCCCTCACCCTGGGCTTTGAAGGGGTCGCCCCGCTGGGGCTTAAGCAGCCGCTAGTATGCCCCCTCTGTCGGAGGCTGGTGCTACGGCTATCTTACACGTCAGCCCCTTCAATGAGGGCGGCGCTGGGGGATAGAGCAAGTCAACTACTCAAAGGGCTGGCTGCGAGATCGTCCCTTAGCCCTGGCAGAGCAAGACATGCTTGCCCGAGCCATCCATCAAGCGACCCGTGGAGTTAAGCCCCCATAGGGGCGACCCACCCAAAGCCCAGGGTGCGCAGCCCTGAAAGGGCGACCAAACCCTGGGCAGGATACAGCCAATGAAGACGAAGCCCTACAGGGGCGACCTTGGAAACCGCTGTGGGCAGCATCGTGCAGCGTCCCCTCCCCTATTTCTACTAAGGGTCGCCCCTGTAGGGCTCTAGGTGCATGGGTATGCTTGACCCAGGGTTCCGTCACGCTTGCAGCGTTCCCTCACCCTGGGCTGTGAAGGGGTCGCCCCGCTGGGGCTTACGCAGCCGCTCGTGTACCCTCTCTATCGGAGGATGGTGCTACGGCTATCTTGCGCGTCTCCCCCCTCAATGAGGGCGGCTCTGAGGGATATCCCTCAGAGCGCTGACGGACGTCGGTGAAGCGGCTGACTGACGTCCATAAGCGAGCTGACCGATATCCCTCAGCCTAGCCTCCCCTAGCGCGTAGCCTAGCTTAGACCACGTCCGAGGAGCTTGCTCCACGAACGAAGGAGCACAAAAGCAGAGCCCCGAGCGCTATCCGACGGATAGGGCTCGGGGCTCTGTACTTAGTGGGGGAAGGCTACTCAGGACGGGCGGCTAGCTAAGCAGACGGACGCGCTCCTCGAGCAGCTGGAGCGCAGGGCGCACGGTCATCCGACTCCTCAGGAGAGCCTAAGACCAGCGGCCTCTAGTGGGTCTGGTATAGCGCTTGGAACTGGTCGATGACTGCGATCATCTCGGAGGGCAGGTAAGCGAGGGCTTGCTGCTGGAGCTGCTCGGGGATGCCGTAGCTCACTTCGGCTAGTCCTCCCACGATGGCGCAGAGGGTGTCCGTGTCGCCCCCGATGGAGGCGGTCTGCCGCAGAGCGTCCTCAAAGTCCTTGCTCTCGATGAAGCAGCAGAGGGCGGGAGGGATCGTACCTGGACAAGTCTCGTCAAACACGTTGGTGCGTCTGAGCTGCTCGACGCTCTGCCCAGAGACTCGGTAGCCGTAGTGCTGCTCCGCGAGCTCGAGGATGTCTGCCTTGCTCGCTCCGTGACGTAGGAGCCAGATGGCGTGCGCCACGAGCTGGGCCCCCTTAATCCCCTCGGAATGGTCGTGGGTAGGCAGCGCCGAGCCTTCGGCAGCAGCTAGCGCCTCCTCCAGCGCAGGCAGCCAGCCACAGGGCGAGACGCGCATGGCAGAGCCGTTGCCCAGACTGCCGTAGGGCTGGGGATTATCGGAGGCGACCCAGCGAGCAAAGCGCCCACCATAGCTCCCCATAGGGTCAGGGTAGCGCCTACACCACTGATGGAGGGCCTCCCCAAAGTCTAGCCCCTGCACGAGCGCGTCTGCCACGGCCACCGTGCATATACTGTCATCGGTGAAGTCACACTGCGGGGAGAAGAGGTCGAAGTCTGTAGAGCGGTGGTTGTGGAACTCGAAGCGCGAGCCCACGATATCACCTATGATAGCGCCTAGCATGTACGTTTACTTTGCTTTAATGTGGAACAATAGGCCTACGGAGGAAGCTCTTCACTCCGCGAGGGGTGCAGTCTTCTCTAACTTTACACCTAGTACAAGGAGAGCTCGGGACGGGCGGCTAGCTAAGCAGACGGACGCGCTCCTCGAGCAGCTGAAGCTCGTTGCGCAGGCGCGCGGCCTCGATGAAGTCAAGCTCGGCAGCGGCAGCCATCATCTCGGCGCGCTTGAGCTCGACGAGCTTCTTGAGCTTGTCCACGCTCAGCACCTCCTCCAGCGGATCGGGCACGGCAGCCGTAGGATCGGCCCCCATGTAGGCCACGGGCTGCCCTTCGTCCCCCTTGCGATCGGGGAAGACGGAGCTGCTGTTCTTGACGATCTGCTGCGGCGTGATGCCATGTGCCTCGTTGTAGGCGATCTGCTTGCGACGGCGGCGCTCGGTCTCCTCTATGGTGCGGCGCATGCTGTCGGTGATCTTGTCCCCGTAGAAGATGACGCGTCCACGGACATTACGCGCTGCGCGGCCTGCCGTCTGCGTCAGCGATCGGTGCGAGCGCAGGAAGCCTTCCTTATCCGCATCCAGCACCGCTACCAGCGCTACCTCGGGCAGGTCTAGGCCCTCACGCAGGAGGTTGACGCCGATGAGGACGTCGTACTTACCCGCGCGCAGGTCCTCCATGATCTGTATGCGGTCTAGGGTGCTGACGTCGCTATGGATATAGCTGCAGGCGACGCCGTGGCGCAACAGGTACTCGGAGAGCTCCTCGGCCATGCGCTTGGTGAGCGTCGTCACCAGCACGCGCTCCCCAGCCTCGACTGCCAGCTGGATCTCGTGCTCGAGATCGTCCACCTGATGCGCCGTGGGGCGCACCTCGATGATGGGATCCAGCAGACCCGTCGGGCGGATGAGCTGCTCGACCACCACGCCCTCGCTCTTGGCCAGCTCGTACTCGGCTGGCGTAGCGCTGATGTAGAGGATACGCGGAGTCAGGCTGTCGAACTCCTCAAAGGTCAGCGGCCTATTATCCAGCGCGGCAGGCAGGCGGAAGCCGTGCTCCACAAGACTGATCTTGCGGCTGCGGTCTCCGCCATACATCGCGTGGATCTGTGGGACGGTGACGTGGCTCTCGTCAATAATAAGGAGGAAGTCCTTGGGGAAGTAGTCCAGCAGGCAGAAGGGGCGCTCGCCAGGCTTGCGCCCATCGAAGTAGCGGGAATAGTTCTCAATGCCCGAGCAGTAGCCCAGCTCGCGTATCATCTCCAGGTCGTAGGTGGTGCGCTCGTAGAGCCGCTTGGCCTCGTAGGGCTTGTCCTCGGCCTCCAGCTCCGCCACACGCGCGCCGAGGTCGACGTCGATCTGCCCCACAGCGGTATTGACCTGCTCCTGGGTCGTGACGAAGAGGTTGGCGGGGTGGATCACGAGACGCGACAGAGGACCGTACTCGCGCCCACCGATGGGGTCGAAGGAAGCGATGCGCTCGATCTCTCCGTCCCAGAAGGTCACGCGGTAGGCGACGCCGTCGAAGCCTTCGATCGCGGGGAAGACGTCCACCGTATCCCCCTTGACGCGGAAGTAGCCCGACTCGAAGGTGATGCGGTCATTGACATAGTGGTTGAGCACGAGGTCACGCTTGAACTGCTCTAGGCTGTAGTGGTCGCCCTCGCTCAGGCGGATGATCTTCTCCTCGAAGGCCTTGGGGTCGGCCATACCATAGAGGCAGGAGACGGAGGAGATGACGATGACGTCCTGGCGCCCCGAGAGCAGCGAGGCCGTCGCCCTGAGGCGCAGCTTCTCGATCTCGGCGTTGATGGCCATGTCCTTCTCGATGTAGGTATCGGAGGCCGCGATGTAGGCCTCGGGCTGGTAGTAGTCGTAGTAGGAGACGAAGTACTCGACGGCGTTGTTGGGGAAGAAGGCCTTGAACTCGGCGTAGAGCTGCGCAGCCAGCGTCTTATTGTGGCTCAGCACGAGCGTCGGCTTCTGGACGCCCGCGATGACATTAGCCGCAGTGAAGGTCTTCCCCGAGCCCGTCACCCCGAGCAGCGTCTGGAAGGGCACACCCTGCTTGAAGCCACGGACGAGCTCGTCGATGGCCTGAGGCTGGTCGCCTGTAGGGCGGAAGCGGGAGGTAAGCTGGAAGGCCATAGCGTGCTACTTACCCTGGTGGAGCGTCAGCTGCGGGAAGGGGAAGCCAATGCCCTGCTCATTGAAGGTGGCGTAGACGCGCTCGTTGAAGTCCCAGTACACCGCCCAGAGATCGCCCGAGGCTACCCAGGCTCGCACGAGGATATCGACCGAGCTGCTATTGAGTTGGTGCAGGACGATGGTCGGCTCGGGGCTCGTAAAGATACGTTCGTCCCGCTGGAGGAGGCTCTGGATGACGCCACGCACGCGGGTCACGTCCTCATCGTACTCGATGCCGATGATCCACTCCACGCGGCGCAGCCCCTCGTGGGAGAAGTTGACGATGACATTGCTGCTGAGGGCACCGTTGGGTATGAAGGTCGTCTTATTATCGGGCGTCAGCACCTCGGTGTGGAAGAGCTTGACGGCGCGCACCGTCCCCTCGGAGCCTTGGGCGGAGATGAAGTCGCCGATGCCGAAGGGCTTGGTGACCATGATGATGACCCCGCCGGCGAGGTTCTGCAGCTGGCCACTGAGCGCCATACCGACGGCCAGACCCATAGAGGCGAGCACGGCGGCGAAGGATACGGACTTGACCCCAAGGATGCCCGCCAGCGTGAGGCCGAGGGCGATGTAGCAGAGGGCGGAGAAGAGCGAGTCCAGCAGCGTGACGGCCACACCATCCAGCTGACGGCGACGGAGGATACCATCGATGAGGCGCTGCAGGCGGCGGATGACGATGCGCCCGAGCCAGAAGAGCAGCAGGACGAGCAGCACGCGCAGGCCGAAGTTGATCAGGGCGTTGAGCCCCGACTCGAGCTGCTCGTGGCCGAACCAGCGCTTGACATCGAGGTTGAGGGGCTGCGTAGCGGTGTCGAGCGCGCTACGCATGTTGCTCGCCGCAGCCGTATCGGCAGGGAGCACACTGGTAAGGAGTAGTAGCTTCATAAGGATATAAGGAATGATGAGTGTGGCCTGCCTACAGCCCCTCGAGCTGGGCTGCGGCCTGACGGATATGCTGCTGGCGCTGCCAGAGATAGAAGCCGAGCATCACCAGCCCCTTGAGGATCGAGGAGAGGCTGATGGCCCACCAGACGGCCTCGATCCCCCAGCCCCAGGAGGCGAAGAGGAGGGCCATAGGGATGCGCAGGTAGGTGAGGACGAAGCTCACCGTGGCGGGGACGTAGGTGCGCCCCAGTCCGTAGAAGAGCCCGCCCGCCGTGATCTCTAGCATCATGAAGGCCTGCGACAGCCCCACGATACGCAGGTAGACGCCGCCCGCCTCATAGGCTGCCCGCTCGGGGACGATGAAGGCGAAGATCTGCTCCCCAAGGAAGACGAAGAGCAGCGTCCCGACGATCCCCACCGAGAGGGTGAAGGTCAGCGCGCGGCGGAAGGCCTCGTAGACACGTGGCAGGCGCCGAGCGGCATAGTTCTGCCCGACGAGTGTGGTCAGCGCGGTGGTGACGCCGCTGGCGGTATTCCACGTCAGCGACTCGATCTGTGCCCCTGAGGTCATCGTCGCCACGCCGATATGCCCGCCGAGGCTGGAGACCATGCGCCCCATGTAGATACTGACGAAGGCGAAAAGCACCTGTAGCGAGGCCACGGGCAGCCCGATCTGTAGGATGCGCAGCACATAGCTACGCTGCAGCCGCACCAGGAAGGGGAAGCCGCCGAAGAGGCGGTCGCGGCGCACCCGCTGCCAGAAGAGGACGAAGACCACCGCCTGACTCGTCACGGTCGCCAGCGCTGCCCCCGAGACGCCCCAGCCCAACGTGTGGATGAAGAGCGGGTCGAGGAGCATATTGCCCACCAGCCCCACGCAGGAGATGCGGAAGGGCGTGCGGCTGTCGCCTATGGCATTGTAGAGCCCCGTCAGTGCTGCCGTGAGGTAGACCTCGGGGAAGCCGATGAGCGAGATGTAGAAGTAATGTAGGGCATCGCTGCGCACCTCAGGCTCGAGCTGGTAGAGATCGATCATCGGTGCTGCGAGCGCTGCATAGAGGAGCAGCATCCCGAGGCCGAGGAGGAGGCTCATCAGCACATTGTGCGAGGCATAGCTACGCGCCTCGTCGAGCCGCCCAGCGCCGACGCTCTGCGAGATGGTGACCTCACTACCCGTCTTGGTAATCAGGGAGATAGAGGCAGCGATCCAGGAGAAGACCGCCGCAGCGCCCACCGCTGCCAGCGCCTTACTGCTGAGCTGCCCCAGCCAGATCATGTCGGTGAAGCTGTAGGCGATCTGTATGAAGGAGGTGCCCATGATGGGCAGCGCCAGCTGATAGAGGTGGCGGCGCAGGTCGCCCTGCGTGAGGTCCTTGATCTTATCGTTCATCGAGCAGCTAATGGGAGGGCGTGTGAGCGCCCTGAGCGGTGGGCTCCAGCGGTGCGACGAGGGTCAGCTTGTTCTCCCGCATACGCTGGGAGTAGGTCTGCAGGTAGGCCTGCAGGCGGCGCAGCATCGCCTGCTCGGGCGTCCCAGGGCGCCCCTTGAGGTCGTGCTGCTGCAGGCGGTCACGCTTGAGGTCGTAGAGCGCCAGCACCTTCTCCCCATCGTACTGCAGCAGCCACTGCCCTTCCTCCATCTGGTAGACCCCATCCATATAGTTGACGGCGAAGCGGGGGCGGCTCGTATCGAAGACGCTGCTGCCGAAGGCGATCATCGGCCGCTCATCCCCCACTAGGTCCAGGATCGTGGGGTAGATATCCGACTGCGAGACGACGGCCTCAGCCTCACGCCCCTGCAGCTCCCCACTAGGGTCGAAGAGGATAATAGGTACGCGGAAGGCGCCCGCCGAGGTCTTGTACTCCCTCAGCACCCCAGGCACGGCGTGGTCCGCCACGAGGACGAAGAGCGTGCGCTGATACCAAGGCTGGCGGCTCGCAGTCTCGAAGAAGCGCCGCAGCGCTAGATCCGTGTAGGCTATGCTCTGGTGGTAGGGGATCTCACCCTTGGGCAGCTGCCCCTTATACTGATCGGGCACGCGGAAAGGATGGTGCGAGGAGAGGGTGAAGACCGTGGAGAAGAAGGGCTCGGGGAGCTGCGTCAGCTCCCGTGCCATATACTGCAGGAAGGGCTCGTCCCATATCCCCCAGTGCCCGTCATAGTCGGCATCATGGCCGTACTCGGTCATACCGTAGTAGCGGCGGACGCCTGCCTGCTTGACGAAGGCGTCAAAGCCCATCGAGCCGTTGGGCGCACCGTGGAAGAAGGCCGTCGTATAGCCCATCGAGTCAAGACGCGCTGGGAGCGAGGGTAGCTCATTGCCCGAGTAGACCGAGAGGATGAAGGGGCTGCGGGGCTTGAGTAGGGAGGTGAGGATGGAGGGCATGGCGTCGATGGACTTGGAGCCATTGGCATAGGCCTCCTCGAAGACATAGGAGCGCTGCATCAGGCTATCGATGAAGGGCGTGTAGCCACGGTAGCCTGGGATATCCCTATTGAGCCCCCCGACCCACTCACGGGCGAAGCTCTCCCAGATGATGAGCACCACATTGCGCCCGCGGAAGCTCCCCGAGCGCGGCGTCCCCCCAGGGCGATAGATAGGGTCGAAGTACTGCCGTGCCTCCGCCTCACTGAAGTAGCGGTACTCGGGCAGGGCCTCCTTGCCCAGCGTGCGGATGAGGCAGAAGGGGGTATTGAGCACCAGCGCACGCTGCTGTGGCTGCTCGATGTAGATGGCGGCATTGCTCAGCGTGATGGGGCGCGTCGTCCCTGCCGAGCCGCCACGCATCCCGATGACGGCGAGTGCTACGGTCACGACGAGCGCGAGGCTCCCCGCAAGCCTATAAGAGATGAGGCGCGTGCGGGGCGGCTGCGTGGGGCGCGGGAGACGCCTATCCACGACGACCAGCAGCAGGATCAGCGCCAGCCCCGTGAGCGTCACGCCCCAGTAGTCGACGAAGAAGCGAAGGAAGTGCAGCGGATTCTCATTACTGAACTCAGCGAAGACCGAGCTCGTCGTACGCTTGAAGGTGAAGCGGTAGTAGACCGCATCCCCGAGGTTGAGGATGAGGGCCAGACTATTCACCGTGAGGTAGAGTGCCGAGAGGAAGCGCTGGTAGCCGCGGCGGAAGGTGAAGGCCAGCGGCAGCAGGCTGAGCACCCCGAGCAGGACGTGCGTATAGCTCAGCGCCGAGAGGTCGAAGTACAATCCCCCCACGAACATCCGCCCAAGCTGTGCCCCGCTGGAGACATCCAAGAGGTCCTTATTATATAGGTAGAAGAAGGCACGCGCGGCGCTGTAGAGGGCCATGGCCACGATGAGGCGCAGCCCCAGGAGGCGACACTGTGCCGCGAGGGCCTGCAGCCAGTCCCTCTGCCCGCGATCTTGTAGACTCATATCGTATCTTGTTGATTAGCCTACAAAGGTACGACATTGGGCCCTATCGCCGTGCTCCCTTCCCGCTCCCAGCGACGAGCGAGCTAGCCCACAGCGAGGGGACAGGCACGAAGCCCAGCGAGGGGCGACCGAGCGTAGGACACGCTGGGTCGCCCCTCGCTGGGCTTTCTTATTGCGGGCGCTTGCGACCCGAGAGGGCGCGGGCGGCTAGCCCTCCTGTCCCTCGGCGTCGAGGAGAGCTAGCTTCTGCTCGGCCAGCTTGATATCCTCGATCAGCGCGCTGCGCTTACGCTCCAGCTCGGTCAGGAGGCTGTTGCCCGAGGCGCTGCTGACGCTCAGGCGCGTGAGGTTGCTCTCGTAGGTCTCCAGCTCGCTGCGTAGGCGGTCGAGGTGACGCTGCATGCGGCTGCGCTCACCCTGCAGGGTGCCACCTCGCTCCTCGAGGTGCTTGAGCGTGTCACCATAGCCCGAGAGGCGGCGGGCAGCGCGGTTCTTGCGCAGGATACCATGCAGCTGATCCAGCAGCTCACGGTAGCGGGCGTTGATCTCCTCCTTGTATTGCTGGGGGACGAAGCCGATGGCCTTCCACTTGGCGTTGTACTCCGCCAGGACGTCGCTGAGGTTGGTCGGCAGCTCGCCCTCCAGGAGAGCAGCCAGCTCGTCGAGGATCTGACGCTTGGCGGTGAGGTGCTCCTGCGCCGCGCCGCGGGGGGAGCTATGCTGGCGCCCTTCCTTGCGACGGCGCTCGAAGAAGTAGTCGAAGTGCTCGCGGAACTCGGACCAGATGCGCTGGCTATAGCGCTGCGAGACCGAGCCAAGGGCCTTCCACTCCTCCTGCAGCTGGCGCAGCTCGGCCGCGGCAGCATCCCAGTCAGTGCGCTCGCGCAGCTCCTTGGCACGGGCGATAAGGGCGCGCTTCTGCGTCAGCACCTCGTGCTCCTGTGCGTGGCTGGCGCGGACGAACTCCCCGCGGTGCAGGAAGAAGGTATCGATCCCAGCGCGGAAGCGCTGCCATACCTGATCGTTGTCCTTGCGTGGGGCGTGGCCTATGGTCTTCCACTCGGCCTGCCAGGCCTTGATCTGCTCGACACCCTTGGCCCAGGCGTTATGCGTGGTGAAGCCGCCCTGCTCTAGGAGGGCCTCGACGGCCTCACAGAGCTTGACCTTGGCCTGGAGGTTCTCCTCCTCGCTGGCCTTCTTCTGGTCGTGGAACTCCTGGTGGCGCTTGTGCTGCGCGCTTGTCAGCGCCTTGTACTCGGCCTGAATCTCGGCGCGCTGCTCCTTGGCCACGGGGCCGAGCTCGTGCCACTGAGCGATGAGCTCGGTGAGCTGGCGGTGGGCTAGGATGGGATCCTTGACGCTCTCCAGCGCGCGCAGCTCCTCGAGGAGGGCACGCTTGGCCTCCAGATTCTTCTTGAAGTCCAGCTGGCGGAGGTCGTCGTTGATGGCCTTGAGATCATAGAACTGGTCGCGCAGCTCGTAGAAGCGCTTGGAGAGTGGTCCCTGATCCTGCTGGGCGACCTCTCCGATCGCCTTCCACTCGTCGCGGAGCTGGACGAAGTCGCCATAGAGCTTGGCGAAGTCCTGGCCCTCCTCATTACTCTTGAAGAGCTGCTCGAAGCGGCTGAGCAGTGCCTCGCGCTTCTCTTTATTCTCCTTATACAGCTGCTCGAGGAGCTCCTGACGCTTGCGGTCGCGCTCCTTAAAGGTGGTGAAGAGGTCCTCTAGGCGGCTCTCATGGATCTCGAGGGTCTCGCGCTCGGCGGGGGTGAGCTCAGCGCTGAGGGCGGCCTTGCGGCGCTGGAACTGGTTCTTGATGAGGTCTACCACCTTGCGATCGGGCAGCTCGTCCTGCTGGAGGAGTACTGCCAGATGATCCACGAGCTGCTGGGGGCTCATCGCCTGAAGGCTAGGGCTAGTAGTATCAACGACCTGGGGTGCAGCGTCTGGGGCTGCGAGCTCTGTGTGCGGAGCTTCGTGGGCATTCTGTGGTAGTTCCATATCTCTGATCTCCTTATTATATAGACGCCCCTGCCCGAGCTGAGGAGCTAGCGAACAGCAGGCGTACAATGATGCGGACTATTGCGTACTACAAAGAAAAGTATTTTTACACGTTATTCCAAGCCCAGCCCATAATCTCCCGAAGAAGCTAGCTCCCCCGCTGCCCCCAGCGGCACGGGACGAGTGCGCCCCCTCGGCTCGGAGCCCTCCACCCTAGCCTCCCTTAGCCTAGCCCCTTAGCTCCCTGAGCAGCACCCTCCCGAGGCTCCCAGCGCCTGTCCTAGAGTGCCCCAAACAGCTCCGCTCCCCGCTCTGAGCCGCCGCGAGGGATATCCCTCACGAGGCTGAGGGCTATCCATCAGCGCTGTCCCAGACGTCCCTCAGCGCCCTCACCGATATCCCTCAGCTAGCCTCCCCCCCTGAGGGGCGAGCTAGGGGCAGCAACACGGGCAGCCGCCGAGAATTGTGTATCTTCGCATCCCCCACCCCACCCTCAGCGCGGGGCGGGCATAGCTAGCACCAAGAGCATAGAGATATGAAATATCTGATCGTAGGCCTCGGCAATATCGGGGCCGAGTATGAGGCCACGCGCCACAACATAGGCTTCCGCATCGCCGACGCGCTCGCGGCACGCATGGGCGTACGCTTCGAGACCAAGCGCTACGGCGCCATAGCCACAGGGCGCATCAAGAGTGCGCAGCTCGTCCTGCTCAAGCCCTCGACCTACATGAACCTCAGCGGCGAAGCGGTGCGCTACTGGATGAGCACGGAGAAGATCCCCATCGAGCGCGTCCTCGTCCTCGTCGACGACCTCGCTCTCCCCTTCGGCACGCTGCGCCTCAAGGGCAAGGGCAGCGACGCAGGGCACAATGGGCTGAAGAACATCGCCCAGCTCCTCGGCTCGCAGAGCTACCCCCGTCTACGCTTCGGCATAGGCAACGACTTCCCCCAGGGGGCGCAGATCGACTACGTCCTGGGGCGCTTCTCCCGCGAGGAGGAGACGGCACTGCCCGAGCTGCTGGAGCGCTGCTGCGACATCACCGCCTCCTTCTGCCTCGAAGGCATAGGCCCGACGATGAACCGCTACAACTAGCCTTCGGCCGCCTCGCACGCCTACCGAGGCCACGCCCCCAAGCAACATAAGCCAAGCCGCCGCACAAGTCCAGGACTCGTGCGGCGGCTTGGCTTATTCATTCCTCTCCCTACGGATCTAGTCGTGGGGAGCATCAATGAGCTCGTGCTCGGGGGAAGTGCTATAGAGCCCCGAGCAGGGGACTAGCCCTCGTAGGCAGAGAGCATCCAGATGCTCTTCTCCTGCTCGTCGAGGAGGTCGCTGATGAGGTCGCCCGTGACGATATCGTCGGCAGCCTCGGCTGCAGCGGCTACCTTACGCTCCTGAGCGACGAGCACGCGGAGGCTGTCGAGGAGCTCGGGGAGGATCTTCTTGGGGTCGCGGACGTCGTGCGACTCCTTGATGTTGGCGATCTTGAGGTACTCGCTGAAGCGGTTCTCAGGCGTAGCACCCAGCTGCAGGAGACGCTCAGCGATCTCATCTACATGCTCGGCAGCGCCGTTGTAGTAGGACTCGAACTGTGCGTGCAGGGTGAAGAACTGGGGCCCACGTACGTGCCAGTGGTAGCCGCGCAGGTTGGTATAGTAGACCTGGAAGTCTGCCAGGAGCTGTGCTAGTTCCTTTACCACAGCTGCGGCCTTGGTCTGGTCAATGCCAGTGATCGATAGTACGTTCATAGTTGTCTTGTATTGAGTTAAGTATTCCTATCAGTGATCTCTGCCCTCTGTCTCTCAGAGGACACTGCAAAGGTAAGACAAGCCTCCTGGGCGACCAACAGCGTGTATCAATTTGTAAATAAACGGAGTCTATACCCCGCCCCAGGTCTACTATAGCTGAGGTTGGGGACTCGTCGCGTCCTCGCTTGGCTCACCGAAGAGCAGCGTCTTGGCCTCGGTGATCTCATCGACGGCAGCGATCAGTCGCGGGTAGAGATAGGAGCTCTGGCGTACGCTCGGCGGCAGCTGTGACTGGCTATCATAGGGCGGTGTGGGCAGGATGCCCTCCACCAGCAGGCAGCCGTAGCCCATGAGGTAGACCCCGACGAGGAGCCCCAGCACAAGCCCCACGACACGGTCCAGCACCCCGAGGAAGGTCCCCTTGGTCAGCGAGGCAAACCAGCCTCCGACGACGCGGATAAGGATGTAGACGAGGGCGAAGGACAGGAGCGGCAGCAGCACCATCCAGCCGCCGAGCTGCTCCCCCTCCGCCCCGCCGAGGATCTGCTGCAGGTAGGGCGTCAGGTGCCAAGACTCACGGAAGGCGATGACAAGGGCTGCTACCTGCAGGACGCGCTTGACAGCGCCCCCGAAGAGGCCCGAGAGGGCGAAGAGCAGCACTGCTCCGCCCAGGAAGATATCTAGTTGGTTCATATGTCGTATAGCTAGGGAGCAGGGTGGCGCACCTTGGCCCGCCCTCACGCTCTGAGGCGCCTAGCGCCAGAGCTGCTCCCAGTGGGTGAATAGTGGGAAGAGGTAGTGTACCCCCTCATCAATGACTAGCGGCTCGAGGCCCTGCCCCTGCCAGTAGCGCAGCTGGTGCGCGGGCGGGAGGATGCGGTCATCGCCCCCGACATAGGCGCGCGTCCAAAGGCCGAGGGCGCTGGGCTTGGGGCTCGGATGCTCCTCGGCGCGCATGAGGCGGTAGAGGGCATCGTGCTCGGCCTGCAGCTCCGCCGTGGTGCGGGCGTGCAGCGCCTCGTAGAGATGGCGCATGCTCCTTGCGCCACAGAAGCGGCGATCGAAGCGCTGCCTATTGTCCTCTCTGAGCTCGCCGCGCATCATCTCGTAGTGTAGCTGCGGGATGCCGAGGCGGTCATCCATCGGATAGCCCGTACCCGCCACGGCCGTAGCCGAGTGGATACGCTCCCGCAGCTCGGGGTGCGCCGCCACGAAGCTATCCACGGCCCACACGCCCATAGACCAGGCGACGATACGCAGCTCGCTGTAGCGGCTGAAGTCGAAGTCCAGCGTCTCGGCGCCCTCGGCATAGTACCAGAGGCTCAGGAGGTCGTAGCCCTCGGGCCGCTCCAGATGCTCCACCGCCACAGGCGTCATCCCCCAGCCCGAGAAGTAAAGGATCAGCCGCCCCTCGGGCGCGGCAGCTGGCGTGAACTGCTGGTACATGGAGAGGACCTAGATGAAGCGTATCTGGAGGTTCAACTGAAGCCGTCCTTCCGAATCCAACTGTCCAAAGCCATGCCTACCTGTACTAGGTGTATCCAGCTGGGTATTGTTGAGGAGGTAGTCTTCGAAATAGTTACGATCATAGAAGTGATAGCAAAGCAGATCCCCACTTACTAGTACTATAATATAGCCTCCTCCCGCTGTATAGATGCCTGACCACGGAGTCTTCGGCGTCATCCCAAGGGCGACATCGACGAGGAACTTCTTGAGCTTGTATCCATAAAAGTCATGTCGCTCCAGATCGTAACCCATGGGATTTTCATCCCGAAGGATATCCAAGAGATCCTGCATTCTCCTAGCACGCCCCTGATAGTAGTAGAGCAGGAGATACCCCAAGATATCTGGCAGGGAGCTATCGATAAGCCTCAGATTATTCTCAAAGCATCGGTCTTTCAGTCCGACGAAGATCAAACCCAGTTCGTGTTTACCGAGCAAGGCAAACTTGTCTCGGAATGACTTTGCTTGATTGAAGCTATCAAGGAACTCTGTGGAGGGGGTGACTGATAGCGTATAGCAAAAGTTAGTCGCTCCTGAAGCATTAAGGAGCGTGGACGGACTCCCTAACTGGGATTTGATACTGAAGCCTAGAGTAGGGGTACTTTCAGAGCGAAGATCATGTATGGTTACACGGATATCCTCCTTAGACTTTGAGCTAGCCTTTAACTGCACGACCTTGAGAGAAGCAAGCAGACCTTCAAGCTCGGGCACCGTAAAGGTCGCCTTAGCCGCACCAATCTTTTCCAGCAACATCGCTGCACATGCTCCTAGCTCGTCACGCTGAATCACAAATACCTCCTCTTCACCTACGGGATCACATTCGACTAGGTCGCCACTAATCTGGTAGCGACGCCACTGATCTTGATGGGGACGTGCCACTGCCAAGATGGGTAGGGTCCCTCCTTCCACCTTACGTAACACAGCATCACCTAGGTTTAGCTCTGCCTCAGCGAGCAATTTGAGAAAAGCATAGACTTCGCTCCATTCTCCTTTGTTTCCGCTCTGATTCATCTCTGAATTGATTTAAGTATCTGTGATAGGACGGCCTTGACTACGGGGATAGCCACTGAGTTCCCAAACTGCTTATATGCGGCAGCGTCTGAGACAACGATCTCGAAGTCCTCGGGGAAGCCTTGAAGTCTAGCCCACTCGCGAGGAGTCATGCGTCTTATCCCCATTCTATTGACCTCTCCTTTAATTCTAGTGACAGGAGTGAAGTCTTCTAGACGATTATCAATCACTAGGTTTCGCTCGCGTCCCATACCACCGCAGACTATTGCGTTAGCAATCTGATCATCTGAGATTATTTGGTAGCCAAACCCGTTACCCTTATCCCTATGCCGTGCTTTATGCCGCTCTAGAGCCTCGAGATATTGAGTCGACAGGTAGTACTTAGCTGATACCACCTGACTCTCCCTAACAGAGGCAAAGCCTAGTTCATTCTCCCCTTGTGGCTCTGGGTAAGAGAATGGGCTAAGCTCGAGATCTGGACGAAAGCCGACGATAAAGATACGCTCACGATTCTGCGCCAGCCCGAAATCCTTGGCATTGAGAAACGCTGGATCTGGGACAATGTAGCCAAGATCTTCTCGGAGGACACGGAGGATTACCCGAAGCGTACGCCCTTTATCGTGACTCGCCAAGCCCTTAACATTCTCCAGCAAAAACGCCTTTGGGCGGTGGCGCTTTAGGATATCAGCCACCTCGAAAAACAGCGTCCCCCTTGTCTCGTCAAACCCTATACGCTTCCCCGCGATAGAAAATGCCTGACAGGGAAAGCCAGCGCACAGCACATCAAAGCCTGGAGGAATCTGCCCCTTAACCGCCTCCTTGGTTATGTCTCCGAGTGGGATTTCTCGGAAGTTATACTCGTAGGTATATTGAGCTTGTTTATCCCACTCACTGGAGAATACACACTTGCCCCCCAGCTGCTCCGCCGCTATACGAAAGCCCCCGATCCCAGCAAAGAGGTCTATAAATGTGAACGACTTGTTATTCATCCTCCTCCTCGTCCTGCTCCATCTGGAGCATCTCGCGGTAGTCCGTCCAGTCAGGGTCCTCCTGGCAGTCGATCTCCAGCGGGAGGGTCGGATAGGGCGCCAGGCAAGCGTTGAGCCGCTCGCCGAAGGTCGGCAGGTGACGCGTGTAGAAGGTCCAGTCCTTCGCCCCGCCCCCAGTGTAGTTGCCCGTCATGATGGCGAGCTTGTCCCGCTCCATGGTGCGTCGCAGCAGGGGCTCGATCTCCTCGATGAGCTGTGCCGTCGCCTCGTCGGGCATCCCATCGGCCTCGGCCGCATAGGGCCAGGAGATGGCGACGCGTACGCGCAGGCTGCCCGAGGCGATGAACTGCTCCAGCTCCTTACGTACGGTCACGAAGACCAGTTGCCCGCCCTCGGTGTGGCTGAGCGAGGTGAACCATTCGTCCGTCAGTTTCATTACTTATCCTATATATATGTATGGCGCTTGGCCAGGGCTAAAGGTAAGAAAAAAGCGAGGGATCCCGTATGGAATCCCCCACTCTAGATGTGAAGTCACAACGGAACTCCCCGAAGGGGGTATCCTTATTGTGATTGGCTTCTCGTTTATGTACTGCAAAGGTACGCAGAATATCTCGCCCGCGCAATAGCCCCGAGGGCGAGGCGGCGCAGGCGCTCCGCGCTCCGCGCCTCGCCCCCCTTTATTTGCGCCTCTCCCCGCCCTACAGCGGGGGCGCCTCTGAGGGATATCCATCGAGGCGCTGAGGGCTATCAGTCACGGCGCTGAGGGACGTCGGTCAGCGCGCTGAGGGCTATCGACCACGACACGGCGAGCTAGGGGAGGCGCAACGGAGAGCCCGCAAAAGGCAGCGGGACGAGGCTAGGAGCAGCAGCGCACCGAGGCTATACAGTATATTTATCTACCTATAAACGCAGACGATTGGTAAGCTGGAGGGCTTAAACTATCTTTGCACTCGTAATCCCAATTACAGATTATTCAACATTCATTTAAGGACATACATCATGAGCATCATCAACAGCGAGCTCCCAGAATTCAAGGTCAACGCCTATCGCAAGGACAAGGGCTTCTTCGAAGTAACGCAGGAGGACCTCAAGGGCAAGTGGAGCATCTTCTTCTTCTACCCCGGTGACTTCACCTTCGTCTGCCCCACCGAGCTGGCCGACCTGGCTGACCACTACGAGGAGTTCCAGAAGCTGGGCGTAGACATCTACTCCATCAGCACGGACTCTCACTTCGTCCATAAGGCATGGGCTGACGCTACCGATACCATCGCCAAGGTCCAGTACACGATGCTTGCCGACATGACCTTCGAGCTGTCCTACGCTATGGGCGTACTCGGCGAAGAGTCTGGCCAGGCCTACCGCGGTACCTTCCTCTTCAACCCCGACGGGCTGGTGAAGATCGCCGAGATCCACGACAATGGGATCGGCCGTGACGCTACCGAGCTGCTGCGCAAGGTCAAGGCTGCGAAGTTCGTCTACGAGCACCCCGGCCAGGTCTGCCCCGCTAAGTGGCAGGAAGGCGACGCTACCCTCCAGCCTAGCATCGACCTCGTAGGTAAGATCTAGACCAAGCGCACGAGACCGAGCTAGTCACTATAGCTCCTCGAGCCATCTGCTAGGGGAGAAGGAGCCGCCAGTGGTGTGCTTCTTCTCCCCTATCTTTACCCCACGACTCCACCCTAGTACCCCAAGACCCTAGCATCATCTAGCCTTTACCCCTATGACCCTAGACCAGAATATCCTCGAGCAGCTGCGTGGCATCTTCGCCCAGCTCGAGCAGTCCTATACCCTCCTCGTCGAGAACGACGGCTCGCCCAAGGGCGCCGAGCTCCTCACCCTCGCACGTGACTTCGCCTCCACCAGCGAGCGCCTCAGCTACGAGGAGCGCCCCAGTGCGACGCTCCGACTGAGTCTGCTGCGCGGCAGCGAGCCTACGGGCATCTCCTTCCGCGCCATCCCCGGCGGGCACGAGTTCACCTCCCTGATCCTCGCCGTCCTGAATGCCGACGGCAAGGGTAAGAACCTACCCGAGGAGGTCTTCGTCCGTCGCATCGCTGCCCTCAAGGCTCCGCTGCGCCTGACCACCTATGCCTCCCTCAGCTGTACCAACTGTCCCGAGGTCGTGCAGGCGCTCAACCTCATGGCCCTCTATAACCCCGGACTCGAGCACGAGATGGTCGATGGCGCCCTCTTCCAGGCTGAGGTCGACCGCCTCGGCATCGCCAGCGTGCCCGCCGTATATATGGGGGACGAACTCATCCACGTCGGTAAGGCCTCCCTCAGCGAGCTCCTCCTCGCCCTCGAGGCTAAGGTAGGCGCCGAGCCCATCAGTGCCGAGCCCATCCGCCGCGCCTATGACCTCGTCGTCGTCGGGGGTGGCCCCGCAGGCATCGCCTCCGCCATCTACTCCGCCCGCAAGGGGCTCAAGGTAGCCGTCGTGGCCGAGCGTATCGGCGGTCAGGTCAATGAGACGACGGGCATCGAGAATATCCCCTCCGTGGCGCACACCACGGGCACGCAGCTAGCCGCAGACCTACGCAAGCACGCCGAGGTCTACTCCATCGCCCTGCTGGACAACCGTCAGGTAGAGCGTATCGAGCTGGTGCAGGGGCTCAAGGAGCTGCACACCAACCTCGGTGAGATCATCGCCACAGAGCAGGTCATCATCGCTACGGGCGCCAGCTGGCGTAAGCTCGGCGTGCCAGGCGAGGCCGAGTACATCGGTCGCGGGGTAGCCTTCTGCCCCCACTGCGACGGGCCCTTCTTCAAGGGCAAGGACATCGCCGTCATCGGCGGGGGTAACTCGGGCATCGAGGCCGCCATCGACCTGGCGGGCATCTGCAAGAGCGTCACCGTGCTGGAGTATGCCGACACGCTGCGCGCCGACACCGTCCTGCAGGACAAGGCAGCGAGCCTCACCAACGTCACCATCCGCACCGCCATGGCCACCAAGGAGGTCCTCGGCGATGGCGCCAAGGTCACGGGGCTCAAGGTAGCCCCTCGTGACGGCGGCGACGAGGAGACGCTCGCGCTGGATGGCCTCTTCGTACAGATCGGGCTGGCAGCCAACACCAAGGCCTTCGACGGACTCCTCGAGCTACGCCGCGGGGAGATCATCATCGACGAGCGCTGCCGTACCTCGGTCGAGGGTATCTACGCTGCGGGCGACTGTACGACCGTGCCCTACAAGCAGATCGTCATCGCTATGGGCGAGGGCGCTAAGGCTGCCCTGACGGCCTTCGACGACCGCATCCGCTCGGGCAAGTAATCCCGCGGCGGACGGCACGCCAAGATCTCTTCTGTATTCCAAGGCACAGCGCCCCGAGTCGCTTCGGAGACTCGGGGCGCTGTCTGTATAGGGCTATGGGGCGGCGCGCTGCCTCGTTCAGGCGGCTCAGCGGGCTCGGCTAGGACTCCAGCACGTAGACCCATTCGTCCGCGGTGGACTCCGCGGGGCTGTAGACGAAGCCCTCGGGCGCGAGCGCCTGCACGGCCGCCAGATCCTCGGTAGGCTGGCGCAGCAGCGTCCCCGCCATCGTGCCGCGGGCCATCTTGGTATAGACGACGATCTGCTTGAGCCCGCCGTCGGGGCGCCGCACGTAGAAGCTCGGGGTGATCACCCGTAGCGCCCGACGCACCTCCTCCCAGTGGAAGAGCCCCCGCATCTCGTCGCTCGCGAGGAAGAGCAGCGTCCCGCCGCAGGCCTGCCCCCGCTCGATGAGGACAGGCGTCAGCAGGTCGCGCCAGTAGTCGAAAAGGCGCCCCTCGCCCAGCCCCTCGAGGCGTACCGTCCCCTCCATGCGGTAGGGACGGATGAGGTCACTGGGGCGCAAGAGGCCATAGACGAAGGAGGTCATCAGGAGGTGCTCCGTGGCGTACTGCCACTCCTCGGCGCTGAGCGTCGGCGCGTCAAGCTTACGGTAGACCATGCCCGAATAGCTGAGCAGCGCCTGCTGCTCGGGCGTACCCTCGTCGAAGAAGCTACGCTGACGGCGGTAGACCTCCTCGCCGAGCTTCGGGCTGAGGCCGAGGGCGCGCCCCAGCTCCTCGGCGCTGAGCCGCAGCGACTGGGCGATGATACGCTCGGCCTCGTTCTGGAAGCGTGCGCGTGTGTGGGTGAAGTGCGCGGCCAGCCGCTTGCGCTGGGTGAAGGTCTTGGCTGGGGAAATGAGTAGAAGCATCCTTGGCTGAATCTAGGTGAATGGCGGGCGGCGGCGTGCTGCGCCGCTGCCCTCGCCTCCACCAAAGGTAAGGCTTCCTGACTGATATCCCTCAACGTGCTAACTGATACCCCTCACGCGCGCCACGGACGGCCCTCAGCCCGCTGACTGATATCCCTCACGGCCCCTCCCCACTAGCCGCAGCCCGCCGCCCCTTAGCTCCGCGCGCCTGCTCCGCCAATTCGCCTTATCTTTATACCCATAAAACAGAGCACGATGAGCCCCAACGAAGAAACCCAAAACCAAGCCACGGACAGCCAAGCCACAAGCCAGGAGGCTACCCCCGAGCCCAAAGTCCCTTCCCTCCAGGAAGTCCACGAGGCTCCCCCCGAGCCCCAAGCCTCCCCCGTGAAAACGACCTGCAAGGCTAGCCCTAGCCTCCTCCGCAAGTGCTGGAGCGAACTCCGAGCATTCCTCTGCCTAGTCCGAGCACTCCTTAGTATCATATCCTGGGAGGCGACCAATATACTCGAATACCTCTTCGGCGTACTGGCTGAATCTCGTGTACCCATCGTCCTTTGGGTGCTCTTCGTATTCCTCCACAAGCCTATCGAAGAGTTCGCAGTCGAGCGCCTTGTAGCCCCAGTCCTCGCTCACTTCGATACGGGGATAATACCTAGCTCCACGATGCTGGTGCTGGCTCTTTGCTTTGCCGTCTATGCTTTCCTCCTCTGCAGTAGGCGCTATGTTGTACGAGGTAAGTGGGTACTGACGGCTCTCATGGTCTTATTAGGGTACTACTATTACCGCTGCACTCCGCAGGATCTCGAAGCCATTGCCCCCTTTAGATTTGCTCTGCTCTTCGATGGCGCGTGGCCACCCTACCTTGCCTCCCGAGTCGCGACACTTCAGCCACAGCGGTGGGCCTTTGCTGATATCATCCCTTTCACCTGCATTTTACTCCTTCTTGTTTGGGGCTATCGCTACGTATTCCTAGGCATCAAGCAGCTGGCACAGATACGTCGCTGCAGCTGGACAGCCATCCGAGGCACCATCACCTCCTGGGTCGAAAAGTTCAAGAAGCGTTACGCTCCCTTTGTTCGAGAACAGACGCGGAAGCAGGCTCACAAGGTGAAGGGCTTCCTCACCGACCATCCCCTGACCGAGGAGGAGGAAGAGCTCAGCGGCTGGACGAGCCAAGCGCAGACCTTGACTCAGAAGCTCCTCGCTACCGATACCACGCGCGCGGCCTTTAGCCTAGGTATCGTTGCCTCCTGGGGCGAGGGTAAGTCCTCCTTCATGGGCATCATGCAGCGCTACCTGCAGCAAGCGCAGCGCGAGGTCATCGTCATGCGCTTCAACCCTTGGCTCTACGATAAGGAGGCACAGCTGACGAAGGTATTCTTCGAGGAGCTACGGCGTACGCTTGCCCCCTACAGCAGCAAGCTCTCCAAGAGCATCGACAACTACGCCGACCTGCTGCTTGCGGTAGATAGCGGTTGGCTAAAGCTCACACACCAGCCGCTCCGCCAGCCTCAGCGCAACACTGCGGAGCAGTTCGACAAGCTCTCACGAAACATCCAAGAGCTCGGCAGAAAGGTCGTCATCTTCATCGACGACGTAGACCGCCTGACGCGAGAGGAATTGATGGAGCTCTTCAACCTCGTGCGCAACTCCTCCAATCTCCCTTGCCTCTACTTCGTCCTCGCCTACGACAAGAGCTACGTCCTCAAGACCCTCCAGAGCGACGGCGAGCACATGAGCCGCTACCCCGAGAAGATCTTCCAGGAAGAGTACCCCCTCCCTAAGCTCACCCCCGACAAGATGTGGGCCGCACTGAAGCGATGCCTCAACGAGACACAACTTGGGAAGGGAAACTATATGCTAGTCCAACAGCTCCTTGACGAGCTAAAGGGAAAGGGGGTCAACCTCCCTTATCACTTGGCTACTATCCGTATGGTCAAGCGTATGGTCAACGCCTTTAACTCACGATACGAGCTACTACACGAAGTAGGCGTAGCCCCCTTTGACCTCTTCATCTTCGAGCTCATCTACTACGTCCACCCCAAGGTGTACGACCTCCTCACAGAGATGCACAAGAAAGCCATCGCTAGGCTAGATGCAAGCCCAGAGAAACGTCGGCCTTACTCTACCTATAGTCTCTGTCCTATTTTCTTTAGCCATACCAATACTAAGGGAATGCAATATATTAGTCTCCACCCAGAGGGAGAAGCTTCCTCGGACCCATATAGCGAAGCTTCTTGGAATCCTTACCCTGTTGTGGACGCCCTAAAGAAGCTTGACTTCGGATTAAAGGATGGATACAAGGAGGACATCGTGGTAGAGAACATAGTCGAGCTTCTCGAACTACTATGGGGCAAGGATAGGAAGCCCGCACTAGGGCAGATTAACCACATGGCATACTGGAGGCGTTACTTCTACCGAGGCCTTCAGGTGGGGGAGCTATCGCAAGAAGAGTTCGCCTCCTTCCTTGCGAACATTGACCGATCGGAAAGGAAACAGTGCTTGGAACGCTGGAGTCAAGAAAAGCCTATAGCCTTTATGCAGGAGGTTCTTGGGTATCCCATCCAGCAGCAGATGCAGAGAGAAGGCTTGATCTATAATAAGATGGAAACTATCGTCTATGCCATGTTTGACTGGAATACACTAGCAAGTAAGGATATGGCTTTTGATAGGACGGAGATTGATGCACTCATCAGGAGAGTGAATCTATCGGATAATCTCAAGCGAGCCCTACTGCTTGAGGTACTAAGAGATAAGCAGATTCGAAAGGCTGCCTTTGACTATACAAGAGCATGGCTATGGGGACGGGGACATGAGCTTTTTACCCTCAAGACCCCAGCGCCAAGAGAGGCGGCGAAAGATAAATCTACACTCCTTTCTAGGGAAGATCTTGTAAGGGTACAAGTCTACATGTTCAGGAAGGAGGCTCTAAGGAATACTTCCATTCCTGATCTTTATATGCTGTGGTGGCTGAGGTGTGGGCTAAGAGAGAACCGCGATATCAAGAGAGCTCGAAAGATCGACCAGCTCATGCGCAAGCGCATCGAAAAGGATATCGAAGGGTTTCTAGAGGCTGCCCTCCATCAAACCGACCATAACACTTATGAATTGCTTGACATTCCTTGGAAGAGCCTAACAAAGTTCAATAAGTATCTGAGCAGGCATACTGACAAACCCTACGTAGAGAACTTCCGTGAGTTCTTGAGCATAGCGCTAAAGAGAGAACAAGAGCTTAAGCAAGAGGCTCCTGTCGTTATCAAGATCGAACCTGGGCAGTGGGAGCGTATGCGTAGGCCTAACTTTGGCTCAATAAGGATCTATGCTCTCGACGAAGACCACCCCTTCTTCTTCACCCCACCAGAGGAGAATCAGGCCTAGCCCCCCCGCCGCTATTAACCACACCTTACATATAGTATGCAGATCCGTACATTCATGATCAAGACGCACCGCCTGCTGGGGGCGGTGATGAGCGTCTTCTTTGTCGCATGGTTCCTCTCAGGGATCGTGCTCATCTACAAGCCTTACCCGAAGTACACTCAGGACGAAGCGCTGGCACATAGCGCACGCCTCAGGGAGGCGCTACCCAGCACGGACAGCCTCGCGGCCGTCCTTAGGGCGCGCGGGCTGGACACGCTGCAGCTCTCCAGCCTAAGCCTGCAGGGGGGCAGCTATGCCGACAGCCGTGCACGACTCGTACTGCAGCCTGAGGAGGGCGAGCGCGTGGAGCTGGCCTTCGACGGCGACAGCCTCCGCAGCCTCGTCCTCGACCGCGCCTACCTCGAGGACATCGCCAACCGCTGGGGGCAGCGCATCGAGCGCATCGACACCATCCAGGAGCTGGACCAGTGGGTACCCTTCGGTCGCCTGAAGGCGGAGCTCCCCTTCTACCGCCTCCTACTCACGGGCGGCGCGGGGCACGAGGTCTATGTCTCGAGTCTCACGGGGCGCGTGCTGCAGGAGTCCACACGCGTGGAGCGTGCCTGGGCCTGGGCGGGGGCGATCCCACACTGGATCTACTTCACCTGGATCCGCAGCCAGCAGGAGCTGTGGCGCTGGGTCATCATTGTCCTTGGTGCGATCGGGACGATGATGGCGGTGACGGGCTTCTACATCGGCATCTCCTACTACCGCATGCGGGGGCGGAGGAAGGGTAGCAAGCTCTATTCGCCCTTTACGAAGAAGCGCTACCAATGGCACCACGCCTTCGGCACCGTGGGCGGCCTACTGACGATCACCTGGGTGCTGACGGGACTGCTGTCGGTGGTGCACTACCCGTACACCGAGAGCGAGGACTACCCCGTGGAGCGCCTCGAGGGGGCACCGCTTCGCATGGAGGCCTACCGCACCGATCTGGAGGCGCTGCGGCAGGCTGAGCCCGAGCTGCGCCGCCTCAGCTTCTACTCCTGGGGCGACATCCCTCTGCTGCAGGCCGAGGGAGGCGAAGAGGTACACTACGACGACGCCCGCAGCGCGCAGCCCCGCCGCCTGGAGCTCACCGAGGCCGAGATCACGGGCGAAGTGCAGAAGGTCTTCGGCGCGGGGCATCGGTACCGGCGCGACTTCCTCGAGGAGTACGACAGCTATTATATAGATCGCACGCGTAAGCTGCCGCTGCCCGTCTGGCGCATCGCCATCGACACCAAGGAGCACCACAGCTACTACGTCTCGCCCGAGCGCGGCCGCGGTAGGCTCATCGCCGACAACGAGCGGATCGACGCCTGGATGTTCTCCAAGCTGCACCGCCTGCAGTTCACGAAGCTCGTCGCGCAGCCTTGGCTGTGGACGCTCGTGATGTGGAGCTTCCTCCTCATCGGTACGGTCACCTCCGTGACGGGCCTGTGGATGACGGGCGACTACCTCAAGCGCCTCTGGAGGAAGCGCCGCCGTAGACCTTAGTCCCCACCACGTCCCGAGCACGAGCCGCCCAGCGTAGTGCCCTAGGCTCAGCCGCTCGTAGGCGTCGTCCGAGGCCAAAGCAGGCCAGATCAAGGCTAAGGAAGGCCGCCCCTCACCCCTCCCAAGCCAAGCGAAGCAAGCATACCGCGCGACTCCGCCCTAAGCCTCCCGACGTAGCGACTAAGGAGGCGAAGTGCGGCGACCGCCCTAGCCCAGCACGGCGACCGCCCCAGCTCAGCGCCGTGAGGGCTATCCCTCAGCCTCCTGACGGACGTCCCTCACGAGCGCCACGGACGTCCCTCAGCGCCGTGAGGGATATCCCTCGCGTGGCCTCCTCCTTAGCGCGGACGCCGCTCGGAGCTCTGTATCGCAGCGCTCGGCGCCCTACGTGGGGAGCGGGAGGAGGGCGCTAGGCGGCACGCACTCGGGCACTTAGCCTAGGGGCAAAGAGCGGCAGGGCACGACGCGAAGGGCAGGGCAGCAGGCTATTTGGTAGTGTCCGAAAGTCTTCTTATCTTTGCAGCGCTTTAGGGCAATCAGATGGTGGTTGTAGCTCAGTTGGTTAGAGCACTGGATTGTGGTTCCAGGTGTCGCGGGTTCGAGTCCCGTCTTCCACCCCAAGGCAAATGGGCATACGGCAGCGCCGTGTGCCCATCCTTCGTTTACGGCCCAGCATAGTCAGAGGATGTTCCACAGCCATCAGATCACCTTCCTCCGTAGCCTCAGCGCCGAGGAGCAGCATCAGCTCGAGGAGCTCTGTCGCCCACTCGGGCAGGCAGAGCTCCAGCCCCTGCACGCCGCTCCCGAGCTCCATAGGCTGGAGCTTGATCGGGTCGCTGCCGAGGGCGCGCAGGAGCAGGCCGAGCGCCGCCAGCTGCTGGAGCGGCTCCTGCCCTGGGCCCGTGGGCGCTCGATGCCCTTCTACTACCCCAGCTCAGAGGCTAGGCGGCCGATCCGACGTGTGGCCTTCGACCTCGACGGCACACTCATCCGAGACGAACTGATGGTCCTGCTGGCGGGACAGGTGGGACGCGCCGAAGAGATGCAGCAGCTCACCGAGGCCGCGATGTGCGGCGCGCGCCCCTTCCGCGAGAGCTTCGTGGCACGCAGCCAGCTGCTCCTAGGCCTCAGCGAGGCGGAGCTGCTGCGGCCGCTCGATCAGCTGAGCTTCGCCCCCGATGCCGCCGAGCTCATCGCGCAGCTTCAGCAGCGGGGACTGGAGCTGTGCCTCATCACGGGCGCCTACGAGCCTCTAGCGGCCGCCCTCGGCGAGCGCCTCGGCATCCCGCTCGGCTGCGCCAGTGCCCTACGCATGGAGGGCGGGCGGCTGTCGGGACTTGTCGAGGAGGCCATCGTAGACGCCGAGGCCAAGGCACGCTACCTCCACGCCTGGGCGGGCCAAGAGCTAAGCACCACGCTCGCCCTAGGGGACGGAGCCAACGATATCCACATGCTCTCCACCGCGGGCCACGCCCTGCACTACAGCTGTATCGCGCCCTCGGCGCCCTCACTTATCCACCTACTGGAGCTCCTCCAGCGCCTTACCCACATCCTATGAACGTCCGTATCGAAGCCAGCTGGCGCGAGGCCCTCGCCGCCGAGTTCGACAAGCTCTACTTCGGCATCCTCACCGACAGGATACGCAGCGAGTACCAGAGCGGCCGCGCCATCTACCCACCCGCAGGGCAGATCTTCCGCGCCCTGGACCTCTGTCCCCTCGATCGGGTACGCGTCGTCATCCTAGGCCAAGACCCCTACCACGGCGCGGGCCAAGCCGAGGGCCTCGCCTTCTCCGTACCCCCTGGCATCGCCGTGCCGCCGAGCCTGGTGAACATCAAGCGGGAGATCGCCGACGACCTCGGCCGCCCCTCCATCATCAAGGACGGCGAGCTCCTGCCCTGGGTAGAGCAGGGCGTGCTGCTGCTCAATACCACGCTCACCGTCCGCTCGGGCGAAGCCGCCTCGCATCAGGGGCTGGGCTGGGAGACCTTCACCGACGCCGTCATCCAGCTGGTCAGCCAGCGCTGCGCGCACGTCGTCTTCCTCCTCTGGGGTACCCCTGCACGGCGCAAGGCCGCTATAATCGACGCCACGCGCCACTGCATTCTCGAGGCGCCACACCCCTCACCGCTGTCGGCGCACCGCGGCTTCTTCGGCTGCCGCCACTTCTCCCGCGCCAATGCCTACCTCCAGCAGCAGGGTCTCACCCCTATCCAGTGGTAGCCCCTCCTAGGTATAGACGGGCTCAATAATCCCATTTCGTCGGTAGGCGGTAGGGCAGCGGAGAAGTCGTATCTTTGTAAAAAAGGAATAAGCCCCCGCAGTACCCCTGCGGCGCGGCCAGGACAGCTAAAAGAAAGCTAGCACTATGGACGTACTCCAGATACAAAAGGACCTCATCGGGATGCAGGACTATATGAAGAACTTCGCACGTAGCCTCACCAAGGACGAGGCCGATGCTGAGGACCTGACCCAGGACACGACGCTGCGCGTGCTGAACAACTATGATAAGTTCGTCGACAACGTCAACTTCAAGGGCTGGGTGCTGAAGATCATGCGCAACATCTTCATCAATAACTACCACAAGCTCGTACGTACACAGGAGCTCATCGACTATAATGTGGACGCCTACAACGTGCCCCTGATGAGCGACGGCGGGGAGAACACCCCCGAGGGCTCTATGGACATCAAGGAGATCACAGAGGCCATCTCGGCCCTACAGCCGACGCTCAAGGAACCCTTCTCCATGTACGTCTCAGGCTACAAGTACAGCGAGATCGCCGAGACCCTCGGTATACCTCTGGGCACGGTCAAGAGCCGTATCTTCTTCGCCCGCCAGGAGCTGCAGCGCAAGCTACGCGACCTGCGCTAGGCGCCTTACGCCCCTTCCCCCCTTTCCGAATCATAAGGAATACCATATATGAATAGAGAACATCGTCGCAGCCTGATCATCGGCTCAGGCCCAGCAGGCTACACCGCCGCCATCTATGCGGGACGCGCCAACCTCGCTCCCCTCCTCTATGAGGGCATACAGCCCGGCGGCCAGCTGACACAGACCACAGAGGTGGAGAACTTCCCTGGCTACCCCGAGGGCGTCACGGGCCCCGTACTGATGCAGGACCTGCGCAAGCAGGCCGAGCGCTTCGGCGCAGAGGTACGCGCGGGTCTGGCCACTAAGGTAGACCTCTCCCAGCGCCCCTATGTCGTCACCTTCAGCGACGGCGTAGAGGTCGAGGCCGACACGATCATCATCTCCACGGGAGCCTCCGCGAAGTACCTCGGCCTCGAGGACGAGACGAAGTACGCTGGTATGGGCGTCTCAGCCTGTGCTACCTGTGACGGCTTCTTCTACCGTGGCAAGCAGGTCGCCGTCGTCGGTGGTGGCGACACCGCCTGCGAGGAGGCGCTCTACCTGGCAGGCCTAGCGTCCAAGGTCTACATGATCGTGCGCAAGGACCACCTCCGTGCCTCGGACATCATGCGCCAGCGTGTCGAGCAGCACGAGCGTATCACCATCCTTTACGAGCACAATACGGTGGGGCTCTTCGGGGACAATGGCGTCGAGGGTGCCCACCTGGTCAAGCGCCTCGGCCAGCCCGATGAGGAGCACGTGGATATCGCTATCGACGGCTTCTTCCTGGCGATCGGTCACCACCCCAACTCCGAGCTCTTCGCCGACTACCTCGACCTCGACGAGACGGGCTACATCATCACTGAGGGGGCTACCCCACGTACCAAGGTGCCCGGCATCTTCGCTGCTGGCGACGTCGCCGACCCGCTCTACCGCCAGGCCATCACCGCTGCGGCCTCGGGCTGCAAGGCGGCCATCGAGTCCGAGCGCTACCTCAGCGATCAGGGCCTCCTCTAGCGAGCTCCCCCTGAGGGTCGGGAGCTAAGCCCACAAGGCACAGCCCCGAGCCCAACAAAGGGCAAAGGACAGCGCCTCATCCACCCGTGTGGATGAGGCGCTGTCCTTTTTGCTGGGGCGAGGCCTGAGGCCGATCGAGCTACTTGAGTGGCTTGATGTCGAGGCGCACGGGCTGGATCATGTTCTCCGGTGCCAGCACCTTGTCCAGATCCTCCTGGGTAAGGATGCCGTGCTCGATGACCAGGTCGTAGACGCTACGCCCCGTCTCGAGGGCCTCCTTGGCGATCTTGGTGGAGTTCTTGTAGCCGATGATGGGGTTGAGGGCGGTGACGATACCGATGCTGTTGCGCACATAGCTGCGGCAGGTCTCCTCATTGGCTGTGATGCCGTCGATGCAGAGGGTACGCAGCGTGTCGAAGCCCTGGATCAAGAGGTCGATGGACTCGAAGCAGCACTGCGCCATGACGGGCTCCATAGCGTTGAGCTCCATCTGGGAGGCGTCGCCTGCCATGGTGACGCAGAGGTCGTTCCCCATGACCTTGTAGCAGACCTGGCTCATGACCTCGGGGATGACGGGGTTGACCTTGCCGGGCATGATGGACGAGCCGGGCTGCATGGCGGGCAGGTTGATCTCGCCGAGCCCACAGCGGGGGCCGCTGGAGAGCAGGCGCAGGTCATTACAGATCTTGTTGACCTTGACGGCGATGCGGCGTAGGGCAGAGCTGTAGCCGATCATCTCGCTGGTGTCGCTCGTGGCACCGACGAAGTCGTCCGTACGCGTGATAGGCCAGCCCGTGATCTCGGCCATAGCTGCCGTGCAGTAGTCGGCGTACTCGGGCTCAGAGGAGATCCCCGTGCCGATAGCCGTAGCCCCCATGTTGATGGCGAGGAACTGCTGGGCGGCGTAGTCGAGGTTAGCGATCTCGTGGCGCAGGATGGAGGCGAAGCCGCCGAAGGTCTGCCCCAGCGTCATGGGTACAGCGTCCTGCAGCTGCGTACGGCCCATCTTCACCACGTGGGCGAACTGGCGGGACTTGGCCTCCAGCGCCTCGATGAGCTGGATGAAGTGCGGGCGCAGCTTGAGGTGCGAGGCATAGAGGCCGAGGTGGATGGCCGTGGGGTAAGCGTCGTTGGTCGACTGCGAGCCGTTGACATGGTCATTGGGCGAGAGGTACTTGAACTCGCCCTTGGCGTGCCCCATGAGCTCGAGGGCACGATTGCAGATGACCTCGTTGGCGTTCATATTGGTTGTCGTGCCCGCCCCGCCCTGGATCATGTCCACGGGGAACTGATCGTGGTGCTTGCCCTCGAGGAGCTCGTGGCAGGCGGTGACGATGGCGTCCTTCTGCTGGTCGCTGAGCAGCCCAAGGCGGTGGTTGGCAATCGCCGCGGCCTCCTTCGTCCACGCGAGGCCGTGGATGAAGAGCGGGTAGTCGGAGAGGTGGAAGGCGCTGATGTTGAAGTTCTCTACTCCACGCAGCGTCTGCACGCCATAGAGCTTGTCGTTGCTGATCTGGCGTTCGCCGATCAGATCACTTTCTATGCGAAAGTCCTGGACTGATGTAGCCATAGTAGTGACTGGTATAGCTTGATGAATGTTTATCGTAGAGCAAAGGTACTTATTTTTCCCTCCCAGCGCACCCCAAGTTTTAGGCTGTCAAAGGCTTATCCTAGGACAAAAGCACGCAGTACCCACACAAAAGACAGCTCAAAGCACGTCATTCTACCACAAAACACCGCCCGAAGCGCGCCTAGAGCGAGCAAACGGCGTCTTTTTGGCACCCCTCACAGCCGCCGCTCACACCCCACGCAGCCGCCCTGCCTGCCCCTCGCGCTGCTCTACGACTAAGGCCTCCCCTCCCTGAGAGGTATCCCTCACGAGGCTGACCGATAGCCCTTACGCCTCTGACTGCCGTCCCTCAGCGTGCTGATGGATATCCCTCAGCGCGCCCCGACACGCTACGGAGCTGCGCTAGGGCTTATCCTCCCCCCGCCTTACCCCCCAGGTCAAGGCGGCGGAGACAAGGGAAAAGGAAAAAGCCTACCTTTGCCTCAAGCAACTCAAAGGGGTGCTGGCCGTAGACCTCCGTCGTCTACCGCTGTGCTGAGATTATACCCGAGGACCTGATCCAGGTAATACTGGCGTAGGCATAGAGTGAAGGCAAGGACTTGCCGCTTATACTCCATGATCTTCATCTGACCCTCCGGTGCCGCGGTGTATCCCAGCCCGCTGCCGCCCCACGTGCCGCTCCCAGCGCTGCCCGCGGTCTGGCTACTGCATCCCCTAGAGCTGCCCCTATCATCACCTAGTAGCTCTCTCGATGCAGATCACCGTCAACGGCGAGCCCCACCAGCTCCCCACCCCCCTTAGTCTCCGTGAGGCGCTCAGGCAGCTCGGCCTCGAGCTCCCCACACACGCCGCCCTCGCCCTCAACGAGCGGGTCATCCCCCGCAGCGACCTCGACAGCACGCAGCTCCAGGCGGGCGATGCGCTCCTCATCATCCAGCCCACCTTCGGCGGATAGCCCCGAGGCACCCCTTAATCCTTAATCCTCACCCTACACTCCCACCTAAGCCTATGAAGATCAAAGATGTCGTCACCCACGGCCCCCTCTCAGGGTCAGAGAAGATCTACGTCACCAGCCCCCGTATGCCCCACGTACGGGTAGGCATGCGCCGCATCCCCCTCTCGGACACCATAGAGGAGGACGGCAGCCGCAGCCCCAACGCCCCCGTCATCGTCTACGACACGGGTGGCCCCTACACCGACGCCACCTACCAGGTAGACCTCGAGCGGGGCCTGCCGCGCCTGCGCGAGCCCTGGATCGAGGGGCGCGGCAACACCCTCCAGAGCGAGGGCCTCGGCAGCAGCTATGCCCGCCAGCGCCTGGCCCAGCGCGCCCTCGACGGCCTGCGCTACCAGCACGTCGTCCCCCACCCCCGTCGTGCCCAGGGCGACTGCGTGACCCAGCGCTACTACGCCGTGCGCGGCATCATCACCGAGGAGATGGAGTACGTGGCACTGCGGGAGAACCAGCAGATCGAGGAGCTGCGCGAGCGCTACAGCCGCGGCGGCGATCCTAAGGGCGCCGTGCTGCCCGAGCTGGTGACGGCGGAGTTCGTCCGCGAGGAGCTGGCCAGTGGCCGCGCCATCCTCCCAGCGAACATCAACCACCCCGAGAGCGAGCCCATGATCATCGGCCGCAACTTCCTCTGTAAGGTCAATGCCAACATCGGCAACTCCGCCATCACCAGCAGCATTGCCGAGGAGGTAGAGAAGGCTGTCTGGGCGACCCGCTGGGGTGCCGACACCGTCATGGACCTCTCCACAGGCCGCCATATCCACGAGACGCGCGAGTGGATCCTGCGCAATAGCCCCGTGCCCATCGGCACCGTCCCCCTCTATCAGGCACTGGAGAAGGTACACGGGCGCGTCGAGGAGCTGAGTTGGGAGATCTACCGCGACACGCTCATCGAGCAGGCCGAGCAGGGCGTGGACTACTTCACCATCCACGCAGGCCTCAGGAAGGAGCACATCCCGCTGACGCTCGGCCGCCTGACGGGCATCGTCAGCCGTGGCGGGGCGATCATGGCAGGCTGGTGCATCGCCCACGACCGCGAGAGCTTCCTCTACGAGCACTTCGAGGAGATCTGTCAGATCGCCGCGCGCTACGACGTCGCCCTCTCCCTCGGCGATGGGCTACGCCCCGGCAGTATACAGGATGCCAACGACGCGGCACAGATGGCCGAGCTCAAGACCCTAGGTGAACTGAACCGCATCGCCGCCCGCCACTACGTCCAGGTCATGATCGAGGGCCCGGGGCACATCCCCATGCACCTCATTCCTGAGAATATGACGCGCGAGCTCCTCGACTGCGACGAGGCCCCCTTCTATACCCTCGGGCCGCTGGTCTCGGACATCGGCGCGGGCTACGACCACATCACAGGCGCCATCGGGGCGGCCATGATCGGACACCTCGGCACGGCCATGCTCTGCTATGTGACCCAGAAGGAGCACCTGGGCCTGCCCGAGCGCGAGGACGTGCGTCAGGGCGTGGTGACCTACAAGCTCGCCGCCCACGCTGCGGACCTTGCGAAGGGACACCCCACGGCCTACATCCGTGACCACGCGATGAGCAAGGCGCGCTACGAGTTCCGCTGGCGGGATCAGTTCCACCTCGCCCTCGACCCCGAGCGCGCCCGTGAGTACCACGACCAGACGCTGCCCGACGACTCGCACAAGGAGCGGCACTTCTGCTCGATGTGCGGCGAGCACTTCTGCTCAATGCGCGTCAACCGCAGCTTCCGCCAGGCGCTGGTGGCACGTACCGTCGGCCAGGGCGGCGTGCCCGTGGTCGGGCTGGTGCGCCCCAGCGATGTCGCCCCTCATAGCTGCTCGGGCGGCCACTAGCCCATGCGCAGAGACCAAGTCATCGTCCTCACGCCCCCCGAGTGGCGGGGGACGAGCGAGGCGAGCTGGATCGCCTCGCTGCTGCGCCTCGGCGTGGGACGCGTGCACATCCGTAAGCCCGAGGCCAGCACCGAGCAGCTCAGCGCCCTCCTCGAGGCCATCCCC
>NZ_CALIXW010000038.1 GCF_938046015.1 uncultured Porphyromonas sp. | reverse complement strand
CCAAGGAGACGATCAATGACATCCCATGCCTCCGAGCTACCAGTAAGGCTAATGGTAAGTCCATTGTCATCTGCGTCTCCGGTTTTATGAGCGGGACAATCAACGACACTAGAGGCACTATGACTATGCTTTGGACGAGTACGCTCTACTCAGGTGAATGCGACAGAGGGGTGACATTCCTTGAGTTGGGGAAGGAAACCTTCAACCCTGCAGTGGGGTATGGCTTCCGCTTCCTTGGCCTCCCTATCCGTCCCGTCCGTCCCTAGTCCGCCTCTTGGCTAAAAGCGCCCTACCCTACCCGCGCCGCGCCCTTCGCTCAGCTGAGGTCCGCGCCGCCCTAGAGCAATAATCCGCCGGCTCCATCCCCGATCGGGATGAGGCCGACGGCCTTAGTATAGAGCACTTCCCCCTGCTCCCTCGCACTTCGCTCCACCGCCCGAGGCGCTTCCCCCAGCTCCCTTGCGCTTCCCCCGCCTAGGGGGAGAGGCTCGCTGACCGATATCCCTCAGCGCGCTGAGGGACGTCCGTCAGCAGCGTGAGGGATAGCAGTCAGGGCGCTGATGGGTATCCCTCAGCAGCGGGAGGCCGAGCAGCTAGGAGGCGGAGGAAAGGCAGGGAGCTGCGTGCAGCGCCTGCCTGAGGCGGGCTGAGGGCATAAAAAGACGGGGCGGCACACCCAGGTAAGGGAGTGCCGCCCCGTGGCGTCTCAGGGTGGCGGAGGTGCGGAGGGAGTGCCGCAGCGGCGGCCTCAGCGGCCTAGAGCTCGACCTCGCTGCTATTGATAATGACGGACTGGACGGAGATAGCGCTGTGCTGCAGCCGCTCCTCCACCAGCAGGCTGCGCTCCTCGCTGAGCGCACGCGGCACGGCCATCCCAGGAGCCGAGATCTGCGTGACCTTGATCTGATATTCGTGCCCACGCACCAGCCCGTAGCGCCCCAGCGAGCTCATCGTCGGGGCGGCACTGTCGTCGTAGTGGCGGATGGGGATGTAGTAGTAGTTCAGCGCCTTGTGGTAGAAGGCGATCCCCTCACGCTCGAAGGCCTTCGCGAAGGAGCCCTCGGTGAGCTGCGCCCGCTCTACGGCCTCCCGCAGGGCTTCGCTGGGGAAGCTCTTATCCTTGAGCATCTTGAGGAAGTCACTTTGGCTATAGCGCTGCCCGCGGAAGCTCAGCCAGCCCTCCTCCTCGCCGAGCGCCAGGCCACTCGGGATATAGGCGTAGCGGTAGCAGACCGTGGGCACCAAGGCCGCCTGATAGCAGGAGGGCGGCAGCGTGCTCTCCTTGGCATAGATCTGCGTCTGGCGCTGCCAGCCAGCCTCCGTGCCGAGGGTCGCGGGAGCCTTGGCCCAGCTGCGCTCGGGGTCTAGATAGTGCTCGCTGCTGTAGTAGGCGAAGTAAGGTGCGAGCTCCGTCGGGGGCTTCACCGCCCAGCTGTCGTAGTGAGGCCCTTTGGGGTAGCGGTCCTTGGGATCGGAGCTGTCGTCGTAGCGCTCCATGCCGCCCGTCCTGAGGAGGGCCAGGGGACGCAGCGGGATGAGCTGACGGCGCTGTGCGGTGAGGAGATAGCCTGGGGCGGCCTTGCCCTTATGCGCCCCAGCACGCAGCTCGGGCTCGCCATAGACCAGGACGCGTGCCAGCAGCGGCTCAAGGGTAAGGGCTTGGGGCGTGGCACTGAGGTCGAACTGCGCCTTCGACACCTGCACCGCCCCGCGCGCATTGAGCATGGGCAGCGTCATGACTGAGCGCTCCCCGTAGAGCTGGGTCGTCGTGATGGCGAGCTCTTCACTGAGGGCGGCGAGCGGGCTGCCCTCCTGCGTCAGCGAGACGAGGGCGGGGACGGGATTGGCGATGACGATGAGCCGATAGTCCTCGATGGGGAGGCGGAGGGCGAGGTCCGCCAGCTCCGCCACGGACTGGATCTCCCGCTCACGGACGAGGGTCACGGCGTCCTGCTTCGCCCCGCCGTAGAAGACGAAGCGCAGGCGCGTGATCTGCTGCATGGGGTCTTCGCTCAGGCTAAGCCCCCGCAGCTGTATGGTGCGTGCTGGGGAGATACGGAGGTGGAGCGTGCCCTCTGCGGTGGGGCGTGGGTCGAAGCGATGGGAAGCGTTCTCGGGACGAGGGCTGTCGGCGCAGGAGCCGACGAAGCCGAGCGCTAGCAGGGCTAGCGCCAAGGAGCGTATACTCATGGTAGTAAGATGGAGGTAAGGGGGGTAGAGAAGTAAAAGCAGTAGCCCCCAGCCGCGATGTGCTAGGGGCTACGCTAAGGGAGGGACGAGCGGCTAGACCAGCTCGTGGATGATGAGACCGGAGCGGAGCTTAGGCTCGAACCACGTCGTCTTGGGTGGCATGATCGCCCCACTGTCGGCGATGTCGATCAGCTGCTTCATCGAGACGGGATAGAGCGCTAGGGCGAGCTTCATCTCACCGCTATCGACGCGCTTCTTCAGCTCCCCGAGGCCACGGATGCCACCGACGAAGTCGATGCGCTTGTCGGTGCGCAGATCCTTGATGCCCAGCAGTTCGTCGAGGATGAGCTGGGAGGAGATCGTGACGTCGAGTACGCCGATGGGGTCGTGGTCATCGTAGGTGCCGGGGCGCGCCGTCAGCGAGTACCAGTGGTCTCCGAGGTAGAGGGAGAAGTTGTGCAGCGCTGCGGGGTGGTAGATCTCCGTCCCCTTGTCCTCGACGATGAAGTGCTCCTCGAGGCGCTTCAGCAGCTCTTCCTTGCTTAGCCCATTGAGGTCCTTGACCACGCGGTTGTAGTCAATGATGGTGAGCTGATCGTCAGGGAAGCACACGGCCATGAAGTAGTTGTACTCCTCGTCCCCACGGTGATTGGGGTTCTGGCGACGCTTCTCATCCCCGACCAGGGCAGCAGCGGCAGAGCGGTGGTGACCGTCGGCGATGTAGAGGGCGGGCATCTCGGCGAAGAGCTCCGTGATGCGGGCGATGTCCTTCTTGTCATCGATGATCCAGAACTCGTGACCGAAGCCGTCCAGCGGCGCGATGAAGCTGTAGACGGGCTTGGCCGCCGTGTACTTGGCTACGATGGCGTTGATCTCGTCCTTGGCGGGGTAGGCGAAGAAGACCGGCTCGATATTGGCATTGTTCACGCGCACGTGCTTCATGCGGTCCTCCTCCTTATCCTTGCGTGTCAGCTCATGCTTCTTGATGACGCCCGTCATGTAGTCCTGGACAGCGGCGCAGACGACGAGGCCGTACTGCGTCTTGCCGTTCATCGTCTGGGCATAGACGTAGTAGTTCTCCTCGGGGTCCTGGACGAGCCAGCCCTTCTCGCGAAAGCGGCGGAAGTTCTCAGCAGCCTTAGCATAGACCGCCTCGTCATGCTCATCCGTGCCGACGGGGAAGTCGATCTCAGGGCGGATGATATGGTAGAGGGACATCTCGTTGCCCTCGGCCTCGGCACGAGCCTCCTCACTGTTGAGGACGTCGTAAGGGCGAGAGGCGACGCGCTCGACGAGCTCCTGGGGGGGACGTATGCCCCTGAATGGTTTGATGATCGCCATAGCTGTAGGTATCTAAGGGGTGTGTAAGGGCGGCGCGACTACTTGTTGAGGCGGAAGCGCTCGTTGCCCTCCTTGATGAAGCCCACGATCTGTCGGGCAGCGGCCAGCCCAGCGTTGGTATTGGCCTCAGCCGTCTGGGCACCCATCTTCTTGGGCGTGGAGAAGTAGCGCTCACCGAGGGCAGCCTCGTAGTCCTCGTGGGCTGCGGGACGGATGTCGGAGAGGAAGCGCAGGTCCTCACGCTCCTTGAGCAGCTCGAGCAGCTCGGGCTCGTTGATGATCTCCTTGCGGGCGGTGTTCACGAGGATACCCTTCTTGGGCAGCAGGCTAACCAGCTCGCGGCCGATGGAGCCCTTAGTCTCGGGCGTGGCGGGGATGTGCAGGGAGACGATGTCGCAGGTGGAGAAGAGCTCGCGCTGGCTAGCTACGGGGTGTACGCCCTCCTGCTGCATGACTTCGGCAGGCGTGAAGGGGTCGTAGGCGTAGATATCCATGCCGAAGCCCTTGGCGATGCGTGCGACGTTGCGCCCCGTATTGCCGTAGGCCAGGAGGCCCAGTTTCTTGTCCTTGAGCTCCGTGCCCGAGGCGCCGTTGAAGCGGTTGCGGACGGTGAAGAGCAGCAGGGCGAAGACGAGCTCAGCCACGGCATTGGCGTTCTGCCCTGGGGTGTTCATGACGCAGACACCATGGGCGGTAGCTGCCTCGAGGTCTACGTTGTCGTAGCCTGCGCCAGCACGCACGACGATCTTGAGCTGGGGGGCAGCGTCGAAGACCTCCTGGTCGATGATGTCGCTGCGGATGATGATGGCGTCGACATCAGCGACGGCAGCCAGCAGCTCGCTCTTGGCGCTGTACTTCTCGAGGAGGACGACCTCGAAGCCAGCCTCGCTGAGGATAGACTTGATCCCTGCTACGGCGGGGGCAGCAAAGGGCTTTTCGGTGGCAATAAGGACTCTAGACATAGTGTTGATGTAATGATGATGCGTGTCGTGTGGGATAGATATAGGTGCAGGCAGCCGCGCCTCGGAGCCCCCCGCTGTGGCGAGGAGCTCCGAGCGTAGTGCCTTGGTGGTAGCGGGGGGCTTACTTAGCGACCTTGCGCTCGAAGTCCTTCATCGTCTGGACGAAGTACTCAACGCTGCTCTTAGGCATAGCGTTGTAGAGCGAAGCGCGGAAGCCGCCTACGGAGCGGTGTCCCTTGAAGCTGACGAAGCCGCGAGCGGAGGCGAATTCGTAGAACTCCTTCTCCAGCTCCTGGTAGGCCTCGCTCATGACGAAGCACACGTTCATGATCGAGCGGTCCTCCGTATTGACCGTACCACGGAAGAGGGGGTTGCGGTCGATCTCGTCGTAGAGGATAGCGGCCTTCTCGAGGTTCATCTGCTCCAGTACCTTGACCCCACCGAGCTCCTTGTACCACTTCATCGTCTGCAGGGCGACGTATACGGGGAAGACGGGAGGCGTGTTGTACATCGAGTCCTTGTCGACGTGCGTGCGGTAGTCGAGCATCGTAGGCAGTGGACGATCTACGTGGCCGAGGGCGTCGCGACGTACGATGACGAAGGTAGCCCCTGCGGGTGCGATGTTCTTCTGCGCACCGCCATAGATGAGGTCGTACTTAGCGATATCTACCTCACGGGTGAAGATGTCGGAGGACATGTCCCCTACGAGGCGGACGTTGACGTCGGGATCGTAGCGCAGCTCGGTACCGTAGACGGTGTTATTGCTCGTCAGGTGGAGGTAGTCGATATCGCTAGGCACCTCGCCGGTGAGCCAGGGCTTGGGGTACCAGACGTAGTTGTCGGCCTTGGAGGAGAAGCTGACGACTTCGCCGAAGAGCTTAGCTTCCTTGGCAGCCTTGTTGGCCCAGGTACCAGAGTCGACGTAGGCCGCCTTGGTCTTCAGCAGGTTCATGGCTACCTGAGTGAACTGAAGGCTGGCGCCGCCCCCGAGGAAGAGCACTTCGTAGCCCTCAGGGATATCGAGCAGCTCCTTCATCAGACGGCGTGCCTCCTCCATCGTAGCGGTGAACTCCTTGCCACGGTGAGAGACTTCGAGGATAGACAGGCCAGTGCCTGCATAGTTAAGGACGGCAGCAGCTGCATCCTTGATCACGCTTTCGTCCAGGATGGAGGGTCCAGCGGAGAAATTGTGCTTCTTCATAAGAGCAGATATTTAGTGATGAATAATAGGCTTGTACTTGGGGGCTCAGCCCTCAGCTCCCCATAGGGCGCACGGGGGCTAAACTCCTAGAGCAAAGGTATTAAAAAAACATACATCAGACGACGCACCGTAGACATTCGCTGGGGGCAGGGCTAAGGGGCGTTCTAAGGCGCTCGGGCTAAGGATCTTAAAAGACTTACGGATGGCCCAGCTCCGAGCCTCAGCGGGCCTGTGGCGAGGCTCGGGTCGTCGCGCGGGTCTGTTAGAATGCTAAGGTTTGCCCCGACCTAAGCCCCAAAGAGCTGCGCAAAGCGAGGCAAATCGTCTCATCCCCGTGCTACTCCTTGCCCGCGCGGATGCGCTGCTCGAGCTGCTGGAAGCGGCGCACGAGCTCGGGGTGCTTGTCGGCCACATTGTGCCGCTCCTCGGGGTCGTGCTTCAGGTCGTAGAGCTGCGGGGTGGGCAGGTAGCCCGTCTCGATCTTGGGCCCCCAGGTGATCATCGGCCCGTGTGTGGAGGGGGCGATGTACTTCCAGCGCTCGTCGCGTAGGCCCAGCGTCTTGTCGGCCGCCTGCTGGAGGATCCAGGGACGGCTCTGACGGCTCTGCCCGAGCCATACCGCCAGCTGATCACGGCTGTCGGGAGCGGCCTCGGCGGGGAGCTGGACGCCGAGTAGGGCAGCGAAGGAGGCCAGCCAGTCGGCCTGTGTCACCAGCGCCTCACTGCTGCGCCCCGCACGGACGACGCCTGGCCAGCGGACGATGGCGGGGATGCGCGTACCGCCCTCGAAGGCGCTGTACTTATACCCGCGGTAGCGCCCGGAAGGGTTGTGCCCTCCGAGGAGCTCCTCGGCGCGGTCGTCATAGCCGTCGTCGATGACGCCGCCATTATCGCTGGAGAGGACTACCAGCGTATTATCCGCGATCCCGAGGCTATCCAGGGCGCGCAGCACCTCTCCTACCGACCAGTCGAATTGTACGATGGCATCCCCACGTAGCCCCATACTGCTCTGACCGCGGAAGCGCGGGTGGGGGAAGCGCGGTACGTGGACGTCGTTGGTGGCGAGGTAGACGAAGAAGGGCTCCGCACGCTGGCTCTGCTCACGGATGAAGTCGATGGCGTGCCGCGTGATGGAGTCGGCGATGTTCTCATCCTTCCAGAGCGCCTTGCCTCCGCCCTTCATATAGCCGATGCGGCCGATACCGTTGACGATAGACATATCGTGCCCGTGGCTGGAGCGTAGGTTGTAGAGGAGCTCGGGGTGGGTACGCCCTGTGGGCTCGCCCGCGAAGTTCTGACGATAGTTCACCTCAATGGGCGCCGTGGGGTCGTAGTCCGCCACGCGCCCGTTGTGCATGAAGACGCAGGGTACACGGTCGGCAGTGGCCGCCATGATGTAGGACTCGTCGAAGCCCAGATCCACGAGCCCCGGCGTGACGAGGCCGTTCCAGTCCTGCGTCCCCGTCTTGTCCCCCAGCCCCAGATGCCACTTGCCGAAGGCCGCCGTACGGTAGCCCGCGGCCTTGAAGAGGTCGGCCATCGTGTACTGCTCGGGGCGGATGATCATGCCCGCATTGCCTGGGGCGACATCCGTGCCCGCTCGTCGCCAAGCGTACTGCCCCGTCAGCATACCGTAGCGCGAGGGCGTGCTGGTGGCGGCTGCGGCATAGGCGTTGGTCAGGCGTAGCCCTTGGCTGGCGAGGCGGTCGATGTGGGGCGTCTTGACATTCCGAGCGCCGTAGCAGCCGAGGTCGGCATAGCCGAGGTCGTCGGCGTAGATGATGAGGACGTTGGGGCGTGTGGTGGGGAGCTTGGCCTTCGTCCCAGGGGCGGCGGGCTGGGCGCTGGCCGTAAGGGGGAGCGCTGCTGAGGCGGCCAAGAGGCGACCGAGGCGGAGGGCTTGTGTTTCGCTGAGCATGATGGTGTCTGATTACTAGTACAAAGGTACTAAGTCTCGGGGCTCGCTGTGCAGCCTCAAGGCGGCTCGGGATGCGCTGAGCTGCTGCGACTCGCCCGCCTAAGGAGGCGCCGTGCTGACCTCCCCCCTATATATAAGGAGTATAAGGTGCCCGATCGTACCGCCCGCAAGGCAAAGGTAGACCTTTCCTCGGCGCAGCTTCCCCAGCGCTGGGGCGGCATCCCGAGGCCCTCCTACCCAAGAGAAGAGCGCTAGCCCCTGCTCGAGCTAGCGCCGAAGGTATTGAGGATGGGCACGCCCTCCCTAAGCTCGCAGCGCAGGAGCTCCTCGAAGCTCCGACCCCTAGGAGCTATAGCCCGCTCATGCCGCCTAAGCCAAGGTAAAGATACATAATTGCTCCGCGCGCGAGGCGCTGCAGCCTAAGGGGGGGGCGGGGCTGAGGGATATCCCTCACGCGGCTGACTGCCGTCCCTCAGCGTCCCGATGGATATCTGTCAGCACCCTCACTGATACCCCTCAGCGAGCTCCGAGGCTGAGGGCAGTACGGCGGGAGGCTGGAGCGGACTGCTCGGGGTAGGCTTCGTGCCCCTCCAGCCCTTAGCCTAAGGACAAGAATAGGACAAGGGTCAGCCCAGTCCCTTAGAGGAGCTTAGGCTGACCCTTGCCGTTCTGCTGACCTCGTCAGAGGCGAGCGGTCGTGCTAGAAGCGGTAGGTCGCGCTGAGCTTCAGCGAGCGTGGCGCCCCTGGGAAGGAGCGCAGCTTGTCGTAGCCCGAGATGAAGTAGCGCTTGTCGAGGAGGTTGTCCAGATTGAGCTGCAGCTGCAGGTCACGTACCTTGTAGTAGAGGGCGGCGTTCACGAGGGCGTAGCCTGGGTAGCTGATGGCATAGGCACGGCGGCCGACTTGCCCCAGTCGCTCAGAGACCCCATGCACCCCGAGGCCGAAGCCGAAGCCACGTAGGAGTCCCCGTGGGACGATGAACTTCGACCAAAGGCTACCCGAGTGGCGCGGCGTGCTCGGGCGCTGTAGCCCGAGGTCCTTCGTCCCTGCGGCGGCTTTGGTGATCTCGGCCTCGTTGAGGCCATAGCTGGCGGTGATGCTCCAGTAGGGCGTGAGCTGCCCCGCTACATCCAGCTCCAGACCGCGGCTGCGCTCCTCTCCGATGGGCACCATCAGGTCGGGCTGACCTGAGAGGCCAGCATTGTAGAGCGTATTGCGCTGCGTGAGGTGGTAGGCCGCGGCTGTCACGCTGAGGCGCCCGCCGAGGTATTCGCCCTTGGCGCCCAGCTCCCACAGCTCGCTCTCTACGGGGTCGAAGGGACCTCCCGCAGCAGGGTTGCTCTGCACGGCGACACTCTGTGGCTCGAAGCCGCGCAGCCAGGTCCCGTAGACGTTGGTGCTCGGGAGGAGGCTGTAGACGAGCCCTATGCGCGGCGTGAAGGCACGCTGCTCAGTGCGCTGCTGGGTGCCCTTGGCGTCCTTGACGACATCGGTGAACCACTCGTAGCGCAGTCCTAGGAGCAGCTGGAGACGCTGCCAGCTGAGCTGCTCCTGTAGGTAGAGGCCATGGGAATACTGCGTGGTGGGCTTGACGGTCTTGGACTCGTAGAGGTACTTGGAGATGTCCTGGTACTGGTTGCCCGAATTGCTGTTGAGGTCGAAGGCCGGGACGTTCGTCCGCGGGTTGCCGTCCTTGTCGAGGAGGTAGTCTGCGGCCTTCTTGGCATTGTAGCTCTTAGTCGTGCCGCCATTCTTGAGCAGGTAGCCGCCCGCTTCGATGTAGGACGAGTTGGGGAGCATATCGGTGCTGAAGTAGTCGTAGCCCAGGAGGAGCTTGTGCCTCAGCGCCCCTGTGTGGGTGTCCCAGGTGAGGTAGTTGTTGAAGCTATTGTTGCGGAAGGAGCGCAGGCGCTGCGTCACGCGCATCAGCACGCGGCTGGGGTCGTCGCTGCCATCGGCCTTCTTGACGAAGGCGTTGTCCTGCGAGTGCTCCAGCAGGTCCTCGTCGTAGGTGGAGTAGAGGTAGGTACTATTGAAGAGTAGCCCTGGGGCGAGCTGGTGGCTCAGAGAGAAGGTGAGGTTGGTCATCCGCTCGCGGAGGTAGTCGTTCGCCGCGGACTGCGTCGCGCTGATGGGGCGCGAGTCGAGCGCTCCGTCACCGAAGATCGCCAGGCCTCGGTCCAGCTTGCCCGAGCTAGCGCTATAGACGAGGTCCATCCCGAGCTGCGTGCGCTCGGAGAGGCGATAGGTCAGTGAGGGGGCGACGATATAGCTCGTCAGGCCCTGCAGGTCGCGGAAGCCGTCGGTGTCCTCATAGCCGAGGTTGAGGCGATAGAGGAGGCTCTTCTTATTGTTGAGCGGCCCCGTGAAGTCGCTATAGGCGCGCAGCGTGTGCCAGCTGCCCGTGGTGAGGCTCAGCGAGCGACGCTGTACCTCCAGCGGCTTCTTGGTCACGCGGTTGATGACGCCGCCTGGGGCTGCGTTCCCGAAGAGGGCCGAAGAGGGGCCCTTGATGACCTCGACGCGCTCGATATTGGCCAGTGAGGACTGGCGCCAGAGGCTCGTCTGGGTGCGCATGCCATTGATGAGGTTGCCCGAATTACGGTTGCCCGTAGCGCGGAAGCCACGGATGGAGAAGTCGTTGTAGAAGGAGTACTGATGGACGCCACTGATGTTGCGGACGACATCATTGACGGTCGTGGCACCTTGGTCGAGGACGAGCTCCTTGGTCACGTAGCCTATGGACTGAGGTACGTCCTTGAGGGCGGTGGCGGTCTTCGTCCCGACGAAGGAGAGGTTATTCTTATAGCTCTCGGCGCGGCGCCCTAGGACATCCACGGTGGGAAGGAGGTCCTCGCGCTCCTTGAGGGCAAAGTCTATATGCTGGTGCTGCTCGGGGCGGTCATCCTGCCCGAGGCTGATGATGCGCTCCTGGGGGTGGTACCCTAGGGCATGCACCACGAGGACGTACTGCCCTCGGGGGACGTCGGGTAGGAGGAAGAAGCCCGACCGTCCGCCCTGTACCTTCAGGGGGAGGCCCTTGATGCTGATGATGGTCTCGGGGATGGGACTGCCGTAGATATCGGTGATCTGACCGCGTAGGTCGTAGTGCCCGGGGCGCGGGCTATGTGCAGCCTGCGGCTCGGTGCCGCCTGCTGCCTGGGGCGTCTGGGCGGTGGCGAGGCTGCTCGCGGCCAGAAGCGCTAGGAGTACTGGGAGCTTCACTTAGGTGCTATCTAGAGTTATATACCTAGGGGCGGGCTGCGGCCTAGAGCCGCTACACACCCGCCTCTGTCTGCGCTGCAAAAGTACGCCAAAGCCTCGCCCGCCGTACGCTCAGCCCTGAATTTACCTAGATGTAGGGATAGTCGCCCGCCACTGTCCCCCTAGCCTTGGGGAGCTCCGAGCCTCCGCCCCGCTTGCAGACGGCCTCGCGGGGGCGCGGCTGACTGATATCCCTCAGGGGACGCATTGCCGTCCCTCAGCCGCCCCACTGATATCCCTCGCCGCCCTTCACTGATATCCCTCAGCACCCTAAGGAATATCCCTCAGCGCTCTGATAGATACCCATCAAGCTCCCGAGGAAGATCCCTCAGCACTCTGATAGATACCCGTCAAGCTCCTGAGGAAGGTCCCTCAGCGAGTCCCTAGGCTGAGGGTAGCACGGCGGGAGGCAGGGTAGGGCTGTGTCGCTCCTAGGCTCGGGACGCTGCTCGTAGGGGTAGCTGCATAAAACGACAGCGCGCATGAGTCGGAACTCATGCGCGCTGTGCCTCGTGTTGCCTCATAAGGACTCGAACCTTAACAAACAGGACCAGAATCTGTTGTGCTACCATTACACCATGAGGCAGTGTTGGTGAACCTTGGCGGACTCGAACCGCCGACCCCCACCCTGTCAAGGTGATGCTCTAAACCAACTGAGCTAAAGATTCATCGCTGCAAAGGTAAGGCTTTTTTCCGAATTTGCAAATATCCCCTTGCAAGCTAAGTCGGACATCCAGGCCAACTTGCTGGAGACTAAAGCCTAAAGCGCTAGGGAAGCTGGCTCACGACGAGCACGCGATCCGCTGCGATCGAGACGAGGCCGACGCCAGTGGAGGTATTGGAGGGGAACTGCAGGGGCGTGGCCAGGAAGTTATCCTCCGAGTAATCGCCGGCCTCCAGCGTGTTGAGCTGCTTCATATAGAGGTAGGCCTCGCGGCTGATGGCTTGCAGCACGAGCTCGACACGAGGCGCTAGCTTCGGGTCGGGGCTCCCATAGCTCCCGCCCCAGCGAGCCAGCGGATAGTCGCTGTCGAACTCCAGCACGGCTTGCCCGCCCTGCATCAGGCGGTCGGAGAAGACCTGCGTCTTATTGCGCGCGGGACGTCCGACCAGCCCCCCGAGGTCGTCGTCCTTGCGCCCCTTAGGGATCACCTCGCCGTCATTGAGGATGAGGCTATTGTCCACATCGAGGGGAAGGTAGTCTATATGGTAGCGCAGCACACCCGCAGAGGTACGCCAGGGATGCACCACCTTCAGGGCGATGCGGTAGTAGTTGGTCTCGGCCACGGGGTCCCGCATCTCGACCCTCCAGTGCAGGGCGCCTCGCGTGGCGGACTGTCCCGAGCTGGAGGCTCGGCGGACGCTGGCGGTGAAGGGCTGCGGCTGGGCAGGGATCTCGAGCTCGGAGCTCACCTCGGCGCCGTCGCTGCGGTCGGTGGCTGTGATGCGCACACGATCGCCTGGAGCGAAGCTGAGGTCGGGGCGCAGCAGCCCCGCGGCGAGTCGTGCCGTCTGCGCGTAGCGCTCCTGGCCGTTGACCTCGACGCGGATGCCTGCCTCCAGTACGTAGTGGGCAGCGCCCTGACCTGTGCGCGTCAGCTGCAGCGCAGGGTATCCGGTGGAGGAGAGGAGCGAGCCGTAGAGCTGGCCGACGCTGGTGGAGGTGACGTAGTTGAGCGTCAGGCGGCGCTCGGCGCTCTTGGTGATGGGGAGCTCCTTGCGGCAGCTGGTCCCGAGGCTGAGTAGCACCAGCGTGCTGAGGAATATACGGTAGGGTGACATAGAGCGTAGGGGCTAGAACTTATAGGTATAGGACACGGAGGGTAGGATGGGTAGGATGCTGTACTGGTAGAGCTTGAGGCGGTACACATCCCCACTCCCGTTGCCCGCGACGCTGTAGTCGCGCGAGGGGATGACGAAGCTGGGGTTCTGCTGGTTGTAGGCGTTGTAGAGGCTGAAGTTCCAGATCGACTCGTGACCGCGTCGGGTGACGCGGCGCAGGTTGGCACTCAGGCTGAGGCGGTGTGTCACGGGCAGGCGGTAGTTATTGCGTCGCTCTACGAAGGGCGCCTCCGCGGTGATGTCCGAGCCCTCGGGACGAGCTAGAGACATGCGCTCCAGCGGTAGGGTGATGACGCCGCCGCTGAAGAGCTCCCAGGCTGCCGAGAGCTCGAAGCGCCGACTGAAGTGCTGCGTCACGACGAGGTTGAGGTGATGGCGACGGTCGTACTTGTAGGGGTACCAAGCGCCGCCGTTGATCTGCCCGTCCTCGTAGCGGCGCTGGCTATGCGCCCAGCTGTAGCTGAGCCAGCCCGTCGTGCGACCCAGCTGGCGCATCAGCATCAACTCGAGGCCGTAGGCACGCCCTTCGCCCTGAGTGACCTTCTCCTCCCAGCCTGCGGAGCTGCCGATGAAGCTCGCCCCGTCCTTATACTCCAGCACGTGGTGCATCTGCTTGTAGTAGCCCTCCAGCGAGAGCGACCAGCCAGGGAGCCCCGAGAAGCTCAGCCCGAGGCTCAGCTGGTCGGCATACATCGGGCGTATGCGCTTGGTCACGGGGACCCAGAGGTCGGAGGGGAGGGTAAGGGTGGAGGAGGTGAGCAGGTGCACGTGCTGTGCCATACGGGTGTAGCCAGCCTGCAGGAGCCAGTCGGGGTGCAGACGCCAGCCGAGGGCCAGGCGTGGCTGCAGCGAGAGGTACTGCTTGCCCTCAGTCACGTAGAGGCTGGTGCGCAGCCCAGCGTCTACCTGCAGCTGCCCCAGCTGACTGCGGCTCTCTAGGTAGGCCGAGAGGTCCTGGGCGGGCAGCACGCGTGCCTTGCCCAGCAGCTCGGGCAGGTCCTCGACCTCTACCTGCCCCCCACGCTCACTGCGAGAATAGGCGGACATCGCCTCGGGGCGGAAGCGGTGGTGGATGTAGTCGAGGCCGAAGCGCAGCTGCTGCCTATTGGAGTGGAAGTAATTGAGATGCCAGGCGGCCGAGAGGTCCTCGATGCCCGAGCGGTAGGCCGAGCGGCTCTGGTAGAGCTCCCGCTGCCGCTGCTCCTCACTCTGCATATCGATGTGGAAGCGGTAGCCCGTATAGGCTACCGAGAGGTCGCTATAGAGGCGGGGGGAGAAGACGTGGTTCCAGCGCAGCGCCCCGAGCGTATTCCCCCAGCGGAAGCTCCCCTTGCTGTCCTCCGTACGTGCATAGTCGGGCGAGGAGGAGAAGTGCTCTCGTACGTCCGACCAGAAGCGATCACGGCCGTTGTAGAAGCTCAGGAAGAGGCGGTCACGCTCGCTGAAGCGGTGCTGCAGCTTGGCGTAGAGGTCGTAGAAATAATAGCCACCGCGCTCGTCCTTGGGCATGAAGGCACGGGCCAGTAGATCGGCATAGCTTCGCCGCAGGGAGAGGTTGAAGGAGCTGCGTCCCTTGACGATGGGCCCCTCGACCTGTAGACGCGAGGAGATGAGCCCGAGCTGCAGCGCTCCGTGGTAGTGCTGTAGGTCGCCATCCTTGGTACGCACGTCGATGACGGAGGAGAGGCGACCGCCGTAGCGCGCGGGGAAGCTGCCCTTATACAGGTCCACCGTCTTCACCGCCTCGGGGGTAAAGACGGAGAAGAAGCCCATTAGATGGTCTACATTATATAAGGGGGCGCCGTCCAGCAGGATGAGGTTCTCGTCCGAACCGCCGCCACGCACATGGACGCCCGCACTGCCGTCGCTGCCCGACTGTACGCCAGGCATCAGCTGTAGGGCCTTCATCAGGTCGGCCTCACCCAGCAGGCTAGGTACCTTCTTGAGGATGTGCACGGGGGCCTGGAGGACGCCCAGCTTATCGAGGTTGAGCCGCTGACGCTCGGCCGTGATCACGACATCCTCCAGCTGACCCGTAGGACGCAGCTGCAGGCGAAGCGTCGTATCCCGCTCCAGCTGGATGCGGAGGCTGTAGGGCGCGTAGCCTAGGTAGCGGGCGCTGAGCTCGTGGGTCCCTACGGGCAGGCGTAGGCTGTAGAAGCCTTGGCTATTGCTCATCGTCCCCTGCCCAAGTGCTGGGGCGTAGACGCTGGCGCCGATGAGGGCCTCATGCGAAGTGGCGTCCTCGATGTAGCCGCTCACGGTGACGTAGCCCTGCTGGGCTGCTGCTGGGCTCGCACCGAGCCCCACGAGGAGGAGTAGAAGGGTAAAGAATTGCTTCATCTTATACTAATGGAGTGCCTTTCGAGCTCTCTGATGACGGTGTGTTACTGCTATCGCAGCCGCTTTGTACTGCTGTCGGTATCTGCTTGTATTACGAATAGAGCCCACTTGTATGGCGAATAGCGCCTCTTTGGCCTGCTGATGGTGTCTACTTGTACTACTTAATAAAGCCTAGTTTGATTAGCTCCTGCGCGGCCTCCAGCTCCCAGCCGAGTGCCACTGTGAGTACAAAAATACAGCTTTACCCTAGACCCTGTATTGCCCCCTCCCTTACTGCCCCAGCAAGCTAAATGCTGCCCCCCAACTAAGGATGGGCCCTACGCCAGCGAGCTGCCCGAAGAGCCTCAGCGCCCCTTAGCTATGTGCCTCAGCAGGCTCCCCTCTTTGCCCTACCACTCCGACGGATATCCCTCAGCCGTCTGACTGCTATCCCTCACGCTGCTGACGGACGTCCCTCAGCGGGCTGACTGATATCGGTCAGCGAGCCTCTCCCTATACCCGTGCCGAACTGCAGCCTATCCCTAGGCGTGGGCGCAGCTGTCGTGCGGTCGATGGGCAAGGGGATGGGCGTTCCTTTCATCGGATGATTCCTTACCTTTGCTTCTAGTCCCAGGAGGAGGCTCCGCAGTTCGTGCACCCAGGCGATTCGGCGGGCTGAGCAAGGCTAGCCCTAGCGGGGGGACGCATCGAAGGAAGCACTATGATACGATTAGCTACTGCCGCCATCTACAGACGTATAGGCCGACGGATACCCTATGCCCAGCATACGAAGTCCCTGATGCTCCTTTGCAAGGAGGAGCAGGGGCCTGACTATGATGTGGACGGAGGCCTCTCTCCAGACATCGAGCGCCAGATAGCAGAGCTTGTACTAGGCGAGGGGTGGCAGTGCTTTTATCCCATCACGCAGGAGTTCTCTCCCCATATCATTACTACCCCTGGTATCTGCGGCGAGCGCTCATTGATGGAGGATCTGAAGGACGAACTCCTAGCGTACCGCATGCTAGAGCGCAAGCAAGCTCTTTTGCAGAAGCACGGGAAGGAGCTGAAGACAACCTTTCCCGCCGCCCCCATCCTGCTCCACGCATACCTTGAGGAGAGCTACACCCAGGAGCTGATCACTGCCCTACGTAGTCGCGGTGGGAGGTTCTTCTTGACGGGCATTGAGTATCCGCAGCCTGGAGGCTTCCTCCTCTTCCCCTCAGAGGATGAGGCCCACTGGATCGAGAGGCTCTCCCCCATGATAGACGAGTTGCGCCTCAGGGACGTTTACTCGTTATAGGGCCATCAGCTTGGGGCTATCCTTGAGCTCGGAAAGGCCCTAGGGGCTATCGCTTTGCCGCTGAGGCATTCGGCGAATTCTCAGTATCTTTGCTTGATACTCAAACTCTAAATAAGAAACTATCACGTGGATACCACAGCAACAGCCGCACTGGCACAGACGCTGAGCGAGACCGCATCGACTCAGTCGCTCTCCATCCTTGACCTCGCTACCAAGGGCGGGTGGATCATGATCGTACTGCTTGTCCTCAGCCTCTTAGCGGTATACATCTTTGTCAGCAAGTTCATCCAGCTGCGCAAGGCCGGCGAGGAGGACAAGTACTTCGTCCAGCGCATCAAGGACTATGTCGTCGAGGGGAAGACGAGCTCCGCCATCAAGCTCTGCGAGGACACCGATACGCCCTATGCCCGCATGATCCACAAGGGGCTGCTGCGTATCGGCCGTCCTATGTCGGACATCCTGGTGATCGTGGAGAACGTCGGCAACGTCGAGGTCGGGCGCCTGGAGAAGGGTCTGCCCATCCTGGCGACCGTAGCCGCAGGGGCGCCGATGATCGGCTTCCTCGGGACGGTGACGGGGATGGTACGTGCCTTCTTCGATATGGCTAATGCTGGCTCGGGCGGCGTGGACGTCGCGCTGCTCTCGGGCGGGATCTACGAGGCCCTCGTGACAACCGTCGGGGGGCTCGTCGTAGGGATCATTGCCCTCTTTGCCTACAACTACCTCGTAGCCGAGCTGGACAAGGTCGTGGGCAAGATGGAGGCGAAGACCGTCGAATTCATGGACCTGCTGAATGAGGTCCACTAAGGCTGAGTACAATGGGACTCAAGCGTAAGACCAAGGTCTCCGAGACCTACAGCATGGCCTCGATGACGGACGTCATCTTCCTGCTGCTCATCTTCTTCCTCGTCACCAGTACGATCATCGTGCCCAATACGATCAAGGTGACGCTGCCTACCTCGGCACCTCAGTCGAGCCCCGAGCAGCCTGCAGCTCGCATCACGGTGACGCCCGACCTACACTACTACCTCGGTATCGACCGCGAGGCCCCCGTCGAGCTGAGCCGCGAGGCCCTCGGCGAGCAGCTGGCGATCTTCGCTGCCGAGCATCCCGAGGCCTACGTCTCCATCCAGGCCGATGAGAGCGTCCCCTACCGCGAGGTCGTAGGCGTCATCAATGCTGCGGCGACCTCCTCGCTGCGTGTGGTACTCGCTACGCGCGCCGAGACCCCCAGCACTCCTACACGCTAGCCTCCCTATGGATCCGCAGGATAGATCTAGGATACAGCGCCGCGCCCTAGGCCTGGCCATCACCCTCGCGCTACACGGACTCCTCCTTGGGCTGCTCGCCCTCGTGATCCTCCGTGTGGAGCGTCCACAGCCCAAGCCTGTGGAGCTCCTCGTAGCGGTCAACGTGGGTAATGTTCCCCAGGCCTCTGGTGCCGAGGAGCCCGGAGGTGTGCAGACCCCTGAGCCACAGCGGAAGGAGGTCTCTGCTCCGCCCGTGGTCGAGCCGCGCCCCCAGCCCGTGCAGCCCAAGGTACGCCCTAAGACGCCCCCCGCCGAGCCCATCAAGACGCAGCAGCACGAGCCTAGCCTCCACGCTGCTGAGGTCGAGGCACGCAAGGAGGCAGAGCGTCGCGCACGTGCTGAGGCAGAGGCCGCCCGCCGTGCCGCCGCCGAGGCTGCTGCTCGTGAGGCCGCTCGCCAGCAGGTAGGGCGCTCGGTGGCTGGTGCCTTCGGCGCCCAGTCGGGCAAGACTGGCTCACAGGGTACGGCTAGCTCGGGCTCAGGCAATCAAGGGAGCCCCAACGGCAGTGCTGGCAGCTATGCGCTGGCAGGCCGCAGCGTGGTCAGCAACGGCGGTGTGCTGGCACGCCCCGCCACCAGCCGAGCCGTCGATGGCGTGGTACGTGTGCGTATCGTCGTCGATGGTGCGGGGCACGTGACGCGTGCTACCGTAGCGCAGGGGACGAACATCGCCGACACGAGTATCCGCAACGCAGCGCTCGCCGCAGCGCGAGCTACGCGCTTCAACGCCGTCGCTGGAGCCGAGGAGCAGGAGGGCATCATCACCTACCGCTTCAAGATCCAGGACTAGCGCTCTTCTCTCTTACTACTCATTAGACCGGTACCAACTATGGCTAAGAACATCTATGTCTTCCTGGCCGAGGGCTTCGAGGAGATCGAGGCCGTGACGACCATCGATCTCCTGCGCCGCGCAGGACTCCCTACCCATATCGTCGCCGTTGGGGATAGCCCCCGGGTGGCGGGCGCCCATGGCATCGTCATTCAGGGCGACGTGCTCGTCGACGAGGTCTACAGTGCCGACGTCCACGCCCTGGTCCTCCCAGGAGGACTGCCTGGGGTGACCAACCTCAAGGCTTCGGCCAAGCTCCAGCAGCTGCTCCAGGACGCTGCCGAGGCGGGCAAGTGGCTCGCGGCCATCTGCGCTGCGCCCTCCATCCTCGGCGAGCGTGGCTACCTCGAGGGGCGCGAGGCTACGGCTTACCCAGGCTTCGAGCAGTACCTCACGGGGGCTGTAGCGCAGCCGCTGGGAGTAGTGTGCTCGGGCAACATCATCACGGGCCGCAGCGCTGGCTCGACCGTAGACTTTGCCCTTGAGCTCATCAAGGCGATCGAGGGCGAGGACAAGGCGGCCGAAGTCGCCCGCGCTATCGTCTACCAGCGATGAGCCTCGAGGAAGCACAGCGCGCCGTAGACACCTGGATCCAGGAGTACGGCGTCCGCTACTTCTCCCCGCTGACCAATATGGCCATCCTCACCGAGGAGGTCGGGGAGGTCGCTCGCCTCATGGCGCGCCAGTACGGCGATCAGAGCTCCAAGCCCAGCGACGAGGGACGCCAGCTCGGCGATGAACTAGCCGACGTCCTCTGGGTCGTGCTGTGCCTGGCAAACCAGACGGGGGTGGACCTCACCGAGGCCTTCGCCCGCAATCTGGAGAAGAAGACGCAGCGCGACGCCACACGCCACCACGATAATCCTAAGCTACGCCCCCAGAAGGGCGAATAAGACAAGGGCAGCCCTCCGCACATATGGCGGTGGCTGCCCTACATTCATTAAACTATTACTATGGTAGAGACCAATCACAGCAAGTATCAGGAGGCCTTCGACGCCTTCGCCCCTGCCCTCACGCTCGCCGAGATCGAGCAGCGTGTGGCCAAGATCCTCAGCGAGCGCTACGAGACCAACAACTGCGCCGAGGTCAAGAAGTTCCTCCACTCCACGATCGACCTGACGACGCTCACGGCACGCGATACCGAGGCCAGCGTCGCCGAGCTGGTAGGCCGTGTTAATGACTTCGAGGGCACGGAGGACATCCCCAGCGTCGCCGCCATCTGCGTCTACCCCAACTTCGTCAAGACCGTACGCGAGCTCCTGACCGATGAGTCGGTGCAGGTAGCCTGCGTCAGTGGCTGCTTCCCCGCCAGCCAGAGCTTCATCGAGGTCAAGATCGCTGAGACTGCGCTGGCCATCGCAGCGGGCGCGGACGAGATCGACATCGTGCTGAATCTCGGAGCCTTCCTCGCGGGGGACTACAGCGAGGCCGCGACCGAGATCGAGGAGCAGAAGGCGACGGCACGCGATGCCCGCCTCAAGGTCATCCTCGAGACGGGTGCTCTGCGCGAGCCCGAGGCCATCCGTCGTGCCGCTATTTTGGCGCTCTTCGCTGGGGCGGACTTCCTCAAGACCTCCACGGGCAAGGAATACCCCGGGGCTGACCTCGTGGCCGCCTACATCCTCTGCTCGGTGCTGCGCGAGTACCACGAGAAGTACGGGCAGCTGCGTGGGGTGAAGTTCAGCGGGGGTATCCGCACGCCCGAGGACGCCGTGAAGTACTACTGCATCGTCGAGGCCGTGCTGGGCAAGGAGTGGCTGACCAACGAGCTCTTCCGCATCGGTGCCTCCAGCCTTGTCGAGAGCCTCGAGCGCGAGCTCGTCGGCTAGCCGCCCCTCCTCTCGCTGCGTAAGGCTCGCTCTGCGGTACCCACGTTCCGCCTCTGGCCTGCCTTCCTCCTGCGCCGCGCACCCCATAAGGCGCATCCTGACGCCCCTGCGCACCGCACGCAGCCAGCCTACGAGTACGCCGCACCACCATTCCACTGCGGACTGTCGCACGATCCAATAGGAAACGACAAAGGCCTCTAGGAGCATCGCTCCTAGAGGCCTTTGTCGTTTGTGAACCAGCTGGGGTTCGAACCCAGGACCCCATCCTTAAAAGGGATGTGCTCTACCGACTGAGCTACTAGTTCTACCTTGATTCAAGCTCCGCCCTTCCCTTCCCGGGTAGGCGTAACTTGCGAGGGCAAAGATACGTAAAGATTGCCAAAAGCGCAAGCTAGTCGTTAGCGAGAGCATGGACTGGGTAAGGCTGGCAGATGACTGCTAGCACTGTGTTGGGACAGTGCTTTGCCCTCCGGCTATTCGCTTGCGCCACCCTTGTGCCTCCCTCCCTCCTTGCTTTAGTCCGCTTCACAGCCTAAGCCCTTGGCTTCGTCCCCCTTATCCCTCAGCCCCGCGACTGCTATCCCTCAGCCGTCTGACAGGCGTCCCTCGGTGTGCTGATGGATATCGGTCAGCGAGGAGCCCCCTAGGAGTGGGAGGTGCTAGGGCTAGGGATTCAGCTAGCTGAGCGGGGAAGGCAACGTGCGGGGGAAGCTATTCTGAAGGCCCTTAGGGCGGGTAGGGGAGCTGCGGAATGCTTGGAGGGTAGGGGTCTTGGGAAGTAGGGGCTAGAGGGGTGAGGCTGAGGGAGTAGCTTTGCGAAAAAGAAAATTAGTGCTATCTTTGCAGCCGTCAAGAGGCAGCGATACGCACGAGGTGTGGTAGTTCAGCTGGTTAGAATACCTGCCTGTCACGCAGGGGGTCGCGGGTTCGAGTCCCGTCCATACCGCCGCTCAGCGATGAGCACGCGCTCCTCTGGACAACTCGGGATGTAGCGCAGTCCGGTTAGCGCACCTGCTTTGGGAGCAGGGGGTCCCAGGTTCGAATCCTGGTATCCCGACGATCATACAAGCGACATCATAAGTCCGATCTTCCGCTGGAGGGTCGGACTTCTTGTTTTTTTTCCCTTTACTCCTTTGTGGGCAGGAGCGCGGCAGCTTGCCCCCGACCATTGTAGTGGTACGCGCCCGCGAGAGGCCTTGGTGATCACATGGAGCTGCGAGAGGCTAGGGCGGAGCTTGGCTTGGGCGTAGGGCGGTTGCGTCTGAGCTGAGAGACGCCTAGCGCGTTTGGCCTAGGCTTACTGGCTAGCGGGCTGAGGGGCAGGGGGCCAGGCTGAGGGGGGGCGGGGAGCTTTGCACGGGGACATTCCTGGCGCGCTTACTCCTTAAGTATCCTCCCCGCTAGCTCGCGCTGCTGCCCCAGTAGTGTCGGAGCGCGCTGGGCGATATCAGTCGCGGTACCCACGGACGCCCCTCAGAAGGCTGACGGATATCCTTCAGGAGCTTCCCCCCTTAGGCTGTGGCTGCGTAACTGCTTATTCCTCAGAGCGCTGTTAGGTAGGGGAGGACGGAGGAGAGGGGCTGTGGAGGCCTTGGCTTGTCAGGCGCCTTTATAGTCTTGATCACACGAGTCTCCGTGTGATGCGAGGCTAATTAGCACGCAGCTTGTTGTGCTCGAGAGCTTACTCCTAGAGGTACAGCCGGCCAGTGCTTTTACGCTTGATGGGCCTTCTTCTATTGTGTAGTGCTTTGCTGGTGCCATGGGACAAGTAGGCCTAGAAGCTATGCTTGGGAGGAGGCGGAGGATGGGGGAGTGCGCGCATTGTCTTATCTTTGCAACTCGACTTTCCCACAGACAGAATGAACAGAAACGAATATGAAATCATGGCGCCCGTCGGCAGCTATGAGTCGCTCATGGCGGCCATAGGTGCGGGCGCTGACTCGGTATACTTCGGTATCGAAGGGCTCAATATGCGCTCCAAGAGCGCCAATAACTTCACCACCGAAGACCTCCACAAGATCGCAGCCATCTGCCGTGAGCACGGTGTCAAAAGCTACCTCACGGTCAATACCATCATATATGACGAGGACCTGGAGCTCATGCGCCAGATCATCGACGCAGCCAAGGAGGCTCAGGTCTCCAGCATCATCGCCGCCGACGTGGCCCCGATGCTCTACGCGCGTAGTATAGGTGTAGAGGTGCATCTCTCCACGCAGCTCAATATCACCAACGTCGAGGCGCTGCGCTTCTACGCCCAGTTCGCCGACGTCGTCGTCCTAGCGCGCGAGCTCAATATGGATCAGGTGGCTGCCATTCACCGCGCCATCATCGAGGAGCCCATCTTAGGGCCTGGAGGCGCACCGATTCGTATCGAGATGTTCGCCCACGGCGCGCTCTGCATGGCCGTCTCGGGTAAGTGTTACCTAAGCCTGCACGAGCAGGGCAAGAGTGCCAACCGCGGGAGCTGCTCGCAGATCTGCCGCCGCTCCTACGAGGTCAAGGATAAGGAGACGGGTATCGAGCTCGAGATAGACAACCAGTATATCATGTCCCCCAAGGACCTCAAGACGATCCACTTCCTCAACAAGATGCTGGACTCGGGCGTGCGCGTCCTCAAGATCGAGGGGCGTGCGCGTGGCCCCGAGTACGTCGACGCCGTCGTGCGCTCCTATCGCGAGGCGGTGGATGCCTACTGCGCGGGTACCTTCAGCGAGGAGCGCGTAGCCAAGTGGGATGAGCACCTGGGGCAGGTCTTCAACCGCGGCTTCTGGAACGGCTACTACCTGGGGCAGCGCCTCGGGGAATGGACTTCGTCCTATGGCTCGTCGGCGACGAAGCAGAAGGTCTACGTGGCGAAGACCAATAAGTACTTCTCCAAGATCGGCGTCGGAGAGTTCGCCGTGGAGAGTGGTGCGATCCAGGTCGGCGATGAGCTGCTGATCACAGGGCCTACGACGGGCCTTGTGCGCTTCACCGTCGAGGAGCTGCGCGTGGATATGGAGCCCGTAGAGCGCGCCGAGAAGGGGCAGGTCTGCTCCATCGCTGTGCCCGATAAGGTACGCCCTGGGGACCGCGTCTACATCTTCAGTGACAGGACGGTCAAGCAGTAGCAAAGTGAGGGTGAGGGACTCATTTTCCTCAATTTTGTGTACTTTTGTCCGTATTTTATGAAGTGGCTCCAGCGGGTACGTCCGCTGGGTGCCGCACCAAAAGTGATTAACAAAGCACGCGCTGCGCAGCCACCTAGAGCATGAGGCTGCCCCGCTGCTAGTCCGCTGTGCTGCTGGTCCGAGAGGCCGTGGCAGCCGGGCTATCCGGAGCTATAGAATGAATCTACTAGAGCAGAAACTATCCAGCTATACGGAGCCACAGAAGGCTCAGGCTGCAGGGATATACCCCTACTTTCGCAAGATAGAGAGCGAGCAGGATACCGAGGTCATCATTGACGGTAAGAAGGTACTTATGTTCGGATCCAACTCCTACCTCGGTCTGACCAACCATCCCGAGGTGAAGGCCGCAGCCCGCGAGGCTGTGGAGAAGTACGGGACAGGCTGTGCAGGCAGCCGCTTCCTCAATGGGACGCTGGACAGCCATATCGCCCTGGAGAAGCGTCTGGCAGAGTTCGCCGGCAAGGAAGATGCTATCATCTTCTCGACTGGCTTCCAGGTGAACCTCGGGGTCATCTCCTGTCTCCTCGGTCGCGAGGACTACATCATCTGGGACTCACTGAACCATGCCTCCATCATCGAGGGCATTCGTCTGTCGCCCGCCAAGAGCCTTCGCTACAAGCACAACGATATGGCCGCCCTGGAGCGCCGCCTGCAGCAGTGCGACCCCGAGCGTATCAAGCTCATCGTCGTCGACGGGGTCTTCTCTATGGAGGGTGACCTGTGCAACCTGCCCGAGATCTGCCGCCTGGCGGAGCAGTACAAGGCCTCAGTCATGGTCGATGAGGCCCACGGCTTCGGCGTCATGGGCGACCACGGTCGTGGCGTCTGCAATCACTTCGGCCTGACGGACAAGGTAGACCTCATCATGGGTACCTTCAGTAAGAGCTTCGCAGCTATCGGTGGCTTCATCGCCGGCAGCAAGACGACGATCAACTACATCCGTCACCACGCCCGCTCCTATATCTTCAGCGCAAGCTGTACGCCTGCTGCGACGGCAGCCGTAGGCAAGAGTCTGGAGATCATGCTGCGTGAGCCAGAGCGTGTCGAGGCGCTGCAGGAGAAGACGCGCTACTGCCTAGAGAAGTTCCGCAAGCGGGGCTTCGAGATCGGGAACACGTCCACGCCGATCATCCCCCTCTTCGTACGTGACAATGAGAAGACCTTCCGCGTGACGGCTGAGCTCTTCCATGAGGGCGTCTTCGTCAATCCCGTAGTGGCGCCTGCCGTCGCTCCCGAGGATACGCTGATCCGCTTCTCGCTGATGGCCACGCACACCTACGAGCAGCTCGACACCGCGATCGAGAAGATCACGGCCGTCTTCCGCCGCCTCGATATCCCCCTTCACCCACAGGCCTAGAGGCTAGGCTCGCCCGAGCTTAGCCAAGGCCTAGAGGCTCCCCGGCCCGAGTACTCCCCACTATCACAGGAGGGAGTACTCGGGCTTTTATCTATCTTTGCCCTACCCAATCGATTGATCACGCTAGACTATGGACTATAGATCACAGCCGCTTGTGCTGACGCTGATGGCGCTCCTGCTCATCGTGGCGGGCAGCTGCCGCACGACTCGCGAGGGGCAGGAGGATAAGCTCGACTCCATCCCCGAGCAGAAGCTTAGCTATGACGAGCCTAGGGCCGCGCTGCCCGAAGGGATGCACCTGGTGCGCCTGCGTGACCTCTCGCCCAAGGATGACTACCGCCTCGAGCTCATTCCACTGGTGCGCAACGAGCATCCCGCTGGCCTCTATCGCCTCGAGGGGCGCCTCGTCTCCAGCGACCCCTGGCAGGGGCTCAATCACTACAGCTACGAGGGTGCCAGCCAGCCGATCTCCTGCGCGCTGCGCCCCAATGCCCCCGAGACCTTCCGCCGATACGCCCTAGGCGAGCCGCTGCTGCTGCCCCTCTTGGGCAACCAGCAGCTCGTCCTCGAGCCCCGCGACTCCGTCGCCATAGGCCTCCGATACTGGAAGGCCGTCGGTGCCGCCACGGAGCTCAAGCCCTCGGCCGAACTGGAGCGCCGCGCTCCCAAGGAGGGCTACCGCGCCTATGAGTTCACCGCCCCAAGTCCCCGCCACGAGGATGACCCCGAGGAGTACTATATCGAGCTCATCCCGAGCAAGCGGATGAAGGTGGACTGCAACATCCATCTGCTGCGCGGACGCTTCGAGCTGGAGCGCGACGGCACGCCCGATCACCTCAGCTATACCTTCCTCTCCGATGGGTCGACGATGTCCACGCGCATGGGCTGCCCCGACGGTACGCTCACGGAGAAGCTCATCCGCCATACGGGCCTCATCGTACTGCGCTGGGCGGGCAGTGGCCTGCAGATCTACGTGCCCGAGGGCTTCGTCATGCGCTATCGTCTCTACCGCCCCGATGGGCAGCTAAGTCCCGTCACGCCGCTGCCTAAGTCGAAGTCGCCCTCCAAGCACTAGTCCCCAGTCTCGCGCGCGCCGTCGAGGCGCCCGCCCCCCTATCCCCGCTGCCATGCCTCATCGCCTGCTGCACCGCATTTCCCCCCGCCTTCGCTATCTCCTCTGCCTCAGCAGCGTGCTGCTTTGGCTCTTCGCTCTGGCGAAGCTCTCCTTCCTCCTCTACACCCGTCCCCCCGCCTCCTCCCTATCGCTCGCCGCGGTGGGGCAGGTGCTCGTGCACGGCTTCAGCCTCGATCTGGCAGTGCTGGGCTACCTGCTCGTGCTACCGCTGCTGCTGGTGGCGGGCTCGCTGCTGAGGCCTGAGATAGAGGCTAGGCGCCTGCTGCGTCCCTATCACCTTTTCCTCGCACTCCTCCTTCCACTGCTTCTCCTCGTCGATGCGGGGCTCTACCCCTACTGGGGCTTCAAGCTCGACGCGACGATCTTCCAGTACCTCGACCATCCCGCTGCGGCCGCGGCGAGCGTCTCGCTGGGCTTCATCCTCGCAGCGCTGTTCCTGTACCTCGCCTTAGTGCTGGGGCTGTACTGGATCCTCCAGCGCTGCAGTGCGGAGCGCTGGCTGCGGGGGCAGCGCCCTTGGCGCTTGGCCCTCGGCTACCTGCTGCTACTCGGTCCCTCCTTCGTAGCGATACGCGGGGGGCTGGGCAAGTCTACGAGCAATGTAGGCCAAGTCTACTTCAGCCAAGATCAGTGGCTCAACCATGCCGCCGTCAATCCCGTCTTTAGCTTCGCCTCCTCGCTGGCGCATGTCGAGGACCTTGATGCCGAGTACAATGCCTTCGGCGAAGAAGAGCGCGCGCGGCTCGTGGCGGGGCTCTACCCTGCGGCAGATGCCCCGCTTAGAGATACGCTGCTGCGCACGCAGCGCCCCAATATCCTGCTGATCATTATGGAGAGCTTCGGTGCGCGCTTCGTCGGGAGCTTCGGGGGCGATGCGGCTGTCTCGCCGCAGCTCGACCGTCTGGCGCGTGAGGGCGTACGCTTCGAGCGCTGCTATGCCAATAGCTACCGCACTGACCGCGGGACGGTCTGCCTGCTCAGTGGCTACCCGAGCTTCCCCCGCCACTCGGTGATGAAGATGCCCGCCCAGCTGCGTAGCCTCCCGGGGATCGCGGCCGAGCTGCAGCGCGTCGGCTATACGACGGACTTCGTCTACGGCGGGGATGCCAACTTCACCAATACCAAGGGCTACCTCCTCGGCTCGGGCTACCAGCGTGTGACGGACGTCACGGGGCTCTCTAGCTCGCTGCCACGCAATAGCTGGGGCGTGCATGACGAGGCGACCCTCGACTATGTCTACCAGCAGATCGTCTCCCGCCCGAAGGGCAAGCCCTGGCATATCGGCCTGCTGACCCTAAGCAGCCACGAGCCCTGGGATGTGCCCTATCAGCGGCTAGAGGGCAAGGAGCGCAACGCCTTCGCCTACCTCGATGCCCAGCTGGGGCGCTTCGTCGATCGCCTCAGGCAGCGCCCCGAGTGGCAAGACCTCCTCATCATCTGCGTCGCCGACCACGGCTACCATCGTGCCGAGGATGCGGGATCGCGCCACGGCCTCGCCACGCACCACATCCCCATGCTCTGGCTGGGCGGAGCGCTGCGCGGGCCGCGGAGCTTCGGCCAACTGATGACGCAGACCGATCTGGCGGCCACGCTGCTCAGGCAGCTGGGCCTTAGCTCCGAGCGCTTTGCCTTTAGCCGCAATGTACTGGGGACGAACTATAGCTACCCCTTCGCCTACTATACCTTCAATGACGGCTTCGCCTACATCGACAGCACGGGCTACTCGGTGGTGGACAACGCCACGGGGCAGTGCATCGAGGAGGCGGGTGCTGGAGCCGAACTGCGGCGTGCCCGCGGCCGTGCTCTGCTCCAGACGAGCTACGACGACCTAGCCCGCCGCTAGCGGCCTATCACCTCTTCCTCATCATTTAGCGCCCCACGAGGGCGGATACCTCCAGCACAAGTAAGGGAGCGTCGCAGCACTGGGCTACGACGCTCCCTTTCGTTTGGAGGGTCGCCCCTGTAGGGCTCTTGGTTCTTATTCGCTCTGCTCCCCAGGGTTTGGTCGCCCTTGTAGGGCTACGCACCCTGGGCTTTGGAGGGATCGCCCCTATAGGGGCTTTGCTCCCTTGTCTACAAGCTGGGACGAGGCAAGGCGGGGGTATACCCCCCATCGCCCTTGGGAGGAAGACTTAACAGCGACGCCAGCTGGGAGGAAGTACGGCGGGAGTACATTCCCCACCGAGCTCGGGAGGAAGGCTTAACAGCGACGCCAGCTGGGGAGCGAGGCTGCCAGTACAACCTACTGATAGGCTTTGCTGGGGCTGTCGACGGCTGTGCTAGCCCCAGCGGGGCGACCCATTCAAAGCCCAGGGTGCGTAGCCCTGCAAGGGCGACCAAACCCTGGGTAGAGCAGCACAAAAAGCATAAAGCCCTACAGGGGCGACCCTTATCATAGATAGGGGCTAAGGCCGCTACGCGGGGAGCGAGGCTGCCTGTACAACCTACTGATAGGCTTTGCTGGGGCTGTCGACTGCTGTGCTAGCCCCAGCGGGGCGACCCATTCAAAGCCCAGGGTGCGTAGCCCTGCAAGGGCGACCAAACCCTGGGTAGAGCAGCACAAATAGCATGAAGCCCTGCAGGGGCGATCCTCACCCGAAGTGCGTGAGCTACCAGTATCGTGCTACGGCTCGCTCCTCCGCTAGGAGGGTCGCCCCTGTAGGGCTCTTTCCTTTAGGTCTTATGGCTTACCCAGGGTTTGGTCGCCCTTGCAGGGCTACGCACCCTGGGCTTTGGAGGGATCGCCCCTATAGGGGCTTTGCGTCCTTGTCTACAAGCTGGAAGGAAGCAAGGCGGGAGTACCTCCCCAACTGCGCTTGGGAGAAAGGTTTAACGGCTGCGCTAGCCCCAGCGGGGCGACTCATTCAAAGCCCAGGGTGCGTAGCCCTGCAAGGGCGACCAAACCCTGGGTAGAGCAGCACAAAAGTCGTAAAGCCCTACAGGGGCGACCCTTATCATAGATAGGGGCTAAGGCCGCTACGTGGGGGGAGGGGCCGTGAGGGATATCAGTCAGGAGGCTGAGGGACGTCCGTGACGCACGCGAGGGCTATCAGTCAGTACGCTGAGGGATAGCCCTCAGCGAGGCAGTCTAAGGCCTTCAGCGCGCCCTGTCCCCTAGTAAAGAGCGACGCGCGCCCGTAGACCTCCGTGGTCTACGGGCGCGCGCCTTTATCGTGAAGTCCTCCCCAGCGCCTCAGCTCAAGGCTGAGGTGCTGGGGAGCCGCTAAGGCCTACTGGCGGGCCTTGGTATTGTTGGAGAGTTCGGACTGGGGGATGGACAGCGTCAGGCGCGCATCCGTATAGGGGATGGTCTGGCCGGTGAGCTGTGCCGAGCGCGTCGTACGGATCTGGTCCTTCTGGAAGCGCTTGAGTACCTGCAGTGCGAAGCCTTCACCCCAGAGCTCGATACGCCACTGGTAGTAGATCTCGTCGAGGAGCTGCGCGTCCGATAGCTGGTCGATATGATCGACTGCGGCGGCCAGCTGAGCGGGCTCGGTACGCTCCTTGAGCAGCGCCTTCAGGACGGTCTTCGCAGCGCTCGTGTCCCCCTTGCGCGCAGCGGCTTCGCTGGCGATGAGGTAGAGCTCAGCCGCGCGCATGAAGATGATGTCATTGAGCCACTGACGGTCAGCACCGAGCGCGGGCTTGGTCGTGGAGTAGAACTTACCCGTAGGATAGCCGCGCTTGTCGAACCACTTGGCACGTACGTCGTAGCTGGGGATCTGCTCCTGCAGCAGCTGGTTGATTACCTTGGCATCCCCTGCCCAGGCGTAGCTGTAGGTGTATATGTCGATGTGTCCCCAGAAGCTCTGTAGGCCGCCCGTCGTCTCCTTGGTGATGTCCACGCCCCAAATGAACTCTGAGGTATTGACGTCGCGGAAGCCCGTAGCATCGATCTCGGAGGCGGGGATCAAGGGGTACTGACCCGCGTCGATGACCTTCTTGGCCTCGTCATAGGCCTCCTGGTAGCGCCCTAGGTCGAGGTAGGCACGGGCGAGGAAGCCCGTGGCGACCGTACCGTCGACCTTGGACTTATTGCTACGAGCAGGGTCGCCAGCCTCCTGGAGGGCCTTGCGACCAGTCACGAGATCCTCGAGGATCTGGGCATAGACCTCCTCGAGCGTCGCCAGGCCACTGGCGGCATCGAGGTTGCGCTCGAGGGTGTAGAGCGGCAGCACGCGCTGGCTCTTGGTCGTAGCGCTGTAGGGCTGGGCGTAGACGTGGGCGAGGTTGAGCAGGGCTGCGGCACGCAGTACCTTAGCCTGACCCCAGGCAGCCTTGTTGGCCTTGCTGATTGTGCTGGAGAGCTCCTTGTCCGAGCCGAGACCCTGGAAGAAGCTGTTGGCCGCGCGTATGGTACGGTAGCTGAAGTTCCAGATCTGGGAGTTGGTGTTGCTATTGGGCGTATTGATCTGCAGCGAGGCCGCGTCCTTGAACCACCCACGGCTGGTTGTCGGCATCTCCATATCCCCCGAGAGGAGGTCTGTGTTGATGTCGAGGGCCTTCTGGGCGAAGTCGTTATGGTCGCCGTCCTGCGACTGGTTGGGCTCGTAGAAGGTAGCGATGACGGCATTGAGGTAGCCGACACCCACCTGGTCATTCCACTCCGCGGCCTTCTGGATCTGTCCAGGGGAGAAGATCTGCGAGGGCTCCTTCTCGAGGAAACCCTTGCCGCAGGAGCTCAGGAGGCTAGCAGTACGAGGCTATTCTTAGTCTTCTTGGTCATAGTCTGTTGTCTTCATTAGTCGGTGAGACCTAGCGTCGAGCCTAGAAGTGCAGCTGCACCCCTGCGACAATGCTGGATACGGGGAGGTAGCGCTGGGCGCTGGAGGATCCCGTGGTACTGCTCATGGAGGCATAGCCTCGGCGAGCTGTCAGTAGGAAGAGGTTGTCCCCGCTGAGGTAGACGGTAGCGCTGCCGATACCAGCACGCTCCAGCAGTGCCTTGGGCACGTCGTAGCTGATGCGGGCATTGGTCAGGTTGAGGAAGCTGCGGCTGGTCAGGAAGCGCGTGGAGGCGCTGCTGACGTAGCGGAGCTCCGTCTGGTCGCTGGCTAGGATGGGCAGGTCGCTGCCCTTGTTCTCAGGCGTCCAGGAGTTCAGGATGTCCTTGTGGTAGTTGGTCTCCCCGATGCGCGCCCCAGACTTCATCAGTCCAGCGTACGCCAGGTCGAGGCCGTAGCCGCCGAGGCCGTAGGTGAAGCTCGTGCTCAGGCGGAAGCGCTGGACGCGTAGGTCGAAGCCGAAGCCCCCGACGAAGTTGGGGATAGCGGACTTGCCGACGAACTCACGTACGGCCGAGCTGTAGTCGGTCGTCACGCCCTCGGTCAGCTTGGAGACATCCCCGCCGTCCTGCAGGTACTTCTCGAGGTCGGTGACGTAGACGTCCTTGCCGTCGACCTTCTGTGTGTAGCTCTTCCACTGGGGGAGGCCCTTGTCGTTGACTCCTCTCCAGGAGCGGAGGTAGAAGTCACGCAGCGAGTGACCCTGCTTGTAGGCATAGGAGCCCTGGATCTCGTAGTGCTTGGGGGCGTCGGTAGCGGGATCCTTGGACATGCGGTCGATCCTATTGGCATAGTAGCCGCCATTGGCATGCACCGTCAGCTCGACGTCCTTTGTCTTGATCGCTTCGTAGCGTAGCTCGAGCTCAAGGCCTCTGTTGCTGAGCTCGCCATCATTGACGGGGAGCTTGCTGTAGCCGAGGGAGGGAGGCGTCTGGGCGTTGAAGAGCATGTTGCTGGTCTTCTTGATGAAGAAGTCCAGGTTGAACTCCAATCGATCCAGCAGGCGCGACTCGAGCCCGATATTGAAGGTGTGGGAGAGCTCCCAGCTGAGGTTGGGGTTCCCCTTAGAGTAGAAGGAGAAGGAGGGCTCACCCTGCGCATCCGTCAGGTCGTATAGGTCGGTGTAGAGGTAGTAGTCGGGCGTGTACGAGCTGTAGCCAAGGGATAGATCTTGGTTCCCTAGTACCCCATAGCTGGCCTTGAACTTCAGGTTGTTGATCCAGCTAGCGGAGGAGAGGAAGGACTCGCGGCTGGCGATCCAGGCAGCCCCCACCGAGCCGAAGGTGCCCCAGCGGTGGCCGTCAGCGAAGCGCGAGGAGCCGTCGCGGCGCAGCGAGGCGCTCAGGTAGTAGCGATTATCGTAGTCGTAGCGCAGCTGACCGAAGTAGCTCTCGATGGCATTGGTCAGTCGGTAGGAGGCCGAGCTCTCGTTGATGAGCCCGTCGTTGAGGTCGAGGACGTTGCCCTTGACGACCTTCTTGCGCTGGGCGCTCATCAGGTCGTTCTCCTGCTCGCTGCTCTCGTGGGCGATGAAGGCGTCGAGGTGGTGGTCCCCGAAGGCACGGCCCCAGGAGAGGATCTGGTTGAGCGTATGGTTGTGCAGGATGTTACGGTTCTGCGTGATGCTCCCTACGTTCTTGCTATCGCCGTAGAGGGGGTTGGCTAGGCGTGCCTGACGGTAGGCCTGGAACTGTAGGCCGTAGTTGATGGCGAGCTTGAAGTCCTGGAGGAAGCGGTACTCGAGGCTGATATTGGAGGTGAGGAAGTCACGTGAGGCCTGCTGCTTGTCTAGGCGCGTCGAGCCTGCGGGGTTGATCCCCCCACGGAAGGGACGGGATACACCATCGTACTCACCGAAGTCGTAGGCATCGGCTCCACCGAGCTTGGGGTCGGGGACACGCTTGCCCGTGACGGGGTCGTGCTGGAAGACAGGGAAGATGCTGGGCGTGCCGTAGACCCACTGGAAGCCGTTGGAGTCGGTCGTGCCCTGCCCGGGGTCGTTGGTCGTCGTGTTGGCATAGGATAGGCCGATGGTTGCCTTGAGGTCCTTGCTGAGGTTCGCCGTCAGGTTGTTGCGCAGGCTGAGACGCTTGAAGTCCGAGCCTACGTAGTAGCCCACGTTCTTCTGAAAGCCGAGGGCGGAGGCGAAGCGGATCTTGTCGTTACCGCCAGAGATGCGGAGGTTGGCCTCGTTGAACTGCCCCGTGCGGAAGAGCTCGTCCTCCCAGCGCTCAGGCGTGTAGAGGCGCTTGGCAGCACGGTTGAAGCGGCCCGTCTGGGCGTCGATCAGCTGGCCCGAAGGCAGGTCCCAGAGCTTGTAGCGGCTGGGGATGGAGGCTGCGGCGTCGGCGCCACTGGCGAGGATCCCGTCGAAGAAGAGCAGGTCAGCAGCGCTCTGTGGGGCGTCGGCAGCACTCTTGCCGTCTGCGAAGCGCGTGCGGGGCGAGCTGTAGGCCGAGGCCAGCGAGTTTTTGAGACCGAAGTACTCATACTTATTCTTGACGCTCTGATAAGCCACCTCGAGGAAGTCCTCGGGGCTGTTGATGACGTCATAGAGGGGGATGAGGCGCTTGTTGATCCCAGCCTTGAGCTCGGCGTCGAAGGTGATCTTGCCTGCCTGCCCCTGACGCGTGGTGATCAGGACGACCCCATTGGCCGCACGTGCCCCATAGAGGGCGGTGGCGGAGGCGTCCTTGAGCACGGTCATCGACTCGACGTCCGCGAGGTTGAGCCCACCGAGGTTGAGCTCGTAGGGGACGCCGTCGACGACGTAGAGCGGGGCTGTATTGGAGTTCACCGAACCAATCCCACGGATCTGTACCGTGGCGTTGGCGCCAGGCTGCCCCGTGGTGGTGAAGACTTGTACCCCAGGCGAAGCACCTTGCAGGGCGGTGGTGAGGTTGGACGTGCTCTTACGGTTCAGCTCCTCGACCGAGACACGGGCGGCGGAGCCGGTGAAGGAGTTCTTGGACTGACGCCCATAGGCCACGACCACGACATTATCTACCACGCGCTCCTCGGCACGTAGGGTGACGTGCAGGGGCTGCCCCGTGAGGTTGACGCGCTGCGAGATATAGCCGATGCTGGAGACGGTGAGGCTCTTGGTGCCTGCGGGTACCTTGAAGGAGAACTTCCCCTCCGTGTCGGTCAGGACGCCGACCTTGGGGTGCTCCGTGGCTACCACGCTGGCCGCGATCACGGGTTCACGATCATTGCTCGCGATCACCACCCCAGAGACGGTGATCTGCTTTTGCTGAGCTAGTGCCCCTGCGGCGCTTGAGGCCAGGAGTAAGAGATAGAGTAGGCTTTTTCTCATTGCTTAGCTGGGTATTAAGTGAATGTTGCTTGCGGATGGGTGGGGGATAAAAGAGAAGCTCCTTTGTGGTTGGTTACCACAAAGGAGCTTCTGTATGTATCGGTTGACTACGCCCTAGGGGGGCATATCGATCAGCTCACATGAGGCAACGCGGAGGCGCTATGCGTATGATACATACACATAGACATTCGGCGCCAAATGGTAATGAGCTGAGTTCTTGTCATTCTTGTCTGTCTGCTTTTTGAGGCCCTCTCGGGGAGGGTGCTTGAGCGCAAAGTTAGTAATTCTTTACAATAATCCAAATCGCGCTCCGACCTGCGCCTCGCTGTCCGCTACCCTTCGCCTCCCTCCCGCTCTGTCCAAATCCTCGCCGTACGCCGCCCAAGCTAAGCCCCTCGTCCTCCTTATCCCTCAGCGCCCTGACTGGTATCCCTCAGCCGTCTGACTGGCGACCCTCAGCGTGCTGATGGATATCAGTCAGCGCCGTGCTCCTTAGGTGGGGGAAGGAAAGCAGCAGGGAAGAGGAGGGGAGGAAGGCTAGGGGACTAGAGGCGGGCGCGCTGCTCGCCCAGGAGAGCAAGGCTTAGGAGGCCGAGGGCGAGGAAGGCGTAGTAGAGGAGTAGCGCCCAGAGGGGGAGGGGATAGCGGAGCTGCAGGGCTTCGAGGGTAAGGCCTTCGGTGAGCTGGCGAACGGATGTGCCGAGGTATTCTATGAAGGCGCTGAGCCACGCCGTCGGTAGCCCCAGCAGCTGCAGCAGGAGGCAGCCTAGGAAGCTCGGGATCAAGAGGCAGGCCGCGGCCGTCAGCGGGAGGGCACTCAGTAGGAAGCCCAGCGAACTGCGGCCGAAGAGCTGCAGCGAGAGCGGGAAGAGCAGCAGCTGCACGGCCAGACTCATCGCCAGCACACCCCACATCCAGGCCAGCGGCCGCAGCTGCAGCCGCCCCACGCTGCGGTAGATCGGGCCGTAGAAAAGGTAGATGGCCAGCATCGCCACATAGCTCAGCACGAGGCTCGCGCTGTGGAGGCTCTCGGGGAGGCAAAGGAGCTGCAGGACGAGCGGCCAGGCGAAGATCTCGGGGAGCGAGGGCGGCCGCCCGAGGAACTTCGCCCCAAGGTAGAGGCTCAGCATCAGGGCGGCACGTACGGTGGGGATGCTTGCCCCTGTGAGGAGCGTGAAGCCCCATGCGCCCATGAGGAGCAGTCCCCAGCGGAGCCGTGGACGCTCGCTGAGCCCCGGTATATAGCGCAGGAGTAGGGAGAGCAGCCCGATGACGAGCGCCAGATGGAAGCCGCTCACCGCCAGCAGTTGGGCTGCCCCTACGGCGACAAAGTCCTCCCGCAGCTGTCGTCCCTCGGCGTCGTGCCCGAGCGTCCCGAGGCTCATCCCAAGGGCCAGCTGCCGCGTGTAGGGACTGAGGGGCAGCTCGGAGGCATTTAGGTAGATGGTCTCCCTGAGCCGCTCGAGGGCAAGTAGCGGCTGTGTGACCAGGAGCTGCGCGCTCGTGCCGTGACTGAGCGCCAGTACTTCGCCGTGCCCACGTCCCGAGAGGCCTTGGCTGAGGAGGTAGCGGGCATAGCCTTCGCCCACCGTACCTGGGTAGTCCTCGAGCCCGCGCATTCGTCCCAGACGCAGCAGGAGCGTGTCCCCGACATGGGGCGCTTCGTCTCCGAGATCGAGCTCCAGCAGCCAGTGACCGCTGGGGCTTAGGGACTCGGTGGCTTGGGCTTCCTCCGCCCTTGGAGCAGCCTCGGGGAGCAGCGCGAGCCTAAGGAGGGCGCGGCCCGAGCGGGCTTGGTCTATAGGAGCAAGCAGCTGGGCGCGGGCGTAGCTACCGCTCGGAGGGGCGGGCTGCTGGAGCTCCGTGAGGCGCGCGCCGTAGTGCAGCCGTGCTAGCAGCAGGCAGAGCAGCAGCAGAAGCCCACGCAGGAGGCTTCCCCAGCGCCAAGCCCCGAGGAGCCGCCCGAGGACTAAAAGCAAAAGCCCACCCCCAGCGAGCCCGAGGGCCAGCTGAGGGTGGGGATAAGCGTAATAGGAGAGGTAGCCGAGGAGGAGGCACGCGAGGAGCTGCACGGCGGGGCTGCGACCCCAGCGGTCCCACAGCTGCCCGAGGAGGCCACGCTCTAGGCTGCGCCTGAGGAGGCTAGGCACGGCGCCGAGCCCCTGAGGGACGCTGCTACTTCGTCTGAGGCGCCAGTACCTTGAGGCTGTGGATGGCTGCGCGTGGATCCTCATGGGCGAAGACGTAGCTGCCAGCTACGAGGGCGTCGGCTCCAGCGGCGACGAGCTCGGCGCCCGTCTTGGCATTGACCCCGCCGTCGACCTCGATGAGGGTGCTTAGCCCACGCTCGTCGATCATGCGACGGAGGCGGCGCACCTTGTCCACGGTCTGCGGGATGAAGCGCTGCCCGCCGAAGCCGGGGTTGACGCTCATCAGCAGTACCATGTCTAGCTCACCGAGCACGTCGCCGAGCAGCTCTACAGGGGTATGCGGGTTGAGCGTCACGGCGGCCTTCATCCCCGCGTCACGGATGGCGCCGAGGGAGCGGTGTAGGTGGGGGCTGACCTCGTAGTGGACGTTCATCGTGTCCACGCCGAGGGCGGCGAGCTCACGGACGAACTTCATCGGCTCGACGATCATCAGATGTACGTCCAGTGGCTTGCGGATGTGCGGACGGATCGCCTCGAGGATGGGGAAGCCAAAGGAGATGTTGGGGACGAAGACGCCATCCATCACGTCGATGTGTAGCCAGTCGGCCTCGCTATCATTGATGAGCTCGACGGCCTTGTCTAGGTGGAGGAAGTCCGCCGCCAGCAGCGAGGGGGCTATGATGGGGGAGTGAAGCTGGCTCATGCGCTAATGGGGATTAAGGTGGAGGCCAAGAGGCGTAGGCGGCGTAGGCCCTCCTGATGACGGGGCTGGCTGCGCTCGAAGGCGGTGCGGGCGATGAGTTCTAGCTTGTCTTGGTCGTTGAGGATGTAGCTTTGTTCCATAAGCAGGGGCGCGGTAGGTGGTTAATAAAGGGAAGGGATGGAGCAGCTAGCACGAGGCTGCAGCTCCATCCCTATAACGGCTCATAGCGGCGCTCTAGTGTGAGACGATCGAGGCCGCGAGCGGTCTACTTGAGGAGGTCCTTGATCCCTCCCAGGGAGGAGAGGATGCCGGAGGCCTCGTAGGGGAGGTAGACGGTCTTGTTGTTCTGACCCGAGGTCATTTCCTTGAGCGTCTCCAGATAGTGTACGGCGATGAGGTACTGCGAGGGGTTGGCCCCCGAGCCCTCTACGGCGGCAGCGATCTTGCGGATGGCCTCGGCCTCAGCCTCGGCCGTCAGCAGCTTCGCCTCGGCCTCTGCCTTGGCGTGCAGCACCTGGGCCTGGCGCTCCCCTTCGGCGTGGTTGATGGCCTGCTGCATACGTCCCTCGGACTCGCGGATGGTGGCCTCCTTCTGCCCCTCAGCGTTGAGGATCTGGGCGCGCTTGTCACGCTCGGCACGCATCTGCTTCTCCATGGCATCACGGATCTCGCGGGGCGGGTCGATGTCCTGGAGCTCTACGCGGTTGACCTTGACCCCCCACTTGTTGGTGGCCTCGTCGAGGATAGCGCGGAGCTTGTTGTTGATGGTGTCACGGCTGGTGAGGGTCTCGTCGAGGTCCATCTCCCCGATGATGTTACGCAGGCTCGTCTGCGTGAGCTTCTCGATCGCGTCCGGGAGATTCTGGATCTCATACATGGCACGCATGGGGTCGACGATCTGGAAGTAGAGGATCGCGTTGATCTCGGTGACGACGTTGTCCTTGGTGATGACGCTCTGGCGGGGGAAGTCGTAGACGGTCTCACGCAGGTCGATGTTGGTGATCTCGGTGAAGCGTACCAGCGTCTGCCCATTGCCTGCGGGGATAGTGTAGCGCCAGCGCATGGGGCGGGGACGGTCGATGAAGGGGATGATGATGTTGACCCCTGAGTTGAGGGTACGGTAGTATTTGCCGAGGCGCTCGACGATGACGGTCTGCGACTGCTGCACGATGCAGAGCCCCTTGAAGATGGTGTAGATGACCAGCAGCGCTAGGGCGATGGGGATGATCAGTTCGATAGGCATAGGCGTGTATAGGGTTTAAAATGTAGGGACAAGGGTACGTGCGCGTGGGGGGAGGCTACTTGGAGAGGGGCTCGACGATGAGGACGACGCTCTGATAGCCCGTGATGCGCACCTCGCGCCCAGGCTCTAGCGCTTCACCGCCCTCGGAGACAGCGCGCCACACGTCGCCATCGACAGCGACGCGACCACCTTGATCGCCCGGCTCGATACGCTCACGGACGAAGACACGGCGCCCAATGAGGGCATCCATCCCCGTCTTGGCATCGTGCGAACGGAACCAGCGGCACATCAGCGGCTGCAGTAGCCACAGCGCTACGAGACTCCCGACGCAGAAGCAGATGACCTGTACCAGCCAGCTCCAGCCGAAGAGCGCTGCGGGGATAGCCAGCAGGGCTCCCATCCCGAAGCAAGCCAACACGAAGCCGGGCGTCACGATCTCAAGGGCGAAGAGGAAGAAGGCTGCGATCAGCCACAGCTGCCACACGGGGAGCTGTGCAAGGGTATCCATCATAGTCGTATCGTAGGCATAGGTTGATAACTCAGGCAAAGCTAAGCATTCAGCCGCAATAAAGCAAGAGCCGAGCGGTAGCCCTCGCCCAGCGCTCCGACTGATATCCCTCAGCTCGCTCACTGACGTCCCTCACGGCGCTTACTGACGTCCCTCAGCGAGCTGACTGATATCCTTCACGGAGCCTCCCCTATACCCGCGCTGCGCTGAGGCTTAGCTGTCCTTGCTGTGCGCTGAGGTAGGGGAGACGGTGGGGGACTTGGGAGGCCTCCGCACGCCCCTGTGTCGCACCTCCCTTGAGGCCTTGTCGCGGGAGAGGTAAGCGGGGGCTCGGAGGCGCCTGAGGCAAGGATTTTAGGTAGGGTCGCGATAAATCTCTACCTTTGCCAACGATAATTCGCCTAACGACATAGCAACTGCGGCAGCGTACCGCCACCCCGCCTCCCGATGAAGAAGAAGGTTATTTGGGTCATTGTCCTAGCCTTGATCTCCGCCTATAGTCTCCTTACCTGGGTGCAGTATCAGTACTACGACAGAGTCCTGGGGCTGCGGCAGGAGGGTATGCGTCGGCAGATGAAGGAGGCGCTGGCCGAGGTGGCCGACGAGCTCCAGGTGCGCGAACTGGTACGCTACCTCAATAAGGGAGTAGGGGAGGAGAACGGCTACTTCACCGACGTGGAGTTCCACAAGAGCAAGGTCGCCCGCCTGGATATCTGGCGGCGCAGCAAGCAGGATACGCTGGCTGTGCAGCGCGCCCTCGACTCGGATCAGGTGCTCCTGCAGATGAAGAACAAGGATAGGCAGGGCGGGCGCAATACCCGTGTGGACTTCCGTCCCTCTGACAAGCTGCTCTACGCCTACTTCGCTCGGCTGCACTCCCTCGACCGCTATATCCTCAAGTACATCTACGACGTCAACACCGTCGACAGCATCCCGCAGCTGGTCAATATCCGTCTGCTCAAGAGCTTGATCCGAGAGCGCTTCGATGATAAGGACCTAGAGGGACCCTTCATCCTCTCGCTCTATGACGGCCGTGGGCAGCTGATCTACGAGTATCATCCCGAGGAGATGCGCAGGGGCAACTGGAAGGAGGTGACGACCGTCAAGCAGCATCTCTTCGTCCCTGCCGACGGCACCGAGTCGGGCCGCCCCTATATGACGGTGTCGCTCGACCTAGCGCCGACGCGGGCTGAGGTCCTTAGTCTGGCGCTGCCGGGGCTGGTCTCGACGATCCTCGTCCTGTTCCTGGGCTTCTCCGCGCTGGCCTTCCTGCTCCGTGACATCAACTTCTCGGAGCAGCGCACCAGCTTCATTAACAACATGACCCACGAGCTGAAGACGCCCATCAGCTCGATCATCCTAGCTAATAAGCTCCTCGGCGAGCAGGCTTCCCCAGCGGTGACGACACCCAAGCAGCGGCAGCTGATGGGGATCGTCTCGACCGAGGCGCAGCGCCTCAAGTTCCTCATCGACCGTGTGCTGCAGTTCTCCCTCCTGGAGGGGCGGGCAGGCAGCTTCACCCTCGAGCCGCTGGACGTCAACGAGCTGCTGCTACCCGTGGCGGAGATCTACACCTTCCACGCGCAGCAGAAGGGAGGCGACCTCTCCCTCGATCTGGAGGCCAGCGAGACCTGGGTACGCGCTAGCCAGGTACACCTGCAGAATGTCTTCTTCAACCTCCTGGACAATGCCGTCAAGTACAGCCGCCCCGACGTGGCGCTGCAGCTGACCATACGCACGGCCGACGAGGGCGACCATATCCGCATCACCATTGAGGACAATGGGCTGGGGATAGAGCGCAAGTATCTGAAGAAGATCTTCGAGCGTTTCTACCGCATCACCTCGGGCAAGCAGCACAACGTACGCGGCTTCGGCCTAGGGCTGGCCTACGTCAGCTCGGTCATCCGTCAGTGCGGCGGGCGCATACAGCCCGAGAGTGTCGTGGGCGTAGGGACGAAGATGGTCATCCTACTGCCTACGGTCAAGGAGGGCTAAGGCCCCCAGCGTCGCTAGCCTGGCTCAACACTAGGGCTAAGGTGCGGCGCAGTCACCATTGATAATTATCTAAGTACACCAAGCTACTGTATCTCTAACTGTATCTCTATATGAACGAGTCTATCCGGATACTGCTCTGCGAGGATGAGGAGAACCTAGGCCTGATCCTCGAGGAGCTGCTGACAAGCAAGAAGTTTGTCGTCGATCGTTGCATGGACGGCGTCGCAGGCTGGGAGGCCTTCAAGAGCCGTCGCTACGACCTCTGCCTGCTGGATATCATGATGCCCAAGCGTGACGGCCTCACGCTGGCCAAGGACATCCGCAGCGTATCGCAGGATGTACCCATCATCTTCCTGACCGCACTAGGGATGCGGGAGAACGTCCTCGAGGGCTTCCGCTCGGGGGCGGATGACTATATCGCCAAGCCCTTCAGCATGGAGGAGCTGCTGCTGCGTGTCGAGGCGGTCCTACGCCGCAGCCGCAGTGAGAGCACGCGTGCCATGCAGCACGAGTACCACCTAGGGCGCTATACCTTCAATGTCACGAGCCAGACGCTAGAGATCGGGGAGACCAAGCGCAAGCTCACGACCAAGGAGTGCGAGCTGCTGACGCTGCTCTGTCAGTTCGCTAATCAGACGCTGGAGCGCAGCCATGCCCTCAGCGTCATCTGGGGCGTGTCTGACCCTGGGGCTGGGGACTTCACCCAGCGCAGCATGGACGTCTACGTCACCAAGCTCCGCCGCATGCTCGAGGAGGATGAGCGCGTGGAGATCAAGAACGTCCATGGCAAGGGCTACAAGCTGGTCCTGCCCCCCGAGGAGAGCGTCCTCTAGCGGCTGCCCTCCGCATCCCTCTAGGCTAGCCCTCGTGGGCTACGAGTCCCGCGAGGCCGCAGCTAGCCCCTAGCTGCGGCCTCGCCGCTACTCATCAGACAGATACACCTCACCCCCTCCCCACCCTTCACTACATATATATAATGATGAGTAAGAATAAGAAGATCGCCAGGCCGAAGCATGCCCAGCAGAGCAGCGGCCACGCACACCATATCACCAAGAAGGAAGTACAGCGCATCACCCGCCTTCTCCTCGAGGAGCAGGAGGAGCAAGTACTCTCCTACAAGCAGGTATGCTATGCCTTTGGTAAGACTACCATGGCGCAGAAGCGTACCATCTACCATGCCCTACAGGAGCTGGCCGAGGCAGGCGAGCTGCAGGAGCTCGAGCCCGGGCGCTTCGTCCGTGCGGGGCAGCAGACGGGCCTGAGGCTGGAGGGGCGCTTCGACTACCGCGCGGGGCGTCCGAGCTTCGTCCCCGATGATCCCGAGCTGGAGCCCATAGCCCTCGACGAACGGGGGCTCTCGACGGCGCTGCACGGCGACCGCGTCGTCCTCAGCTGCCACCGCACCCGCCGCGGGCAGCTCAAGGGGGCGCGCATCTCCGAGATCCTCGAGCGGGCGCAGGCGACCTATGTCGGTACGCTGCAGCAGTCGCGAGGCTTCACCTTCTTCGTCTCGCCCAATCGCGAGCTGCGTCAGGACGTCTTCATCCCCGAGGCTAAGCTCAAGGGCGCTACCGCCCGCGACAAGGTGCTCGTACAGGTCACGGACTGGGAGCCCCGAGCCAAGAACCCCAAGGGCATCGTCCTCGATGTCCTCGGGGAGGCGGGGGCCAACGATACCGAGATGCACGCCATCCTGGCCGAGTTCGGCCTGCCCTACCGCTACCCCGAGGAGGTGGAGCGTGCCGCCGAGGAGCTGACCGACGAGATCAGTGCCGAGGAGCTGAAGCAGCGCGAGGACTTCCGCGGGGTGCTGACCTGCACCATCGACCCGCGCGATGCCAAGGACTTCGACGATGCCCTTTCCTTCCGCCGCCTGCCTAATGGGCGCTATGAGGTGGGCGTGCATATCGCCGATGTCAGCCACTACGTCCCCGAGGGCAGCCTCATCGACGAGGAGGCCTACCGCCGTGCCACCAGCATCTACCTCGTGGACCGCACCATCCCCATGCTCCCCGAGCGCCTGAGCAACTACCTCTGCTCGCTGCGCCCCGACGAGGACAAGTACGCCTATAGCTGCGTCTTCGAGCTCGATGCTGAGGCGCGCCTCCACGGCGCGCGTATCACGCGCAGCGTCATCCGTAGCCAGCGCCGCTTCACCTACGAGGAGGCGCAGGAGATCATCGAGAGCGGGCAGGGCGACCATGCGGAGGCTGTCCTCACGCTGCACCGCCTGGCGCAGCAGCTGCGTGCTCGGCGCTTCGAGCGCGGCAGCATTGCCTTTGACCGCCCTGAGGTACGCTTCGAGCTCGATGCCGAGGGCCGTCCCCTAGAGGTCATCATCAAGGAGAGCAAGCCCGCGCACCAGCTCATCGAGGAGTTCATGCTGCTGGCCAATCGCACCGTGGCCGAGCGTATCGCCGACGCTACGCGCCGCGACATCCAGCCGCCGCTCCGTCTCGAGGGCAAGTCGCCGACCTTCGTCTACCGCGTCCACGAGGCACCCGATGAGGAGAAGCTGCATAGTCTGGCCGACTTCGTCCGCCCCTTCGGCTACCAGCTGCGCTGGCAGGGTGGGGGTGAGGCCGTGGCTAAGAGCCTCAACGAGCTCCTCGCCGCCATCAAGGGGCGCCCCGAGGAGGCGATGATCTCCATGCTCGCCATCCGCTCTATGGCCAAGGCACGCTATACGACGACGCACATCGGGCACTACGGCCTCGGCTTCGAGAGCTATACGCACTTCACCTCGCCCATACGCCGCTATCCCGACCTCATGGTGCACCGCCTCTTGACGCGCTACCTCATCGAGGGCAAGCGCAGTGCCGACCTTGGCCGTACCGAGGAGCGCTGCGATCACTCCTCCGAGATGGAGACGCTGGCGGCCAATGCCGAGCGCGCCTCGATCAAGTACAAGCAGGTCGAGTACATGATTCCCCGCCTCGGGCAGCAGTTCTGGGGCATCGTCACGGGGCTAGCCGACTGGGGCATCTATGTCGAGCTGGAGGAGAACAAGTGCGAGGGGCTCATCCCCGCGCGTGAGCTGACGGATGACTACTACGAGTACGACGAAGCTAACTACTGCCTCGTGGGGCGCCATACGGGGCGCCGCTACCGCCTCGGCGATCGCCTCGAGGTGACGGTAGCGCAGGCCAATCTCGAGCGCAAGCAGCTGGACTTCGTCCTCGCAGGGGCGGAGGACGAGGCGCCGCGTAGCGGGATGTATGCCCGTGCCAAGGGCGGCAGCCGCTCGGGCGGCAAGGGCAAGGACAAAGGCGCCCGCAGCCACAAGTCCCCCAGCAAGGGGCGTGGCCGCCGTCCGCGCTAGCCGCACATCAGTGCGGCCTAGGCCGCTCAGATACCTCTTAGATTCACAGGGGGAAGGGCTCGAGCCCTTCCCCCTGTGGCTTTTATGAAGCCTAGGCCTCAGTGGGGCGAGCCTTCCCGCAAGCCAGAGAGGCGAAGGAGGCGGCATAGGATATATCAAGGGTCGCCCCTGTATATTTGGGGGGCTTGACCCAGGGTTTGGTCGCCCTTGCAGGGCTACGCACCCTGGGCTTTGTAGGGATCGCCCCTATAGGGGCTTATCCTTCCCGCTGAAGCAAGGCCGCAGTACGCTCGGCCGATGCGGCTATCCTTTTTGAGGAAGCCTAGGCCTCAGTGGGGCGAGCCTTCCCGCAAGCCAGAGAGGTGCAGGAGGCGGCATAGGATATACCAAGGGTCGCCCCTGTAGGGCTCTGTGTTGTTTGCTGTGGCTTACCCAGGGTTTGGTCGCCCTTGCAGGGCTACGCACCCTGGGCTTTGTAGGGGTCGCCCCTATAGGGGCTTGCTTGGCCGTTGGGGTAAGTCCGAGGCTGCAATCCCGAACGGCATGTAGGGTCGCCCCTGTAGGGCTCTGTATTCGGGCGCAATGCCCTGCGGGGGGTGACCCACAGCACGGCCCTTTTCCACAGCGCGGCCCTTTTATCCCGTGTAGTGCGGGGTGAGGTATTATGCCCCGATAGTCGAGCTCCTTGGCTAGTTGCCTGGCGGCGGGGTAAGCCCCAGCGGGGCGACCTTTTTCAAAGCCCAGGGTGCGTAGCCCTGCAAGGGCGACCTTTTTCAAAGCCCAGGGTGCGTAGCCCTGCAAGGGCGACCAAACCCTGGGTAGGAGATTGTGCCCGAATACAGAGCCCTACAGGGGCGACCCTACATGCAGTTGTGGTACTGAAGGATAGTTCTCAGCGTCCTGACTGATATCCCTCAGCCTCGGGCGACTTATCCTCGGGGCTGCGGCGAGCATGGAGCTGCTGCGTCGCCCCTATAGGGGCTTGCTCGGCCGTTGGGGTAAGTCCGGGGCTGCAATCCCGAACTGCATGTAGGGTCGCCCCTGTAGGGCTCTGTATTCGGGTGCAATGCCCTGCGGGGGGGTGACCCACAGTACGGCCCTTTTCCACAGCGCGGCCCTTTTATCCCGTGTAGTGCGGGGTGAGGTATTATGCCCCGATAGTCGAGCTCCTTGGCTAGTTGCCTGGCGGCGGGGTAAGCCCCAGCGGGGCGACCCTTTTCAAAGCCCAGGGTGCGTAGCCCTGCAAGGGCGACCAAACCCTGGGTAGGAGATTGCGCCCGAATACAGAGCCCTACAGGGGCGACCCTACATACAGTTGCGGTGCTGAGGGATAGCTCTCAGCGTCCTGACTGCTATCCCTCGCGGCGCTGACGGACGTCCCTCAGCCTGCTGACTGCTATCCCTAAGCCTCGGGGGCTGATTCCTCGGGGCTGCGGCGAGCGTGGCGCTGCTGCGTCGGCCCTTGGGTCGGGGGCTGCTCCGCGGCCTCCCTAGGACCAGCCCTTGACCCTCGGCGAGGAGCTGGCGGGGAGACTCTAGGAGGGCGGGAAGTAGGGAAAAGCGAGCCCAAAAATGCTTCGGCGGAGGGGGCGAGCTCGATCGGGACGGCTCTGAGGGGCCTCGGGAGGGTCGTTTTCATAAAATGAAGAGAAAATTCAGAAGCTAGGGAGACTTTCGTTTTTTCAAAGAATTTAACTTCCCCCGCCGTGGGGACTGGCGCACCCGCATAAGCCCTTTTTCGTTGCCCTGACCTAGTGCCTAGCCTCGGTGCTAGGGCCTCCCAAGTACGTTCTCATCGGCTGGCCGCACCCCGAGATCCCAGGGGGCCTAGCCCGCCGCACGAGGGGCAGCGCGCTGGGATCCCAGTGGGGGTAAAGTGGTTAATAAGTGTAAAGGTATTTAATAACAAATTTAGGAAAGAAATTTCCTTAGTTTCAGCGTCTTACCACCCCTAGGTTTCGCTAAAAAATTACCTATATTTGCCCTGTGGATGAGCTCCCTCCAGAGGCGCTGCCCTCGGGCTCGGGATCGTCTCCCAAATAAGGACAATAAACGTAACGTGTATAAGAAGCACTAACTACCACTTAACAAGAACACCTATGGGAAGCAACTACGCCCACAAGGAAACGAGCAGACGCGGCATCAGCCGTGTGCTCTGTCTCATGGTAGGACTCTCGCTGCCGATGCTCATCGGCGCTGGCGTCACACCGCTCCAGGCTGCAGAGACTAATACCACAGCCCAAGCACCAGGCCCTAAACAGACCAAGAAAATCGTCGGGGTCGTCTCAGACTCCAAGACGGGAGAGCCCATCATCGGGGCTGCCGTACGCCTCAAGGGCGCCAACCAGGGGGTAATCACCGACATCGAAGGGCACTTCGAGATCCAGGCCGCACCTGGCGATCAGCTCTTCGTCTCCTCGGTAGGCTATACCTCCAAGACCATCCGTGTCGAGAAGACGACCATCCTCTCCATCACCCTCTCCGAGGACGCCAAGACGCTGCAGAACGTCGTCGTCACCGCCTTCGGTACGGGGCAGAAGAAGGAGTCCGTCACGGGGTCGATCCAGACGGTACGCCCTATGGAGCTCAAGATCCCCTCGGCTAACCTCTCCAATGCCTTCGCCGGACGTCTGGCGGGGGTCATCGCCTACCAGCGTAGTGGGGAGCCTGGCTCCAACGGCTCTGACTTCTTCATCCGTGGGGTCGCCTCGATGAACTCGCAGGCGCCACTTATCGTCCTCGACGGGGTAGAGATCAGCCGCGCTGACCTCAACGCCCTCGACCCCGAGGTCATCGAAAGCTTCTCCGTCCTCAAGGATGCTACCGCCTCTGCCATGTACGGTACGCGTGGGGCTAACGGGGTGCTCATCATCAAGACCAAGAGTGGTGCCGACCTCGACCGCCCCGTCATCGGTGTGCGTATCGAGAACTACATCAACATGCCCGTCCAGCTGCCCAAGCTCGCCAACGCCGAGACCTATATGCGTCTCTACAACGAGGCTGTGACGAACCAGGGCACGGGCTCGCTGCTCTACAGCGAGGACCGCATCCGCAAGACGCTCTCCGGGGAGGACCGCTACCTCTATCCTAATGTAGACTGGTACAAGGAGCTCTTCAACGACGTCACCTACAACCAGCGTGCGAACTTCAACGTACGTGGGGGGACAAGCAAGATCACCTACTTCCTCAACGCCAACGTCAACCATGAGACGGGGATGCTGAAGGGGCGAAGCAAGGACTTCTTCTCCTACGACAACAACATTAACCTGATGAAGTACGCCTTCCAGAATAATGTTGACTTCCACCTCTCGCCCTCGGCGACCATCGCCATGCAGCTCAACGCGCAGCTCTCCAACTTCCACGGGCCCGTCACTGCGAGCAACGGGGGTGGTAGCACCAGCGCGATCTACCAGAGCATCATGGACATCAACCCCGTCGACTTCCCCGTGATGTGGCCGCAGAACGACAGTCAGTGGGTACGCTGGGGGGGCTATCGCCTGGGCTCGAACAATGCCTGGAACCCCGTAGCTGAGGCTTCGAGCGGGTACAAGGATACCTTCGAGAGCACCGTCATCGCCAACCTGAACTACACGCAGAAGCTGGACTTCATCACCAAGGGCCTTAGCTTTAAGGGGCTTGCCTCCTTCAAGAACTGGAGCACCTCGACCACCTTCCGCCACCAGGGCTACAATATCTATCAGAACAAGAGTGATAATAAGCTCCCCGATGGAGACTACGACCTCAAGATGGCTAATGGTGGGGACCCCTCGCGTCCTGTCCTCGGTACTGGTGGGTGGTCAGATGGGGACCGTCGCTTCTACCTCCAGGCCTTCCTGAACTACGACCGTACCTTCGGTAAGCACAGTGTCGCTGGGATGCTGCTCTACAATCAGGATGAGCACGTGGTGAACAGCCCCAACTCCGACCTTATCCGCTCGCTCCCGCACCGCCGTCAGGGCTACGCTGCTCGTGTCAACTACGAGTACGATGGCCGCTATATGGTGGAGCTCAACGCCGGGATCTCGGGCTCTGAGAACTTCGCCAAGGGACACCGCTATGGCTTCTTCCCCTCCTTCTCGGCTGGGTGGAACATCAGCAACGAAGCCTTCTGGGAGCCCCTCAAGAAGGCCATCAACAACCTCAAGATCCGTGCCTCCTACGGGCTCGCAGGTAACGACAAGGCTGGGAACGAACGCTTCGTCTACCTCGATGTCGTAGATAATAGCGCCAACGACCGTCCCTACTTCCAGACGGGCTTCGATGGTCAGACCGAAGGGCGCCGCGGGCCGCTCTTCAAGCGCTTCCTCAACGAGGATATCACCTGGGAAATCGCACGCAAGCTCAATGTCGGCTTCGACATCTCGGTGCTGCGTATGCTCAACCTCACGGTGGACTTCTTCCAGGAACGTCGTACCAATGTCTTCCAGGAGAAGCAGTCCATCCCCAACTACTTCGGTACGGCTGCCTCTAAGATCTATGGGAACTTCGCTGAGGTCAAGAACTGGGGGGTCGATATGTCTGCCGAGCTGAACAAGCAGCTCTCCAAGGACCTGACGATGCAGCTGCGTGGTACCTTCACCTTCGCACGTAACCGCGTCGAGAAGTACGACGAAGCGCCTAACCTCCGTCCTACGCGTCGCCAGGTAGGCCGTAGCCTCTTCACCTACACGGGTTACGTCGCCGATGGCTACTACATCGACCAGGCCGACATCGCCCACAGCCCCAAGAGCACGCTCAATAACATCGCTGTCGCCCCTGGGGATATCAAGTACCTTGACCAGCCCGATAAGGATGGTAAGTACGACGGCATCATCGATGAGAACGACCAGGTGCCTCTCGGCTACTCCACGGTGCCTGAGATCAACTACGGTCTCGGTGGTACCTTCACCTACAAGCAGTGGGACTTCGGCTTCCACCTCCAGGGTCAGGCGCACACCTCGCTCATGATGTCGGGCTTCAGCCCCTTCGGTACGAACACCCGCCGCAACGTCCTGCAGTGGATCGCCGACAACCACTGGAGCAAGGACAACCAGAATCCCCACGCGCTCTATCCTCGTCTGACGGAGTACGACAACGACCAGAATACGAAGAACTCGACGCACTGGCTGCGTGACGCCTCCTTCCTCAAGCTCCGTAGCCTCGAGATCGGCTACCGCTTCAAGATGGCACGTGTCTACGTCAACGCCAACAACCTGCTGACGCTCTCCTCCTTCAAGCTCTGGGATCCCGAAATGGGTGGCGGTAAGGGAATGTCCTACCCGCTGCAGCGCACCTTCAACCTCGGGGTGAACTTCACCTTCAAGTAGCCTGATTACGCACCTACTTACTGAATCAAGCAATGAAAAGACTATATAAGATGGTTCTGCTGGCCAGTGCCAGCGTCCTGCTCACCAGCTCCTGCTCGAGCTACCTAGATATCGTCCCTGACGAGCGTGCTCAGGAGGATGATGTCGTCAAGGACAAGAATAAGAACTGGGACTATATGTATTCCTGCTACGCGTACCTGCCGAACCCAGCGAATACGCAGAGCCTGGACCTCCTGACGGGGGACGAGGTGATCACCGCCTTCGAGCACGAGCGCTGGGCAGCCTTCCCTAAGGGTACCTACAACTCGACCGACCCCGTGATCTCCTACTGGAATACCTTCTTCCAGGGCATCCGTCAGTGCTACATGATGCAGCGCAAGATCAACGAGATGCAGGTCGATGAGGACACCAAGAAGGACTACCGCGGTCAGATCGACTTCCTCCTGGCCTACTACCACTACCTGCTGGTACGCTGCTACGGCCCCGTCATCCTGGTCAAGAGCCTCCCCGATGTCAATACTAAGGTAGAGGACTACGCCTCCCGTACGCCCCTCGACGAGTGCGTGCAGTGGATCGCCGACAAGTTCGACGAGGCGGCCAAGAACCTCCCCGCCACGCGTGAGCAGCGCCGTGTAGGGCTCGCTACGAGCACGGCGGCTAAGGGTCTCAAGGCGCAGCTCCTCCTGCTGGCTGCTTCGCCCCTCTTCAATGGGGAGGCAGAGTTCCTCAAGGATCTGAAGAACCCCGACGGCAAGCTGCTGATGCCCCAGGCCAAGGACCCACAGAAGTGGATCAAGGCCAAGGATGCCCTCAAGGAAGCTATCGCTGCAGCTGAGGCCGCTGGCCACAGCCTCTACACCAAGACGGGGCAGTTCGTCTCGCTCAATAAGTTCCCCAAGAATGCCCAGCAGCGCACCCTGCGCTACAACATCCTTGATTGGACGGGTGAGGCTAACCCCGAGGTGATCTTCGCCGATACGCGTGGCGAAGGCTGGTACGACTTGGCAGGTAAGTCCTCGCCTAAGGGCGAAGGCGGCTCGGGCTGGAACGGCGTAGCTCCTACGTGGAACATGCTCAACCGCTTCTACACCAAGAACGGTCTGCCCTGGGACGAAGACCCTGAGTTCAAGGATCAGTCCAAGCTCGAGCTCGTCACCGTAGACGCCACTCAGAGCGAGGAGGCTATGCCCGGTAAGCAGACCATCAAGTTCAACCTCGGCCGTGAGCCCCGTTTTTATGCGTGGATCGGCTTCCAGGGTGGCTACTACGAGATCCTCAATAAGGATAAGAGTAACCCTGCCTTCCCCAAGACCTACCTGGCTAACGGCGAGGAAGGCAACGTGCTCCTTGACTTCACGAAGAATGGCAATCAGGGTCGCGGCAACCGCAACAATAACTACTCTCCTACGGGCTACCTCAATAAGAAGGGCGTCTACCCAGAGGAAGGCGTAGGTAAGGGCGGCGTAGACTTCACGCTGAAGCATCACCCATGGCCCGTCCTTCGCCTGGCGGACCTCTACCTCGCCTATGCTGAGGCCTGCGTAGAGGCTGGGGATAACGCTACGGCGCTGACCTACCTTAATAAGGTACGTGTCCGTGCAGGTATCCCTACAGCTGAGGAGTCCTGGAAGCTGGCTGGTGTGACGAGCTTCTCCCAGGCCAAGCTCCGCCAGATCGTACGCCAGGAGCGTCAGGTAGAGTTCTACCTCGAGAACCAGAACTTCTGGGATATGCGCCGCTGGCTCCAGGCTGAGAAGTACTTCGGCGTCAAGGCTCAGGGGATGAACATCCAGGCTACGACGATCGCGGACTTCGCTCACCTGACGGAGGTGCCCTTCGAGCGTGCCTTCGGTAAGCACAACTACCTCCTGCCTATCCCCGTGGCTGACGTGAACCGCAACGGCAACCTCGTCAACAACCCCGGTTACTAAGCTCAACACAACGACACCAAGCAATGAAACAGATAGCATTCGCACTCCTGGCAGGGACGCTGGCACTAGCCAGCTCCTGCAAGAAGGAGGACCTCGGACCTCGCCCCACGGACCTCGATCGCTCCACGGTGACGGCTACGCCTGCTGAGGGCTCCATCCTCCTGAACTGGCGCATCCCCGAGAACGTCAGCTACCAGTACGTCCGCGTGACCTACACCCACCCCGAGACCAAGCAGCTGGTGACCAAGCTCGCCAGCAGCTACTCCGACTCGCTGCGTGTGGACAACCTACTGGCGCGCTACGGTGAGATCCAGTTCACCCTGCAGCCCTTCACCAAGCAGGGTGCCGAGGGCACGGCCATCCAGATCGCCGCTACCGCTAAGGCTAAGCCCCGCGTAGAGCAGATCACGCCCACCAAGCTCAGCATCACCGACGCCAACGTCTTCGTCAGCCACCCCGAGGCTACCGAAGGACCTAAGGCTGGCCTTGTGGATGAGGACGACAACTCCTTCTACCACGAGAACTGGCACGCACCGCTGGCGCCCATGCCTCACTACATCGTCTACAAGCTGCCCAAGGCTGTCAAGAACTTCAGCTTCTACATGAAGGGACGGAACAATGCCGGTCGCCTCAACCCCGAGGTAATGGACATCTACGTCAGCGACAGCTTCGACGGCACCTTCGATCCCGAGGCTAATAAGGCTGTGCTCGCCAAGGAGCTCACGGAGCTCCCCTCGGGTCAGGCTGCTGCCTATACCTCGCCGAACATCCGCATGGACAAGCCCTACAACTACGTTTGGTTCAAGATCAAGAAGGTCTACAACGACCGTCTCTTCGCCGCGATCGCTACGCTCCACGTCTCCGAGCTCTCCATCAGCATCTACGATCCTGAGACGGGCAAGACGACCAACGAATAAGCATCCGCTTCGTCCCCTCTAGGGGGCATCCTCACCCTTATGCACGAGCCCAAGTCGCGCTGTCAGGCTCTCCCGACAGCTCTGCTTGGGCTCTGCTGCTCGGGGCGCCCACGTCCAGCGGACGCTGCTCCCAGCTACCGAGCCTCTAGAGCACGACAGCTAAGCCACGGGCAGCTCATCTACCCCAGATCCCACTAGCAATACAGACACGTATGAGACTAAGACAACTAAGCACGCTGCTGCTGGCTGCCTCGCTGCTGAGCCTAGCCCCCAGCTGCAAGACAGCCGACGGCCCCGGCAACAAGCCCAACGGCGGTCAGGTGACCCCAGGCCAAGGAGACACGCCTCAGGAGGTAGACTTCCAGGCGGCCGCGATGACCAAGCAGATCAGCCTAGGCGGTGCCTCCGCTACCTGGCAGGTCACCAGCACGAAGACCTGGGTCAAGGCCACCCAGATCGGCCAGACCCTCAAGATCGACGTAGAGGCCAATGACGACGCCGAGGTGCGTGAGGCCGAGCTGCGCCTCACCAGCTCCGCGGGCAAGCGCAACATCAAGATCCGCCAGCTCGGGCAGGCCCCCGCTATCCTCGTGGACAAGTCGGTCATCAATCAGGTGCCCGCTGTGGGCGGTGGCATCACCTTCGAGATCACGACCAACGTCAAGGTTGAGGTCAAGCTCCCCGACTGGATCAAGAGCCCAGCTCGTGCTATGCGCCGCGAGACGCATAACTACGTAGTGCAGCCCAACACGACGGGCAAGGAGCGCATGGCCAATATCGAGATCATCCAGACGGGCGTAGCTAAGGACCCCGTCAAGCTCCTCGTTGCGGTCCAGCAGCTCGGCACGAACAACTACATCCCTGGCAGCACGGACCAGCTGCCCGAGGATGAGCAGATCAAGGTCGTCAGCGGTACGGCCAGCTCCGTCCAGCCTGGCTCGGGCATCGAGCTCAGCTTCGACGGCGACCTCTCGACGATCTATCACTCCGCCTGGGCCAACGGTGGGTCGAACTACTTCCCCATCACGCTGACCTACAACTTTGCTGAGGCTGCCGAGGTCGACTACCTCGTCTACTACCCCCGCCAGCAGGGCTACAACGGCTACTTCTCGGAGGGCGAGATCCAGAGCTCGGAGGATGGCACGACCTTCACCAAGCTGATGGACTTCGACTTCCGCGCCAGCAGCACCGCTACGCGTGTCGTCCTGCCCAAGCGCACCAAGGCTAAGAGCTTCCGCTTCATCGTCCGCAAGGGCCACGGGGACGGGCAGGGCTTCGCCAGCTGCGCCGAGATGCAGTTCTTCCGCCGCTCCACCAAGGCCTTCGACTACACGACCATCTTCGCCGACGAGGTCTGCAGCGAGCTCAAGCCCTCGGTGACGGACGAGCAGATCGCGCAGATCAGTGACCCCTTCTTCCGCAACCTAGCCTTCTACCTCAAGCAGGGTAAGTATAATAAGGAGTTCCGCGTGGCGGACTTCAAGCCCTGGCTGCTCCCCACGGTCGTCTCGGGCCCCAACAAGACCAACCCCTATTCGCTGCTCGACAACCCCACGGGGATCGCGGTAGAGAAGGGGCAGGACCTCATCGTCTTCGTCGGGGATCTCCATCAGATGGATGCCCGCCTGAGCCTGAGAGTGCAGAACCTCGACAAGCCCGGCGGTGACGGCTTCAACGACCCTGTGGTCTACCCTCTCTCTCGCGGGATGAACCGTATCAAGATGCAGAAGACGGGCCTTGCCTACGTCCTCTACCATGCCAGCGATGTCGCTTCGCTCAAGCGCTTCAAGCCCGTGCGTATCCACTTCGCCACCGGTACGGTCAATGGCTACTACGACTCGCAGGATCCCAAGCTCAAGGATCGCTGGCACGAGCTCATCAACAAGGCGCCCAATAAGCACTTCGACGTCCTCGGTAAGTACTGCCACCTCACCTTCGAGACGCAGGCCTTCCGCCAGTATACCCCTCAGGGCCGTGACATCACCAATACCTACGACAGCATCGTCTACAACGAGTGGGTACTGCATGGTCTGGTGAAGTACAAGCGTGAGCCGCAGAATCGTATGTACCTGCACGTCATGTACCATGCCTTCATGTACGCGACCTGGTACCACACGGCCTACGTCAACAGCACGCAGCAGGATATCCTCAACCCCGACAAGATGCGTAATCCCGCTTCGCAGGGTGCTGCCTGGGGGCCCTCCCACGAGATCGGGCACATGAACCAGACGCGCCCCGGCCTGCTCTGGGCAGGGATGACGGAGGTCACGGTCAATATCCCCTCCGAGTACATCACGACCTACGTCTTCGGCCAGCCCTCGCGTCTGCAGGTCGAGAAGCTCGAGCTGGGCAACAACCGCTATACGAAGGGCTTCAATAATATCTTCGTCGGCAATGTGCCCTTCTACCGCGCTGGGGACGTCTTCGTGAACCTCATCCCCTTCTGGCAGCTGGAGCTCTACTTCGGTAAGGCCCTCGGGCGCACGCCGCGCAAGCAGGCTGATGGCGTCTCGGGCTTCTACCCTGACCTCTATCAGTACTTCCGCGAGCACGATTCGCCCAGTACGGTCGGCGAGCAGCAGACGGAGTTTGCCTTCGCTGCCTCCAAGGTAGGAGGCGTGGACCTCACCCGCTTCTTCGAGCGCTGGGGCTTCTTCCACACCGTGGACAATGGCGACATCGACGACTACGGCAAGTCGAAGATCAACATCACGGCAGCCCGCGTGGCCAGCGTCAAGAGCCGGATCAAGGCCCTTAACCTCAAGCCGCTGGATGTTGCCCTCGAGTACATCACCGACCACAACGCCTACCTCTACGCGCAGAAGCCCGCTATCGTGGCAGGTGCTGCGGCCAAGGTCTCGGGCCGTACGGTGACCATCACGGGCTGGAAGCATGTCGTGGCCTTCGAGATCTACGACGGTACCAAGCTCGTCTATGCAGCTGATGCGACCCATCCTGCCGAGGGTGGTGCGGTCTTCACGATGGACTCCGATTGGAAGGCCAGCTACAGCATCAAGGCCGTCTCCGCTGGTAACGATCGTGTAGACGTGCCCAAGCAGTAAGCACTCTTTATCCTAGGCGAAGGCAGAGGCCTTCGTCTAGGCCACTCAAAAGCGGCGCCCAGCCCTACCGATCCCGAGCGGACGGTGGGGCTGGGCGCCGCGCTTGTTTATAGCCGAGCTTTGATGGGCTGCGTCCCGTGCTGGGGCTAGCTGAGGGTGAAGCTCCGTGAGCTGGCCGCCCTTAGCCCAAGCCGCCCCGAGCGAAGGGGACAAACTGCTGCCGTGAGGTGACGACCAAGGGGGCAGTGCACCTGAGGGATATTCCTCAGCGCCCTCATGGATACCCCTCACGCCGCTGACTGACGTCCCTCAGTGTGTTGACTGATATCCCTCAGGAGCCCTCCCCCGTACCCCACGGCGCACGGCTGTCCTTGTCCGAGCTCAGCTGGGACCTAAGGCGGAGGGCTTTGCATGGTCTTCTCTTCGGAGGAGAGGACTAGGGGAGTGCCGCGGGGTTCCTTAGCCGTCCGCACTGGTGCGTCGCGCCTCGCCGTGCTGCGATGTCCTTAATTTGTCCTACCTTTGCAGTAGCTAATCACGGGGATGTCTTGGCTTTGACAGCATGACGAAGTGATGTGTAAGCATGTAGTGCGCTCTCCTGTCAGCACTATAATCTCGATGAGAGAACCTTTTTAACTGGCGAAAATAACTACGCTCTCGCTGCGTAACCGAAGAACAGTAGGTTTACTGCTTAATCACGACTAAGATTGTCGTGACGAGACATCACCCAGGTAGCCCTTTGCCCCGAGGCGACTTGATACGGTGGTGCCGGAAAATCGGAGCTCGCTCTGCGACTGCCCTTGGCGCAGAGTCAGATTTAGAGGGCTAAGGTGCAGCTTTGGTGGCCTCTGCCGCTTGCTGTGCCCGACAATTGATCAGAGGCTAAACATGTAGAAAGCAGATTAGTTCCATGTTTGGACCGGGGTTCGACTCCCCGCATCTCCACAGGCTAAACGAAGCGGAGGCGAGCTAGATCATCTAGCTCGCCTCCGCTTCCTTCGTATAATGCTGCCTCGGGACTATTGCTCGTCCAGAAGGCGTAGGTATTGGGCTACGGCAGCAGGGTAGTAGCGGTGCTCCAGCTGGTGGATGCGTGCCGCCAGCGTCTCGGGGCTATCCCCAGGCAGCACTGGGCACTGGGCCTGTACCAGCGTCTGTCCGTGGTCGTAGTGATCGTCCACAAGGTGGATGGTGATGCCGCTGTAGGGGCGTCCCGCAGCCAGCACGGCCTCGTGGACATGATGCCCGTACATTCCCTTGCCGCCGAAGTCAGGCAGCAGCGCAGGGTGGATGTTGAGGATGCGCTGTGGGTAGGCCTGCAGCCAGGGCTCGGTGATGAGGACGAGGTAGCCCGCTAGGACGACGAGCTCGACGCCCAGCTCCGCCAGCAGCGCCAGGGGCTTGGAGCCCTCGCGCAGCTCTGCCGTAGGGAGGTAGTCGCAGCGCACGCCGAGGCGCCGAGCACGCTCGCGAACGCCTGCGTCGGGGCGATTGGTGAGCAGAAGCACGACCTCTGCCTCCCTGCTCTGGCGTAGGTAATGGATGATGGCCTCCGCGTTGGAGCCACTCCCTGAGGCGAGTATTGCTATTCGTTTCATATAAATTGCGTATCTTTGTGCACAAATGCGATGGATGTGTGCATGGACTACAGTCAGCGAGCTGACACCAGGGCCAGCACTCCAGCCCCCATCCCGAGGCACCATCCTTTGGTGGCAAAGGTACGGGAATGCACAGAAAGAAACTAACTCAATATTAAACAAGAACAGAATTATGTCACAGGAAATCCAGGACAAGGTAGTAGAAATCATCGTCGACAAGCTCAACTGCGAAGCTAGCGAAGTAACGCCCGAGGCAAACTTCTCCAGCGACCTCGGTGCAGACTCGCTCGACACCGTAGAGCTCATCATGGAGTTCGAGAAGGCCTTCGACATCCAGATCCCCGACCAGGACGCTCAGGGTATCAAGACCGTCGGTGACGCTGTCCAGTACATCGTCGCTAAGAAGGGCTAAAGCTACCTTAGCTAAGGAATTCGACTGATGGAACTCAAGAGAGTCGTCATCACGGGAATAGGCGCTATCTCACCCCTGGGCAATACCGCCCAGGAGACGTGGGAGGCCGTCGTAGCTGGCAAGAGCGGGGCTGCGCCCATCACGCTCTTCGATGCCTCTAAGTTCAAGACTACCTTCGCCTGCGAAGTCAAGGACTTCGACGTGGCCAAGTACATTGACCGCAAGGAGGCGCGCCGCTTAGACCGCTATGCTCAGTTTGCCATGGTGGCAGCCGAAGAGAGTATCGCCGATTCCAAGCTGGATATAGATAAGGTAAACAAGGATCGTGTAGGCGTGGTCATCGCCTCTGGTATCGGGGGGCTAGGTACCTTCGAGGAGGAGGTGCGTGGCTATGATGCCGAGGCTGGCCCTCGCTTCAATCCCTTCTTCATCCCCAAGATGATCTCGGATATCTCCGCCGGTCACGTGTCGATGAAGTACGGCTTCCACGGTCCCAACTACTCGACGGCCTCGGCCTGCGCTTCGTCTACCAACGCGCTGATCGACGCCTGCTACCTCATCCGCCTCGGGAAGGCTGATGTCATCATCGCGGGCGGTGCCGAGGCATCGATCTGCGCTGCTGGCGTCGGTGGCTTCAATGCCATGAACGCCCTCTCTACGCGCAATGACGATCCCCAGGGCGCCTCGCGTCCCTTCAGCGCTTCGCGCGATGGCTTCGTCATGGGCGAGGGGGCAGCCTGCCTCATCGTCGAGGAGCTGGAGCACGCCCTGGCTCGTGGCGCGCACATCTACGCCGAGCTCGTCGGTACGGGCCTCTCGGCTGACGCCTACCACCTGACGGCGACGCACCCCGATGGCCTTGGCGCCAAGCTGGTGATGCGCAACGCCCTCGAGGATGCTGGTCTCAGCCCCGAGGACATCGACTACATCAACGTCCACGGCACCTCGACGCCTGTCGGTGATATCTCCGAGAGCAAGGCGATCAAGGAGGTCTTCGGTGACGCTGCCTATAAGCTGAACATCAGCTCGACCAAGTCTATGACGGGGCACCTGCTAGGTGCAGCTGGCGCTATCGAGGCGGTCTTCGCCCTCAAGGCGGTCGAGGAGGACATCGTGCCTCCTACGATCAACCACGCGGACGATGACCTCGACCCCGAGATCGACTACAAGCTGAACTTCACCTTCGGTCAGGCACAGCGTCGCCCCGTGCGTGCTGCCCTATCGAATACCTTCGGCTTCGGCGGACACAATGCGAGCGTCATCTTTAAGAAGTACGTCAAGTAGTCCATACCCTAGCATTCCCTACGGATAGGAAGTATGATCCTAAGATTCCTCCGGGACAACCTCAAGAGGCTCCTTGGGCGCAGGCCCAAAGAGCCTCTTTCGCTACTCGTCGAACTCCTCGGCTTCGAGCCGCAGGATAGGGCGCTCTATGACCTAGCCTTCCGCCACAGCTCCATGAGCCGTACGGACGAGACGGGATTCAAGCTCAACAACGAGCGCCTAGAGTTCCTCGGCGACTCCGTCCTCGCCACCGCGATGAGCCACTACCTCTACCTCGAGCATCCCCACTGGGACGAGGGGGAGCTGAGTAAGCACCGCGGGGCGATGGTCAAGCGTGCCGTCAACAACGCTGTAGCCCTACGCATGGGCCTCGATCGCTTCCTGCAGATACGGCGCGACGTGCGTCAGGGCAGTAGTGACATCTATGGCAATACGCTGGAGGCGCTCATCGGGGCGATCTTCCTCGACAGGGGCTATCCACGTGCCGAGGCCTTCGTGCTGGAGCGCGTACTGCCCCTCTTCCTCGAGCTGGAGCGTAGCCTCATGGACCAGACGATGAACTATAAGTCCCTCCTGCTGGAGTGGACGCAGAAGCATCGACTGAGCCTCGACTTCCGCATGCTGCAGGAGCCGAAGCGCAGCGGTGTGCCCTTCGTCTGCGGGGTCTTCGTCGATGACAAGCGTATCGGCCTCGGGCGGGGTCTCAACAAGAAGGAGGCCCATCAGGACGCGGCGCACAAGGCGCTGCTGGCCCTCTGCCGCGCCGACGAGGCTGTCGCCCGCGAGCTCGGCATCAATCCCGCCCTCCTCGAGAGCTCCCAGAGCTAGGCACCCCGCGCGCCCTGGCCCCTCCCACGGCCAGCCAGTGGCTGCCGCTAGATAGCGCTACGAGATGAATCGATTCAAAGGCTTTTTCTTCGGGATGCTTGCCTCGGCGAGCTTCGGTCTGATCCCGCTCTTCACCCTGCCGATGATGCAGGAGGGGCTCCAGACGGATAGCATCCTCACCTACCGCATGTTCCTAGCCTCGGCACTGGTGGCGGTGCTGATGCTGCTGCGCGGGGTGAGCTTCGCCACGCGCTGGAGTGAGCTCCCGTGGTTCGCCTTCCTCGGTTTCTTCTACTACGGTTCGGCTACGCTGCTCTTTCAGGGCTACCACAGCATGAGCAGCGGGATGGCCACGACGCTGCACTTCCTCTACCCGATCGGCGTGACGCTGATCATGCGCCTGGTCTTCGGCCAGCGCACCTCGCCGTACACGATCCTGGCGATCGTGCTGGCCCTCTCGGGGGTAGCGCTGCTGAGCCTCAAGGGGGATGTCGGTATGGGGAGCTCGCCGCTGTCCTTCGTCCTGGTGCTGCTCTCGGGCTTCTCCTACGCGATTTATCTCGTGGCGATCAATAATGTCCAGCTGCTGCGTGCGATGGACAACCTCAAGCTGACGCTCTACTCCCTGCTCTTCGGCGGCATCTACTTCCTCGTCGATACGCTGCTCTCGGGTGGGCTGCAGCCGCTGCCCTCGACGGCGGCGCTCGGCAATCTCCTGCTGCTGGCGCTCGTCCCCACGCTCCTCTCCAACCTCTGCCTCGTGCGCGCCATCAAGAGCATAGGCTCGACGCTGACCTCCGTCCTCGGCGCTATGGAGCCGCTGACGGCCATCGTCATCGGCGTCCTCGTCCTCGGAGAGCAGGTCACGCCCGTGATGCTCACGGGCATGCTACTGATCGTCTCCGCCGTCACGATCATCGTCCTCTCGCCGCTGCTGGACCGCAATATCGCCGAGCGCCTACGTCGCTTTGCCCGCCGCAGCCCGAGGACTTAGTGCCTCAGCCACACATTGCGGGGCTTCCCCTTTATCTTTTGCTATCGAAGGGACGGATCAGTCCCAGCCTTCCCTATATATAGGCGAAGGGCTCCTGAGGGATGTCTGTCAGCGCGCTGAGGGACGTCCGTTACGCGCGTGAGGGCTATCAGTCAGCAGGCTGAGGGATAGTCCTCGGGAGGCTGGGATAAGGATCCCGCTGTGCTGCGCCTTCCAGCGTGCTGCACTGGGAGGATGACGCGCTCGCCCTGAGCGCCGTACCCCCGCTCCGATAAATCTAACTAACTTTGTAGTCCCGTAGCTAGGCGAGGCAGCCTGAGGCTATGGGACTATCCTTTTGTAGACTGACTGTAGTAGATCAATGAATATAGCCATCGTCGGAGTAAGTGGCGCCGTAGGGCAGGAGTTCCTCCGTGTCCTCGCCGAGCGCCCGATCAAGATCGACCGCCTCGAGCTCTTTGCCTCGGCACGTAGCGCAGGCAAGACTATTAGCTTCAAGGGCAAGGAGTACACCGTGCGCGAGCTGCGTCACGGCGACGACTTCGAGGGTATAGATATCGCCTTCGTCTCCGCTGGGGGCAGCGTCTCCCTAGAGTATGCCGAGACCATCACCAAGCACGGCGCGGTGATGATCGATAACTCCAGCGCCTTCCGCATGCAGGAGGACGTCCCCTTGGTCGTCCCCGAGGTCAATGGTGCCGACGCTCTGCTGCGCCCCCGAGGGATCATCGCCAACCCCAACTGTACGACCATACAGATGGTCGTCGCCCTCAACGCCATCGAGCAGCTCTCGCATATCGAGCGCGTCCACGTGGCGACCTATCAGGCCGCTAGCGGTGCTGGCGCGCGCGGGATGGCTGAGCTGGATGCTCAGACGAAGGCGCTGGCGGAGGGTCGTGAGCCCGAGGTATCGAAGTTCGCCTACCAGCTGGCCTACAACGTGATCCCACAGATCGATGTCTTCGGCCAAGACGACTACACCAAGGAGGAGCTGAAGATGTATCACGAGACGCGTAAGATCATGCACAGCGACATCGCTGTCAGCGCTACCTGCGTGCGTGTCCCCGTGTGCCGTGCCCATAGCGAGGCGATCTGGGTAGAGACGCGTGAGCGACTCGAGCTGGACGCCGTGCGCGAGGCCTTCCGTCGTGCCCCTGGCCTAGTACTACAGGATGATCCCGAGGATCAGGTCTATCCCATGCCGCTCTTCATCGCGGAGAAGGACCCCGTCTACGTAGGGCGTCTACGCCGTGATCTCAGCTCGGAGCGCGGCCTGACCTTCTGGTGCGTCGGGGATCAGATCAAGAAAGGTGCGGCCCTGAATGCCGTACAGATCGCCGAATACCTCATCCAGGCAGGCGACCTAGCGAAGAAGTAACCACTATCTACCATAATGAAGATTTATAAGGAGATCGAGGGACTGCAGTCCTTCGTAGCGGAGCAGCGCGCCGCAGGCAAGCGTATTGGCTTTGTCCCCACTATGGGAGCGCTACATGCTGGACACCTAAGCCTCGTCGCCCGTGCCCTCCAGAGCTGTGACCTATGTGTCGTCAGTGTCTTTGTCAATCCCACACAGTTCAACAATCCCCGCGACCTCGAGACCTACCCCCGCGACCTCGAGGCCGACGCTCGTCTGCTGGAGGCGGCTGGCGCTACGGCGCTCTTCGCCCCCGAGGTGACGACGATCTACCCCGAGCCCGATACGTGCGTCTTCGACGTCGGTGCGGTGGCTGAGGTCATGGAGGGCGCCTACCGCCCAGGGCACTTCAATGGGGTGATGCAGGTCGTCTCGCGCCTCTTCGACATCGTCCGCCCCGACTGTGCTTTCTTCGGCGAGAAGGACTTCCAGCAGATCGCCGTTATCCGCGCTATGGCTCGCCAGATCGCGAGCCCCGTGGAGATCATCGCTTGCCCTATCGTCCGCGAGGAGGATGGGCTGGCGCGTAGCAGCCGCAATCTGCTGCTCACCCCCGAGGGCCGCGCCGCTGCCCCCAGCATCTACCGTATCCTCAGCGAGAGCCGTAGCTGGGTCGGGACGCTGAGCCCCCAGGAGCTCATCGCCCGTGTGACCGAGGAGATCAACGCGGTGCCCACGCTGCGCGTCGAGTACTTCGACATCGTCGATACCGACAGTCTCCAGTCCATCCACAGCTGGGCCGATAGCCCCCGCCCGCATGGCTGCATCACCGTCTACTGCGGCGAGGTGCGCCTGATCGACAACATTGCCTACTATTAACCCTCTCCGTCCCTCTGCCTATGCCGACGAAGTATTATAGCCGTAGCCTCTCCGTGCTGAGCCTCCTCCTGCTGCTCAGCGCCTGTGGGGTACGCCGTCCCCAGCCCCAGCCCGTAGTCCCGCCCGTCAAGGTCGATACGACCTCCATCGAGCTCACCCCCTGGGTGCGCCCTACGGGGGACTCGATACGCCAGGAGATGCGCGGGGTGTGGCTGACCACCGTCTGGGGGCTCGACTGGCCTAAGGATAAGGCCGATACGCCCGACGGCATACGCCGGCAGAAGGAATCCCTATATCGTACGCTGCGCCGCCTCAAGGCTGACGGCTACAACACCGTCTTCCTGCAGGTGCGCCACAGCGGTACGACGCTCTACCGCTCGCCCTATGAGCCCGCCTCACCGGCTATCGCGGGCGAAGGCTTCTTCGAGGCTGGGTACGACCCACTGACCTACGCCGTCGAGGCCTGCCACCAGCTGGGGCTCGCCGTCCACGCCTGGATGGTGACCTATCCCCTGGTCTCACCCAAGCGCAGCCCCCATCCGCTGCTGCGTGATCATGCTGACTGGGCCATCGCCCACAAGGGCAGCTATCACCTCGACCCCGGGAACCCCGAGGTGCGCAGCTACGTGGCGCACCTGGCTACCGACCTAGCGCGGCGCTACGCCATCGACGGCGTGCACTTCGACTACTTCCGCTACCCAGAGGCCGCCGAGACCTTCAATGACCGCACGAGCTACGCGCGCTACGGCAGCAGCTTCCCTAGCAAGGCGGCCTGGCGCCGGGATAACCTCACCCGTCAGCTGCGTGAGGTACGCGACTCTCTGGCGAGCATCGGCTCGGACATCCAGGTCAGTGTCGCTCCGTTGGGCAAGCTGAAGATGATCCCCGACCTAGGCCGTAGCCACGGCTGGACGGCCTATGAGTCCGTCTATCAGGACCCCGAGACCTGGGGCCGCGAGGGGCTCGTGGACTTCGTCGTACCTATGATGTACTACCGCGGAGACCTCTATAGCCCCTTCCTGCAGGACTGGAAGGAGAAGGTCGCCCCCTATATCCCCGTCATCCCAGGCCTAGCGGCCTACCGTGTCGAGGAGAGCGGCTGGCCCAGCAGCGTCATCGCCGAGCAGATCGCCGAAGAGCGTGAGGTCGGGCTGGGTGGCGTCTGCTTCTTTCGCGAGCAGCATACCTCGAGCCGCTTCCCGCTGGTGCGTCAGGTCATCGAGGAGGCCTTTGCCTCCACGGCACTGCCGCTGGCCCTCAAGCGCGGCGAGGCTACGGCGCCCGCTGCTCCCGAGGGGCTGCACGCTGTCTTCGTGTCCAAGAAGGAGTTCAACCTCTCCTGGACGCTCCCCCGAGGCGCCTCCACGCGCGGTATCACCTACCGTCTCTGGGTGACGACGACCGACAGCCACGGCCGCCGCACGGCGACGCTGCTGGCCCAGGGGCTGCGTAGCCCCGAGTGCCGCCTGACGCTGGAGGACTTCGTCGGCGATGACTGCGCGGAGTTCGGCGTCGAGGCAGTCAATAGCTTCGGCGTGGCGACGCCCATCGCCCACGGGCTGGAGCTCAATCTAGCCGCCCTCAGACTGGAGCAGCAGCATTGAACCTCTACCTCCATATCCCTTTCTGCGCGAGCCGCTGCTCCTACTGCGACTTCTACAAGGAGACGAAGCAGGACGAGCGGCTCGCCTTCCTTCGTGCCCTAGAGACAGAGCTCAGTAGTCGCCGCTCGGAGCTGCCCGAGGGCGAGCTGGTGGAGCATATCTACCTCGGCGGCGGTACGCCCTCGCAGCTCAGCATCCCCGAGCTGGAGCGCCTCTTCGAAACCATCTGGCGCCACTATCCTATAGCTGAGGGTGGGGAGATCACCATCGAGTGCAACCCCGATGACGTGACGCCCGACTATGCCCGAGGGCTGGCGCAGCTGCCGACCAACCGCGTGAGCATGGGCGTGCAGAGCTTCCACGAGGCGGATCTGCGCTTCCTCAGCCGCCGCCATAGCGCCGAGCAGGTCACGGCGGCTGTCGACGCCCTACGCAGCGAAGGCCTCACGAACCTTAGCCTCGACCTTATCTACGGCCTGCCCCGACAGACGGAGGAGCTCTGGGAGGCCAATATCGCGCGCTTCCTCGAGCTCGACGTGCCGCACCTCTCCGCCTACCATCTGATCTACGAGGAGGGGACGGCGCTGATGCGCCTGCTGCAGGCGGGCAAGGTGCAGGCGGTGGACGAGGAGGCCAGCCTACGCTTCTTCGAGCTGCTCATCCAGCGCCTCAAGGCCGCGGGCTACGAGCACTACGAGATCTCCAATTTTGCTCGCCCTGGCTGCTATGCCCAGCACAATACGGGCTACTGGCAGGGCGTGCCCTACCTCGGCTTCGGCCCCTCGGCGCACACCTATGACGGGGAGCGTCGCCGTAGCTATAATGTCGCCTCGCTCCGCGACTATATCGCAGGTATGGAGCGCGGCGCGCGTGACTACGAGGAGGAGCTGCTGGGGGCGGAGGAGCTGCAGCACGAGTACATCCTCACGCGTATGCGTACCCAGTGGGGGATCGTCTATGCCGACTATGCCGAGCGCTTCGGCGCGCAGGCCCTTGAGGCGCTTCGGCGCGCTGCTGCCCCCTACCTCGCAGCTGGGCGCCTCACGGATGTCGGCGGCGTCCTGCGCCTCACCGAGCGCGGCGTCTTCGTCTCAGACGGCATCCTCGCCGACCTCTTCGTCTAAGCCCCAAGGGGGGCTGAGCTCTGCACGGCACTTCTTCCGCCCCCGCTTTTCCTTACTTCTCCTTCCCTTGATTTCCCCGTCCTATCTACCTCTCTAGGGGGTGGGGTAGAAGGCCTCCTTATGCCTTAGCCCAAGACGCATAAGTCCCTCCCGCCGCTGCCCCTTAGCCCTTAGCCTGCTGATGGATATCCCTCAGAGGCCTGACTGATAGCCCTCACGGCGCTCATGGACGTCCCTCAGGAGGCTGATGGATATCCCTCAGCTGTGTCCCGTACGAGGGTAGAGCAAGGACCTATAGCGCGTGGCGCGATCTCGCTGCGAGCGCTGGCGCGGTGTCGGATAATTGCGTACCTTTGGTCTAGAGCTCTGATCTATTCACTCTAACTACTTACGGCTATGCTACTCGAGACCAGTTGGGAGGTATGTAATAAGATGGGCGGTATCTACACCGTCCTAGCGTCACGTGCGGCCACCATGACGCGCCGTCATCCCCAGGACATCATCTTCGTAGGCCCACTCCTCGCCGCAGAGGGGGATACACTTCCGCTAGACTTCATCCCTACAGCCGTCCCTGAGCTGGCAGCTTGGCAGCGCGAGGCCTCGGCAGAGCTTGGGCTGCGCCTGGTCGTAGGGCGCTGGGCGGTAGCGGGCGAGCCCGCCGTCGTCCTCGTCGACTTCAAGCCCCTGTGGCAGGAGCAGGGTGAGCTCTACTTCGAGGCCTGGAAGGAATACGGCATCGAGGGGGATAAGGGCTATGGCGACTACGACGAGTCCTGCCTCTTCGCTGTGGCCGCTGCACGCGTCATGCAGAGCATCCTCGGCTACTACCAGCCCAAGCAGCAGATCGCGCTCTTCAACGAGTGGCAGACAGGGCTGGGACTCCTTTGGCTGCACCTGCACGCCCCTGAGGTTAAGACTATCTTCATCACCCACGCCACCACCGTGGGGCGCTCCATCGCGGGCAACTACAAGGAGCTCTACACCTATATGGATGCGTACCAGGGCGATCAGATGGCACGCGAACTGGGGGTAGAGGCCAAGCATACCCTCGAGAAGCGTGCCGCGCATACGGCCGACGTCTTCGCCACCGTGAGCCGCCTGACGGCCCGCGAGGCGAAGCAGCTGCTGGAGCGCGAGCCCGTAGTGCTGCCCAACGGCTTCCACGTCGGTGCCTCGCCGCTCAGCTCGAGCCTTGCTGCCAAGCGCCGTAAGGCTCGCCGCCTGCTCGCCGCCGTAGCGAGCAAGCTCTACGGTACGCCCATCGACGAGCGCGCCTACTTCATCTCCCTCGGCGGCCGCTACGAGTACCGCAACAAGGGGATAGACCTCTTCATCGAGTCCCTCTACCGCTTCGCCCAGCAGTACCAGGGCGAGCGCGAGATCGTCGCCTGCCTGCTCGTCCCCGCCTGGGAGGCTGGGCCACGTGCCGAGCTGCAGTACCTGCTCTCGCACCCCGAGGAACCCGCACAGCAGCCCCTGCAGCATCCCGAGCTGACACACTGGCTCTACAATACCGACCACGACCGCGCCGTGGCGCACATCCGCCACCGTGGGCTGGACCGCGCCGAGGGTAAGGTGAAGCTACTCTTCGTCCCCTGCTACCTCAATGGCATCGACGGCATCTTTGACCTTAGCTACTATGACCTGCTCGTGGGGATGGACCTCACCATCTACCCCAGCTACTACGAGCCTTGGGGCTATACGCCGCTGGAGAGCATCCGCTACGGCGTCCCGACGATCACGACGACGCTGGCGGGCTTCGGCCTCTGGGCAGAGGAGGAGCAGCAGACCAAGCCTTTCGCCGAGCTCAAGCACCAGCCCGTGCACATCGTGCCGCGTGACGACCGCAATGTCGATGAGGCCATCGGGCGTATCGCGGAGCTCATCGGCGAGCAGCTGGCTCTGACGCCCGACGAAGCGAAGGTACAGCGCCGCTCGGCCTACGAGCTGGCCAAGCGTGCCGACTGGGAGCTCTTCTACCGCCACTACGAGGACGCCTACCGCCTCCTCGGCTGAGGGCTCCCCGCCCTGTCGGCAAGCCTCCCTGCTTCCTTGGCTAAGGCCGCTCCGCTCTGTCAGCAAGCTCTCCCAACTTTATCGGTAAGTCTTTCCCGCTGTTTCTACTAGCCCTCTCAGCTTTTTCGGCTAGTCCTTTCAGCTCCTCCGACTTGTCCTCTCGACCCCACCTAAAAAGCTAGGGGGCACAGCACCATCGCGCTGTGCCCCCTGCTTTTTCTTGTCCTTCGGCTTGCCTTTCCCCCTCCCTCTGCTCCTCCGAAGTTAAAAGTGCCCCTCGCTCCGAATTAAAAGTGGGTGCTGTCGAGGTGGTGTGTAAGGAGCTGTGATACTATTGTTTAATGCTGCCTCAAATTAAAAGTGGGGTGTGGAGCGAATTAAAAGTCAGCTTTGTCGGAGCGGGGTGAGGCTACTCGTTTGGGCGTGGGGGAGGGCTGCTCGGATAAGGCTGGGCCTGAGCTCTGATGAAGGTGGAGGAGGAGTAAAAGTAAAGCGAGCACATCGGCTATCGATGTGCTCGCTTTGCTTAATCGCCTGTGGGAGCGCTCTAGAGCGGAAGACGGGGCTCAAACCCGCGACCCTTAGCTTGGAAGGCTAATGCTCTATCAACTGAGCTACTTCCGCAGTCCTTGCATTGGAGTAGTGGGCAGTGATGGATTCGAACCACCGAAGGCGTAAGCCAGCTGAGTTACAGTCAGCCCCATTTGGCCACTCTGGTAACTGCCCTTTCCGTTTGTTTGCAGTGCAAAGATACAGACTATTTTCCAATTACGCAAATAGGCCGGCACATCTTTAGCGCCGTCTCGGCAGCCTCCGCACCCTTATTGCCTAGCTTGCCGCCTGCTCGGTCCTCGGCCTGCGCCATGGTCTCCGTGGTCAGCACGCCGAAGATGACGGGCGCCGTGGAGGGCTTGGTCTCGGCATTGAGCAGCGCGAGACCCTGGGTCACGCCCTGACAGATGTAGTCGAAGTGGGGAGTATCCCCGCGCACGACGCAGCCAATGGCGATGATGGCATCGTAGCCCTCGGCCTTGAGGCGTGCCGAGGCATTGATGAGCTCGAAGGCTCCAGGGACGCGCATCGTGCAGATCTCGGCCGCACCCTGACGGCGGAGGACCTCGACGGCACCCAGATAGAGGGGCTCGGTGATGTTGCTATTCCACTCGGCGACGGCGATGGCCACGCGAAGCCCCTCGGCTGAGGGGACTTCGCTGTGGTAGCTCGCCTTGATATGGTCGATGGTAGACATGCCGCGGGCGCTTACTTAGCCTGAGCGGCCTGAGCGCGGATCAGGTCGGCCTCTACACGCTCAGCGTCTGCCGTGTTGGTGTAGTACTTGTCCTTGACCTGCTGATAGGCGGCGATGGCCTTGTCGTACTTACCGAGCTTCTCGTATACGTGGCCAGCCTTGATGAGGCAACTGGGGGAAATGGCTTCGCTGTCGGCGAGCTTGGCAGCGCTCTCGTAGGCCTTGACGGCGTCCTCGTACTTGCCGAGCTGCACGTAGCAGTCACCCATCATGCGCTGGATGGAGGGAGCGACGAGCTGGTCGTCCGAGGAGAACTTCTGCAGCTCTGCGAGTGCTTCCTGATACTTGCCCATGTCGTAGAGGCAGATGCCGCTGTAGGCGTGTGCGAGCTTGCCTGCGTCCGTGCCGGAGTAGTTCTTGGCGATGGCTTCGAAGCCTGGGCTAGCAGCGCCAGCACCCTTGAGGGCTAGACTGTCCTGTCCGGCGATGAACTGGGACTCGGCGACGTAGAGCTGGTTGGCAGCCTTGATGCCCTTGGGCTCGTGCACGAACTTGTAGTAGGCGAAGGCACCGAGAGCAAGGAGGATGACGATGCCGAGAGCGATGAGGAGCTTCTTGCCGTGACGCTCGAAGAAGTCCTCACCCTGTAGGATCTTCTCGTCGATGGTGTCCAGGGCGTCCTGGCCACGATGTTCCTGTAGTGACATAGCTGTCTTATCTAGTTATTATTGTATTCAGTTGATTCAGCCTCGCAAAGATACGACTTTTGGGGCTATTGCGCGGTATAGGGAGCTGCCCGCGCCCTGCCGTGCATCCTGCGCTTCGAGCTGGGGCGCCGAGGGGCTAGGCTTGCCCTTGGGCTAAGGCTCCCTGAGTGGCGCTTCTCCCTCAGTCGGCTCGTCTTGCTCCCTTAGCTGCTCACGTGGCGCCTCGGGGGAGGAAGCTCGGCCGCCAGGGCTCGGGCAAAAAGCAGCCCGCCCTCGTGACACAGGGTCGCGAGGGCGGGCGCTTGCTTTTATCTAGTGTGCGACTAGGTCTACACGACTAGCGACGGATGCCGAGCTCCTTGATGATGGCACGATAGCGCTCGATGTCTACCTTCTGGAGATAGTCGAGCATACGGCGGCGCTTACCGATGATCATCTTGAGCGCGCGCTGCGTGCTGTAGTCCTTACGGTTGGACTTGAGGTGCTCCGTCAGGTGAGCGATGCGGAAGGTGAAGAGCGCGATCTGGCTCTCGGGGCTACCCGTATCGGTGGCACCCTTACCGTGCTTGGCGAAGAGTTCGGCCTTCTTCGCGGAATCGATATAAGACATGACTTATAACTGTATGAAATGAAACAAAATACCGACATCGCCAGCGGGGCGCCTCGCTTACACGGGGCTGGTCGACAGACGATGTGCGGATCGACGCCGCAAAGATACGAAGAATCCGCGGCACCGCCAGCGTCCCCTGCCGAGCCCTCTCCTGCAGCCCCGAGCCTAGCCCCGCGGGTAGGGTAGGGGTGCTCGCCCGGGGGACGGCGCTTGGCCTCCTCGGCAGGGCACCTAGCGCGCAGCGGCTGAGAACAAAGATGAGGCTAAGGGAGGACGTCTGCTGAGGCTTATCCGTGAGGACTGCTGAGGGATATCAGTCAGGCGGCTGAGGGTCGTCAGTCAGCGCCGTGAGGGATATCGGTCAGCGAGCTGAGGGATAGGTCGGACGGAGCCCCCACGAGGATGAGGGCAAGCTTGCGCCTTGGGACGGGACGAAGGGAGCATAAGATGAGGAGAAGGGCGGGCCTAGGACGCCGCAGGCTGCGGCGGGCACACCATCGCGGGTGCAGGCGAGGAGGGGATGTACACACAAAAACACTACTTGCAGTCCAAACGGGCACTCCATCGCGGGCACAGGCGAGGAGGGGAGGCGTGGCGAGCGGACGGGGGACGACCTTTAGAGACGGGCGGGGGCGCGTCCCCCGGTGGGCTTAGCCCTTGGGCTGCTGGTTGCGCGGATGGTAGCGCTCTACCTGCTCGCGCAGACGCGTGCGGTCGATATGGGTGTAGATCTCCGTGGTGGCGACATCTTCATGCCCGAGGAGCAGCTGGATGGCCTGCAGCCCAGCGCCGCCCTCCAGCAGCGCCGTGGCGAAGCTGTGGCGGAAGGTGTGCGGGCTGATGTTCTTCTCGACGCCCGCCGCGGCCGCGGCCTCCTTGATGTAGACGAAGACGGTGATACGCGAGATGGCCTTGCCCCGGGCGCTGAGGAAGATGTATTCCTCCTCGCCGCGCTTGGGCGTCGGGCGGTCGGGATGCGCCAGATAGCGCCGCAGCTCCTGGGTGGCGGAGTCGCTCAGCGGCACCAGACGCTGCTTGCTCCCCTTGCCCAGTACGCGTATGTAGCCTTCGTCGAGGAAGGTGTCGGCGAAGCGTAGGTGGCAGGCTTCACTCACGCGTAGCCCGCAGCTGAAGAGGAGCTCGATGAAGGCGGCATTGCGCAGGCCCTCGATGCCGCCTCGGCTGCGCGCGGCCTCGATGATGCGGTCGACCTCCTCGGTGGTAAGCACCGTCGGTAGGTAGCGCCCCTTGCGCGGCACCTCGAGCAGTGTCGTAGGGTCGGCCGCGACGTAGCCCTCCAGCTCCAGCCATCGACCGAAGCTCCGCACACCCGAGATGATGCGGGCGATCGAATTGGGGTGTATGCCCAGGTCATAGAGCTGGGCGACGAAGTGCTGCAGCTGGCTGTAGTCGAGCTGCTCCAGCGGTAGCGCTTCACGCTCCATCCACCCGAGGAGCTTGTCTACATCTGCCAGATAGGCAGCGCAGGTATTATCCGAGAGACTGAGCTCGAAGCGTAGGTAGCCGAGGTACTTAGCGCGTAGATCCTGTGACACTATAGGGGCTGCTTATTTTTAATTATCTTTGCAAAGATAAGAAGTCAATGGATACCGTCTCGAAGGAACAGATGTGGATAGAGATCATCAACGGCCCTAACCTCGCTAGGCTAGGGCAGCGGGAGCCTGTACTCTACGGTCGAGAGACGATGGAGGATTGCCTAGAGCGCCTCCATGCAGCCTACGACGAGCGTCTCCGCTTGACCTACTTCCAGTCCCACCATGAGGGCGGCCTCATAGAGCGCCTCTACGAGCTCCAGGATCAGCGTGTCTCGGGCATCGTACTCAATGCTGGCGCCTACACCCACACCTCCCTAGCCCTTGCCGACGCCCTGCGCGCGACTCAGCTCCCCGCCATCGAGGTGCACCTCTCGCAGGTCTATCAGCGCGAGCCCATACGCCAGAGCTCCCTCATCGCCCCCGCCTGCCGTGGGGTCATCACGGGACTCAGCATGGATGTCTACCGCCTCGGCATCGAGGCCCTCATCCCGCTACTTAGCCCTAGAGCCTAAGACCACAGCACAGCCACAGCAAACCCATATATTATATAGGAATTATGAAGAGAACTAAGATCGTAGCCACCATCTCCGACCTGCGTTGTGACGTAGAGTTCATCCGTCCCCTCGTAGAGGCTGGTGTCAATGTCGTGCGTATGAACACGGCACACATGAATTTCGAAGGCATCTCGCGCGTCATCAACAACACGCGTGCTGTCTCGCCCAACGTCGCAGTCCTGCTCGACACCAAGGGTCCCGAGGTACGTACGACCGTCCTCGAAGGGGACTCCGAGGTCAAGCGCGAGTTCAAGGCTGGGGATAAGGTCGTCTTCATGGCGAACCCCGAGGCTAAGACCAACAACGAGACGATCAATGTCAACTACGTGAACTTCGTTAAGGATGTTCCCGTCGGCGCACGTATCCTGGTCGACGACGGTGCCCTTGCCTTCGACGTAGAGAAGAAGGAAGGCGACAAGCTCTTCACTACCTGCCAGAACAACGGTAAGCTCGGCAGCCGCAAGAGTGTCAACGTCCCCGGCGTCCGCATCGACCTGCCCTCGCTGACCGAGAAGGACCGCAACAACATCCTGCACTGCCTCAAGAACCACGACATCGACTTTATCGCGCACTCCTTCGTCCGCAATAAGAAGGACATCGCTGAGATCCAGACGATCCTCGACGAGTACCAGAGCAAGGTCCAGATCATCGCTAAGATCGAGAACCAGGAAGGTGTCGACAACATCGATGAGATCATCGAGAACTGCGCCGGTATCATGATCGCTCGTGGTGACCTCGCTATCGAAGTGCCCGCAGAAGAAGTGCCCGGCATCCAGCGCATGATCATCAAGAAGTGTGTCGATGCTAAGAAGCCCGTCATCGTCGCTACGCAGATGCTCCACACGATGATCGACAATCCCCTGCCTACCCGCGCAGAGGTCAGCGACATCGCCAACGCCGTCTACTACCGCACCGACGCTGTCATGCTCTCGGGCGAAACGGCCAACGGTAAGTACCCCCTCGAGGCTGTACAGACCATGGCTCGTATCGTACGTAAGGCAGAGGCCGACCTGGCGCTCAACTACGACGATGAGGTGCCCTACTCCAAGGAAGTTAGCACCACGACGGCCTTCTTGGCTAAGCAGGCTGTACGTAGCGTCCGCGACATCAACACCGAGGCGATCATCACCGACAGCTTCTCTGGCCGTACGGCGCGCTACCTCTCGAGCTTCCGTGCTACGGTACCTGTCTGCGCTGTCTGCTACGATGCTACACTCTCCCGTCAGCTGGCCCTCAGCTACGGCGTGACGGCTCACTACGCTGGCGAGACCAACTGCGAGCGTGAGCGTCTGGCTGCTGGTATCAAGAGCTTCATCGCCTCTGGCCTCATCAAGGAGGACACGCAGGTGGCCTACATGAGCGGTACGATCGGCAACACGGGTGCTGCACACAGCCTCGAGATCGAGACCGTCAAGGTGCTCCTCGACGCTTGCTCCAAGAAGTAAGCCCCGCCTGGGCCTAGCCCTCTAACTAAAGCCGAGCGCCCTACGATCCTAGTGACCGTGGGGCGCTCGCTGTATTTAGGGATGTCAGGGATTCAGCGGGGAAGGACTTCGGGGCGTGGGGGAAGGAGCTCGCTGCAGTCGGAGGGCAAGGCTGCGGGCAGACTCGGAGCAGCGCTGGGCCTTAGGGCGGAGCGGGGGCGCTAGAGGCGCGTCTTGCTCATGTAGTAGCTGAGGAAGAAGTTCTGCCAGGCGATGTAGCCCGCGATCCCTGGGGCAGCGAGCGGAGGGAGGAAGGCGATGCAGAGCCACAGCACCAGAGCGGTATTCTTCTGCCCCATCGCTTGGCGGAAGGCCACGACATCCACCCCGAGGCGTGGCCCGAGGAGGCGACCGAGGTTGAACTGCAGGGCGCAGGCCACCAACCCCACGGCGAAGGAGGCCACGAGGCGCCCCAGGTCCGTCTCCGCGATGCCCCCCGAGACGAAGGCCACCGCCTTGCCGAGGATGAAGATGAGAGAGCTCAGCCAGAGCCAATAGGTCAGCCGTCGCTGCGGCTGAGGCTGGCGTCCGCGGCGCGCCATGAGGTAGCGCACCAGCTGCGCCAGAGCGATCGGTAGCAGCACCATGCGCGCCACGAGCATCCCTACCTGAGCCGAGAGCGCCCAGAAGGAGACGCTGGCCTGTGGCTCCAGCAGGGGCAGCAGGATAGGCGCCACGAGGCAGATCAGCCCGTGCGTCAGCAGCGTGTAGGCCGTCGCGAAGCCCGTGTCGCCGCCCATGAGGCTCGTCATCGCCCCCGCGGCCGTCGCAGCTGGAGCGAGAAAGCACATCAGTAGGCTCAGCCCCACCTCGTGATCCCACAGCCGCAGCAGGCTATAGAGCACAGCCCCCAGCCCCATCTGGATGAGGTAGATCACTAGGTGCTCGCGCCGTGGACGCAGCCGACTCAGCGGCATCGTCAGCACGGCGAAAAAGAGCATCGCCGCGATGATCCACGGCAGCACCGCCGAGAGCGGCGCCGTCCACCGCCAGAGGAGAATACCCGTGGCGATGAAGCAGAGCGGCGCGTAGCCCTTGAGGCGCTCGAGGTTGAGGGACATCAGCGAGGGCTCAGAAGGTCAGGCTCGGCGACGAGGCGCGCTACGGCCTGGCGTATGGACTGTAGGCCGAAGTCCTCAGCGCGGAGCTCCTCGGGCGCGACGACGACCAGCTCCGCGACGTCGTCCATCGCGACGGCACCCTCGAGGCTGGTGACCTCTACCTCGTAGAAGAGGTCGGCCGTATAGACCTCCACCCCCGAGTAGGGGTAGATGTTCGGCAGGGAGAAGAGCAGGCGCTGCCTCAGGGGCACCAGCCCCGTCTCCTCGCGCAGCTCGCGTACCACGGCCCCGTCGACGGTCTCCAAGGGATCGACGAAGCCCCCAGGAAGGTCTAGGGTGCCCTTGGCCGGCTCACGGCCACGGCGCACGACCAGCAGGCGTCCCGCGGCGTCCCGCACGAAGCAGGCCACGGCCGCCGCTACGTTGTGAAAGTAGGTGAGCTCACAGGCAGCGCAGTGTATGGCGCGCCCGTGGACATGCTCTAGCCCCGAGCTGCCGCAGCGGGGGCAGTAGCCGAAGCTCTCTAGAGGGTGCTTCATCGTCCTATGTGCTATGGGGGTGAATAGCGAGAGCTCCACGGAGGTGCACTCGGCGCCTCCAGTGGAGCTCTCTATGCTTAGGCTAGGGGACTAGTCGAGCTCCTTAGCCTCCCAGCCGAGGGCGCTGGCGCCGAGGACGGCGGCATCGCTTTCCTTGAGCTGCGAGAAGAGGAGCTTGGTCTTGCCCTTGTAGACGTTGAGGATGTTCTTCTCCATGTGGTGGCGGATGGGGTTCATCAGGAGATCGCCCGCCTTGGTGAGGCCGCCGAAGAAGATGATGGCCTCAGGCGAGGAGAAGGTGACGAAGTCGGCACAGGCCTCCCCGAGGATGGCCCCCGTGCTCTCGAAGATCTCGAGGGCGAGCTGATCGCCGTTGGAGGCGGCGTCGAAGACATCCTTGGACGTGATCGTGTCGATATCGAGGGCACGGAGCTGGCTCTCGTCGGAGCGGATGGTGAGGTACTCGCGCGCGGTGCGTGCTACGCCCGTGGCGGAGGTATAGGTCTCGAGGCAGCCCTGGCGACCACAGCCGCACATACGGCCGTTGCGACGTACGATCATGTGCCCGAGTTCGCCTGCGAAGCCGTCATGGCCGTAGACGAGCTGGCCACCGACGACGATGCCGCTACCGACACCCGTGCCGAGGGTGATGACGATGAAGTCCTTCATGCCACGTGCTGCGCCGTAGGTCATCTCGCCGATGGCTGCGGCGTTGGCGTCGTTGGTCAGCGCTACGGGGATGCCGAGGCGATCCTGGATCATCTTCGCCAGGGGGAGGACGCCCTTCCAGGGGAGGTTGGGGGCGAACTCGATGGAGCCAGTGAAGTAGTTGCCATTGGGGGCACCGACGCCGATCCCACGGATCTTGTCCTTGCCGCCGACCTGCTCGATGAGCATGTTGAGGCCTGTGGTGAGGTCGTTGAGGTAGAGCTCGACGTCATTGTGCGTCGTGGTCTTGATGGAGGCACTGACGACGACGTTGCCGCGCGCATCGACGACACCGAAGACGGTATTCGTCCCGCCGATGTCGACGCCTAGCACATAGGGCTTTTCCATAATGTCTTTGTGTTAGCTTTATTAAATTAGTTTGTAAAGCAAAGATAGTAGTTTCTGCGCAGTCCTACGCGCCGCGTGCGCGCTACGTCCTCACACGCCCGCGATACGCCTCCTCTCGCGCCCTCTAGCACTGCCTCCAGGAGGTGCCGAGCTCGCTCCCGATAGCACGCTCCTAGCGGCACGCTGAGCCCCCACAGAGCTCTGTCTCAGCAGGAGCTGGGGCGAGACCTAGCTCCCGCCTCCGTGAGGGATATCCGTCCGTGCTCTGAGGGATATCCCTCACGCTCGCCACTGCCGTCCCTCAGCCCTCTGACCGATATCCCTCAGCGCCCCTCCCCCGCTAGGCGGTGCGGCGTCCCAGCCTAGAGGAGAGCACGGGGGAGGACGGGGGAGGGCGGCGGGCGATATTTGTCCGTGTCGCTTTTTTGTTGTTACTTTGCAGCGCAGTAATGCGAACTAGGGTTCCTTGGCCGAGTGGTTAGGCGCCGGTCTGCAAAACCGTTTACAGCGGTTCGAATCCGCTAGGAACCTCGATTGAGCCCCGTACTCCTCGACACAGCAGGAGTACGGGGCTTGGTCTTCCTAGCCGCCTCGGGACTCATCCACCGCCTAGTCGGCACACTGCCTAGCTCGGATCAGGATCAGGCTCTAGAGATAAAGCTGTATCTTTGTCCAGCTATTAAGCCCGGAAGCAGAGAAGAAGAGAAGCAATGTCCCAGCAATATACCATAGCGCAGATCCTCCAGGCGGAGATCGCTGCGCTGAGTGCCATCCCCCAGAGCAATGATTACGAGGCCGCCATCGCGCTCATCCTCGAGCGTGTGCATCGTGGCGGGGGGCGGCTCATCACCTCTGGTATGGGCAAGGCGGGACAGATCGCGCACAACATCGCGACGACCTTCAGCTCTACAGGGACGCCCGCCTACTTCCTCCATCCCAGCGAGGCCCAGCATGGCGATCTCGGTATGGTCTGCGCGGGGGACCTGATGCTGCTGATCAGCAACTCGGGTAAGACGCGTGAGGTCGTGGAGCTCGTCGAGCTGGCACGCCGCATGCATCCCTCCATCCCCTTCATCCTCATCACGGGCAATGTCCAGAGCCCCCTGGCGGCAGAGGTCGACGTCGTCCTCTCCACGGGCAATCCCAGTGAGGTATGTCCCCTCGGGCTGACGCCCACCACCAGCACGACCGTCATGACCGTGCTGGGCGACCTCCTCGTGGTCAGCGTCATGCAGCGTATAGGCTTCACCTACCACGACTACTCGCTCCGTCACCATGGGGGCTACCTCGGGGGGAAGAGCCGCGAGCTGCAGGACGAGCAGCCTAAGGCCTAGCGTCCGCTAGCTTCGGGCAAGTACTCATTATTTATAGACGTGTGTCGCGCTGGGTCGGAGGCGAACCAGGGATACACACGACGGCTTGGGGGAGCCCGTACGCTCGGCGTGCGGCTGTCCCCCCAAGGTAACTCGAATCATCATCCAATGACATTTGAATCCCTGGGAGTCTCCGCTCCCATCTGTCGCGCCGTAGCCGAGAAGGGCTACGAGCAACCCATGCCCGTGCAGGAGGCAGTGATCCCGCACCTCCTCGGTGAGCCTATGGACCTCATCGCCCTGGCCCAGACGGGGACGGGCAAGACGGCGGCCTTCGGCCTGCCCCTCCTGCAGAATGTAGCCCGCAGCCTCGAGGAAGAGGGCGGCAAGCCCTCGGGGCTAGCACGTGCCCTTGTCCTCTGCCCTACGCGTGAGCTCTGCCTGCAGATCGCCGACGACCTCACCGACTACAGCAAGTACCTCCCCTCGGTACGTATCCTCCCCGTCTATGGCGGCTCCTCGATCGAGGCGCAGATACGCACGCTGCGCCGTGGGGTAGAGGTCATCGTCGCTACCCCTGGACGCCTCATCGACCTGATGGAGCGCGGCGCTGCCTCGCTGGACGAGGTGCATACGGTCGTCCTCGATGAGGCCGACGAGATGCTCACCATGGGCTTCTCTGAGAGCCTGCAGACCATCCTCAGCCAGGTCCCCGAGGAGCGTCACCTGCTGCTCTTCTCCGCGACCATGCCCCGCGAGATCAGCTCCATCGCAGCCTCCTACATGCACCAGCCCAAGGAGATCATCGTCGGGACGAAGAATCAGGGCAACGCCAACATCAAGCATTACTACTACGTGGTATCGGCGCGGCACAAGTACCTTGCCCTCAAACGCATCGCCGACTACTACCCTGACATCTACGGGATCATCTTCTGCCGCACGCGCAAGGAGACCCAGGAGATCGCCGACCAGCTGATCCGCGACGGCTACAATGCCGACGCACTGCACGGCGAGCTCTCGCAGGCGCAGCGTGACTACGTGATGCAGAAGTTCCGTATCCGCAACCTTCAGCTCCTGGTGGCTACCGACGTGGCTGCCCGCGGCCTCGACGTCAACGACCTGACGCACGTCATCCACTACGGTCTGCCCGACGACATCGAGAGCTACACGCACCGCAGTGGCCGTACGGCTCGCGCGGGCAAGATGGGGATCTCCATCGCCATCTGCCACAGCCGCGAGCGTGGTCGCCTGCGCGACATCGAGCGTATCTCCCATGCTACGATCGAGCGCAAGACGCTGCCCTCAGGGGCGGAGATCTGCGGCAAGCAGCTCTTCCACCTGGCCGAGCGCATCGAGCGCGTCGAGCTGACGGAGGACGCTACGCTGGAGGCGCTGCTGCCCGAGCTGGCGCGCAAGCTCGAGTGGATCGACCACGAGGAGCTGCTCAAGCGTGTGATGCTCCTTGAGTTCCGCCGTATGCTCGACTACTATGAGCAGGAGGAGACCATCGAGGAGGCTGACGAGCGCGGCCGTCTGCAGGGCGACGGTGAGGGCAAGAAGCGCGATAAGCGCAACGCCGTCGCCGAGGAGGGGATGAAGCGTCTCTTCATTAACTTCGGTAAGCTGGACCGTATGTTCCCCAATAAGCTCATCGAGCTGATCAACAAGTGTGTCCCCGGGCGCGTCAAGGTCGGCAAGATCGACCTCTTGCCTCGCTTCGCCTTCTTCGAGGTCGACGAGCGTGAGGCCTCGGAGGTCATCCACAGTATGAGCAGCTACGAGGTCGACGGCCGTCGCATCGTCGTGGACTATGCCGACAAGGTCGGTGAGGGTGGCGGCAAGCGCGAGCGCCGTGGCGCCCCCAGCAAGCGCCGCGACTACGACAAGCCCGCGGGGCGTCGCGATGAGGACTTCGGCAAGCGTGGTGGTGGCTACGGCAAGCGCTCCCGCAGCTATGACGAGGGGCCTCGCAGCAAGAAGAAGCGTTGGTAGCCGCCGCACCTCGCAGCCCCGTCGCCGGCCGCTCCTAGCCGGTAGTTCAATGAGCTCCTAAGCGGGGCCGAGCCCTAATAAAGCCGCCGCCCGAGCTGTCCACGGACAGATCGGGCGGCGGCTTTGCATTTGGTCAGGGCGCAACAAAAGGGAGCCAGGAGGCGTTATAATGATTATTTCCAGTAGCGGATCGCTGTCCTCATGACAGGAAGAGGGCGAGCTCGTAGACAAGCGCTGGGAACTTCGCCCTATTTTTAGTAACTTTGCTCTGAGTAGTATCCTACTCTAGCTTATTTTGGTAACAGGGTGTGCCCGGAGGCCCGTGCATGTAGAGCGTACATCAGCGGGGCGCAAGGCAGACAGAGAGAAAGCACACCCGTCTCATTTGTCCACAGCAAAATCATTCACCGCATGAGACTAACGACCGTACTCTTCGCCGGAGCATGGCTCGCCAGCTCGGTATTGACGGCACAGGCGGCCTCTATGCCCGCCCCCAGTGCCACACCGCAGCAGCAGAGTCAGAGCTCGACCTATGGCGTCATCAGCGGGACGATCGTCGATGAGCAAGGCCAGCCCCTGATCGGCGTATCCGTCCAGATCGTAGGGCAGCAAGGCGGCTACATCACCGATGTCAATGGACGCTTCGAATTCCGCACGCGTAACAGCAAGGAGACGCTCCGCCTCTCCTACATCAGCTACAAGACGCAGACCGTAACCTTCGTCGCTGGGACTCCGCAGCGCGTCACCCTCCAGAGCGAGAGCCAGACCCTGGAGGGCGTCGTCGTCACGGGCTTCACGAAGAAGGATAAGCGTAGCTTCACCGGCTCGCAGACCACCGTCAAGGCTAAGGACCTGCTCTCCATGGGGACGAAGAACGTACTGCAGAGCCTCGAGGCCTTCGTCCCAGGGCTACAGGTCGTCACCTCCAATGACCTCGGGTCGGACCCCAATGCGCGCCCCGAGCTGAACCTGCGTGGACGTGCGACCTTCTCCGGGGCAGCCAACCTCCCGCTCTTCGTCGTCGACGGCGCCATCGTGGATGTCAACTACATCTACGACATGGATATGAATACCATCGAGTCCGTGACGGTGCTCAAGGATGCCTCGGCCTCCGCCCTCTACGGGTCTAAGGCTGCTGCTGGGGTCATCGTCATCACGACCAAGCCCATCTCGCAGGGGAATATCCGCATCAATTATAATGGGACGCTCCGCCTCTCGGTGCCTGACCTCTCGGGCTACAGCCTCCTCAGCCCTGAGGAGAAGCTACGCTACGAGGACCTGGCGGGCGTGTACACCGACAAGGCTGGGGGCGAGCATCAGTGGCGTCTCGATAATGAGCGCGAGCAGGTGCTGCGCAAGGTACGCCAGGGAACCAATACCAACTGGCTGGCCAAGCCGCTGCGCACGGGCGTCTCGCAGTCCCACAGCCTCAGCGCTGAGGGGGGAGACAACTTCGTCCGCTACGGCCTGACGCTGCGCTATAGCAATGATGATGGGGTGATGATGCAGTCGGGGCGTGAGCGTATCTCAGGCGCCTTCAAGCTGTCCTACAACAAGCCCAACCGCCTCTTCATCTCGAATAACCTCACGGTCAACAAGATCTCCAGCCAGGATCCCAACTACGGGAGCTTCTCTGAGTTCTCGCGTCAGAATCCCTACAATAGTCCCTACGACGAGTACGGGGATCTGATCCCGCGCTTCACGCCCTCGCAGTTCAACCCGCTCTACGAGGCCTCGCTCTCGAGCTTCAGTAGGAGCAACTCTATGGACCTGCTGAATACGACGACGCTGCAGGTATGGGCGGGCAAGTTCCGCATTGATGGGGACTTCTCCTTCAGCTCGGGCACGGGGCTGCGTCGCCGCTTCCGTTCGCCGCTGGCAGGGGAGTTCTACCGTCGTCCCATCGCGGAGCGCGGCTCGCTGACGGAGTCGCAGGACCGCTCGCTCGGCTTCCTAGGTAAGCTGATGGTGTCCTACAATGAGACCTTCTTCGAGAAGCTCTACGTGACGAGCATGTTCGGCTCCAGCCTTGAGGGTACGACGACGGACAACTCCAGCTTCACCACGCGTGGCTTCTACTCCGACCAGCTGGGGCACCCCCGCTATGGTCTGGGCTACGATGGCGGCGCACGCCCCTCGGGCTCCGAGGCACAGGCACGCGGCGCTGGCTTCTTCTTCAACGGGAACGCGATCTACGATAACCGCTACTCCCTTGACGTCGTCTATCGCTACGAAGGCTCCTCACGCTTCGGCCGCAACCAGCGTTTCGCTCCCTTCTGGTCCCTCGGGGCTGGGTGGAACCTCCACAACGAGAAGTTCTTCAAGGGCAACAAGAACGTCCAGATGCTCAAGCTGCGTGCCAGCATGGGCTACCTGGGGAATGTCTCCTTCGAGCCCTACCAGGCTCTGACGACCTACGACTATAATAAGGGGATTGACTACATGGTCGGTGCGGGCGCTGTGCCCATCACCATCGGGAACCCCGACCTCAAGTGGGAGCGTACGCTCAGCATGAATACGGGGATCGACCTGACGCTCTTCAAGAGCCGCTGGGACCTGACGCTCGACGTCTACCGCAAGCTCACCGACAACCTCCTCCTGGATGTCTCCAAAGCGCCCTCAGTAGGGGTGCCGGGCGGCACGGCTAAGGAGAACGTCGGGGAGATCGAGAACAAGGGGATCGAGTTCCAGACCCGCGTCGTGCCCATCCAGGGCAAGGACCTGCAGTGGTCCCTCTCGCTGAACTACTCCTACAATAATAATAAGGTGCGCAAGATCAGTGACGCGCTGCGCAAGATCAACGAGCGTGCCGTCCAGGCCGACTCGATGAGCACGCGCTCCACCACGCCACTGCCCCTCTACGAGGAGGGCGAGTCGCTCACCGCGCTCAAGGTCGTGCCCTCGGCTGGGATCGACCCTGCTACGGGACGCGAGGTGTACATCAAGCGTGACGGCAGCTACACCTTCAACTACGACCCCAATGACCGCCGCGTCTTCGGCGACACGAGTCCGCTGGGCTACGGGACGCTGACGTCCTACCTCTTTTGGAAGGGCTTCTCGCTCAACGCTAGCTTCGGCTACTCCTTCGGGGCCGTCGTCTACAACGGGACGCTAGCCACCCGAGTCGAGGGGGCCAACCCCGCCTACAACGCCGACAAGCGCGTCTTCAACGACCGCTGGCGTCAGCCAGGGGACGTGGCTAAGTACCGCGACATCGCCGATACCTCCAGCCCCTACCAGACGAGCCGCTTCGTGCAGCGCGAGCACTTCCTGACGCTGCGCTCGCTCTCCTTCGGCTACGAGACGGATGCTCCCTGGGTCAAGAAGCTGCTGATGCGTCGTGCACGTGTCGAGCTGCTGGCCAATGACCTCTTCTACCTCTCCACGGTCAAGCGTGAGCGCGGGCTCGACTATCCCTTCGCTCGCAGTGTGGAGATGAGCCTTCGCCTGTCCTTCTAAACCCTCTAATAGCGCATACGAATATGAGCAAGATCCGATCATACACGCTCCGCGCCGCTGGAGCATGTGCGGCACTCGCGCTGGGGCTATCGTCCTGCAACAAGTTTCTCGACATACAGCCTAAGGGTACCCTGCCCGCCGACGTCCAGTTCTCTACGCTCAAGGGCTATGAGGACGCTATGTACGGCGTCTACGGCACGCTGGCTGGCTCTGACCTCTATGGCAAGGCACTGACCTTCGGCCTGGCGGACCAGCTCGGGCAGATGCTGGGGCAGCTGGGGCAGGTAGACCGCGAGGCCTACAACACGCTGAACTATGTCTATGACGATGCCGCGGTACGCTCCCGCATCGAGACGACCTTCAGCCAGCTCTACATCGCCATCAGCAATGTCAACTCCGTGCTCAGCCACGCCGTTAGTCCCAGCTTCGAGAACCGACACCTGGCGACCATCCGTGGCGAGGCCCTCGGCGTGCGTGCCTTCCTGCACCTGGAGGTGCTGCGCCTCTTCGCCCGCAACTATAGCCTAGCCCAGCAGGCAGGCGGCGTCACGGAGGGGATCCCCTACTCCTACGACTATGACCTGAAGAACAAGCAGGTCTTCACCCTCCAGGAGTCCTATCAGCGCGTGCTGCGCGACCTCGACGAGGCCGAGGCGCTGCTCGCGTCGGACGAGAGCATCCAGCCCTCCAACCCCGAGCAGACGGACTTCTATGCCAACCGCACGACGCACTTCAATAAGTATGCCGTCTACGCGATCAAGGCACGTACCTACCGCCTGATGCGCGATTATACCAATGCCGCGCGCTATGCCCGCCTCGTCACGGAGCACAAGGCAGACTTCGCCCTCGTGGATCGTAATAGCTATACCTCGCGTGCCGTGACCTTCCCCGCGACGGGCGAGATGATCTTCGGCCTCTGGGCGCCACGCCAGATGCAGCTGGTCGCTGACTACCTGCTCTCTCAGGCTGGCTCGGGGAATATCGTCGAGGGCCGCCGTGCTGAGTTGCTGCAGAGCCTCTACTCCTCCAGTGCTGGCGGTGCAGGGGCTACGGACCTCCGCCTAGGAGCCTTCTACCGCAATGAGTCGGGCGCGATGCGCTTCATCCGCTTCCTCGCCGATGCCTCCACGGTCAATAATGTAGAGGCACGCTACCGCGGTATCGCCCTCCTGCGCCTTCCCGAGATGTACTACATCCTGGCCGAGGCGCTCTACGACAGCGACCGCAGCGGAGCCTACGCCGCGCTCAATGCTGTGCGCCTCAGCCGCGGGCTGGACGAGTACAGCGGCACGGAGTTCGCCTCACGCGAGGCCTTCGAGGAGGAGCTGATGAAGGAGTACATGCGCGAGTACGCTGGCGAGGGCCAAGTCTTCGCCTCGCTCAAGCACTACAACCGTCCCTTCGTAAGCATCACGGGCGACCGGACCTTCCAGCCCAGTGACCAGATCTTCGTCCTGCCCTGGCCGCTCTCGGAGCGCCAGCTCGGCAACCGAATCGTGACACGCTAAGTACGCAGCTAAGATGATGAACAAGCATAGAACCTATAGCCTCCTGGCCCTCATCGGCGGGCTGAGCCTGCTGAGTGCATGCTCCCGCGAGATGTATGATGGCGAATTCAGCGCCAAGGGCTTCTACGAAGGCGCCCCACAGGTCTACTTCGATCAGTCGAGTGATGTCGACACCATCGAGAAGCATGACCTAGGGCTCATCTCCAGTGACCAGACCGAGCTGACGCTACAGCTGCCCGTGCGCTATACGGGCTATGTCTCCAAGCAGCCCGTGCCCTACGCCGCACGCGTCGTCTCCTTCTCGGGCGACGGCTCCTACCTCAAAGCGCTGGAGAAGACCTACTACATCCCCGCCGACTCCATCCGCAGCAGCCTGCCGATCAAGCTCGAGCGCTCCAAGATCTCCGTGGCCGACACCGAGGGCAATCTGATCGCCGTGCTGCGTGACGGTAAGCGCGTGCTCGTCGACCCCAGCAAGACCTACGGCTACGAGCCTAATCCCGACGAGGATGTCCAGCTACCGACCGATGTGCCCATCTCTAAGTACGACACGGTGACCATCGAGCTGCAGCCCGTGGGCGATACGCAGACGCGCTTCACGCGCCGTATCCGTAAGCAGCTGATCTTCACCAACGCCGTGGCCCAGCCTACGTGGTGGAACTACTTCACGGCCTACTTCGGCGCCTTCTCTGCCGACAAGCTGCGCTACCTCATCGCAGGCTTCCCAGGAGGGGATGTAGATACGATCTACCGTATCCTCTTCCGCCAGGGGAACTATACGACCATGGATATCTACAAGGTCTATGTCCGTATGCAGCAATACTTCCAGTCGCGTGGCGAGACGGTACCGCCAGCGCTCACCTCTTACCTAGCACGATACATCCAATGAAGCGCTATCAAGATATCGTCAAGCTAGGCCTCCTTGCCCTAGCCCTGACTGCAGGCCTCAGCGCCTGCTACAAAGATGACTCGGTCGACCCCCGCCGTACGCTCGCCCTGGCTACGCCTAGCGAGCAGATGGCTGAGAACTACGATGTCATCTACGGTCGCGAGCTGGTCATCCCCGCGCCCAAGGTAACACTCCCTGCGGGCACCTCGGCCGAGCTGCACTACGAGTGGAGTATCGACTACAAGGTCGTCTCCAAGGAGGCGACGCTGCGCTACACGCCCTCCAGCTACGGGACGCTGCCTGCCCGCCTACGTATCTATACGGAGGATGGGTCCTATACGCAGCAGTTCAAGGTGCGCGTGCTCTCGCCCTACAGCCAGGGGCTCTTCGTCCTGAGCGGAGACCAGAGTAAGGGCTATATCTCCTACTTCCCTAAGGGGGAGCAGGCGGACTTCGAGCAGGATGTCTTCGCCAAGAACAACCCTAGCCACTCGGCACTGCCTGCTGCGCCGATTGCCCTGCACTTCTTCACTGGAGGGCCCTCGGCCTCCAATCAGGTCTACGCCACGCTGGCCTTCGGCTCGCCCAGCCGTGCCTACCGCCTCCATGCCAATCGCATGCAGGTAGACGCCCCCGTCATCAACTTCGGCTCACAGACCGTGGGTTCGATGGCGCTGGTACCCTACCCAGAGTTCACCGAGGCCTACATCACGGGGGGCTCGCTCTACCGTCTGGCTCGTGAGTCGGATGTGCTGCCCGTCCGCGACCAGGATCAGGCGCTGCGCCGAGCACTCAGCTCGGGGGCTACGATCAGCCTAGCGAGTGTCGCTACCTCCTGGGTCGACGGGACGAGCCGCGTCGGTATCGTCCGTGATCAGACGACGGGGAAGCTCGGCCCGGTCTACCGTACGGCGCGTGCTGCGGGGCTGATCCTCTTCAACGCTGCGACCTCTGAGCTGCTCGTCAACTCGATGTCCGCCAGCTCTAGCTCCATCGTCTACAAGCGTGTCCTCGTCCCCTCGCTGGGCTCACAGCCCGATGTGAGGAACCTCTGGCTACAGTTCGCCGAGAACCCCTTCCAGGGGGCGACGATGCTGAGCATGCAGCACACGGATGACAATCATAATGTCGTCCTGCTCTACCGTACGAGCTCGGGGGACCACAAGCTCCTACTCCTGCACCCTGCGGACTACTTCGCCGAGACCGTGGTCGGGGCGAATACCGACCAGCCTCGTGCTGTGCAGGCGGTCTATCCTAGCCTCAACCCCGTCAGCTACAAGCAGAGCGAGACGCCTACCAAGGCCATCTCCTACGACGGAGCCCGTGCCTTCGTCGCCGCTGGGAGCAAGGTCTACTTCTACAACCTCCAGACGGGCAGCAGCACCGATTACCTGGCGGGTATCGCTGCGGGCAGCAAGCCTGCTAGCGGGGAGACCATCGCCGACATCCTCCAGCCCGACGCACGCCGCCTCTACGTAGCAGCCAACGACGGTACGAAGGGCTATGTCTACTGCTACGACGTGTCGGCCGTGACGCCTCAGCTGCTGTGGAAGAGCTCGACCTTCAGCGTACCCATCACGGGGCTCAGCTACCGAGCTAACTAAGCTCAGCTCCCCCATGAAGGCTCCGCCCTCTCCTCACAGACGGGACTCCGTCCACGCCACTGTCGGGAGGGGGCGCTGAGCTTTGAGCCCGCGCTGCCTGAGGGCACAGTACCTCACGCAGCGTAGGCCTTCCCTCCCCAGCTTAGTCCAGGGCTATCCCGAGACGAGCACTCGCCTCGGACTAAGGCCTCCTCGAGCTCCCCTAAGGGAAGGGGCTACGAGGCGATCCCCTGGTAGCCCCTCTCTGATGGATATCCCTCAGCACCCGCCACGGATACCCCTCAGCGGCCTCACGGACGTCCCTCACGGCGCTGACTGATATCCCTCGGCGGCGCTCCCCCTAGAGGGGCGCTTCGTGGAGACCGCAGTCGCAGTGCTCGTCCAGGCAAAAAATGGCTATCTTAGCGCCCTTGGATAGGCACGCCCCTAGGCTGGGGCAGACAAGCAAATTAGAACCCAACAAGAACATAGACTACATGCACAAGAGAAGCATCCGCTATCTGCTGACAGCTGGCCTCGCACTAAGCTCCTCGCTGGTGCTGGTGGCCTCGCCCAAGGTAGACAGCCTGGCGGCCAAGGCTGCTAAGCCTGCTGCGAGCCAGCAGGACACCAAGCCCGCGCCCAAGAAGGAAGACAAGAAGAAGGAAGACAAGAAGAACGATCCCTACACCCGCTTCTTTAAGGACAAGAAGGTCGAGACGGTGAGCGGGAAGTTCGTCACCCTGCATAAGATGAATGGGGAGGTCTACCTCGAGCTGCCTACCAAGTACCTCGGCAAGGAGCTGATCATGGGGGCGACGATCACCTCCACGACGGACCCCGACTACCTGCCCGTAGGCTCGCGTAGCTCGGAACCCTTCGTCTTCCGCTTCGAGCGCCAGGACAGTGTGCTGGTGATGAAGACTCCCAATACCATCGTCTACCGCCGCGACGCTTCGCGTCAGCTGCAGGAGGCGCTGGATCTGAACTACCGTGACCAGACGGTGGAGTCCTTCCGCCCCGAGGTCTACAAGTCCGATAGCTCGGCCGTGGTGCTCCGTATCTCCTCGCTCGTCGGCGGTGGGAGCCCCTTCTTCAAGGTTATCCCCGAGCAGCAGGGTGCCTTCCGCATCTCGAGCTCGCAGAATAGCTCGCTGACCTTCGTGCGTGGGATCAAGGCCTTCGATACCAATGCCTCGATCAAGGTCGAGCAGGCACACGCGCTCACGATCAGCCTCATGGGACTGATGACCGTGGCGCGTGATATGCCCGTCACGACCGAGGTCACCTATACCATCATGCCCGCTACGGCCTCGACGGCTATCCCCCGTCTGGCCGATGCACGTGTAGGCTACGAGACGAGCCGTCAGGTATCCTTCCCCGATCACCTCGACCAGAGCGAGCCTGTCTACCTAGCCCATCGCTGGCAGCTCGTGCCTCGTGACAAGAAGGCCTATGCCAAGGGCATCCTCACCGAGCCCGAGCGCAAGATCACCTTCTACATCGACCCCAACATGCCTGCCGGCTGGTCGGCACCCATCCGCCAGGGCGTACTGCGCTGGAACAAGGCCTTCGAGGCCGCTGGCTTCAAGAACGTCCTCGAGGTCCTCGACTACCCGAAGGATAAGAACTTCGACCCCGACAACATCGAGTACAACTGCATCCGCTACGTGCCCAATACGCAGGCTGATGTCACCACCAGCACCTGGGTCGACCCCCGTACGGGCGAGATCACGGGCGCTACCATCGCGGTATTTAATAATGTAGAGACCACCCTGCACAAGCAGCGCTTCGTCGCTACGGCTGCCGCTGACCCCGCTGTACGCTCGGCGCGCCTGTCGGATGAACTCTTCTTCGAGTCGCTCTCCGCGCTGGTCACGCAGCGTCTGGGGAAGGTGCTCGGGCTGCTGCCCAACTATGCCGCTTCGGTTGCCTACACCGTAGATCAGCTACGCTCGGCCTCCTTCACGCAGGCCAATGGCCTCAGCGCCTCCGTCCTTGATGGTGCACCCTACAACTTCCTAGCGCAGGCTGGGGACAAGGGGCTGCGCCTGGTCAATAGCGAGGTCGGTCCCTATGACCTCTATGCCGTCAACTGGGGCTACCGCTACTACGATCAGCTCGGGGGCGACCCCGCCCGCGAGGCCAAGGAGCTGCTGGCGATGGTGGATAAGAAGGCAGGCGATGCCCGCTTCCGCTACGCCCCCGAGCAGCGCTACTCCGTCGACCCCACCGTACGCGTCGAGGACCTCGGCAACGATCCCCTGCGTGCGGCTTCGCTCGAGCTGAAGAATCTCGCCTACATCCAGGCGCACCTCTCGGACTGGATCAAGAACGATCCCGACAGCCGTAAGAAGACCGCCCTGTATCTGGCCCTCGCACAGCGCCACTACCTGGTGTTCAAGAATGTGATGGCCCTGGTGGGCGGGGTGGTCTGCCGTGAGGAGCGCGTCGCTCCTGGCACGCCACGCTACCAGGTCGTCCCCAAGGCCAAGCAGCGTGAGGCCTTCCTCTGGGTGCTGAACGAGGCTAAGAACTTCCAGCGCTACGCCGATCGTCAGCTGGAGCGTCGCCTCTTCATCAACGTCAGCTACTACGACCAGCTCCTGGAGTTCCTCAATAACGATCTCCTGAACCTCCGCTCGCGTGTCATCATCGCCGCGCAGGTGGATCCCAAGAGCTACAGCCTCGGGGAGTACTTCGCCGACTTCTATCAGGCTGTATGGGGCAGCACGCTCGCAGGCCGTCCGCTTAACCACATGGAGCGCCTCATGCAGGCCTCCTACATCGACAAGAGCATCGCCACGGTCAATAATCCCCGTGCTGCAGCCCCTGCGATGACGACGGGCTTTGCCTCGCCCCGCGCTGAGCTCAAGGCCCTGCAGCTCGTCGGCGGCCTACCCTCCGAGCTCGACTACACGGCAGCGCGCTCCAGTCAGTCGAGCTACGGCGGCAGTAACCCCTCGGCCAGCATCTATCCTATGGCCAACGTCCCCACCCTCGATAAGTCGGAGCTCTACTACTACGACCAGCTGCGTCGCCTGCGCCCCGTCCTCGAGCAGCGTGCGGCCTCGACCACGGACCAGGTACTCAAGGCCCACTACCAGACCCTCGCCTTCAAGGTGGCTCGTTTCCTAGACGCAAAGAAGTAATCCGATGATCAGACATAAGCAACTATCCCTCCTAGCGCTGGCGGCCGCCCTCGTGGCAGCGCCGCTCAGCGCCCATGCGGGGATCTTCGACTTCCTCAAGCGGAAGAAGAAGGCCAAGACCGAGCAGACGACCCCGCCCCAGAAGAGCGCCTACGAGCGTATCGTCGGGGCGGAGAAGATCGAGTCTGCCCGCGGCTCCTTCCTTACCCTGCACAAGACCGACAACCAGCTCTACCTCGAGATCCCCACCAAGACCATCGGGGAGGAGATCCTCATCGGAGTGACGCTCTCCTCGATCTCCAACCCCCAGCTCGGCATGGTGGGCTTCAAGAACAGCAACCCCGTGCACATGCGCTTCGCCCAGCGCGACAGCGCTATCGTCCTCGAGGCGGTCAATAGCGAGCCCCATCTGATCTCCCCGCATCAGGGGAAGGCAGAGCGCGCACGCCTGCAGCAGAGCTACACGGATCTGGCGCTGTACAAGTTCCCCATCCGTGCCTGGAACAAGGACAAGACGACCGTCGTCGTCGACGTGACGAACCTCTTCACGACGGACCAGAAGTACTTCCGCCTCCTAGCGCGCAGTGTCGGGCGCTACAGCATCAACGCCCGTCCGCTGGGTGAGCTGACGCATATCCGAGAGGTGAAGAGCTTCGACGACAATGTCTCCATCAAGGTCGACCGCAGCTACCGCCTGACGCTCTCGGCGCAGGGAGGCGGCAGTCCGCTCAAGGACTACCCCGTGACCCTTGGGGCGACCTTCACCATCCTACGCCTGCCGAAGGAGCCCATGACGCCTCGCCTCAGTGATACGCGCATCGGCGTCTTCCAGACGAGCAAGAGCGGCTACGACCCCGAGACGCGCCAGTTCGAGACCATCCGCTTCGCGCACCGCTTCCGCCTCGTGCCCTCTGACATCGCTGCCTACAAGCGCGGTGAGGCCGTGCGACCCGTCAAGCCCATCGTCTTCTACGTCGACAACGCCTTCCCCCCGATCTGGAAGGAGGCTATGAAGGAGGGGACGCTGCGCTGGAATGCGGCCTTCGAGCGCATCGGCTTCAAGGACGCCCTCGAGGTACGCGACTTCCCCAAGGACGACCCTAGCTTCGATCCCGACAACCTCAAGTACAACTGTATCCGCTATATCCCCATCGCCACCGAGAATGCTATGGGCCCCAGCTGGACGGACCCCCGCAGCGGCGAGATCATCAATGCCTCGGTGCTCGTATGGAGCGATGTCTCCAAGCTGAACAATAACTGGCGCTTCATCCAGACCGCTCAGGTAGACCCCGCTGTACGTGCCGTCAAGCTCCCCGACAGCCTCATGGCTAAGAGCCTCAAGTACGTCATCGCCCACGAGATCGGGCATACGCTGGGCTTCATGCACAACATGGGTGCCTCCGCCGCCTATAGCGTCGACTCGCTGCGCTCAGCTACCTTCACCGCCGTGCACGGCACGACGCCCTCGATCATGGACTACGCGCGCTTCAACTACGTAGCGCAGCCAGGCGACAAGGGCCTTACCCTCGACCCGCCCACCGTAGGCACCTACGACAAGTACATGATCGACTGGACCTACCGCTACTTCCCCGACAGCAAGGGCGACATCCTAGCCGAGCAGGCCGAGCTGAATAAGCTCATCGATCAGCACGCCCATGACCCCGAGTACCGCTACGGACTGCAGCAGGTAGGGGAGGAGCGCTATGACCCCTCGTCCATCGAGGAGGATCTGTCCAACGACCCCGTAGCTGCCAGCACGCTGGGACTCAAGAATCTCAAGTACATCGTCAGCCACCTAGGCGAGTGGTTCCCCCAGCCCGAGCAGGCCGAGCACCGTAGCCAGCTCTACCGCGGCATCGCGGATCAGGCGCTGCGCTACGTCAATAATGTCTTCATCAACGTCCCTGGGATCTACCTCTACCAGACGGATGAGGCCAGCGGTCTGCCACGCTACAAGGTCGTCCCACGCGACAAGCAGCGTGCCTCCGCCCTCTGGCTGCTGGATCAGGCGCTCAGTATCGACAGCCTGCGCAACGAGGCGCTGGAGCAGACGATGACCGATGTCGTCGGGGATTCGCCCTTCGTACGCCTCGGTGCTATGGCACGTGCTATGGCTATCCGCAATATCAATTCGCTCAATCTCTCCTACTACCTCGACTCGACCTCCTACGCTCCGCAGGACTATGCCGACGAGGTCTTCGCTCGTGTCTTCGCCCCCACACAGGCAGGCCGTGAGCAGCTGACGCCCGCCGAGCTCCAGCTCCAGGAGTACTACGTGCGCTACATCAGCGCCTACACCTCCGAGCTGGCGAGCAAGAGCGCGCCGCCTCGCGTCTCCGTCCCCGCTGGGCTTGCCGCCCTCACGGGCTACGAGGCAGAGCGCCCCGAGCGTAAGGAGGGGATGACGGATGAGGAGTTCATCGCCCTGCTCTCCCAGCAGTCGGGGGGGAGTCATCAGTGCAGCTTCGACCGCCAGCACGGCACGGAGGAGCACGCTGAGGGGCTGGGTAGCCGCGGCTTCCTCAACTTCGGGGTTAGCTATGGCGAGCCAGCCGACCTCTTCACAGCCGCCATCAACAATACCGATGTGCTCTATCTGCCCCTGCAGTACCGCCTCGAGGCACTGCTGCGCAAGGTCATCCCCACGACCAAGAACAGCGAGCTGCGCCTGCACTACGAGCTGCTCCTGCGCAAGCTCGAGGCCATCAGCAAGCCTAAGTAAAGGCCTTCCTCCCGAGGCGCTAAGCCTCTAGCAAGCGTCCCCCACAGCCCCGAATCACTGGATCGGGCTGTGGGGGACGCTTTTTGTGGGCTAATAGTTGTAAAAAGGCTCAAGCCTTTGTAGCCCGAGCCGCGCCTTACCTCTGCCCTGTGCCCCGCCCCAAGGGGCTAGGCCTTAGCTCCTTAGCTCTGAGAGCTTGTCCTAGTCCCTTCGGGCGGGGCGCTCTTTGCCAGGGGACGGGCGGTAAACCTTTGTTAAATCTCCCTTCCAGAGCTATTTAGGCTTGGTCTTCTCCTAGGAAAGAGAGACCTTTGTAGTACCAATTCGAAGCAATCATTCGTTGACCTTAGATCACACAGTGTAGTATCAATACCAGAGATACACATACCTGTCTGCGCAGCCTCAGCCCTCCTCCTTTCGGGCTGGGGCTGATCGCTTAATGTAGCGCGCCCCTCATCTCAGCCTGGAGATGAGGGGCGCGCCGTCATGTGGGAGGCTAGCCGTGTGGCTGCCCGGGATAGACCTTAGAGGCGGAAGGTGGCGCCAAGCGTCGTGTAGGAGATCCCGTAGCCGAGTTCGGCGAAGGCGCCGATCTTGTCGGTGAAGAAGTAGCGGGCCCCGATGAACACGTTGTAGCCAAAGCTGTCGTAGCTATAGAAGCTAGCGTCGTAGCCCGTCTTCCAGTTCACGTAGTTGTAGCCCAGCATGAGCCCTGCGTAGGTGTCGAGCTTGGAAGCGAACTGGTAGTGGAAGGCACCACGTGCACCGACGAGACCGATGTTGGCATACTTCGAGCCAGCGAACCCGACCTGCGCACCGACAGAGATCGAGCCGTTGTCCCCGTTGATGAGGTTGTCAGCTACACCGTAGTCGAAGCTAGCGGAGATGGGGGGGAGGCTCAGGGAGCCGAAGCTGGAGCCCAGGCCGAGGCCGAGGTTGATCATCTTATCACCCTTGCCAAAGACGTCCTGCGCCTGCGCTAGGCCCGTAGTGCCGAGGAGTGCAAGCACTCCGAGTACAAATTTCTTCATCTGCTATATGATAATTAGTTTGTTAAGCGGGGGAGGCTCCGAGGAGTTCCCGAGGGCAAAGATAAACAAAGCTGCACAATTCCTGCATTTCGGTGCAGGTTTTTACACTTCGCGCCTCGGACCGCCCTCCCGAGAGGAGCGCGGTAGCGCTGCTAAGGGGCTTGCAGTTCAGGATCTTTTTACCTACCTTTGAACTGAAGGTATGAGGGGAGCGCCCCGTACCTTGTCCACTATGGTCTCACCTCCCCTACGGGGGACTAACTACGCTACAACTATGGACATCCGCATTCAAGCCCTGCATTTCGATGCTAGCCTCCAGCTGAAGGAATTCATCCACAAGAAGCTCGAGAAGCTCAACCGCTTCGCCGACGATATCCAGCGCGCTGAGGTCGTGCTCAAGGTCGTCAAGCCCGAGGTGTCGAACAATAAGGAAGCCTCGATCAAGCTCCAGGTGGGTGGACCCGATCTCTTCGCCGAGAAGACGGGCAATAGCTTCGAGGAGGCCGTCGACCTCTGTATCGACGCCCTCAAGCGCAAGCTAGAGAAGCATAAGGAACAATAAGCCCCAGAGCACTACATACAGCATCAGCCCTCCGGGGTAAGGCAAAGCGCGGCCTAGCACACACGGTGCTAGGCCGCGCTCGTCTTTTACCCGCCCCGCTTGTCCCCCTGGCCTCAGGCAGCCGCCCCCACCTCGCCTGCGCGCGTGCGTATGTATATATAGGAGGGAGTACGGGCGCTGTGTCGGGCGATGCTCGTCGGGCGGGTAGGGCAAGCAGCTGCGGGCTGGGACGCTTTGGCCTCCTTAGCCCGAGGCGTGCGGACCGATATCAGTCAGTGGACTGAGTGCTATCCGTCAGCAGGCCGATGGGTATCCGTCGGCGCGCTGAGGGATATCCCTCAGCTTAGCCTCCAGGCAGCGGGGAGCTTGGCCCGCCTTGGGGTGCAGCGCCCGCCTTCCTTCGCCTGCCTGCCAGCCTGAGCCCGACACAGAGGCCACGAGACGGCCGCGATGACAGTGTGAGGAGCTGTAGGGGAGGGACAGAGCGGACACTTTGGCAGACAGTGCGTCAGGCGGCTCGCTGGCACAGCCTTTGCCTTAAGTAGGGTGTGAGTGTGAGTTTAGACTCCTATAGATGAAGCCCCTCACCGCCTCCCGCTGTGGCGCGACAGCACCCGCGGGAACTCAGGTGAAGCGGGCGACATCATGGAGCCGCCGCCCCGCTCGCAAGACCTAACAACGTAAATAGACAAACAAAAAAGAATAGAACATTATGGGAAAGATTATCGGAATTGACCTCGGGACTACTAACTCCTGCGTCTCTGTACTCGAAGGTAACGAGCCTATCGTTATCGCCAACAGCGAAGGCAAGCGCACGACGCCCTCTGTCGTAGCCTTCATCGACGGTGGCGAGCGTAAGGTCGGTGACCCTGCCAAGCGTCAGGCCATCACCAACCCTACCAAGACCATCTACTCCATCAAGCGCTTCATGGGTGAGACCTTCGCTCAGGTGAAGGACGAGATCGCTCGTGTGCCTTACTCCGTCGTCCGTGGCGACAACGACACGCCCCGTGTCGACATCGACGGACGTCTCTACACGCCTCAGGAGATCTCGGCCATCATCCTGCAGAAGATGAAGAAGACGGCCGAGGACTACCTCGGTGCTGAGGTCACCAACGCTGTGATCACCGTACCTGCCTACTTCAACGACGCTCAGCGTCAGGCTACCAAGGAGGCTGGTGAGATCGCAGGGCTCAAGGTCGACCGTATCGTCAACGAGCCTACGGCTGCCGCTCTGGCCTACGGCCTCGACAAGGCCGACAAGGACATGAAGATCGCAGTCTTCGACCTCGGGGGTGGTACCTTCGATATCTCCATCCTGGAGCTCGGTGACGGGGTCTTCGAGGTACGCTCGACCAACGGGGACACGCACCTCGGTGGGGACGACTTCGACCACGTGATCATCGACTGGCTGGCCGACGAGTTCAAGGCCGACGAGGGTGTAGACCTGCGTGAGGATCCTATGGCCATGCAGCGCCTCAAGGAGGCTGCCGAGAAGGCCAAGATCGAGCTCTCTAGCTCGACCAGCACGGAGATCAACCTGCCCTACATCATGCCCGTAGGTGGGATCCCCAAGCACCTGGTGCGTACGCTGACGCGTGCTAAGTTTGAGCAGCTTGCCGACCGCCTCATCCAGGCCTGTGTCGCTCCCTGTGAGAGCGCACTGCGCGACGCTGGCCTCTCCAAGAGCGACATCGACGAGGTCATCCTCGTAGGGGGCTCGACGCGTATCCCCGCGATCCAGCAGATCGTAGAGAAGATCTTCGGCAAGGCTCCCTCTAAGGGTGTCAACCCCGACGAAGTCGTCGCCGTAGGTGCTGCCATCCAGGGTGGTGTCCTCACCGGTGAGATCAAGGATGTCCTCCTGCTGGACGTCACGCCTCTCTCCCTCGGGATCGAGACGATGGGTGGTGTCATGACGCGCCTCATCGATGCCAATACGACCATCCCTACCAAGAAGAGCGAGATCTTCACCACTGCGGTGGACAATCAGCCCGAGGTAGAGATCCACGTCCTGCAGGGCGAGCGCTCGCAGGCCAAGGACAATAAGAGCATCGGTCGCTTCAAGCTCGAGGTAGCCCCTGCTCCTCGTCAGACGCCGCAGATCGAGGTCACCTTCGATATCGACGCCAACGGTATCCTCAACGTCACCGCCGTCGACAAGGCCACGGGTAAGCAGCAGAAGATCCGCATCGAGGCCTCCAGTGGGCTCTCCGACGCAGAGATCCAGCGCATGAAGGACGAGGCCGCAGCCAACGCTGAGGCCGACAAGAAGGAGCTGGAGCGCATCACCAAGATCAACCACGCCGACAGCCTGATCTTCCAGACCGAGAAGCAGCTGAAGGAGTTCGGTGACAAGCTCTCGGCCGACAACAAGGCCAAGGTAGAGGCTGCTCTTGCTAAGCTCAAGGAAGCCCACGCCGCACAGAACCTCGAGGGCATCGACGCCGCGAGCGAAGAGGTGCAGGCTGCCTTCCAGGCCGCTAGCAGCGAGATGTACGCTCAGGCAGGTGCCGCTGAGGCTCAGCCCGGGGCAGGCTCCGCACAGCAGCCCTCCGGCAGCAGCCAGCAGCCCGGCCAGGACATCAGCGACGCCGACTTCGAGGAAGTGAAGTAAGCACCCTTCCTCCCCAATTCCCCTAAACGACCGCTCGCAGTAGGTGCATGCCTACTGCGAGCGGTCTCTTTTATCTCTTCCGAGCTGCGTCCCTCCCCCTTAGGGGAGGCTGTCCTATCGTCACGCACGGCATCGCTCCGCGACACTCCTTCCCCGCTGCGCTCCTTGCTTGTAGCTGCTTCGCTCGGCTTTGGGCTGCGCCGCTCTCCTATATGCTCTGTGGGGTAGTAGGCCTAGTTGCTTCGCTTTGCCGCAGTGCGCGCTTTGTTGCCGTAGCTACTGTAGTCGGGCTCTTCGCGCAAAGGGGAGCGGCTAGTCGGAGCTTTCTCGCGGGGCTCTTTGCTGCTTGATTTGGATATTCGCTGATTTTTCTCTACCTTTGCATTCGATTTGTGACGGAGACCTCTTCCCGCCAAGGTAGGACGAGGGCAAGCGCCAACCTAAATGACTCTGTAGCTCAGTTGGTAGAGCAAGTGACTCTTAATCACTGGGTCGTGAGTTCGAGCCTCACCGGGGTCACCACTTCCGCTCACAAATCATTTTGACTCTGTAGCTCAGTTGGTAGAGCAAGTGACTCTTAATCACTGGGTCGTGAGTTCGAGCCTCACCGGGGTCACACGAGCGGGACGCTATCCTACGGATGGCGTCCCGCTCTACTTTTGGCCCTCCCGTCGTCTCGCCCCATTCTCGTTGTCTTCCCCTTCGCTTTCGCTCCTAGTCGAGCTCTTGTCCTTGACGCTGACCTCGCCTACCCTTAGACAGCAGCCTCCCCATTTGTTCCGCTCACTGCTCCGCCAGCTCGGCGCTGTTCTCTATAGATAGGGGGAAGGTCGGGCGAAAAGGAGCGGTGAAATCGAGGAAAAGGAGGGGCTGCGTCGAGGCTTAATTTTGCTTGCGATTTGGAGACAGGCGAAATAGTTCTTATCTTTGCACTCGCAAAGCATTAAAGCGGCCTTGTGTAAGGATTGGCTCCGTAGCTCAACTGAATAGAGCATCTGACTACGGATCAGAAGGTTACAGGTTTGAATCCTGTCGGAGTCACTCTCTTAGTCTCGCGCCGCCCTGCTCGGCAAAGGGTTCCGTAGCTCAACTGAATAGAGCATCTGACTACGGATCAGAAGGTTACAGGTTTGAATCCTGTCGGGATCACTAGCTCACCCCAGTCACCGTCGTGGCTGGGGTGAGCTTTTTTATTGCCCTTCGGGAGGGAGGGTGGAGGCAGGGGCGATGGCACGATTATGCGGCAGGGGCGGCGGCGTGTGGGGGCGATGGCTGGCGGCTGGGGGCTTTTTCGTACCTTTGCCTCGCAATAGGCAAGGCTCTGAGCTGGGTAGCTCGCCTTGACCGCAAGGAACAAGTATCACTCTATAGACTAGCGTATGGACGACTCCCTCCCTCCGGATGAGCGCATGACGATGCGCCTGCTCCTGGTCGTCTGCACCCTATAGAGTCCCCCGACACGCTCGAGCTCATGTAGGGACAGCCCGCCCAGAGAGACCACCGCCCCAGCCCGTCTGGGGCTCCGTCCCATGGACGATCCCCCTGTACCCTATATCCCCACCCAACTACATATATATAGTAGCGCAGCACTTCGCCACGAGGTGCTGGCTCGCCCCGAGTATATGAAGAGCTTCCTGAGCCTAGCGGACGGTCTCCCCGAGATCAGCCAGTACCAGCCCCAGTGCTGGGTCAATGTAGAGTGCCCCGACGAGGAGGACTTCCTCTTCCTCACTAAGGAGCTAGGCATTCCCCGCGAATTCCTTTCCGACATCGCCGATATCGACGAGCGCCCCCGAGCGGAGCGCGAGGATGACTGGCTGCTGACCATCCTCCGCATCCCCATGGACGGCGGCGGGCAGGGCATGCCCTACCAGACGGTGCCTATAGGGATCATCTCGGGCCCCAAGGCCATCGTCTCGGTCTGCTACCGCCGCACGCAGATGCTCCCCGACTTCGTCAATCACATCCGCCGCAAGGGGATCGCCATCACCAACCCCACGGAGTTCATCACACGCATGATCTACTCCTCGGCCGTCTGGTTCCTGAAGTACCTGAAGCTGATGTACCTCGAGATCAACCGTGCGGAGAAGGAGCTAGAGCAGAGCATCCGTAATGAGGACCTGCTGCGCATCATGCGCCTGCAGCGATCGCTCGTCTACTTCAGCACCTCGATCCGTGGGAATGAGGCCATGCTGGGGCGTCTGCGCACGACCTCGCGCAGCAGCCAGGTCGACCCCGACCTCTTCGAGGACGTGAGTATCGAGCTAAGGCAGGCCTACAACACCATCAATATCTACACCGACATCGTGACCAGCATGATGGACGCCTCGGCCAACATCATCTCCAACAATGTCAATACCATCATGAAGCGTATGACCAGCATCTCCATCGTGCTGACCATACCGACGATGATCTCCAGCTTCTTCGGGATGAACGTTGATGTCTACCTAGGGGACTGGCACTGGGCCTTCCTCTTCATCTTCTGCGTCTCGGCCATGATCTCGGGGATCGCCTTCTTCCTCTTCCGTAAGATCAAGTGGTTCTAGTCGTGGCCTCGTACCCCGACCGTAACCCTTAGCCTAAGAGCCCCCTCTTATGATCCGCCTACGTACGCTCCTGGCCCTGGGGGCGCTCCTCCTCAGCCTCCCGCTGGGGGCGCAGAACCCCTTCCTACGGCCTAGCCTCGAGCTCGGGATGAGCTCGGCGAACCTCCGTATGACGCAGCCGGGTAGTTCGGGCCCGCTCGGCGGCATCCAAGGGCTAAGGGCTGGTGCAGGCCTTGAGCTCTCACTCGGGCCCTTGACCTACGTCTCCGCGGGACTCTACTATCAGCAGCTCGGGGCCAATAATGAGCTTAGCCGTAGGGGCAGCCGTCCGCTGGAGCTCGGGGCGCAGGGGCTCACGGGTACGGAGCAGCTCCGCCTGCAGTACCTCAGCATCCCCGTCGCGGTGGGGATGCGCCTGGCAGTGCCCTTCGTTGGGGCGGGCGTGAGTGGGGAGCTCGGTCTGTCCTACAATAGCGCCCTCGGTGGCAGCTACAGCTACCACGCCGCCTCCCACAGCGAGCGGACTGCCACGACGGACTACGATCCCTATCGGCTCCCCGAGGGGCAACGCCCGAGCCTCAGCCTCAAGGAGCGAGACCTCGCCCTACACCTAGCGGCGAAGCTCGAGCTGGGGAGCTTCTTCCTGCGCCTCGGCATCGAGCAGGGCCTCACCAACATCTGGCAGGACGCGCCTCGCAGGTCGAGCCTGCGCACGACGTCCTCTTGGCTTAGCCTCGGCTATACGCTCTTCTAGGCTTGGCCCGAGCGGCGCCTTAGCTCGGTGAACATTCTCCGCGCGCGAGCTGTCTCTACTACGGAGGAAGCCTAGCGCTAGCATCTCAGTGTAGCATATATTTGTTATCTTTGCGCCTATTTCGAGCCCAGCGAATCGGTAGGCGCTAGCCTGACCTATCCCCACCGCTGGGGCCTCCATTACTTTAGACGAAGACATATAAGACATAGAGATACACGATGAGACAGATCAAGATCGCAGCGACCATCACCCGCCGTACTGAGGACCTAGACCGCTACCTGCTGGAGATAGGGCGTGAGGAACTACTGACCATAGACCAGGAGGTAGAGCTCGCCCAGAAGATCAAGCAGGGGAACCGCCGTGCTCTGGACCGTATGGTGCGTGCCAACCTCCGCTTCGTCGTCTCTGTCGCCAAGCAGTACCAGAACCAAGGCCTTGAGCTCGTCGACCTCATCGAGGAGGGCAACCTAGGGCTGATCAAGGCGGCGGAGAAGTTCGACGAGACGCGAGGCTTCAAGTTCATCTCCTACGCTGTGTGGTGGATCCGTCAGTCTATCCTCCAGGCCATCGCTGAGAACGCCCGTATCGTACGTCTCCCGCTCAACCAGGTGGGGACGCTCAATAAGATTACCAAGGCCATCGCCCGCTTCGAGCAGGAGCACCAGCGCAAGCCTAGCCCCGAGGAGCTCTCCGTCGAGCTCGACATCCCCGAGGAGAAGATCTCGGAGGTACTGAAGATCTCTGGCCGCTCCATCTCGGTGGATGCACCGCTAGCCGAGGGCGAGGATAATACGCTGCTGGACACGATGAGCAGCGACGACATGCCCAAGACCGACCAGGCGCTGATGCGCGAATCCCTCTCCCGCGAGATCGACCACGTCCTCTCGAGCCTGCCTCAGCGCGACGCCGAGATCATCAAGCTGGCCTTCGGCCTACACGGCGGCGGCGAGATGACGCTGGAGGAGATCGGCCTGAAGTTCGGCCTGACCCGCGAGCGCGTCCGTCAGATCAAGGAGAAGGGTGTCCGCAGCCTCCGCCACGGCACCAACTGCGAGGCGCTCAAGCAGTACCTCTAGCCCCATCTCCGCGAGGCGCCTGCCTTCATCCGCAGGCCGCTCGCCTCACGCTCTAAGCACCTCTAAAGGCCACGCCCCGCAGCTCGTATCAAGCTGCGGGGCGTGGTCTTTTTTTAGCTACGAGGCGCGAGCGAGGACTATCCCCAGCGAATCGAGGAAGGGCTGTGTCGGTGCAGCCCTTCAGCTTGTCCTCACTGCTACACCGATTGCTGCGCCTTCTTTTGTGTAGCAGTTTCTGTAGCAGATCTTGGCCGAAGACTGGCGCTTAGCCCCTAGTGCTAAGCGCCCGGATCTATTGCTGGGATATAAAGCAGAACCCTTGTAGGGCCTAGTCCTACAAGGGTTCTGCTTATTCTGAAGGCTTCTCTGACGACCATTTTGCAGCCACTTTGAAGCCTCTTTGCGGAGAGGGCGGCTCTTTCTCTTGAACCCTCACGACTGATCGAATGTATTCAATATGCTATATATCAGTTGTTATTCTCCCACTCTGGGTAAAGCAGAGTATCATGGGATCTCCCTTGTCGTATCCATATTTGGGTGTATCTTTGGGTGTGTAAACTATGCACCCGAGAATTATGAATATCAAGCGTAATATCATCTTTGCTCTGGAGAGCCGGAAGAAGGACGGTGTTCTGATCGTGGAAAACGTCCCTATCCGCATGCGAGTGAACTTTGCTTCCCAGCGAATAGAGTTCACTACGGGCTATCGTATCGATGTGGCTAAATGGGATGCTGACAAGCAACGAGTAAAGAACGGATGCACGAACAAGCTTAAGCAATCAGCCTCGGAGATCAACGCTGCGCTCTTGGGTTACTACACCGAGCTACAGGAGGTCTTTAAGCGCTTTGAAGTGGTGGAGGTCATGCCAAGCCCCGCCGATGTTAAGAGCGCCTTCAATGCCCGTCATAGGTCTGACAACGTAGAAGCGGAGCAGACTTCCGATAAGCCTGATGCTTCGGCAGAGTTCTACAAGTCCTTTGATGAGTTCGTACGTGTCTGTGGCCGACAGAACGACTGGACGCACGCTACCTATGAGAAGTTTGCTGCGGTGAAAAATCACCTTAGAGCCTTCCGAGTAGACCTTAGCTTCTCCTTCTTCAACGAGGCTGGTCTGACGGAGTATGTGCGCTACCTCCGAGAAGTACGCGAGATGCGCAATAGCACGATCGGGAAGCAGCTCAGCTTCTTGAAGTGGTTTCTACGTTGGAGCTTCAGCCAGGGAATGCATAGGAACAATGCTTACGATACCTTCAGACCTAAGCTCAAGGATACGCAGAAGAAGATCATCTTCTTGACTTGGGAGGAGCTGACGAAGCTCCGAGAGTTCGAGATCCCTCCAGCAAAGCAGTCGCTTGATCGTGTGCGTGATGTCTTCCTCTTCCAGTGCTTTACCGGACTGCGATACTCAGATGTCTACAATCTCAGAAGAAGCGACATCAAGGAAGATCATATAGAAATCACTACGATTAAGACTTCTGATAGCCTGGTTATCGAGCTCAATAAGCACAGCAAGGCTATCTTGGAGAAGTATCAGGATGTGGTATTTGAGCACGACAAGGCACTGCCCGTGATCACTAACCAGAAGATGAATGAGTACCTCAAGGAGCTTGCTGAACTTGCTGGTATCAACGAACCTATCCGCCAGACCTACTACAAGGGGAACGAGCGCATCGATGAAGTGACACCTAAATATGCTCTGCTTGGTACGCATGCTGGTCGTCGGACCTTTATCTGTAATGCGCTTGCCCTCGGCATCCCTCCTCAAGTCGTGATGAAGTGGACAGGGCACAGCGACTATAAGGCGATGAAGCCCTACATCGATATTGCGGACGACATTAAAGCGAACGCCATGAATAAGTTCAATCAATTGTAAGCAGAAGCAGATTGGCTCTAAGCCTAGCTCTCGGTGTCGATATTCATGACAATCAGCTTTTCTATTCATCCAATCAGACCTTGGTCTATAGCTATACCTGCAAGCCTATGCGGATAAGCATCTTATATGCCAGCACCCTTCTCTCGCTCGGGCTATCGTGTTCCTCACAGAAGGGCTCAGGGCAGGAGAGAACTCTTCGCTCCAAGTCCCCCAATACCTACTCCATCGACGAGCTGGATCAGTTCTACAGCCCCTTGAGACGGGATAGCTTCATCCTCTCCGAGGGGCACGATGAGTTTAGGGCGCCGATAGAAGATCTGTTTTCGGACGAAGAGCGCAGGGCGCATCGGACGCAGATCCTAGAGTTCACCTGGAGCTTGAATGAGGATAGCCTGCTGACAGTCTGGTATCTACCCCTCCGAGATTCACTGAAGGTCCTCGGGAAGTTTAGCTATCCACGCGACGCGATCTTCTGAAGGCTTTGATCTCGTTTGCATTGAATAAGCATGGAGAGGCTAGTTATCATGCTCTAGTTTTGCCTCGAAGATGGGAGGGAGCCCTAGCCACGCTTGTACCCCTTGGGCTGACGAAGCTACACGAAGCGCAGCTAGAAGGTACGGCGGTTATTGAGCGTTCGAAGCCTTCACATAAAGGTTTTACTTCGCTCTTATAGGCGAAGACAGAGGAGTTAGAAGGCCCTCCCGACGGAGGTTTAGGTACTCTAAGGACAAGGTTACTAATCTTCCCAGAAAAAGTGGCTAATCTTTTGCGCAAAAGTTTAGCCACTTTTTCCGAAAAGATT